>JANOPA010000125.1:0-149286 GCA_031421635.1 Betaproteobacteria bacterium | reverse complement strand
ACATCACCTGATGCGTCGTGCCGTCTCGCCACGGCGTCTTGAGCTTCAGCTCGACCTGGCCTGCCGCGTTGCACTGCACCCGCTCATTGGCGAGCGCTGGGCGGGCAATGTAACGACACAGCCGCTCCAGGGTCTTTCTCTTCCCGGCACCACAACGCACCGCCGCATGCAGGCCGAAACCTTGCAGGTTGGCGCATAACTTTTCAATTACGCGCGGTTTGCAAGTACTGGAAGCTCTCTACATTATTTTTACCGTTAGACCGTGGCATAAAAATATTGCTCGTTCCTTGCTAAAAGCACCTAAAGTTTACTTTTACGACTCGGGGATGGTACGCGGTGACGATGGCCTGCGTTTCGAAAACCTGCTAGCAACCCATCTCTTAAAATGGACTCACTACCAACGCGATGTTCTGGGCAAAGAACTGGACTTGCATTACATACGAACAAAAGATCAGGCAGAGGTCGATTTTAGCTTGATCGAATCTGGACAGATTTCTCAGTTAGTCGAATGCAAGCTTAGCGATTCTAAAATCGCCGCGGCTTTAGAGCGATTTGCGGGAGAGCACCCGCCTCCTCTACATTGTTCCCGTAGTGTTGAGAAATCAATCAATCGAGCCGCCCCCTAAGCGACGATCACGCTCCAGGCTTAGGGCTGTAACGATGGCAATACGCGTGGCGCGCAGTATCGTATCGCGTCCGAGGCTGGGCGAACCAGGAATACGAGCGGCTTGTTCGGGTAGCAAGGGCAAATGAATAAACCCGCCGCGTTTATTGGGATACTCTGTGGCCAGCAAATGCATGAGTCCGTAAAAAGTATGGTTACACACAAAAGTTCCTGCGCTTTGCGACACCGATGAAGGGATGCCTGCTTGGCGAACCGCCTGCACAATCGCCTTAACAGGTAAACCGGAGAAATAGGCTACGGGTGCACCTCTCACAACACTGGTGTCAATCGGTTTTAAACCCGCGTTATCCTTGATACGCGCGTCGTTGATATTGATCGCCACTCGTTCAACCGAAAAATCATGTCGGGTGTTAGCTTGACCTAGGCCAACAATGAGATCGGGCTTATGGCGCTTGATCAAGCCGGCTAAAACTGCGAGGGAACGATCAAATTCGCAAGGCAATTGGCGGGCGATCACTTTGGCTTGGATTGCGCCCTTCGAACCAGCCGATGTCGCTCGGGGCACACGCAGTGTGCTTTGATTCAAAGCCCGTGCGACCTCCCAAGAACTGTTGATTGGCTCCTTATCGAAAGGAGCAAAGCCGGTAAGCAAAACCGTTTGAACACTCATCCAACTACTCCAACAAAACTCGGGAACTGAGAAGAGTGGAGCGAAGCCTCAACTTCGTCAAGTAAGTTGTAAGATGCCCGCATGTCGAAACTTTTTACACTTTAAAAACCATCTTAACGGTAGGCGCTTGATTTTCTTGAGTTTTTTGATATGGCATGTTTTGTGCGTTGCTTCCTGGAAACAGAGGAGCATTGATGAAAGCCAAATTAATTACGTTTTTGACCGCGTTATTGCTAGCGATGCCGTTCAGTGCACATGCGGAATTGCTGAACTTTTTTCTGACCGACGGCATCCGTAGTTTCAGTTTCGAATTAGACTCGAACCCGACACCTTCAGCGAGTAGCCAAAATAGCTTTCAAACTGCGAATTTCCAAGCCGGTTCTAGCGCTGATGGCGTGTTCTTGGCGGATAGTTTTTTCTATACGACGACCGATTTGGGTGGCATGGACATCGCTGACCTTGCAGGTAACGAACTGGTGATTTCTCAGACCGGACCTCAGATTTTCGCGGGCTCTACCGCCAACCCTATGTTCGTAGCCGGTACTTATCAGTTGGCCGACAGCGTTGAAAACAGTAGGTACAACACCAACTTCCGCTTAGTAATCACTACAGTTCCGCTGCCCGCTTCGGCAGCTCTCGTCGGTCTGGGGATGTTTGGAATGGGAACACTCAGGGTGGCTAGGCTTCGCCGCTAGTTGCCTGAATAGAAAGTGGCGCCGACCATTCCAGCCAGATCCTCTTGATCTGGCTGTTTCGCACGACATAGAATTTTCTTACGGTCTCACAATTCAGTATTTCAATGAATTGTGCTCGCATTAAGCATGTTGATATCGATACTCCTGACTTTTTCCACCATAGCCATGGGAGCTCGCTCGAACATTATGAACGTGAATATAACTTTCTTCGTGAAGCGGACCTAATAGGCTTTCGAAGCTTTCAAATGCGGCCTTGATGTAACGGGCCTTCTCGGCCTTGGTATTGGTTTCGTCGGTGATGCGAATGTCCAAAAATATACCGTGCTGCCCCCAATCGGCAAGGCTCTTCCCGGCGATAATCCAATCCGCTGGATCGACGTACTCAATCGCAATCGCCGTCAAGGCGCGGTCTTTACGCAGGATTTGATCACTGTGATCGACCACTAAAGCGGCGATTTTCTGGCTCGTTGCTGCGGATCGGGGTGCACTGGTTTTAACGTTAAGAATGGGCATTGCAAGCCTCCTCTTTCAAGCGAAGTTGGCGATGTCTCTCTAAGGCTTGATAAAAGCGCTTAGTGACTCTTTCGATCGGGGACGCAGCAAACCAAGGAACCGCCCAAAAAGCCTTGAGCGCTTCGATTCTGTCATGGCTCGCTTGGCGGCGGATTCTTTTGAAAATTTGGTCGTATTCGTCACCGGTGTAACTTCTAAACAAGAGCGCAATGTTGCGGTCAGCCAAGTATCGCGTGCGCTTCAAAGAATGGAAGCGGAATACGGCGCTCAACTGATACTGCGAAGCACCCACGGCCTATCGCTGAAGCCTGAGGGGGAAACCTTGAATCGCCATGCCCTTCGGATCATCGGGGAGTTAGATGAACTCGATGCAGCGATGAGTCAAAGCAAGGGCGAGGTCAGCGGCTTGGTCCGAGTGGGCATGAGTTCGGTATTGGCCCAGCATTCCATGGTGGACAGCCTTCCCGGACTATATCGGCAATATCCGCTTTTAAGGTTGGACTTTAGAGTCAATGACAGCTTGGTCGATATTGCACGGGAGTCCCTCGATCTTGCGATCCGTACCGGGGAGCCGGTCAGCGATACCTTAGTGATGCGACGCCTGGGCACGCTTTCGCGCCAAGTGTATGCGAGCCCGGAGTATCTGCGAAGAAAGGGCCATCCGAAACAGCCGGACGATTTAAAGCAACATCATCTGATTACCAATAGTCTGCATGCTCATCTGAACGACTGGTTGTTTAAGGACCCTGCAAATGACGACTCTTCCCTGATTCAGGCCTGCGGCGCCTTTAGCTCCGACAGCTCCGCTACCATGACCTCGATGGCCCTGGCTGGTCTAGGTGTCGCAAGAATCGTGTCAGTGGTGGCTGAGCCTCTGGTCAAGGAGGGTCATTTGGTGCGGCTGTTGGAGAACTATGCCGGTGAACCTCCGCTAGCCATTAGTGCCTTTATGCTGGCGGGTAAGCATCGCTTACCCAAGATTCGGGCTTGCCTGGACTATTGGGCGCATTGGTTCTCAGGATGAAGCACCGAGAAGAGGATCACTGGTACCCTCTTCGCGGTGTTTGTCGAGGGAGAAAGGCTAAGGTCGGAAGCTGATGAAACGCCCCCCAGCGTTGTAATGACTCAGTTGCTCATCGCGCCAGATAGATTCTCCAAAGGGCCATCGGCGATTCTGGGGTTCCAAACCAACACTTTTGAACCACCGCAGAAATCGTAGGCTCGCAAAGCAGCGGCGTCCGCGCCTGGTCGACCTGCTTGCGTAGGCCCTGGCGAATACTGCACCCTGGCCGTTCCTATCAAGGTGGAGCCTCGCTGATGATGCTGCTTTACAACCTCGCGAATGGAAAGTTTTGCTTGCGCTCTAGGCTTCGGGGATACCTGAGGAAACAAGTACAAAGCGCCAAAGGCAAAAAACGACCACAGCAAAAAGTACGGTGATGCCCGTTAAACGAAGTCTGCCAAATCGACGAAAATCAATGCGGTCAAAACGCTCAGGTAAACCAATCGCGGCCAGTGCACCGGCAATGAACCCTCCAATGTGCGCAGAGTTATCAACACCGGCCTGAGTAAAGCCCATATACAAACTAAACGCTACATAGACGCAACCCATGATTAGAAGGGCCGTGGCGTTTTCTTGAAACAGTCCGTGAGAATAATTAAGGGTCTATGATCTATCATCTTCCCGTATTAACGTCTATTCTTTCTCGTACAACTCTTCACGCATCGCTGGCAACTCGATCAAGCGGCGCAGGCCTACAAGTTGTTTGACCAGTAGACTTGGTGCAAAGGAGTGTTTCTAATGTCATCGGCCACGGGCCCAGAGCTTTTGTACCTTCAACAAGCGCATCCGTCAAAATGTCACAACGGATCTAAAGCAGCGATTATTTTTTCATCCACCATCACCCCAGGAAAGTCGATATGTTCAGCCATATAATGATTGGTACCAATGACATTGAGCGATCAAAGAGCTTCTACGATGCTGTACTCAGAACTATAGGCGTTGGCGACGCCATTCGCAATGTCTCGGGCACGGGACATACCCGGCTCTTCTACCGGCATGAAGGCAACACGTTTTGTTTGACTGAGCCGATTAATGGCGAGTCTGCCAGCTTTGCCAATGGCGGAACGATCGGGTTTAAATGCAGTTCGCCTGAGCAGGTACTGGCGTTTCACGCCGCTGCCCTTGCACAGGGTGGCCAGTCCATCGAACAAGCACCCGGTCTACGCGAGGGCGCTATGGGGGCGATGCACCTGGCCTATGTGCGCGATCTCGATGGCCACAAGCTGTGCGCAATGTATCGTGGTAAGTAGATTAGCCGCAGGTCACCGCTGTTACAGATCAGACTGGGAAAGACCTCCGCGAGCGCCTTCGTCACCACATCAGCGAACTCATTTTGTTCGATGGCATCCCACACGTTGAAGATGAAGGTCTCGCCGGTACGCAGTACACGCCGCGCCGCCGAGATGGCCACAGCCTTGTCCGGACAGAACATGACGCCGAACTGGCAAACAACAACGTCAAAGGCTCCATCGGAAAAAGGGAGACTCAATCTGCCGACCTCTTGATTGACGTGCCTATTACACGACTTGTCACGAATCATGAGCTGTTGTTAGTTTTTTGTCTTGAACGCAAACGACAGATGGAATCGTCTGAGCTCGTAAAGGTTAACTACGAAAGTATCTAAGGCACCAAAAAATGGCGCTCAATACACCCAAGTATTGGATCAAGCTCCTCCAGTTTTTTTCAGGCAATTTTGTCGAATTCTTTTACAGTTATTCACAAAATCACCGGGCACAAATTGCGGTCAAAAGATTGTCAGCAGTTCCCGTTAAAAAATTTTCAAGTGAAACAAATAGTTACATCGAGGCGTAAAAAATCTCACAAAACTGGCATATTTCTTGCTAAATCTTCAGATGCTTGACGATTTCAAACATTTTATTGAGGCTGCACCATGAAAAAACGCTTCTTTTGGAATTTCTCCCGAGTTTCATTCGCAATCACATTGGCCACAACCGCGGCCGTGGCGCAAGCCGTACCTTTCTATTGGACAAATTGGACGGGTACCGATCTCGATCCCGGTGTCGGCTTTCGTGCTCAAGGCACCATCACCACGCCCACCTCAACGGTGACGACGACCTACACCAACGCACGTGGCGTAGGCTTTTACCAGCCTTCCGGCGGGACGGACTATTACACCGGGGGTACTGGCCCCACCTCGCCCTACACCAGTACCTTAGTGGACAACAGACCGACCGGTAGCGACATCATTGCACTTCAATTTTCAGGGCCGCAAACGCTGCAATTTTCCCAGCTGGTCGCAAATCCCGTTTTTGCCTATGTGAGTCTTAATGGCAATGGTTACGCATTCAATCAAGATTTCGATCTTTTGAGTCAAGGCGGCGTAGATGGAAATGCCTGCGGTTTTTGGGGTTGTGGTGGTGCCTCTAAAGTGGTTGTGGATCTGGGCGGAGGCATTTTTGAATATCAATTGAACGCCAATAATGTTGGCGGTACCGAGCCTCATGGTGCCCTTCGATTTTTGGGAACCTTCGATACATTAACTTGGCGCAGTACATCTAACGAGTTTTGGAACGGATTCACTGTGGGAGTCCAAGGAACTGCCGTCGAAGTTTGTACGGCCGACCCGTCCTTGCCCGAATGTACTAACAACAACGGAAACAATAATAACGTTCCGCTACCGGGATCCCTCGCATTGCTTGCACTGGGAGTGATTGGCTTGGGGATTGCTCGCAAGCGCTAGGATAACTAAGCTAGCAGTCGGACCCTAGGGTAGCAACCCCAAGCTCCTAGGCCGTTAGCATCTCCCGTCTTAGAAATTGCATCGCGAGTGCTGCCAGTACCAGTCCGAAACCCAGGGCATCCGCAACCACGCTTGGGTACACCAATGCAAACCCAGCGACAATCAGCATTGTGCGCTCAAGGAGCGTGGTTCGCTTGAAAGCCCAACCTTGAAAACCTGCGGCCAGCGCGGCAATGCCGACCGCCGCAGTGAACGTCACCAGAGCTATTGACCACCAATTGGCTGCGGCCAAGGCTTTACTGGAACCCATCAGTAGTAGTCCCTGCCCGCTTGGGTCGAGTACAAACATAAACGGCACCAGAAAGGCAGGAATTGTGTACTTCCAGCATTGCAAGGTGGTTTTGTACGGGTCACCGCCCGTAATGGCCGCAGCAGCGAACGGTGACAGCGCGGTCGGTGGCGACACCTCGGAAAGCACCGCATAATAAAAAATGAACATATGGGCCGCAAAATCGGGCACGCCAAGTTTGATAAGTGCCGGTGCGGCGATGACCGCGCAGATAATGTAGGACGCCGTTACAGGCACCGCCAGCCCCACAATCCAAACCACCAGCGAAGTAAATATTGCCGTAAGCAATAAACTGCCGCCTGCCAAATCAATCACGATCGAGCTGAACTTTAGGCCCAGTCCCGTGAGGGTGACCACGCCCACGATAATGCCAGCACCGGCACAGGTCGCTGCGACGTTCAGTACGCCGACTGAGCCAGCCTCCATGGCTTTGACGAAGGGCGACTGGAACAGGTGCTTACTAAGCGACCCCTTACCCTGAAACAGATCGTAGGAGAAAAGGGCACATTCGCGTCGTAAGAAGCTGGTCAAGAAAGATACGACGGTCGCCCAAAATACCGAAAGCACGGGCGAAAAGCCCCACATCATGAAAGCGACAATCGAAACTAGCGATAGAAAGTGAAACCAGTATTTACGGGTGAGATTCCAGACCGAGTCGACCTTGTCGAACTTGGTGTTGCCCATGCCATATTTGCGAGCATCAATCTCTACCATTAAGAATAATGCGAGATAGAAAAGGATTGTCGGGATGATGGCCATGAGTAGCACATCAAGGTAGGAAATCTTCAGGAACTCGGCGATCAGGAAAGCCGCGGCGCCCAGTACAGGCGGCGAAATAATCGCGCCTAGGCCACCCGCTGCCAGCAAACCTCCCGCAGCATTTTTCTCATAGCCCACTTTAGCTAACATCGGGTAAGCAACTGCTCCGAGGGTGACTGTCGTCGCCACGCCAGAACCCGAAGGTCCGCCCAAAAGGAAGGAGGCCAGTACCACAGTACGTCCCGCGCCTTTAGGCTTGCCACCCATTGCCGAGAAAGAAAAATCGATATAAAACTTGCCTGCACCCGAGAACTGCAAAAAGGCGCCAAAGATCGTAAACAAAATAATCAGGGACGACGAGACGTCGACGGCCACCCCAAAAATGCCCTCTAAGGTCATGTACATTACGCCGACCAAACGGCCCACCTCGTAGCCCTTGTGAGTCCAAGGTGCGGGCAGGTAGGGCCCGAACAAGGCATAGAGCAAAAATGCCGAGGTGATGATCGGCATGATCCATCCGTTGGTGCGCCGCATCGCCTCCATGACCAGCACAATGAGGGCAATACCGAAGAAAATATCCCAAGGCGCTGGTGATGTATTGCGGTCTGTGAAGTCATCGCCCCCGAGAATTAAATAGAGCACGATGCCAATCGACATGGCGGCTGCCAACCAGTCCCACCACATGATGCGATGGCGAAACCTGGCTGCTATAGGGAATAACAGGAAGCTCAAGCACAGCACAAAGCCGACATGTACCGGGCGCAAGGTTTGCGTAGGCACAATCGCGTATGCAGTGTACAAATGAAATACTGACATTACAAAGGCCAGTGCCGTCACGAAAACAGCAAGCCAACCTTTCAGTTTATTGGCCGCGCCCTCTTCGGCTTCGATAAATTCTTCAGCTTTACTGAGGGCGGCGGTACTAACAATCACATCGGGCGCAACGGAAGGGTTGGTCTGAGAGGCTTGAGTCATGTGGCGAGGCGGACCTAGGGTTGCGCAAAAGGAAATGGACGGTATTAGTTAAGCTTGATGCCCCTCTCGGCAAAGTACTTCACAGCACCGGGATGAAAAGGTACCGGCGAGGCCGCTTGACTTTGACTCTCAAGCTTGAAATTCATGGCCTCTTTGTGAACCGCGATGAGGTCATCGCGCTTATCGAAAATCGTCTTCACAATATTGTAGGCGGTTTTATCGTCCATGTTCTCGTGGGCGACCAAGATGTTCATCACGGTCGCTTGCTTGTTGTCGGTGTCCATGCCTTTGTAGACACTCTTGGCGATGACATCTTCAACATACAGGTTGCCGTACTTTTTGTTCATGGCAGCCACAGCCTCAGCATGGTCCACCATCTTAAGTTTGGTGCCGGGGGTGTTGGCCAAGTCGGTGACGGCAGCAGTCGGTAAGCCGCCAACCCAGAAGAACGCGTCGATCTTTCCATCCTTTACCGCATTCACGGACTCGGCCGCACCCAGGCGCTCTCGCTTTAGGTCTTTGTCTTTATCGAGACCGGCAGCTTCGATCAGGCGAAAAGCCATCACTTCTGTAGCACTGCCAGGCGAGCCAGTTGATACCCTCTTCCCTTTCAGATCTGACATTTTGGCAATGCCGCGCCCCTCAACGCTGACAACGTGCATGCGATTGGGATATAGAATCATTAAGGTTCGCAGAGGCACCTTATTGCCCTTAAATTTGTCCTCACCTCGGTAGGCATCTTGACTGGCATCGGTCATAACCAGCCCGATGTAGGGTTTTCCCGAGCCAATCAGCTTGAGATTATCGACCGATCCCCCGGTTACCTCGGCCGTAGCTTGCATGCCGGGAACATGCTTTGACAAAGCCGCTGCAATGCCCCCACCCAAGGGGTAATAGACGCCCCCCGTGCCACCGGTTGCGATGGAGAGGTTCTGGGCGCTGATGTTGAACGACACGGCCAGCGCGGCCGCGACCAACAAGATCTTTGATTTTGTACTACTCATTTAAAGTCTCCGAGTATTTATTAGATTGACGAATTTAATGGATTAATCGGGGCTTGCGTCTCGAACGGACCGACAAGCAACTACTCGCGCCCAGATCAAAGAAGTCTATAGTGCGGCTGCCAATCTAGCGTATTGAGCAGGCAAGAGATCTTACCGGCTTTATCCAAAAACCTCTCGCGGGTTTCCGCAGCTATCTATGGCAACTGCCCGGGAGTCGCGAGTCCGATTCTTTAGCATCTTGATGCGCTCTTATTTGAAGTCATCAAAACGAAATTGCTAATATATTTTCGCACTGGTAATAATCGCAGTCAAAATTTAGTTTGACGATTGGCTCTGATCGCTGAGAAAATCTAGTCTGGGCGAACTTCATGACTATACAAAGCCAAAATTCAACCAAGCGCCGCAGCATGTTGTCGAGTCTCACGGCATTCGCACTCCTCAATGGCATTGTGCAGCCTTGTGCATCGCAAAGAATCACCGCAGGTAAGGCCTCGGCGCCGCCCACCACCTATCGAATACCGGGCGAGTTCGAGCCTACCCGGGCGCTTTGGCTCAGTTACGACACAGGGCACAAAGAGTTAACCGTCTCACTGGTTCAGACTCTCTTGCCTCACGTAAGGATAAAACTATTGGTGGCCACTAAAGAGGACGCCCGCGCAGCAAGGCAGCTCCTCGGACAGCGTGGCATCAGTATTGGTGACATCGAATTTTTTATCAACCCACTGACTAAGTATTTCTTGCGCGATGTGAGCTCAATGGCTCTTGGCTCCAACGGCCGGTTGGGCCATATAAAATTGCAATGGAGTGATTATGGTCTTCCGGGCTGGTGTCAGCGTCGCTATTCAGGCAATCCAGATCAAATCGAGTACTGCTCTGGCGACTCGGGCAAGTCTCAAAACGAGACCGGGCGCGAGATCGCTCGCCTGACCAGCGCGACGATGATTGATTCCAAGATATTCATCGAAGGTGGTGCGATCGAAGTGAATGGCCAGGGTCTGATCATTGCCAACGAAAGTTTACTCAAGCAACGCAATCCCAATATGTCGATCACTGCTTTAGAAAAAGCACTTCTGGCTCTGCCCGGTGTTCGAAAAGTCATATGGCTGCTTGAAGGACTTGCCGAAGACCCTCAAGGTCGTGCGACCATTGTGGGAAACTACGTGGCTTGGGGCACGGGCGGGCATACAGATGAGTTCGTGCGTTTTGCCGACGCCAATACCATATTGCTGGCTTGGCCAGACGATGCCGATGTTGCGCTTCATCCGGTGACCCGTCTGACCCGGCAGCGCATGCAGCGTAACTTCGACGTTCTTTCGCGAGTGGTCGGTCCAACGGGTGAGCGCCTCAGGGTGATCAAAGTACCTATGCCGAAGATCATTGAGCGGCGCGTCTTGCTTTCTGCAGCCGCGGAGCGTGCTTCGTCACAGGAATGGACGGCCGATTTCTTCCTACCCCATGAACGTCGCCGTGAGGGTGACACAGTGATGCAAGTAGCTTCGGCGAGCTACATGAATTTCGTGATTGCCAATGACATCGTCGTCGCACCTGACTACCTCAGCCACGGCACGGCTCCAGCCACGCAAGATCGTGTCGGACGAATTCTCGAGAACGCTTTCAAGGGTAGGCAATTGCTCTTTGTAGATGCGATTAGCGCCAACTGGGTCGGTGGCGGGCCACACTGCGCAACGCTCAAAGAACCCGTGACTTCATTTGCCTAACTGACGAACCCACGCGACTCGACCTCCAGGCCCTTACCCATCATTACCAAACCCTTCGCACGCCTTCCTCAACAACTACGTCCTTGAGTCGATCATCCTATGAGTAAAAAAATCATTGCCGTGCTTCCGGTCATGGTCAAGAGAGACCTAGAACACCGCCTGCCAGATTGGATTGATGCACGGTGGTTTGCGAACAAGGAGCAAGCACTTGAAGCGGTTGTTGGAGCCCAGATTGGTTGGCTGGATATGCGCACTAAGCCAGAGATGGCCGAAGCTGTCCACGCGGCCACTAGCTTGCAGTGGCTTAACTCAATTTACGCCGGGGTCGACGGCATCCCCCTGCCCTTTCTTAGGGAACGTGGCGTGGTATTCACAAACGGGGCGGGAATTAATGCAATCACCATCGCCGAATATGTGGTGATGGGTATGCTTTCCCTTGCCAAGGGTTATCGAGAGGTGGTTCACGCGCAGCAGCGCCGCGAGTGGCTTGCCGAGGCGCCAGGAACTCAGGAACTGTTTGGCAGCAGAGCCTTGATCCTCGGCTACGGTGCCATAGGGAAATTGGTCGAGGAACGGCTCAAAGCTTTTCAAGTTGAGGTCACGGTCGTCAGGCGTTCAGATGATGGTAGCGGGAAGAGTCTGAGGCCCGATCAATGGCGCACAAAACTAGGCGAGTTCGACTGGGTCATTCTGGCGGTGCCAGCCACGGCTGAAACCCACCATATGATTGGCCGTAGTGAATTGCTGGCGATGAAAAAGTCGGCGGTACTACTCAATGTTGCGCGCGGCTCGGTGATCGACCAAGTAGCACTGCTCGAAGCGTTGCAGGGCCGAACGATCCGCGCGGCGTTCCTCGATGTCACCACGCCTGAACCCTTGCCCCCGGAGCATCCCCTGTGGGCAATGGACAATGTTCACATTACCATGCATTTGTCGGGCAGATCGCAATCGCAAATGGTGCCGCGAAGTAATCAGCGTTTTCTCGAAAATCTCGAGCGCTTTCGTCTGGGCCAGCCACTACAACATCAAGTAAATTTGCTCCTGGGATATTGACCAACCAAAGCGGTAGGGGCGAGCCCCCATCAATCCGGTCGAATCTTAGCGGCCTCAATGCGCTCCTTGGACTGCTTGCCATCCACTAAAGCAAAGCTATGAAACGCAGCCGGTGATGTAGACGTGGCCACCTCGTTACCGCTGCCCAGCAATCGCTCCCTCACCTGCGGATCATTAGAGGCCTTGATCGCCGCAGCATAAAGCTTGTCGGCAATTTCTTTGGGCAAATTAGCAGGTGCGAAAAGGCCGAACCAAAAACTATCTGACAAACCCGGAAGGCCCCCTTCAATCAAGGTTGGAAGGTCGGGTGCAATCGCCGAGCGTTTCTCGCTACTCACGCCAAGCATGCGCACTAGGCCCTTGCGACCCATCGGCAAGACAGAAGGTGCGGTGCCAAAGGAGAAATGCACGTCACCCTGAGCCACTGCAAATAAGGCGGGTGCCCCGCCCTTAAAGGGCACATGGGTCATTTCTACGCCAACGGCCCGCTCGAACATGGTCGCAACGGTATGTGGCGAGCCACCGGTGCCAGACGACGAATAGTTGAGCTTGCCCGGATTGGCCTTGGCGTAGGCCACAAACTCAGCAATGGTGCTCACGCCAAGGCTTTTATTGACCGCCAAGATCATCGGCGCCGTGGTCAATTGAGTGATCGGCGTTAAGTCCGCTGGAGTGTACTTGACCTTATACAAGTATTGGTCAATGCCATAAATCGTGGCGGTGCCCAGCCCAATCGTGTACCCGTCAGGTGCAGCACTCACGATCAACTGCGAGGAAAGAGTGCTGCCAGCGCCCGGTCGATTGTCGACCACAATGTTCTGGCCCAAATGCTTTCCCATGGCGTCAGCATAGATGCGCGCAATAATATCGGCGGCTCCGCCCGGCGAATAGCCAATCAACATACGAATTTGTGAGTTGGGCCAAGGCTTAGCTTGCGCCAAAACATTAACGCTAAACGCAAGCGTGAGCGTGAGCGTTGCCAACGCAGTCACCAGAGTTCGTCTCATGAGTCAGTAACCTTTAAAGCTCGGTGCACGCTTCTCAAGCCAGGCCTGGCGGCCCTCCTTCAGATCTTCGGATGCACCGGCACGGGACATATCGGTTTTCAAATCGCCCAGATTGAGCTTACCCGTCGCGATATGGTTGAGATGTTTTTTCATTCCGGTGATCGCCAGGGGCGCCATGGAACAGAGTGTGTTCGCGAGCGCCTGCGTGCGCACATCAAGCATATCGGCCTCGACCAACTCGGTGAGAAAACCAATCGCCTTCATCTCATGAGCATTGATACGCTCGGCAGTCAAGAAAAGTCGTTTGGCTTGATCCAAACCTAGTCGGCTGACATATCGCTCCATGCCACGTGGATAAAAATGCAAGCCTAAGCGCGCCGCGGGCATAAACATCTCAGTTGCAGGGGTACCAATACGGAAATCGCAGGCAAGGGATAAGTCGGTACCACCACCGTAGACACCCCCCTGAATGCGAGCGATTGTCACTGGCCGAGCATCTTCGAGTGCATTCACAACCGACTCAAAATCTACCACGCGATTCAATCCAATTTGGCCGATGTCATATCCACTACAAAAGTATTTACCTTCACCGCAAATGACGAGAACCAGTACTGCGCTATTTTGATTGACGGTTTGGATATGGGCCGCAAGAGCTTCAAGATCGTCTGGTCCAAGGCGGTTGGCCTGGGCCGCTCGACGGAACGTCACTGTGGCCTGGGCACCCGAGATTTGAAGATCTGGCAAACCACCTTCGGCATTCGTGGCTTGAATTGTTTTCTCGTTTGTAGGGTTCATCCCGTCACTCCGCTAGCCTTCAAACTTTCAACTTGAGCCTCGGTATAACCTAGCTCGTACAATAGCTCAGCGCTATGCTCACCCGGGTCAGGGCCATGCCGCGCAAACTGCTCAGGCTGTGGAAAACCGGACAAGTTGATCGGCGAGCGCAGCAATTGAATCGGGCCAATCGCGGGATGCTGCGCCACCCGTGTGACCCGCAAATGTTTCACTTGTACGTCTTCAAAAGCGTCACCAATGGTATTGATCGGACCACAGGGCACGCCCACCGGATTCAGTTTTTCAACCAACTCAGAGACCGTGAATTTCTCGGTCAAAGCCGTGACATCGGCATCGAGCTGGGCGCGATGCTGAATACGACTGGGCATGGTTTGATACAAAGAGTTTGCCAACATTGCCTCGCCGCCAAGCGCCTTGCAAAATGCCGGCCACATGCGTGCCGTGCTGGCACCAATGTTGACCAAGCCATCTTTAGCGCGGAAGGTGCCCATCGGAATTTGAGTGGGATGGGCGTTACCCTCTTTCTGGGGAACCTCACCATCCATGGTGTAACGTGCCCCTTGGAAATCGAGCTTATTAAGCATGCCTTCCAGCAAGGACGTATAAACCCATTGGCCTTCACCCGTACGCTCGCGGTGCAAGAGAGCCAGTAATATTCCCTGGCCAAGAAACATCCCGGCGGTGGTGTCTGAGATGGCGATACCGGCACGAACCGGTCCCCCGCCTTTATCTCCGGTGACCGACATCAAGCCGCACATACCCTGAACCACTTGATCGAAGCCTGGACGCTCAGCATAGGGGCCGTCCTGGCCGAAGCCCGAGATGCTGGCCAGAACAATGCGAGAATTGATCTTGCGCAATTGGTCATACGTCAACCCCAGTCGCTCTTTGACATCCGCGCGAAAATTTTCCACCACGACATCCGCCCGCTCAATCAACTGCCTTAAAACCTTATTGCCTTCAGGCGACTTGAGATCAAGCATGAGACTGCGTTTATTCCGATGCAGGTTCTGCTCATCGGAGCCGCGCCGCCGACCGGTGACCGAGCCACGGTCGCGCTCGGGCGGCGGCTCGATACGAATAATCTCGGCCCCCCAATCGGCTAGCAAACGCACCGCAGTGGGGCCAGCCCGAGCGATGGTCAGGTCCAAAACAACATAGGGAGCCAAGGGCAGGGCTGGGGGAGAAAGTGGTCGCGGGACGGGGTTGCTCATGGAGCCTTCAGAACGGCAAAATTTGGAAATCTGATCTGGACAAAACCAGAGCGATCAAGGGGTTAGTGCAATATGCCAGAAATCACACTGACCCATCACCTTGCCTTCCAAGACTTGACACTTTCGCTTGAAGCGTAGCAACCTCGAAGTCAGGTGCGCGCCCTCTAAGTAAAAGTCATCAACCTCCTCGTGCGAAAATAGGCGATGGATCAGAAAATTAAACAACTACCGTGTCTTTACAAGGCACCTCAAAACGAGAAATTGCGCCTGGAATCAAATTCATGAATCCGGTGCGTAAGGCCTGCCTCGACGAAGCTGTCAAGATTTGGCAAGATCAGCCGAGCCTTGGAATGCTCGAAACCATCAATGAAGTGCGTGTCGCTATTCGCGGCAGTCGCACGATCAGTGTGAAGGATTTACCAGGTGTTGAAGCCATCCGCAAGTGGTTGCAAGATGCGATTGAGACTGGGGAGTTGATAGGCCCCGCGGGTGACGGCCGTCGTAATAAAGCCGCTCGTTTTCGTCGTTAGTCTGAACGTCGACCCTATGCGATTCGATAAACCTAATCGCTCCGCCCCTTAGGAGTCAAGTTTAATCCCAGCATCTTTGATGACCTTGGCATTGCGCGTCACTTCCGATGCCAAAAAGGCCGCCGCCTCTTCCGCACTTCCCCATCCCGGCATCACGCCAGTGCTTTCCAGTTTCTCGCGAATCGCGGGGGCTGCCAGAATTTTCTTGATCTCAGCGTTGAGCCGACTCACAACCTCTTTCGGCGTTTTTGCCGGTGCCAAAACCATTGACCATGTATTGGCAATAAAGGGCACTCCTCCTTCAGCGAAGGTTGGATAGTCAGGATATCCGGGCAAGCGTTTCTCGCTCGCCATGCCCAAGCTCTTGATCTTTCCCGCCTTAACGTGTGGCGCCATCGCTAAGGGAACGTCAAACAGCAATTGAATTTGTCCGCCAATCAGATCGGTCAGGGCAGGTTGGGTTCCTTTGTAAGGGATATGCTGCATCTTCAACCCGTACTGCAATTTGAAGGCTTCCATGGCTAAATGAGCCGCAGCTCCATTGCCGCTTGAGCCGAAATTGAACTGATCGGGCCGAGCCTTCACGTAAGCCACTAACTCGGCGATGGTATTGACCGGAAGGCTAGTGTTCGCGGCCAAAATCAAAGGGGCGACGCCCGTCAACGCGACTGTGACAATATCGGTTTGGGCATCAAAAGGCATCTTTGGGTAGAGCGAAGGATTCGCAGAATGAGCCGCGATCACGGTGCTTAGGGTGTAGCCGTCGGGGGGCGACTTCACCATCAAATCCACACCAATTTGACTATTTGCGCCAGGCTTATAGTCGAAAATCACCTGCTGGCCCAGCGCACGACCCAACGGCTCGCCAATGATCCGTGCCATATTGTCGGTAAACCCACCAGGGGTGTAGCCCACGATCATACGGATGGGTTTGTTCGGCCAAGCACCCTGCGCCTGAGCTGAAGGCAAGATTGTCACTGAACCTACGGCCACGGCCCCCAACGCTGCCGTGCCACCGAGCACGATACGTCGGCGACCTAAGCCGAAGCCGAAGCCGAAGCCATGCATTAAAGTTGCTTTAGTCTTGGTGCTCGTCGTTTTTTCAGTCACGTTGTCCCCGCTTCCCTCTGTGTTTTTCACAAGATCTTTTGGTAGTGCTTTTCGTGAAGATATCATCTTTGCCCGGAGTTTTGTAGAGCCACGGAGCGTAAGCGGATCATCGAAGACAATTTCCGACTTGACGCGACAGCTTGTATGCTGAATGGATCGTCTCGGCGTTTTCAGTCATAGACCATTTCCACCACAACCCAAAACCTATTTCGAACCCGGAGCGCTTGATGAAAATGAACGACCTTTCGGCAGTAAATCCATCCACCCCCTTCACAGCATCTCGCCCCACCCACCCACTCACTCGCCGCCACTTGCTCACTGCCAGCGCGGCCCTTACCCTGGGATCGAGCCTACCCCTACGTGCGCAGTCCGTGCCGGACTGGCCGAGCAAACCCGTACGACTGGTGGTGCCCTTTCCCGCAGGCGGAGCGGCCGATCTTGGCGCCCGTATTGTCGCCGTCCATCTTGGCAACGCTTTCGGCAAACCCGTCGTGGTCGACAACCGGGCCGGGGCAGATGGAGCGGTGGCAGCGCTTGAAGTCGCTAAGGCTCCGGCCGATGGACACACCTTGTTTTTTGCGACCGCCACATCAATGTCCTACGTTCCTTCGCTCAAACGTAACCCACCCTATGACCCTACTACAGATTTCACACCCCTCTCGACCTTTTGTATTTTCACCTTTTACCTGATGGTTTCGCCTAGCCTGAAGGTCCGCAATATGGCAGAGTTCCTGGCCTATGCGAAAGCCAATCCAGGTAAGTTGACCTACGCTACCGGCAACAGCACCGGCATACTTGCCATGGGTCAACTCGTTCATTCCAACAAACTCGATATGACTCACGTGCCCTACAAAGGCGAAGCCCAGGCCGTCATCGACCTTGTTGGCGGCAGGGTTCCGGTCATGTTCGCAACGCCTGCTATCGTGCCGCAGTTACTGAAAGAGAAATTCGTACCCATCGCGGTGCTGCTACCCAAACGTACGGGTGCGATGCCAGAGGTGCCCACCATGGTCGAAGCGGGTCAACCCTTGGTGAACATCATGCCCTGGGGCGGCTTGCTAGGACCAGCCAAAATGAACGCTGATTTGGTCGAGCGAATTTCGCGTGACTTCGGTGGTGTCATGCGTCGAGCTGATGTGGGCGAACAATATGAAAAACTCGGGCTCTTCCCACAGCCCTCAAGCCCACTCGTCTTGGCTGATCAAATCAGGGACCAGCTTGCCGTCTGGGGGAAAACCATGCGCGCGCTTGGGATGCCATTGGAGTAGCAGTCACGAAAAACACTAACAGGGTAAAATCAGCGCCCCGCCAACTCTCCCTTGTGGAGTTCGCGGCGCCTTGGGCAATTTGCGCAAGAGCAAATTCACCCCAGGAATTCCGTGTTCAAGAATCTCGTTATCTTTCGCCTTTCGCCCAGCTGGTCCCCAAGCCTCGCCATCGTTGAGAAGAACTTGGAGCCCCTGCGCTTCCTGGAATGCTCTCCCTCGCAAGAAAAATCAGTCGGTTGGATTGCCCCAAGAGCGCTGGGAGACGGTCCGCTGATTGAGGCGGTCGCTGGTCAATGGATGTTGCGCCTCATGGTTGAGGTGAAGGCTGTGCCTGCGAATGTGGTGCGTCGTATGGCGGAGGAGCGAGCGGCTCGAATCGAAGAGACTGAGGGACGTAAGCCGGGTCGAAAAGAAATGAAGGACCTGCGCGAAGAAACTCGCATTAGTCTTCTTCCACAGGCCTTCAGTAAGCGCGGTGCCGTCTGGGTCTGGATCGATCCGAAGGCTCATCGCCTCGTACTGGACGCAGGCAGCGACAGTCGAGCAGACGAAGTTGTAAGCGCCCTCAACAAATGCATCGAAGGGCTCGGTATGGTGCGTGTACAGACCACCCAATCACCGGCGGTGTGCATGTCGACCTGGCTGACTGAGCAGGAAGCGCCTTCGGGCTTTACGGTCGACCGCGAAACCGAACTCAAGGCCCATGACGATACCCAAGCGGTGGTGCGCTATAGCAAGCATGCGCTCGATATCGACGAGGTTCGCGGCCATGTGCAAAGTGGCAAAGTGCCGACCCGGCTGGCACTTACCTGGGACGAACGCGTGTCTTTAGTTCTCACAGACAAAATGCAAATAAAGAAAATAAAGTTTCTTGAAGGCGTGTTCGATACTGACCGCACCCAAGACAAGGACGAGCAGTTCGATAGCGATGTCGCTATTACAACGGCCGAGCTTGGTCGCCTAATCCCGGATTTGGCAGAAGCCCTGGGCGGAGAAATGATTTAGGCACTACATCAACTCTACGCCCGAACCCCATCGAGCCCTGGAATCCTAAGTGCGCTCGATCAGACTGAACTCTTTTCGCTGAACTTCCTGTCGAACAAAGCTGCCGACGCCCGCAATATGTCTGGCCGTCACGTAGCCAAACGTCATGTTTGGACCGAGCGTAATGCCAGCCGCAGGATAGTTGCCCCCCATCACGCTTTCACGATCATTGCCTAATGCATATAGACCTTCAATAACCTGGTTGTTGCGGTCGAGTACTTCACCTACTGTCGTGGTACGCAATCCATCAAAGGTGCCAAGGTCGCCCATGATGACTTTAAGAGCGTAAAATGGGGCTTGCAAGATCGGTGCAACACAGGGGTTGGGTTTGTGGTTGGCATCCGCCAGATAGCGATTAAAGGCCGTACTGCCACGTGCAAACTCGGGATCCTCGCCCTGCAGCGCACCATGATTGTAGTGGGCAATGGTGGCTTGGAGTCCAGCCGGGTCAATTCCCGCGCGCGCGGCGAGATCTTCCAGAGATAGACCTTTTACCAAGTATCCGTTTTTAATTAAAGCACCTAGGGGCACAGGGGCTGGCTTTGCATAGCCAAGTCCGTATTTCTTAATGGTCGGTTGATCACAAATCAACCACATGGCCGTCTCTTTGCTCTCATCCTCCATAACTGCGCAGGCAGCGATCATGGCCTCGCCTACGTCATGATAAGAGTTGGACTCATTTGTAAAACGCCGACCGTTTTTCAGGACACCGATGACGCCGGGTTTATAACGGTCGACCAGATGAGGAAAGGCGCCAAAGGTACCGTCACCATTGGGCACCTTCGAGATTGGCATCCAGGCTGAGGCTTGTTTAAATCGGGCCTCAAACTTGCCACCGACAGCCTCTGCCATACCAATTCCATCACCGGTATTGCCCGTCGGAGATGGCGAGAAATGCTCACCACCCCGTACCAAATGCGGGTAGATTTTTTCAATTCTTTTTGTGTCCTGAGGAAAACCACCACAGGCCAGGATCACACCGCTTCTGGCTTTGAAAAGAATCTCGCCCTTTAGTTCAGCAGCCTGGCCGCCAAATGCACGCACTCCAACGACAAGTTGGCCCTCCTTCAAGATTTCCTTGGCCGGAGTACTGGTGTAGATCGGGATGCCGAGATCTAGCGTCGCCTTTGCCAAGCGTGCAGCCAAAGCGTTACCACTGGTCACCTGGGTACCCCGCCCAAAAAGCATCAACTCCTTGAGATGATTCACCAGGCGCTTGGCCACATAGATTGCCGATGTTAGAGACTTAGTGGCCTGAAAGAAGTGCTTTAAGTCCGCGTTCGAAGAGTTAGACATCATCCCAATAAATGTGATGGTCTTCAACGGTGGACGAAGCCGCTTCATATTGACCCCAAGCTCCCGAATATCAAAGGGCTCGGCCAGGATGGAACGACCAATGTCCGCACCCCCTGCGACATCGGGGTGGTAGTCAGGATATAGAGTCGGGATGAACTTGACACAGGTTTCAGACTCGAAGAAGTCCACCATCTCCGGACCATTCTTCAAAAAAGTGTCTACGGCGGCTTCATCGAAAAACTGACCAGTCTCATTACGCATGTAAATACGAGACTCATCGAGACTGTCCTTCACGCCAGCCTTCTTGGCATGGGAGTTACCGGGTATCCACAGTACCCCTCCCGACAAGGCCGTTGTACCCCCGAAGACACTTTCCTTCTCAACGACCACTACATCGAGACCATGTTTTTTTGCCGTAATGGCTGCGGACAGGCCGCCTGCTCCAGACCCAATAACGACCAGGTCAGTTTCTACAGTGGTGATCGTCATGACTTTCCAATCTCATTAAACCCTGGACGCGGCACGCTATCCATCAACATCGCCGACATTGCGCCATCCACCGCCAACTCGGCGCCATTCACGTAACTCGCTCGGGGGCTCAACAAAAAAAGAGCAGCGTCAGCAATGTCGGCTGGCTCACCAATTCTTTTACTTGCCGTAATAGCCGCACGTTTAGCTTCAAAGCCAGGCTCCTCGTAGAACTTCTCAGACAAAGGAGTGCGAATCATGCCCGGACAAATAGCGTTACTGCGGATACGATCAAAGCCCCATTCCACACTCATTTGACGACTGAGCAACAAAACGCCAGCCTTGCTGGCACTGTAGGCACCACTATTGGTTTGAGGAAAATTAGAAGCAATTGAAGCAATGTGAACAATACTACCCCCACCAGTGGCTCGCATCTGGCAAGCGAACGCTCGGGCACACAATAAGTACCCCGTGAGGTTCACGCCAAGCACGGCGTTCCAGTCTTCAAGGCTGACCTCTGCGAGTCTCCCAGCGCGTAGAAAGCCAGCATTGTTCACTAGGCCAAAGGCCCCGGGATAGGCGCACCTGCGCAAAGGAATGTCTTTAAGGTGGGAACGCCCTGGCTTTGCTCAGACACCGTTCGCGCCATATCGGTAAGAAAGGGGGTGGACGCCATGGTGAAGCTCACCCTCTTGCTTCGAATCAAGTCCACCGCAATTTTCGGCTCCCAGACATCTTGCAGTACGACAGATGCCCTCAGCATAATCGGCATCATTAGGCCATACATAAAACCAGTTTGATGGGCCATCGGGGAGGCCATCAAAATCACATCCTCGGAACCCAAGCGCAAACGCTTTGCATACGGAATGATATTCGCCATCGTCGTATTGGCCGAGTGCATCACGCCCTTGGGTTCTCCGGTCGTTCCAGAGGTGTAGATCAATTGAGTAATGTCGTCCGGGCCAGGTCGATAGGTGGACAGGATGTGCTGCGCCTCTGGACTCTTTTCCCATTCGGGTAGGCTGAGCAAGGCATCGAAGCTATTGGCACCGTCACCTCCGACGCTCACAACGTGCTTTAGATGAGGCAATTGCGGCCGCAAGCTCTCGAGCATCGTCTCAAAATCAAAACCGCGAAATACCTTAGGCGCGATCACTACTTTCGATTCGCCATGTTTGAGCATGAACGATAATTCACGCTCGCGGAAAATATGCATCAATGGGTTGATCACTGCCCCAATCCGTGAACAAGCCAAGTAGGTCAAGGTGAACTGCCACCAATTCGGTAACTGTACCGAGACGATATCGTTCCTGGCAATGCCTAGTCGCGTCAGACCTATAGCGATGCGGTCTGCAAGGGTTGCCATTTCCCGGTATGTAAAAGTCCGAATTTCGCCACTCTCCACCTGCACTGCGGTCAAAGCAATTTTATCGGGACACTCCTCTACGGCCCGCGCAAGATCATCATTAATCGTGCGATCATGCCAAAGTCCAGACTTGATTGCGTCAGCGCGACGTGCCGGCAACAAAATTGCATCAAAGTCCATCGGGTTTGTCTACTCGTTTTACTCGTTTTTGTGGCGATTTTCTAGATTGGAACCGCAGCCCGACCGGCCCGGGTTCGCGCGACAATCGTCTTCATAATCTGCGCCGTACCATCACCAATTTGAAACCCTAAAATATCTCTTAGCCGTTGTTCCATCAGGCCACGGTCATAGCCTGCGTGACCATACATTAGCAGGCACTGGTGAACGCAATCATAGGCCAGCTTAGGAGCCCACCATTTACACATTGCGGCTTCCGCCGTATGGGCGTGACCATGATCCTTTAGCCACAACGTTTGCAAACACAGCAAACGAGCCGCAGTCACCTGAGTATCGAAATCGGCTAAGGGATGCGACACCCCTTGAAAGCTCGACAGCACGCTTCCAAACGCCTGGCGTTGGGCCACATAGGCCCAGGTTTCATCGAGAGCGGCACGAGCGACAGCCAGTACTTGAAGACCAATTAAGGCTCGTGAGAAATCGAAGCCTTGCATGACTTGGACGAAACCCTTGCCTTCTGCACCCAATAAGTGATCCACTGGAACGCGCACGTTGTCGAAAAACAATGAGCCTCGACCAATCGCTCTTTGACCATGACAATCAAACCGGTTTCTGGTCAATCCAGGGGTATTGCTCGCCACCAGCAATGCCGAAACGCCCTTTGCGCCTGATTGCGGTGTCCCCGAGCGGGCAAACACCACGATGGCATCGGCTTGATCGGCCGCAGAAATGGAAGTCTTCTCGCCGTTCAACACGAAATGCTCACCATCCACCATGCCTTGAGGGCCTTGATGAGAGCCATGAGCGCGCGTCATTTTAAGTTGAAGGTTGGCAGCATCGGAACCGCCGCGCGGTTCGGTCAACGCGATGGCGATTAGGGCTTTACCTTGAATTAAGCGCGTCAGCCAGGGCTGAACGACTTCGGGCTTACCAAAGTTTGCCAAGATTTGCCCGTTAAGCGAGGCCAGCAAATTAATGTAGGACAGGCTCAAATCAGCTCGGGCAACCTCTTCGTGAATGACACCCGCCGCGAGACTGCCGAGACCGAGGCCACCAATCGTCAGGCCTCCGACAAGCTCCGGCAGTTCGGGAGCAATAAAGCCCAGCGCACCCATTTTTGCCATGAGATCACGATCCAAACGCCGATCCTGATCGCGCGCCAAAAATCCTGGGGCGATTTGTTCAGTGGCAAAACGCTTTGCCTGATCGGCCAAGGCGACCAGGTCGTCGTTCAAATAGGGATTCATATAGCGAATCGCTTCATTTCTAAATTCCCGGGTGCAATATAGCAATATATTGTTATATTTGATAATATTATCGACTGACGGCCCATTTGACAAACTATTTTTTCAATTTCAAGTGCATGGATGAGTATCAATAAGAATCAAGACTTTGCCAGACATGAAATCGCTAATCGCTTGTTCTTCAGGCTGTATCAATGTGCCAATATGTTGCACAAAACAGGCACTAAGGCAGTCGAATCTGAGGGCATTACAACCCAGCAATGGGCAGTGCTTGGAGCGCTGTCGCGTCCAGAAGTCGCACAGGGTAAAGGCGGCGGTATGTCAATCGGCGATCTGGCGCGATATCTACTCATGAGTCGTCAAAACCTGGCCGGACTGATCACCCGCATGGTGCGCAACGGGCACATCGAAGTGCTCACAGACGAGTCTAATCGTCGCACCAAGTTAGTCTCGTTAACGACACCGGGACGCAAGGTCTGGTTAAAAGATGCTCAGCCTAAAATTCGCGCTTACTATCGAGCTGCATTAGTCGATTTTTCGACCGGTGACCTCACCCATACCTTGCACGCTGCAATCTTGGCCATGTACATCCTCTTAGGCTGCGTGATGGATGAGTTGTCCATGCTGCTACTCACCATACCCGTGATTTTCCCAGCCGTGATGAGCCTGGAGATCTATGGTCTTGGCCCTGAAATGAAAGCGATTTGGTTCGGAATTCTCGTGCTGATGACCGTTGGTATTGGCATGATTGCGCCACCAGTAGGATTGAACGTGTACGTCGTCAACAATCTGGCCAAGGACGTGCCGATGAACGAAACCTATAAAGGCGTGTTTCCGTTTCTTGCCTGGGATATGATACGGGTCGGGCTCATGCTCGCCTTTCCAATCCTTAGCCTGGGTTTAGTTAAGCTACTCTTCACAAGGTAAACCTCTCCTATCGAAGTCGGGTTCGATTTCAAAATGTAGGCCCTGAGCAAAGGAAATTTATGGGCTCGGATTTTTCGGCTAAGGCAGCGGCAGCTTGGCTGCATCAACGCAAAGTATCTCGGGAGCCTTTTGCGGCTCTAAGCGGTGGCCATGTGCCACCTACGATGGGTCAAGCCTACGATGTCGCGGACCAGTATGTAGGGCTGTGTTGCACTCACGAAAATGCCAGGCCGGTAGGCTACAAAATCGCCCTAACCACGCCACAGATGAGGGCCTTCGTTGGCTATAGCGACTCTGTCGCAGGCTCCGTACTTTCGACAACAACCTACGCCAGCGGCGCGGCATTGAGCGAAAGCAGTTTTGTACATATGGCTTTCGAATGCGAAATTGCATTCTTGGTTTCTCGAGAAGTCACAGCACAGGATGCTTTGTCCTTGGCCAGCATCGCACAATGCATTGAGGCCGTAGCTCCCGCCTTTGAATTGGTCGACGACCTCAACGCTGATTACTCAGCCTTTGGTAAGGACGACGGAGCAACGCTAAAAAGCTTGGCCGCCGGCAACGCTTGGAACCATGGTGTTGTGCTCGGGCAATGGAGGCGCGATTGGCGCAGCATCGATCTAGGCGCTCTTCATGGCCAGGCCTTTATCAACGGGGAGCTGCAAGGCGAAGGGTATGGTCGAGATGTTCTCGGCCACCCCTTGGAGGCCATGTGTTGGATCGCAAGACATCTACTTTCGCGCGGACGGTCGCTAAAACCTGGGGAGTTCGTCATCACCGGAAGCCTCATCACCACCAAGTTCCCCAAGCCTGGTGATTCAGTGCGCTACCTCGCCACCGAGCTCGGCGAGGTCTCAATGACGGTCACTGCTTAGTTCGGCAATTAAGCGAAGTCGCTGCCGACATTAGGTTGGGACTAGCATCCCACGTTGAACGGCTTCTCGCGTACCGATACCTTCAAACCAGTTTTTGACGTTGGGGAACTCGGCCAAGTCGACTTTATGCCAATCGTTGCGTGCAACCCAGGGATAGGTTGCAATATCCGCGATCGAGTATTCGCCCGCTAAAAATGGCGACTGACCAAGCCGCTTATCCATAACGCCGTAGAGTCGCCTGGTTTCATTATGGTAGCGCTCCACCCCGTAGGGCACCTCGACCGGCGCAGCCCGCATGAAGTGATGGGTTTGACCAAACATGGGGCCCACGCTCGCCATCTGAAACATGAGCCATTGCATCACGTCATATTTTCCTCGAACTTTTTTGGGCATGAACTTACCCGTTTTCCCGGCTAAATAAACCAGGATCGCACCCGATTCGAATAGGGAAATAGCTTCGCCTTCCGGCCCCGCCGGATCCATAATCGCAGGGATTTTTCCATTTGGGCTGTGCGCCAAAAACTGCGCAGAGAATTGCTCGTTCTGAGCAATATTGATCTTGTGTACTTTGTAAGGTAAGCCACATTCTTCCAACATTATTGAAACCTTACGACCGTTGGGTGTGCCCCAAGTATAGAGATCAATCATTAGCGGACCTTCAAAATAATAATGTCACTGAATGCTAGAGCGTACAACAATTGCGCGATAGTTTCATATTTCGATACCTCAAGTAGAGTTTCGATCCACCTCGTCCAAATCCCGAGGCTTCGGGGGCTTCAGCGCGCACACTGGCTTCACAAGCATGTGCTTGGGTCACTTGGAATCACATGAATTCGCATTCTCACGATCATAGTTGTAGGACTTTAATCAGCTCGCGGTCTCTACCACGCAGCGCAGCTCTGCTAGCAATCAGCGTGGCAACGGCGACCCTACTGTCTGCATGCTACGTAGTGCCGGTGAATTCGCCCTATGGCTCAGGACCGGTGATTCACACCCCAGCACCACCGCCCTCCCCAACTTCCATAACCTTTGTGGCTCGTCTGTATCCGGCCAATGAGCTCGCAACAGTCTATGGCACCGTTAGCGCAATCGTCACGAATGATCTTAACGGGCGCGGCACTTTTAGTACCAACATCAATGGCGAAATTTTTAATGGTGAAGCCACACGTGTTTCCAATTCATCGCGAGACGGCATCGCGAATGGTGCGGGAAATCGAGGCAGTTACATCAATTGTCGCTATCAAATGAACTCTGCGACCCTGGGTACCGGGCAATGCAAACTTTCCACTGGAGCGCAGTTCAACATGCATATCGGAGGCTAAACCCTTCGGGCTGCCATCCTTTCTGACTTTGGCTGGCAGCCTTCTAGGGGCTCGTTTTATTGATTGCCACTGGCTCGGCAGGTATTTTCATATGCCCGACATACTGTAAGGCTTGGTTTATTCGCACCGAGGGTACATCGCCTTCCCGCATATGGAGCAAATCTGCCGGGCTAATCAAGCGCGGATCCGCACTTGTTAAAGCAAGTCCAGCCTGTCGATAAGCTTCGAGAATAAATTGAGAGCAAAAGAATTGATCGCTGCGACCCAGGCCCAATTGAATGACCGCTAGGCCGCGAATGCAAAAATCACGAACCAACGAGGGCACGAGTGGCAACTCACAAACGCGCCGCTCAATCACGAAAGGCGATTGCAGTATGATTCCTGTGAAGTTGTACTTTTGCCCCAAATGCTTGGCGACAAAGGAGTTCATCTTGCTCACGTGCTCGTCCGAGATACTCGGATGCCGGAACGCCACAATCGTGACCTCCTCGGCCAGTAGGTCGGCGATGCTACGACGCCGGATGCCCGCGCCTACCGCTTCAGCGACCTGCTGACCCCCCAAGTAAAGCACTGCATGGCTCACCGGAGATTGTGTTATCAACCGGATTCCGGCCGAGTTCAAGCCATTATCAGCGGTCAGGATAATGTCTCCCGCACGGAGCGCCTCGCCGGTGATTAACTGGCCGCCGTTTGATGGATTTAACTCGTTACTTTGAAATGCAATGGACGGCAGCAATTTGCCGTCACCAGGCTTCACTTGAGTAGCGCAGGAAACAAAAAGTAGACATAGGGCCAAAATGCCAAGGCGCATTGATTTGAGTTTCTTGTTGGATGCCAAGCTTAGATTTTCGAAAGGAAGCCAGGATCTTAACAGGGGGATCCGCTAAACTGCCTTGATCAATCAGCCCCTCTGTTGACCCAACACATAGAGATTAACCATGTCGCTATTTGATCTTACCGATAAAGTTTGCATCGTCACCGGCTCAAGCCGAGGCATTGGGCGGGCCATCGCCCTGCGCATGGCGGAACACGGCGCTAAGGTAGTGGTATCAAGTCGCAAAGCTGAGGCCTGCGAAACTGTGGCACAAGAGATTCGCGCGACCGGTGGTCAGGCGATGGTTATTCCTTGCAATATTGCCAACAAGGCGGAGTTACAAGCCTTGGTCGACAAGACGATGGCCGCATGGGGCAGCATCGATGTATTGGTATGCAACGCTGCCGTCAACCCCTATTTCGGGCCAGCGGCGGGCATCAGCGACGAAGCCTACGACCGCATCATGGGTTCCAATGTGCGCAGCAACTTTTGGCTGTGCAATATGGCGATCCCTCATATGGTTGACAAAGCCGATGCCTCGATCATCGTGGTGTCCTCGATAGGAGGCCTGCGCGGATCACCCACCCTAGGAGTTTATGGCCTATCCAAGGCCGCAGATATGCAGCTCGTGCGAAACCTCGCGGTGGAATGGGGACCACGCGGCGTACGCGCCAACTGCATCGCTCCCGGTCTGGTCAAAACGGATTTTGCCAAGGCGCTTTGGAGTAATCCCGTGCTCTTGAAAAAACGTACCAAGGACTCCCCTTTGCAACGCATCGGCGAACCAGATGAAATCGCTGGGACAGCTATTTACATGGCCTCCAAAGCCAGTACCTTTCTGACTGGCCAAACCATCGTTGTTGATGGTGGTGTGACCGTGGGTATTCCTGCAAAAGCATTCGAAGAAGATTGAGAACAATCATGAGCCTACAAGAATTCGTTATTCACCCCGCTCAACCTGTCGACCCCTTTGCGGTCTTGAAAGAACTTGCTCAATACCCGGTCGCATTGCTCAGCGACAATCTGTTTCGCACCCAGGGTTGCAAAGGACTTCAATCGCTAGGCGCGCCTGTTCACTTTGCTGGAACCGCTGTTACCGTGAAGACCCGCCCTGGGGATAATCTGATTATTTATAAGGCGATCATGCAATTGCTGCCCGGCCATGTTTTGATCGTGGATGGGGGCGGCGACTTGAACAACGCTCTGGTCGGTGACTTGATCATGCAGTATTCGATGCAACGCGGCTGTGTTGGATTTGTTGTGGACGACGCGGTGCGTGACCGCGCCGAATTTGAGGCGGCAGGTTTTCCTTGTCATGCGCGCGGAGTCAATCATCGCGGGCCTTATAAGAACGGACCCGGCCAAGTGAACGTCCCGGTCGCAATCGGTGGGCAGGTTATTTCACCTGGAGACTATGTCGTGGGCAATCAAGACGGCGTGCTGAGCTTTCCTCCATCTGACGCGCTCGCCCTCATCGAAGCTGCCCGCCAAAGCCGCGCGAAAGAACAGAGAATTTCTACGGAGATTGCTCTAGGTCATGTTGATCAAACGTGGTTGAAAGCGGTGCTTGGCGCGAAGGGGCTGGCTTAGTCCGCCCGAACACAATCAATAAATATTTCTTCAATTCCGTGCAATAAGTGGGTTAATGAATCAATTCGATCAAGAGACTTCTCTTCAAGCGCAAGCTGGCGACAGATATACGGGACAAGTCTATCCAAACTGGAACATTGGCGACAACCCCAACGGCGGTTACCTGATGGCCTTGGCTGCTTCTGCATTGCGTCAATTGCACCCAGACCATCCCGACCCATTCAGCGTGACTGCGCACTATTTGCGCCCAGGTATCGGCGATGAGGCATGTGAAGTAGCGACCTCCCTGCTACGCGCCGGCAAAAATATCAGTACGAGTCGAGCCACTTTAATTCAAGACGGCAAAGCGCGACTAGAACTCATGGCGGCCTTCGGTCGTCTTGGCGCAGCAGGTGACGCGCCGCTGACCATTCAGCCACCTCCCATTCCTTCGCCCGAGCAGTGTCTGGCTCGATCCGGCGCGGCTCAGGGTGTGTCCTTAGGAATTTTAGATCGCCTGGAAATCAGGCTACACCCCGACGAAGCGGGGCCCGGTGAATTGGGTAAAGGTCAAATCTCAGGTTGGGTTCGTTTTCGGGATGGGCGCCCCCCGGATGCGATGGCCGCCCTGCTCTTCGCCGATGCCCTCCCCCCCGCAATATTTGGCCTGTTGGGGCTAGTGGGATGGGTACCCACAATTGAGCTTACCGTGCACGTACGCCGCAAGCCAGTAGCTGGTTGGATTCAAGCGCAATTTAGAACGCAAGATTTGGCTGACGGGCGAATGATTGAGGACGGACTACTATGGGATTCACAGGGCCAACTCATTGCACAATCACGGCAGTTGGCTATGCTGCTTAGGAAAACCGAGTAAGCTGGACCAGCCACAATGCTGCAAAACCCTCTCCCCATTCTGTCGCTTCTTGAAACTCGTGTCATCAGTGTACTTGTTGAGAAAAAGCATACGGTGCCAGACACCTATCCCTTGTCGTTAAACGCACTCGTCTCAGGCTGCAATCAAAAGACCAGTCGCGACCCGGTCCTCAATGCAAGCGACGCAGAGGTGCAAGCGGCGATCGACCAACTTAAGAGCCTCTCTTTGGTCATGGAGGTGAGCGGCAACCGAGTGACCCGCTTCGAGCAAAATATCGCGCGCGTCTTGCAAGTGCCCTCGCAATCGGTCGCCATCCTCACAACCCTCATGCTACGCGGCCCACAGACCCCAGGTGAACTGCGCATTAATTGTGAAAGACTCCACAAGTTTTTGGACATATCCTCGGTGGAAGGCTTTTTGCATGAGCTTCGCGATCGTTCCGCAGGACCTTTAGTTGTTGAGCTCCCGCGCCGACCGGGCTCAAGAGAAAATCGCTGGGCGCACCTGCTCTCGGGTGAGCTTGTGCACGATGCCTCTTCGTCGTCGTCAAGCCTTTCGCAAGAAAATGACGAGATCACCATCAGCGAGCTTGCGGCGCTTAAGGCGAACGTCGCAAACTTAGTGGATGAGGTCGCATCGCTTAAGCGCACGGTAGCTAAGCTCTGCGCAGAACTCGGAGTCTCACCCTCGTAATTCAGGCGTAATTTCTGTTCAGACTGGATTTCTATGATTGACCTACGAAGCGACACCGTCACTCGACCGACCGATGCTATGAGAGCTGTTATGGCTCGAGCACCGGTCGGAGACATGCAATATGGTGACGATCCGTCCCTTAACGCACTAGAATTTCGGGTAGCTGCGCTGCTCGGCAAAGAAGCGGCGCTCTGGTTGCCTTCCGGCACCATGGCTAATCAAGTGGCGCTCAGAGTACTTACCCGGCCGGGCGATGATGTCTTGGTCGGGACTGAGGCACACTCGGTCTGGCACGAAGCCGGGGGCTCGGCGGCTAACGCCGGCGTACAATTTACCGAGATCGGCTCTCGAGGGCTTTTCACCGCTGAAGATGTCCGTCGGCACGTCAAACCGCGTCATTCACCGGTATTACCGATTCCGGGTACCACCTTAGTACAGATCGAGAATACTCATAACCGTCATGGCGGTCTTGTATGGGGCCTCAGCGATATTGAAGCCATCGGTGTGGCCAGCAAGGAATTGGGCCTGGCCTATTACCTCGACGGGGCAAGGCTGTGGAACGCATGTATTGCAACCGGCCTTTCTCCTGGGCGAATATGTGTCCCTTTCGATCTCGTTTCCGTGGCTTTTTCGAAAGGGCTCGGCGCGCCCGCTGGCTCCGTACTGAGTGGCTCCAGGGCGTTAATCAATGCAGCGATTCGCCATCGTCGCATGCTTGGTGGTGCTATGCGTCAGGTCGGCATGTTTGCGGCCGCCTGCGACCATGCGCTTACGCATCACTTCGAAAGGCTCGAAGAAGACCACGAGCACGCCCGTCTTATCGCGGCAAAAATTGCCCGACTACCTGGCCTTCAATTGGCCAGCGAAATAGTGCCCACCAATATCGTGATGTTTGAGCTGAAGGCCGCAAAACTTAGCGCCACTGAATTGGTCGAAGCGGCAAGGAAAAATTCAATCCTAATCAATGCCTTGGGACCCAACAAGGTTCGCCTGCTGACCCACTTGGATGTGTCACGTACTCAGTGTATCGAAGCCGCAGAGGTCATTTCCAAGCTTCTAACCTAGTATGGTGAGGCTCGGACCCAGGCCGAAATTCGAACGCCGATATTTACCCCCTTTAATCTCGGCTTCGCTAGAAGCTTCATTTGCGCTGCATTAGCGCTTCATTAGCGCTTCACTAGTTCGCTTCCGCAGGAATTTTAGTGACGCGCTCTTGCACCAAAACAAGCTCGAGCTCGACCCAATGACCGCCAATTCCGACGGGCACCAAGGAGAGGGCCTTGACGCCAAGCGGTTCTGAGCCCGCTGCAATGGCTGGCAACATGTCGCTCGGCACGCTCTTTAGCGCCGCTTGAATGCGATGGCATTTGACCAGTAAGGCTGGGGCGTTGACACGTACTTGCTTGACGCTTGCCAAAGATTCGGCGGACTCATCGATGACTTGCTGCCCCTTGTCGTCTAGCAATTCAAAATGGGGTTGGCGCGGTGCCCAACGACCAAACCCGCTGATGCGCCCTACTAAGATGCACTCACCAATTTCAGCTTGCGAAGTCTGCGCCGCCAAGGGTAAGTGAAGACTCAGCAAGAGCGAGCTTATCCCTAAGAAATTCCAAAATTCTCTTGAAACACTTCTACGCATTGAACACCTCAGTTGCTCGCCAAATTTGTCAAATCCCCGACCTTACCCACAGTAAAACATAAGAAGTTCCAGCGCAACTCTCTTATAGCCAAGCACTTGCAAGCGTGTACAGGCTCGCACACCAGAGCAGGAGAAAAGCCAGAGCGCTTGGCCAATACCCCATCGCGAGCTTCCAGTCGCTTCGACTTGGGGCGACTGCAATCCATAGCCAAATAGACGTAACGCCTAGAGCCAGGCCGGTTTGAACTGAAATGGTGGCGGGAAGCATCGGAAAATAGCGAGCCAGTCCAAAAATTAACAACAGCCAGATTAAAGGTGCAAGTGCGACCGCACCGGACTTTGTTAGTATTTCAAGCTGTTTCTCGTGGAAAACCGAGTGACGCACCCTCAGGAGAGGAAAAAATGCAGCCTGCCGACCTCGAAAAATTAGTGTCCTTAGAGATGCCTTTTGGAAAATACAAAGGGCGACTCATTGCCGATCTTCCCGGCAACTACTTGCATTGGTTCGCGCGCGAAGGTTTCCCAAAAGGCGAGATCGGTCGACTTCTCGCACTCATGGCAGAGATCGATCACAATGGCTTGAAGGACCTGCTACAGCCCCTGCGTCATCAGGGCAGGGAGATTCAAGACGCCGCGAAAATCTTGCGAGGCTAAGGCTTCGTCAAACTTCCTTAGCCAATTCTCAGCGAATTCAATCATAGGCATTCAAGACCTCATCCAATGCCTGTTCAAGATCCAAGGCGGTCGCGCAGTACGACATGCTCGTGCAAAATGGTTTGTACTCCAACACACAACTATCCCCTGTGCCCCAACGCCCCGGTGGCTCAGGACATAGCCACACCACGCGCTTGGCGCGCGCCGCGGCCTCTTGGAAAATATCGAGACGAGGATCGGCCTGATTCGATCGGCCATCACCAAGAATCAAAATGGTTGTGCGTCGATCAATCGAATCCCAGTACTGGTCTTGCAAGTCCTGAAGCGCCTGCCCATAGTCAGTGCCGCCACTACCCATCTCATGAATGATGCGGTCCATGGCGGCCTCGAAAGACATACTTTCGAGTTCGTGGCCCACCTCCTTCAGACGCGCCGAAAAGGCAAATGCGGAGAGATCAGTCACCTGATCTTTGAGCGCATAAAGAAATAACAACAGAAAGCGGACGTAGCGCGATACCGATCCCGATACATCGCAAATGGCAACAATCTTTGGACGATCCTTGCGACGGTGTTTCCAGACCAGCTCAAAGGGCACACCATCGTGACCTGCATTGGCACGCATGGTGTGGCGCATATCAAGTTGACCGCGATTGCGCACTTTACGACGACGAGAATGACGCACAGCCAGTCGTTTGGCCATGCGTGCCACCATAACTTTCATCCGCTCCATATCGCGCATCCCGAGCTGCGCAAGCTCGCGATTCGCCACCACTTCATTCATGAAGTTGTCGGTTGCGCTACGGCCAAAAAGCTCGAATCGTTGCTCCACATACTCGCGCGCGCGCTTTTGCAAAAGCGCGCGCGCCTCGCTGAGTTTCTTGACTTCAGCTTGAGCCTTGCGCTTCGGGTCGCCCATCTTCGAGCTCAGCTCTTGATCAAAGGCCTCGACCCCGAGCCGATCAAGCATCTGGCGTACAAAAAATGCTTGCTGAGTTGAGAAGCGGATATCGTCAACACCCGCCGCGGCCCCCGCGCGCTCAATGGCTGTCGCGATGCGCTCGCTATCATCACTGAACGCGAGCTCTCGAAAACTTAGCTGACCAGCCTTTTGTTCGGCGTCCTTTTGTTCAGCGCTTCGCACAGAGCTTAGGTCATCACCATGCTTGGCTTTCGCACCCTTCTTATCGGTCGACGAACTGTCCGAGACGTTAACCGATTTGCGTCGAAAAAAAGTCTCGAACATCTGGTCGTGAATGATTTTTTCTTCTTCCGATTTGGCGAGCACCAAGCCGAACGCATCCTTCATTCGCTGCCGATCCTCGAAACCGATTAAGGACAAGGCGTTCGCGGCGTCAATGGCCTCAGCACTTGAGACGGGAGCACCCGCCGCACGTAGGGCGCGAATGAAATCGGTGAGGGTTCGCTCCATTGAAAGCCAGTGAATTATTTGGTTGAGAGCGCGACTTGCGTGAGTTCCTCGACCTTACCTGCGATCTCAGCGATATCACTTTGTCGTTTGAGAATAACGTTTAACGTATTGCGGACCATGTCTTCGTCGAGCACGGGAGCGTGCAACAAAAGCAAGGCGCGCGCCCAATCAATCGTTTCGCTAATCGACGGGAGTTTACGAATATTCTCGTCGCGCACCACTTGAATAAAGGCGACTAATTGGCGCAGCAGTTTTGCGGATACATCGGGCACTCGAGCTCGCACAATCTCGCGTTCGCGCTCTGCATCCGGGAAGCCAATATGCAGATGCAGACAACGGCGCTTGAGCGCATCACCTAGTTCACGAGTATTGTTGGAGGTCAGAATGACTAAAGGGGGGACTTGAGCCTGAATGGTTCCAATCTCGGGAATAGTGATCTGGTAATCCGATAAAATCTCAAGCAGGAGTGCTTCAAATTCTTCGTCTGACTTATCAATCTCGTCGATCAAAAGCACCGAGCCGCCCGCCTGCTCCATGGACTTCAAGAGTGGCCGGGGCTCAAGGAATTCACGTGAGAAAAACAAATCTTGAAAGGACGCCAGCTTCTTAAACGAAGCATCTAAAGAGTCCGATTCGCCAATCAGTTCGTGAATCTTTTCTTTCAGGATTTGAGTATAAAGAAGTTGCTTGCCATACTTCCATTCATACAAGGCCTTGCTTTCGTCCAGCCCTTCATAGCACTGCATACGAATCAGAGGGAACTCCAAAGACTTGCCCAGAGAAACCGCTAAATCAGTCTTGCCAACGCCGGCTGGCCCTTCGATTAACACCGGCTTGCGTAGATGATGTGCAAGATAAACAGAAGTGGAAATTGCTCGGTTTGAGATGTAGCCCACTGAAGCCAGGGCCTTCGTCACGGCATCAATGGATTTTAATCCGCTCACCGCGTTTGTTTTAGATGCTTTACTCATGTTTCTCCTCTCCAGAAGTATCGCACGCGCAGCCCCAGGTCAAAGATCAAGCGCCGGATTTTTAAAATCGTGCGCAGGGCTCTAATTTTGAACCAAGCCTATGGCTGTCGTGCTAAATCCGCGCTAAAGTCACTCTATGGACAAGACCTCACCTGAGACTAGCTCGCCTTCCGCAGACAACACCCCTGGCTACGACAAAGCAGCCGTCGAAGCGTGGATTGCGGAACACGTCAATTCATTGCAGCCACCGCTGCGCTGGACACGCCTTGAAGGCGGACATTCAAACCTCACCTACATGGTCGAAGATGCGCAAGGCAGGCAGGCCGTGATTCGCCGCCCGCCGATGGGCGAACTCTTACCCAAGGCTCACGACATGGGCCGGGAGTGGGCGCTCATCAGCGCTCTTGGCAAGACCAAAGTTCCCGTGCCTCGCGCACTGGGTTTTTGCGAAGATCCGAAAATTACCGGTGCCCATTTTTATTTGATGGGTCTGATCGACGGGCATCCACTCTATCGCGTTGAAGACACCGATCGTTGGGTGCCGATGGCGCTGCGGCCGCGAATGGCGCATTCGTTTATTGATGTATTGGCCGAACTGCATTCAGTGGATCCCGATGCGGTGTGCCTGAGCGATTTAGGCAAGAAGGACGACTACATCGGCCGCCAGCTCAAGACATGGTATCGCTCTTGGAACGCGTCCATTCAAGGAGCACAGCTCGATGACCCCCGAGCTCACGCGCTTCAACAGTATTTTCTGAACAATATTCCTGAACAAGGCCCGGCACGTATCGTGCATGGCGACTACGGCATGCATAATTGCTTGGTAGGCCCGGATGGTTCAATCGCTGCAGTTGTCGATTGGGAAATATCAACACTAGGCGATCCGCTTGCCGATCTAGCCTATGCCCTTAACCAATGGGCCGAGCCTGGCGACCCGCCCGCGCCGCGCGGTATCAAGCCAACGGCCGTACCAGGTTTCCCAACACGTTTAGATCTCACTCATCGCTATCAGAACCGCACGGGCCGCGACCTCTCCAAGCTCGACTACTACATCGGCTTTAATCATTGGAAATCCTCTGCGATCGTGCACGGCGTTTATGCGCGTTACTTGGAAGGCAAGAAGAGCGCCGTTGGCGTCGACCTGCCCGGCCTTAAAGAATCGATTAATCGTTCGCTCAATGAGGCGGAGCAGGCTGTTTCAAGGCTTTAGCTTCGAAATACTACAGGCATGCTGGCATCGTCATTATTGCCTTCATGCATGCGCACCTCGTTGCGACCAACCACTAAATGATGCACCTCATCCGGGCCATCGGCGAGGCGTAATGTCCGCTGCATGGCGTACATCTTGGCCAGAGGAGTCTTCTGCGAAACACCCAGCGCGCCGTGCATCTGAATCGCTTGATCGATAATCACGCAGACACGCTCGGGCACCAAGGCCTTGACCATATGCACCCAAATACGCGCTTCACGATTTCCTAAGACATCCATCGCCTTGGCCGCTTTCAGGACCATCATGCGCATGGCCTCAATCTCGATACGGGCGCGCGAGATGATCTCGATATTGCCACCAAGCCAGACCAGCTTCTTACCAAAGGCCTCGCGGGATATACCGCGCTCAACTAATAAGTCCAGGGCCTTTTCGGCTTGACCAATGGAGCGCATGCAATGATGAATACGGCCGGGGCCGAGCCGAAGCTGAGAAATCTCGAAGCCACGTCCCTCGCCCAACAACATATTTTCTTTAGGCACTTTGACATTATCAAAGATGATGTGCATATGCCCGTGCGGAGCATGGTCCTCGCCGAACACATGCATCGCACCCACAATTTTCACTCCAGGCGTGTCTTTGGGAACCAGGATCATCGATTGCTGCTTATGGGGCGCCGCGTTCGGGCTCGTACGCACCATGGTGATCAAAATTTTACAGCGCGGGCTTCCGGCTCCAGAGATGTAGTGCTTCTCACCATTAATAACCCATTGGTTACCCTTGAGCACCGCGGTCGTGGCTACGTTTTTCGCGTCTGATGAAGCATGATGCACTTCGGTCATCGCGTAGGCCGAGCGAATTTCGCCATTCAGAAGTGGCTTGAGCCATTTCTCCTTCTGAGCAGCAGTACCCACCCGCTCAATGACTTCCATATTGCCCGTATCGGGGGCAGAGCAATTCATCGACTCGGAGGCAAGAGGGTTCTTGCCTAGCTCGGCCGCGATGTAGGCGTAATCCAAATTGGACAGCCCCTCTCCGGTATCTGCATCAGGCAAAAAGAAGTTCCATAGACCCTCTTTTTTGGCCTTGTCTTTTGCAGCATTCAGTAGATCCAACTGACCCGGAGCGTAGTTCCAGCGATCTTGGCCAACGCGGTTCTCATCCAAGGCGAAATATTTGACGCTCATCGGCTCAACCGTTTCCTTGATGAAGCGCTTCACATGCTCATACAAGGGTTGAACTTTTTCAGACATGCGCAGATCATGCAGTTCATCGGTTGGGTTGAGACCAAAGGCGGAGACTGGTTTGCTGGGCTTCGCTGCCTTTAGCGCCGATTTTCCGGCGGGTTTAGTACCCGCTTTCGCGACAGTTTTCGCGACCGCTTTTGGTTTGGCGGCCGCTTTCTTGGCAGCAGGTTTGGCGCTAGCCTTTTTGGCGACGGGTTTTGCAGCGGCTTTGGTACTCATGGCTCGGTCTCTCCTCGATGAGGTTGTTGAATAACGTAACGTCCCAGGTGCCCTGTTTCGCACCCGCAATGACGCAATAGTGCCATCAATGAGAAAGACCCGTGGCCGGGTGTCCGTTTTTCGAAAATGAGAGAGGCCCATGATAGGTTCGAAATTTATCAAACTTGGCACACCTTTGCCGGTACTAGAATAAACTCAATACCGTATTTACTGGACCAACAACTGAATCAATCCGTCAAAGGCTCCGAGGGAAAAATGAAGCAAGCACAGTCGTACTCATCGCGGACATCCGACCCTAAGAGGCCGAACCGCAGCTTGTCGAAACCTTGCGTGAGCAAGCGCCGCCTAACCGGCATATTGGCCGCACTGACGAGCGTTACCGCGCTCCTGGCACTCTCAAGCAGCCCCACGCAGGCTCAAGGCTATCCCGCCAAGCCGATCAAGATCGTGGTCCCCTTCCCTCCGGGTGGGACCACTGATGTTGTGGCTCGTCTGCTCGCGCAGAGAATGAGTGAATCAATGGGGCAGCCCATTACCGTCGAGAACCGAGGGGGCGCTGGTGGTTCGATCGGAGCCGATGCAGTCGCCAAGTCCGCGCCGGACGGGTACACACTGTTGATGCATAACATTACCTTCCCGCTTGCCTCGTTATCGCTGGGCCTCGCAGGTCGATCTCCCTACAACATTGACACTGACTTTGCAGCAGTTTCCAATGTGGTCAATGTGCCCTTAATTTTTACTGCGCACCCTTCTGTACCCGCGAAAGATTTACGAGAGTTCGTCACCTTGCTTTCCAACAATCGGAGCTTGCAATACAACTATGGCTCGACTGGTCCCGGTTCGTTTATGAATGTGGTTGGGGAAGCCCTTAAGCGCGACGCCAAAATCGACATGGCCCACATCCCCTTTCGAGGTGCGGCTCCACTCAAATTGGAGCTACTTGCAGGTCGGGTGCAGTTGGGCGGCGATCAAGTGTCTTCCTCTCTTGCCGAAGTACGTAAGGGCACATTAAAGGCTCTTGCCACAGTCTCAAGCACTCGGATACCTGCCCTACCTGATGTACCGACCGTTCGTGAACTAGGCTTCCCAAATATTGAAGCCAATGGATGGAACGGGTTGTTCGCTCCAGCAAAAACGCCGCGAGACATCATTGACCGACTACAGAAAGAAGTAGCTTTGGCACTTCGTAACCCCGAACTTGCCAAGCGTCTCGTGGATCTTGCCGCCGAGCCCGTGGGTTCAACGCCCACGGAACTAGAGGCGATTCTGAAAGGTCAACTGAATCAGTTTCGGCCCATCGTCATCGAGCTCAAACCGGCCATCGAATAGTGTCCGGAACGCACTGACTAAGGGCGGTCAGGCCGTGAATTCCGGCTTTCCGCCCTCATTCAGCCACCACACCAGGAGCTGTGTGCAATCAGCGGTGTCCAAACCTTTGACGGCCGCCTGATCAAAGTTTTTAAGGGTCTGCGCTGTCAGCGGAAGACTCACGTTATTAGTGGACGCTTGATCTAGCATTGAGCGGAGGTCTTTGCGCATGGTGGCGACGTCAACGGTCACCAGATTGCTTTGGGTGCCCGACAAAGCTTGTGCGATCATGTCGCCACGAATTTTAAGCATGTTCGGGCCGCCCGAGGTTTCGGAAAAGATATCAATAACCCGCTTCGGATCCAGGCCAAGAGGCTGAATCAATAATGACGATATCAGTGTCGGCCACCAAGTCGCTTAGATTAAATGCGCGTACTGCACCAAGGTCAAGGAGCGGTTGCGCACGCGCAGCCGTGCGGTTCCAAACGATCACCGAATGATTCAAACCTAGTAAGCGCCTAGCCATGGCGCTCCCCATCTTCCCAGTGCCTACCATTCCAATTTTCATTGATCGACCTTTGGAGACGACTTCATTAATTAAGCGACTAAATACTTCTTGACGGCGGCCTCATCCCACTCGACACCGGATCCCGGGCGCTCGGAAGTTAAGACATGGCCGTCCTGAATTTTCAGAGGTTGCTGAAGTACCGGGTTTGCCCAGTCCACATATTCAAGCCAGTGCGCGGTCGGCGTGACGGTCATTAAATGCGCACTGACCTCGGAGAACAAGTGGGTCGACATTTCAATGCCCTGGGCATGGGCCAGCGCGGCAGCTCTTTGCCAGCCCGTAACGCCACCGATACGCTGGGCATCGGGCATCACCAAATCGCAGGCACCCGCTTTGAGAGCGTACAGCATCTCGTGTGCACTGGCAAAATTTTCGCCAATCTGGATCGGTGTTTTAAGTTCTCTGGCAACCTTCGCACAGCCCTCATAGTCATCTTGACGAACCGGCTCTTCAATCCACACCAATCCTTCACCGTCAAGCATGTGGCCCCGTCGAATAGCTTCATGCACACTCAGCGCCTGATTAAAATCGACCATCAAATTGACCGAATCGCCGATCGCCTTACGTACCGCCCGCAAGGCTTTAAGATCGTCCTGAGCATGGGCTCGGCCGAGCCTCATTTTTACCGCAGAAAAACCCTCATCAAGCAGAGCCTGTGCCTCATCAATGAGCTTGGCCTCCGGCATGATCCCGAGACCCTTAGAGTTATAGGCACGAATCGGGCGAGGGGAAGAGCCGAGCAAGGTGGACAAGGGAAGATCCTTCGACCTGGCCAGCGCGTCCCAGGCGGCCATATCAATGCCAGCTTGAGCCAAACGCAGCAAACCTGTCATGCCCAGCAATGTGAACTTTTGAGTTAACTTGCGCTCAATTTCGAGCGGCGCTAAAACATCGCCCACGAGCAGGTCTGAGAAGGATTGCACCAAGCTCACAAGGGGCTTCAGGCTGACGGGAGAAATACCGATCAGGTAGGCGTGCCCAACCACACCTTGATCGGTTTCGCAATCGATTAACACCAGGGGTGCTTGAACAACGGCGCCCGTGCTCACGTATAAAGGCAAGCTCATCGGCACGATCACGGCGCGAGCATTGAAACGCCTAATTTTTAGATCTGCTTTCACCTTCGTCCTCCGCCGTTACCGCAAGCCGGTATGTCTGTCATTTTAATCACGAGCACTAGCTTACTACTGCCCGGTTAGAAATAGCGCTGGGTTAACCATCTGACGGTTTAAGCTCACCGACCAATGCAAGTGGGGTCCAGTGACCCGACCCGTGGCTCCAACCTCGCCAAGCGTAGCACCGCGCTGAACGTGATCGCCAACCTTCACTCCCGACTTGCTGAGGTGGCACATCATGCTCAACAGTCCGGCACCGTGGTCGACCCATACGGTTTTGCCATTGAAAAAATAGTCACCGACATCAATTACTGTACCCGCCAGGGGCGAATGAAAAGGCGTACCCGTACTGGCTGCAATATCCATACCACTATGCGGATTTCGGGAGACCCCGTTAAACACCCTGCGCAATCCAAAACTTGAGCTCTGTCGTCCCTCTGCTGGCGCCGCCATGCGAAAACTGTCAGGTCGCGAGGCGCTCGGCTTCGAAAGCAAAGCATCGATATGAGACTTCTCACGCTCGTAGCGGGCTAAATCCTCGGGGGAAAGATCTACCATTGACGGCGCTACCGTGAGACGCTGTTCACGATAAACTTTACGCTCAATCGTGAAGTCAATGACTGATCCTCCCTCTAGGTCGATTTTGGCAGGACCGGGCGCAGAGCCGAGGCCAAGCCCCACCAGAGCAAACCACTCTGCCGAGCCCGATGAGCCAGACTTACGCACAACCATCACAGGAGCACCCAAATAACTCGCGAGCGGCGCTTCCAGACTCGATGTGCCAAGGCTTAAAACTGCGATACCCCCCGGTACACGTTCTTCAGTCGGCAAGCCTCCATGGGACTGTTCGCCGGACTGCGCCGACTTCTGGGTTGCTTTTTCTCTGCCCTTTGCGAGAACAACTGCAGGTAGCAACAACGCCAAAGCCCCCAGACCACCCAAGCAGTGTCTACGCTTGCAATCGTGCTCTTGGCTAGTTTTGGCAATTCCCCTCAACATTGGCGAGGCTTCTAAGAGCGAGCTCGAGGCGCACCCGTGAACAAGGCCGCAGCGCGTGACTTGATCTCGAGCAATTCATCCGGACTCACGGTGTATTCGCCCGTGCTCTTGTCCACATTCACACTGAACTCAACCTCCCGTCCGGCATTAGAGAGCATGCCTGAACTAAATTCATAGTCCTTATGCTTCCAGGGCAAGCCCAGCGTCGCAACATCGTACTTTTGGTACTCAACGTCATAGATCTCTCCACTCGCCAAGTCCAACAAGCCCGTCGCTGTAATCACTTTGGTGAACAGGTCATCCGAAATCACGATCGGCACTTTTAAATCCACAATTCTTCCTCAATTACTTCCAAAGCGCCGATTGTAAGTCCAGCAGGAAATAATCAAAAAACCACGATGAGGCTTGACTCGTCAAACTCAACGGCTCGACGCCAAAACACCACCTGAAATAGCTCAAAGCATTTCCTTTGCACCACCGGACAAGGAAAACCGGCGCGGTACACTTCAGCCATGAGTATATTTACCTATTTTGAATCTCTGGTGCGAAACATCGACACCCCCGCCGGGACGGACGAGAAAGGGCCACCGCCCGGGCTCCTGGCCTTCTACTGGCATTTCATTAAGCAAACCCGCTGGCTTTATTTTGCAATGCTGGTCACCGGTCTTTTTGTCGCCTTGGTCGATACCTTGATTCCGGTATTTATCGGTAGGATTGTCGGCCTGATGGCGGCGGCGGATCGCGTGACCGCCTTGCAGGAGCAATCCACCGGCCTGATTGTCATGGCTTTTATCCTCCTTATCGGTCGTCCTCTCATGATGACGATTGATAGCCTGGTTCGTAACAACGCGGTGATTCCAAACGTTACCACCCTGATTCGCTGGCAAAGTCATTGGCACGTGCTGCGCCAGAGCTGGTCGTTTTTTCAAGATGATTTCGCCGGTCGTATTGCTAATCGCGTCATGAATACCGCCAACTCGCTGCGCGAGACCGTGGTCTCGTCAATTCGAGCAGTTTGGTACATTTTGGTGTATGGCATCAGCGCCTTGATTTTGATGCTGAGCACCGACGTTTGGTTGGCCCTGCCGACATTGGCATGGATGAGCTGCTACCTGGTTTTTCTTTGGTACTTCGTGCCTCGGATGCGTGATCTTTCCAAGCTCAGTAGCGAGGCAAGGTCGGCGGTGATGGGGCGGGTGGTGGACAGTTATAGCAACATCCTCACCGTCAAGTTATTCGCTCGTGCCAGCGATGAAGACGCCTATGTCCGAGAATCGCTCTACGAGCATCGTGACCGCATCGCAGCGCATATGCGTCTGATCACTATTTTTATGTTTGTGCTCAGCATGATGAATGCCTTCTTGCTCGTCGGTACCACTGCGATCGGGCTTTGGCTCTGGTATCACGGTCAAGCCAGTGCCGCGGTAGTGGCAACCGCCTTGCCCTTGGTGTGGCAAATTGCCAATATGGCCGGTTGGGTCAGTTGGGAGGTGACCGGTATCTTCGAGAATGTTGGCGTAGTGCAAGAAGGCATGGAGACCATCGCGGTGCCAAGACAATTGATCGACAAGTTCGATGCCAAAGAGCTCATCGTCAACAAAGCGCGAATTCAGTTCGACGCCGTCGACTTTTCCTATGGTCTAGCCAGCAAAGGTAAGGCCTCCGTCCTTCAAGGTTTTAATCTCGACATCGCAGCCGGTGAGCGGGTAGGTATTGTTGGTCGTTCGGGTGCAGGAAAGTCCACTTTAGTCAACCTGCTACTACGTTTTCATGACGTAGAGGGCGGTCGCATTTTGATCGATGGTCAGGATATACGCGAGGTCACCCAGGAGAGCCTGCGACGATCTATTGGCATGGTGACTCAAGACACCTCACTCTTGCACCGTTCCATTGCGGCGAACATTCGTTACGGTCAACCCCTGGCCACTCAAACCGAAGTTGAACTAGCGGCTGAGCAATCCCAAGCGCATGACTTTATTGAGCAGCTAAGGGACTGGAAGGGGCGCGAGGGCTACGAGGCGCGCTCGGGTGAGCGTGGTGTCAAACTATCCGGTGGGCAAAGGCAAAGGGTCGCCCTGGCCAGAGTGGTGCTCAAGAATGCACCCATCCTGGTATTAGACGAAGCCACCTCCGCGCTCGATAGCGAGGTGGAGGCCGCCATACAAGAACAGCTCGAATCCTTGATGGAAGGCAAAACGGTCATTGCCATTGCGCATCGACTCAGTACGATTGCTCGCATGGATCGACTCGTGGTGATGGACCAAGGGCAAATCGTAGAGCAAGGCTCACATGCTCAGCTACTTGCGCTGGACGGCATCTATGCCAGTCTTTGGAACCGGCAATCAGGAGGCTTTCTGGAGGACGGGATTATCCCTGTTGTTATTTCTGCGATTTAGAATTCTTACCGTCAGAAATAGTGTTCGGTTGTTCGCTAGCCTCGTAGACCGGCGTAGGTAGTTACGCTCATGTCCCCCGGGCCTGACACCGTTCTAAGTTGAAGGTTCTAGATCATTCAACTGCGCAACGCGAATGCCAACGTCGACTAAGTCGAGCGACTACAGCCCGACCGAATCAACCACTGCTCAAGTCTAGACAAAAACAACTCGTCTACCCGAGCCTCATTGCCGTCTGAAAAGCCAGCGCTATGAGGCGTGACAATGACGTTGGGCAGGTCCCAAAGTGGTGAGCTTGGAGGCAGTGGCTCATGTTCGAACACATCCAGGAATGCGCCAGTCAACTCTTCTCTTTCTAGCGCCCGTAAAAGCGCTCCCTCATCAACAATTTGGCCTCTTGCGATATTGATTAAATAGGCAGACTTAGGCAGAAGCCGCAGGCTCGCATCATTGATGAGGTTTTGAGTTTTCGACGTTAAAGGGCAGGCGATGATGAGCCAATCTGCGCGAGGCAGTGTGCTGTTGAGTTGCTCCAGGCTCACCGTCTCAAACCGCCCGGCGGGCACATGAGGTTGGTTGCGTACGATGATGATGTTGAGTTCCAACATCGCCAGGTACTCGGCCAGTTGCTTCCCAATTTCACCCCAGCCAATAATCACGGCAGTTTGACGCGCGAGATCGCGGGGCGTCAAGGCCTCATGTAAGGGTGCCCAGTCATGGCCCCGCTGGGCGCGACCAAGATAGGGTAAGCGACGCGCAAGCGCAAGCAGGCCAGCCAATGCGGTTTGTGCAACGATCTTGGCATTATTGCCGGGCGAGGTCGTGACGGACACTCCTCGCTTGGCAAGTTCCTGGTAAATGTCGCGATCCATCCCGGCTGAATGAATATTTACCCATTGCAATTGGTGCGAGTTCGAGAGAGCGTCGTAAAACCGGCGCGTATCCGGCAAGATCATTTGCTTGGTGGAGCGGCCCGTCACGTCCCTGGACACGAAGGCAATATCCGCCGAGTTTGCGGTGAGTCCAATATAGCGAATTCGTCGTTGCGCCGACACCCGTGACGCCAAGGTTTCGATACGCGCTTGCAAGCGCTCCCGCGCCTGTTCCGACATCAAGAGTTGAATCGACGTGCTCGTCAAGGCTAGTCCCTAAAGCTTGCGTCCATGCGATCTAGCTTACGTAAAAGCGCTGGCCACTCCATGAGTCCATAGGGCCGTCGTGTGCTCGGCTGATAATTCTTCCAGGTTTCTTCCAGGACGGGGCCAGTCACTTCCTGTAACGGCGTTTGACAAGACATCGCACCGATCTGCGCGCGGCAAGCCAACTCTAAGCGGTGCATCCAATTGAAAGCCTCGCCGATGGACTTACCCACGGTGAGTGCGCCGTGGTTGCGAAGAATCAAGGCCTCGCCCTGCCCCAGATCCTGGATCAATGAGGCCTGCTCTGCGGTGTCGAGCACCACACCTTGATAGTCGTGATAGGCGATTCTCAAAAACCGCATGGCGGTTTGGGTGAGAGGCAATAGGCCGCAAGCCAGTGAGGACACCGCCATCGACGCCCAGCTATGGGTATGGATCACGCAGGCCACCTCGGGTCGAGCGCGATGCACGGCACTATGGATCACATAGCCCGCCTTATTGATGCCGTAATTTAGTTCACCAAAATCGGGCTTGCTCAAAATATTGCCGTCGTAGTCGACCTTGATCAGGCAAGATGCGGTCATCTCCTCGTACATCATTCCGTACGGGTTGATCAGGAAGGCGCCTTTTTCTCCTGGAACATGCGAGGAAATATGGTTCGCCATCATGTCCGCCATCCCGAAGTGAGCCACCAGGCGATAACAAGCGGCCAAGTCGACCCGAGCCTGCCACTCTGCTTCAGTGCAATGGGTTTGCATTGATTTAATTTTTAAGATTCCGGGGGCGGACATGATGGTTAATCCTTGTACGTGAAATTACTCTGAACCAGACGCCAGGCGGCTAGGTTGTCGTTTTTCTATTGTGAACTTGAGTAGCGCTGCGCTACGATAAAAGCCATGAGCAAACTTGCTATAGGGCATGGTCAGAAACAACGCCATCACAATACCAAGATGGATGCAGAGTAGCAAAGGAAGTGCGGCCGTCCCGCGGGCCAACATCAGAGCAAGCCCCGTGCTCGCGGTCAGGAACAAGAGAGCAATAAAGCCGCGATCCATTGCCGTCTTGTCGGGATCACCTTGAAGAGGATGACGTGCGACGTTCAATCTCCACAAACCTATCGTGCCAACCAACATCGAAAGTCCGCCAGTGATTCCAAGGAGTTTGGGCAGACTCAAATAACCGTAAGGCGCGGGCCAGGCCAATACATAGTGAAACAAAGTGGCCACACTGGTAGCCGCAAAACACAACAAAAAGCCGTAGAAGGTGAAGTGATGATAACGTCGGCGCGAATGGGTAAAAGCGTCGTCTTCATTGTTGCAGCCATCTCCATGGCCGCCATCCAGGTACTTGAGTTTAAAAGCCGCATGAACGGCTTCGGTTTGAGCAGAGCGCTTGTCCGCACCGGACAGTTTCAAACCTGCAAGTTGTTCAGGATCGACGACCTTCCAAAAAGCGATGAGTCCCATCAACAAGGCAAAGGCTGAGAAAATAAACACCGGTGCAAAAAGCGAGACCATCAGTCCGTGTGGAAAGATGTCGTAGAACCCATTTAAACCAGGCGCCTGCAACAAGGAGCCCTTGCTCAACACACCCAGGACGAGAAATAGTGCTAGACCCAAGGCTAAGGCCAGCACCAAGGTGAGTCCGTTGCGGCGATACAGTCCGCCCACACTGGCAGGCCATGCGTAATCCCCGTAAGTTTGAGTCCGAACCTGGGCCATGGCGCGGGGCACGTTGACTGCAAATTCGTGTGGAGGAGCGTATTGACAGGCATGCAGGCAAGCCCCGCAGTTGTGACATAAATTGGCCAAGTAATGGATGTCATTCTTCTGAAAATCGAGGCGGCGCGCCATTCCTTGAAAAACCGCGCAAAAACCTTCGCAGTAGCGACAGGCGTTACAGATGGTCAGGACCCGGTCAGCCTCTGCTTCCATGCTCGTCAAGCGCTGGATCGGAATTATTTTTGCTACGTGACTCACTAAGCTGCCGCCTTTTCCAGTAGTGCTGCGGCCGCACTCGCGCCTGCGATACGACCAAAGGCCGTTCCAATCGACATGCCTACGCCTGCGGTATAGCCTTTGCCCAAAACATTGCCTGCCATCATTTCACCTGCGACGAATAGATTCGGGCTGGCCTTGCCTTTGAAAAATACTTTTGCATCTTTATCGGTCTTTAATCCCAGGTAAGTGAAGGTCACCCCAGGACGTACCGCGTAGGCAAAAAACGGTGCTGTATCGATGGGCCTCGCCCAATGTGTTTTGGCGGGCATCACACCCTCCGTAAAACAACTATCGAGCGCCGTGTGATCGAACTTGCTCGGGTCGGCTCGGGCCGCCTTGCAGGCTGCATTGTAGGCATCCATGGTTTGCATGAAAACCACCTCATCCAAGCCTAGTTTAGCGGCAAGCGCCTCTAAAGTATCGGCCTTCGTTCCGGGGAATACCGGTGGCATGAAGCGACCAATGGCCTTGCTATCAATCACTGAGTAAGCAGTTTGCCCTTGTTGCTGGGCCACTAATCGCCCCCAAATCGCGTAACGCTTGGGCCAGAAGTCTTCACCTTCGTCATAGAAGCGGTGACCCGCGCGATTCACAACAACACCAAGAGACACGCAGTCGATACGGGTACAGATACCACCGTCGTACAGCGGTGCACGCGCGTCAATCGCTACCATATGGGCTTGAGTGGCGTCACCAATCATATCGACACCAGCGTCCATCATGGCACGCAACAACACGCCTTGATTAAAGCGTGTACCGCGAATTAAAAACTGTTCAGCGGGATACTCGCCATGCTCGTTCACACCCCAGGCTTCGCGCATCCATGCGAGGTTGGACTCAAAGCCTCCCGCGGCCAGTACAAAAGTCTTGGCGGTGAGTCGCTCACCCGTTTCCGTAATCGCCGCAACACCCACGGTACCCTCTAGCTCCAAACGTGCAATCGGTGTTTCATAGCGAATCGTCACGCCAAGGCGTTCGGCACTTCGGTAATAAGCATTCATCAGGGCCTTGCCGCCGCCCATAAAAAAAGCGTTGGTGCGAGCGGTATGCAATGCCCCAGACAAAGACGGTTGAAAGCGCACCCCATGCTTCACCATCCATGGCCGACAAGTCGACGAGGCACGAATGACCAAGCGCGCCAGTTCCTCATCGGTCTGACCGCCGGTCACCTTGAGTAAGTCCTGCCAGTACTCCTCCTCCGGATAGGACTCCACCAGCACGTCCTGTGGCTGGTCATGCATACAGCGCAAATTGCGGGTGTGGGGCGAGTTGCCCCCTCGCCATTCACGGGGGGCAGCCTCCAGCACCATCACACTAGCGCCAGCCTCGCGCGCCGTCAAGGCAGCACAAAGCGCGGCATTGCCGCCGCCAATCACTAATACATCTACTTGCTTGTCCATCAACGATCCGAATCTTTCAGCTAGCGAGTATAAGCATTCGGACTGATTTTGGACGCCCTTGGTGAGTGATTTGCGAAATGCGATCAGGCGAACAAGGCAATGTAAATCGCTGATGCAAAAATTCGATTTTAGGGAATGCGCCTCAATTCAACCCCGTTGCTGGGTTTGAAATTTGGATCGTTACTTGAAATGTAGCGCCCCTCACCCACTCTCCAAACATGGTTGTTGTGAATTGTGCTGCGAACCGGAGTACCGCTCGAAGGGTCTTTATAGGTGTTGTACTCGCCGATTGCTTCTAAGCTTCTTCGGTGCATGCGGTCGTTGCTCGCTTGCGTACTTTGCCGGGTCTGAGAGTAAATTTGGGAAATCTCCCGCTGCGTCTGCATCCGGATCTGCGAGCGATCGTTCGCGCCCTTAAGGTCAATGGCCGTCATTCGATCATTGTGCCATCTCGTAATGCCTTGCGACTGCTCTTGAGCAATGCGATTTCCTTCATCTCGAACCACTTTGCCCCACAATCGAACCATTGCTTGTTGGGTTGCATAGATTTTCTGATGCCCTCACCTAATTCCAAGTCAAGTTTGCCATCGAGAGCAAATTGAGCATAAACAATGCCCGCCCCAGCCATGATATTGCTCTGTAATTCGGTGAACACGACGGTGGCAACAATGGACTCACGAAACTCTCGTCCGTCCGAGTGTCCATATTGGCAGGTAGTTCGGAAATGGTAATTGACAACTGGGTCGATAAGCAAATTTATCTTTGGCGATCAAGGTGTTCTAGCACGCCACTCTCGAAAAAAGCTCACATAGCGAGAGCATTAAAAATACCTTGGCTCGCTAACAGCGGACGACGTACCTTCGTGACAAGAAATGCGAACTTCGCCACGCGGGCGTCGAGCAAAATGTTATCTTAACGTCGATATACCGCCGGGCAACAAGTGCCTCGACGGAAGTGTTCACGGCCAGGTTTCCAGGACGACTTTTAGGGGGAGGCAATTCGCTTCTGATACCTGTCAGACCAACCAGACTTATTAAGCCAAGGAGAGAATTTGTCACAAGCCCATAACCTAACCCGTGGCGCCCAATTTGCCATTGCCGTGCTCGTGGCGCTTGGAACGATAGGCGGATCGATGATCATTGCCCTTGGAGGCTTCAACACCTCATCCAAACGCATTGCTTCAGTGATATTCGTATCGGGCATCCCCGCATACTTCTTGGCTACAATTATGTTTTCTTTGGCCGTGGTGGGGATGGTTGCGCTCCTGCGAGCATGGAGTGTCAGCGTATTGAAAATGATCCTTGTTTTGATTCTATATGCGAGCCTGACTTGCACACTAATCGGCGAGGCCAAATCTTCCCGCTTTGTGCTTGAACAAGTTAAGTAGATCAGCATGCCCCTTAACGCAATTCAGGTTTCTTTCATTAGAGGTTAGATCTAACTCAACACCCGTGGCCTGAAAATCCTGCGCCTTTGTTTGGGTGAAAAAAGTTCAAATGCACTGAAAGGACGCTTGCGCAAATGCATCTTCGCATTAGACGTAAGTATTCCAAGCATATTGCGCTATCGAAGGAAAGTTGGCGCGTGGTCCGAACAGCGACTTTCCTTCGTGGAAGCAGATATCTTAATCGCACCCGCCAATTATTGAGTCAACCATTTTTTAAGCCGTAAAGCATGCTCAGGATTGACTGCTCCAACCGGCATTCCTCCCTGCAAAAACGTGCTGATCTGCTGCACAGTCTCCATCGATTGGTGCTCAATCGCCTGGGGCGTCAGGCCGCCGATATGAGGCGTCGCAATGACCAAGGGATGGCGAGCTAGTTCCAGGCTGGGCATTTGATCGGCGGCGCGACCCACATCGAGCGCGCAACCGGCGATTTGGCCCGCATCCAAGGCATGGCGTAAGGCCGCCTCATCAATTAAATTACCGCGCGAGGCATTCACAAAATATGCCGTGGACTTCATGGCGGAAAATGCATCAGCATTCATCAGGTTCTCGGTAGCAGGGGTAGCGACGGCCAAGCACACAACATAGTCGGACTGCGCCAACAGATTATCGAGAGTGCTGGCTTCACCATCAGAGGTGTCAATGCTGGCGAACGGGTCATTGACTAATAATCTCATGCCTAAGGCTCGCACGATGGGTGCCAAGGTTCTGGCGATCTGCCCGAAGCCAATGATACCGATGGTGGACCCCCTGAGCTCTCGTCCCATCCGCGCGACGGGAACTCGGCCATCATGATAGGAACGGGCGGCAAGGGAGATGCCACGGCTCAAGTCCACCATTGCACCAAGAATCCATTCGGCTACGGAGGTTTTGAAGCCGGCACTCGCCTGGGTCACCAAGATTCCGTGCGCGGACGCGGCTGCGACGTCGACATTACGAATATCCACTGCGCAACGGCAAAACGCAAGAAGCTGGGGTAATTGGGCCAACAAGGCAGCGCTACCGGCGTGCACTCGATCACTCACAATGATGTGGCAACGACCCGCTCTTTCTACCAACTCCGAGATACTTAACTCCTGCTCGCTACCATGAGTACGCACCTCCGCCACGGCCTGCAGTGCAGCCAGTGCGCGCGCGCCGTAGTAGTGGCTGAGCGCATGCGGGGAATGCGTGATGAAGACTGTGGCGGGTTTCATGCGATACCTTTTATCGTGGGAGATTTGTGGCTCAAAACGCTTACGCCGTGAATGTTCGGCGAACGAATTATTTGCCGAGATAATGTCGCGGAATCCAGGTAGACATCGCCGGAACAAAAATCACCATGAGGAGTACCAGCGTTTCGGCCAGCATGAACCACCAGACATGGCGATTCACCTCGGAGAAAGAGCATTTGGCAATACTTGTAGTGATGAATAAAAGCGGGGCGGTAGGAGGTGACACCGCGCCAATTTGGTTGCACATCACCATCACCAACCCCATTTGTATCGGATCAATGCCGTACACCTTACTGATTTGAATAGCGGCCGGAGCGAACACCAGCAACACCGCGAGCGAATCGACAAAGGTGCCCAGGACGATCATCACGGCTGCAACGATCAGCAACACCATGGTTGGGTCTTGCGACATGGAGGTGACAAATTTGAGGGCGCCCTCATTGAACTGTAGATAGCCCAGAAGCCAGCCTGAGGCCCCGGCCACAGCAATAATGCCCGACACCATCGTGGTCATCAAGGCCGCTTCAAGGAAGATCCCTGGCATGTCGCGCAGCTTGATTTTTTTATAAAACAGCGTTCCCAACAGAAAGGCATAGAGGCATGCAACCGCACCCGCTTCAGTGGCCGTAAAAATACCGCTCAATATGCCGCCGACGATAATCACTGGCCCGAGTAACGCAGGCCAGACCGCAAGCAAGGACTTGAACAAGGCTTGCCAGGAAAAGCGGCCATGTACTTCACGCAACTCTGGATAGTCTGGCAGGTAGGTATATATTTTTATGGTGGCCATCAAGAAGAGACCCACCAAAACACCCGGAATGATGCCACCTAAAAACAAGCCGCCAATCGACACCTGGGCAATCGATCCGTATACCACCATCACCATGCTCGGCGGGATGATGGCGCCAATGGTGCCCGCCGTTGCAATGAGTGCAGCGGCAAAGCCCGGTTTGTAGCCAGACTTTTTCATGGTTGGAATGACAATGGCTGAAATGGCAGAGGCATCTGCGGTGCTGGAGCCTGAAACCCCTGCAAAGATCATGCTGGCCACGACCGACGCGTGTGCCAAGCCAGCCCGCAAGTGCCCAACCAACACGCGAGAAAAGTCCACCAATTGTTGGCTCATGCCGCTGGCCGACATCAGCGCACCCGCCAGGATGAAATAAGGCAAGGCCAATAAGGTGAAGGAATCAAGCTGCGCAAACATCTTTTGCGCGAACAAAGGCAAGACCAGGTCTGGCACTGCGGCCACGCCGACATAGCCCACCAGGGCGATCGATAAAAGAATCGGCACGCCGATCAACATGGTGCCAAGCATTAAGGCAAACAAGAACCAGGTCATGCTGCAACCTTCCAGGCTTTATGGATCAGGCGTCGCAGCGCCACGAAAAGCAGGTAAGTGCCTCCCAGTACCATTCCCGCATACGGGTAGCTCATGGGCACTTCCAGTCCCGGCGATTCTTGCATGTGGGCCACACGCGCCACCATCCAGCCGAGCACCATCAGGGACACTGCAAACGCAGCCCACAGCAGCTCGATCAGAAAATTGAACCACGAACGCGCCGTGGGCGGCAGCCTGTCGCAATAGGTTTCGATGTACATGTGGGCACCACGTCGGTAGGCGACCGGAATACCCAAGAACACGATCCAGATGTGACCAAAGATTTGTGCCTCTTCACTCCAACTCAGAGAGGTGTTGAGGGTGTAGCGGTAGAACACCTGTATCAACGCGATGCACACGACGATTGCGAATATGAGCGACACCAACCACTCGACACCCTGGTCGATGCCGTCAAAAACGCGCTGCATCACTTATTGCAACTTGCGGATTTGCGCGAGCAAAGACTCGGCGCCAAACTCTTTGGCTAAGTCATCTTGCGCTGTGCTGGCAGCTTTTTGGAGCGGGGCCACATCAATGTCATAGACCTTCATCCCGAGCTTCTTCACCGCGGCCAAGGACTCCGCCTCACGCACTGGAGCGGCGGCACGAACCATGTCGGCAGCGGCCTTCGCGCCCTTGGTCATGATGACTTGCTCAGTCGCGCTGAACTTGCGCCATTCGGCCAGCGAAAATACCAGCACGGTCGGATCCATCAAGTGCCGGGTCATGGCAATGCAACAAGCCACCTCGTTGAACTTGAAAGAGATTGTGGTGGCGGCAGTGTGCTCGTAGCCATCCAATACACCACTTTGCAGCGAGGTGTAGATTTCTCCAAAATTCATGGGGGTAGCATTGGCACCCATGGCATTAACAGCCGCCACGAAGACTTTGGTGGGGATGGTGCGAATCTTCAATCCTTTGAGGTCGGCAGCCTGCTTGACTTCCTTTTTGGCTGTAACAACATTGCGATAACCCCAACTCACCGCCCAGGCCAATACCTTGAAACCAGCCTTCTCCATATCGCTATTTAGTTCAGTGCCGACCGGCCCGTCCAAAACGGTCGTGGCATGGTCGTAGCTCTTCCATAGAAAAGGCAGACCCAGCACACCTAAGCGTTTCACAAAGGATGCGTACTCCGCCGGACCGCCCGCTGTTCCAGACGCGCCCGACCCTAAGCGCATGGCCTCGATAACCTCTCGCGACTGACCAAGCTGGCTGGCAGGAAAAACCTTCACCTCCATAGTGTCGGAATTAGCGTTCACATAGGTCATGAACTGATGGGCCAGCATGGTGTTGTCCACCCCGAGATCGGCCGGGCCGGCCGTATGAATTCGAATCAATTTCTTGGCGGGGGCTTGAGCTGCCACGGGCAGGGTGATAGCTATTGCGAGAACGGATAAGGCTAGTGCCTTTAGAAATTTCTTCATGATGGTCTCCTGTCTATTGTGAGTCAGTCGCTTGCTTTCCTAGGAACGGGTGCAATGATCCTAAATGTTTTTTTTAAACCGTGTACTTGGGCGAGTGCGGGTGTGGACCGGTTTCTAGCCAGCGACCCCTTTTGGCCGTGCACCCCGTCCAAATGGCTGGCGCCCTTGGTTTCAATAGACAAACTTCATCAGTGTCAATGTCGGATATATGATTTAGCCTAGAGGAGGAAGAAAATACATTCGACGTTTTATCCAATAAAGCCCACGAGCTAGCAATATCACTGAAATCAGGCGAACCCGACGATGGGATTAATACGCACTATGAACACTTTAATGACCTTCCCGATTACGTCCTCGAATTTTGCCCCTTTCGGCTGGTTGGCGAGTGGCGAAAATTTTGGCAATGCGCAGGTTCGGCCGATCAATGACGGTACGAGCTTGCGGCTGGATGATTGCGGCGAACTTTCATTGACGGCGCTAGATGGGCAAGCCTGCCTCGCTTTGTTTCGAGCTCAGGCCCGAGACTTGACCCAACCCTGCCTATCTCTCGAACGACATCGCTTGGGAACCCAAACTTTTATCCCTATGGGCGGCGTGCGATACGTGATGTTGGTCGCTCGAGGAGACACAGAACCCGACGTCGCCACCTTAACTGCGTTTCTAGTGAAGGGACATCAAGCCGTCACCCTGAGAGCAGACACCTGGCATCACGGTTTGATAGCCTTGGACGCTGGAGATTTCATGGTCATCGAGCGACGCTCAAACGTACTTGACTGCGAAGTTGCGACGCTTAAGCAATCGGTTTACCTAAGCGGCCTACTCCCTTAAATGCCGAGAGTTGTTTAGGCGACGATCTTTTCCGCCAGACGGATTAAGCCGAGGTCGCTGCCTGGTGGTCCGAGTAGGCTAACGCCAAGCGGAGCACCCAAGCGAGTTGCTAAAGGAAGGCTCAGTTGAGGAAAGCCTGATAGGCCAGCAATGCAAAGCATTTGAATCGCATGGTTACGGTATTTATCCATGCCCGCTTCGTCATCGCTACAGAGTGGCGCGATGTCTGGCATGGTGGGCAGGATGAGTATTCCATCGCCACCAAGAATGTCCAATAATTTCGTTCGGAATTTTGCGCGAAAGACGGTGGCGCTCGCGACCTGTTGGTCGGTGACCTTGCTCGACCATTCAAAACGTGGGGCGACGCCAGCTCCAAGAGGTGGATGAAATTTCTCGATCAATGGGCCGTCGACTTGCCAGGCCTCCCGACCTTGCAGATAGCGAAAATTCCAGTACATGGCCTCAAAACTTTCCAAGACCACCTTGACAGCTATAGCGCCACCAAGTGCAGATTCAATCAGCGCACGCGCTGGTGCGAAAGCTTTGCCGGCCTTGGGGCTGAGCAACCCCCATACTTGAGTGGCCGACAGCAGGCGTATGTTGGTAGGCAGAGTCGTAGTGTCCGTGTCCAACAAAACGTTAGCCACTCGCGAGAACGTAGGAACATCGCGCGTGAACCAGCCGCAGGTATCAAAACTGGGCGACAAATCCAGCGCGCCTCGCAGGCTCACCCGACCATGGGTCGGTCTGAGGCCCACCAAGCCACAATGACTTGCAGGCGCACGCACGCTGCCACCCGTGTCGGTGCCCAGAGCAAAGTCGCAAAGCCGATTCGAGACAGCCCCCGCCGAGCCGGACGACGAACCACCAGAGATGCGATCAGGGGCGCCACCATTGATGGGCGAACCGAAATGAGCGTTTTGCCCATTCATGGAAAATGCCAACTCGTCCGTAATGGTCTTTCCTACGAATCGGGCGCCAGAGGCTAAAAGTTTTTGAACCGTAGGTGCCGTGTTAGCTTTTATGCCTGACATAGCGAGTAAAAAAGGTTGACCTCCACTGGTGGGGTAACCCGCTACATCGAACAAATCCTTTACTGCAAAGCTCAGGCCTGACAAAGGTCCGCTAGATGCATTAGGCACTAAGGCCTCAGGATAGGGCATGAAAGATCGAGCGGTATCATGAATCAGAGGCATGTCAGTCCTTAGTGGGCGATGAGCGCGGCCATAGAATCGGTTCGCAGGCATCGAACCTGATGCTCGGCGCTAAGCAGGGTCATCTCAGGCCGTACCTGAGTACATTCCTCATTCGCAAAACGACAGCGCTCGGCAAAGGCGCAGCCCTTGGGCAAAGCGGATAAGTCGGGCGGTGCACCTGCAATCGTTTCAAGCCTGGAGCCATTAGCCAAAGCACCGTGCGCCCGGCTTTTGAGCAGAGCCATCGTGTAGGGATGGCGTGGAGCACGAATCAGGGTACGTGCTGAACCCACTTCAACAATCCGCCCGGCGTACATCACGGCAATCCGATCGGCGACTTCAATCGCTGCACCGATATCATGGGTCACGAAAATTACCGACAGGCCCATCTCTCGTTGTAGATCTCTCAGTAGGAGCAAGATCTGAATTTGCACTGTGGCATCGAGCGCCGTGGTCGGCTCATCAGCCAGTAAGAGTTGTGGTTTACAAGCTAATGCCAAAGCAATCATGGCACGCTGGCGCATGCCTCCACTCATCTCATGGGGATAGGCCGTCAGGCGCCGCTCCGGGCTTGGGATTCGCACCCGCTCGAAGAGTTGCAGAGCCCGCTTGAATGCAGCCTCTTGGGTGATCGACTCATGGCGACGAATGCTTTCCACAATCTGCGCCCCTAAGGTGTAGACAGGGTCGAGGGCAAGGAGAGGCTCCTGAAAAATCATGGCGGCGACCTTGCCACGGTAGGCCGCTAAGGCGCTGGCTGACATCGCCAGCACATCTTGTCCGCCCACCATTATTCGTCCGCTCATCTGCGTCCGGCGAGGAGCATGCAGGCGAAGCAAGGAACGCAAGGTGACACTTTTGCCTGAGCCCGATTCGCCAATCAGCGCGATCACTTCGCCACGCTGCACTTGCAAGTCTACGCCGCTTACAGCAGGCACGGATTTACGGCCTCCAGTGAAGGTGACTTTGAGGTCTTTAATGTCGACGAAAGGTGCTTCGACAGAAGATGTTGCGGTCGCCACTATCATGGTTCGACGTGGCTCGAAAATTCTGGGTTTGGTTCGCTCTGAATACTTTCGGTCGAGTGAGCGTGCGGGGCTGCACTATGCCCGCTCCCTGCCTCGTGCATAAGACAGGCGACAGCATGTCCCGTTTCACCCAATGTTGCCAACCCACCAGTTGAACTAGCCTTTAGAGCACTCATTGGGTTGCTCAATGCACCACTCACATCACTACGCCTGAGCACCGGTACACGCTGGCTACAAATGGGTTGCACATCGGGGCAACGTGTATGAAAGCGGCAACCCGTCGGCGGGTTGATCGGATTGGGTGGGTCGCCCGCCAACGGTGGTACTTCGGTACGTCGGTCCGGATCCATAGACGGGATGCTACTGAGCAAGGCGCGACTATAAGGGTGACGAGGGTTTTCAAAAAGTGATTCGCTGTCCCCAATTTCAACCACCTCGCCGAGATACATCACCATTACCCGGTTCGAGATGTAGCGTACGACATTGAGGTCGTGACTTATGAAGATGTAGGTTAATTCAAACTCATCTCGCAAATCTAGCAGAAGATTGAGTACTTGCGCTTCCACCGACTTGTCGAGTGCTGACACGGCTTCATCGAGAATAATCAGGCTCGGTTGCAAGGCGAGCGCGCGCGCGATATTGACCCTTTGCCGCTGCCCACCTGAGAGTTCATGGGGATAGCGTTCAGCAAAGCGCTCTGGCGCCAGACCGACCCGAGCGAGCAATTCGCGCGCGCGCCTGACTGCCTCAGATCGATTGACACCGTGCACCTGGGGCGCAAACGCGATGCTGTCTTCAATGGTCAGCCTCGGGTTGAGTGAGGCATAACTGTCCTGGAACACCATCTGAGTTTGACGGCGGTAATCTTTCAGGCTGAGCTCCCGGCCACCCACTGTTTGGGCGTCGAAGCTGATCTCGCCGTGATCCGGCGCAATCAAATGCATAAGTAGCCGCGCCGTAGTGCTTTTGCCGCAACCCGATTCACCGACTACCCCGAGTGTTTCACCCTTGAATACTTGGAAGCTAACGCCGTCAACGGCCCGTACCACGCCTCCACCTCGGCCAAAGATGTCTTTTTTGAGAGGGAAGTGCTTCACTAGCCCTTGCACTTCTAGGAGAGGTGTGGCTTGCGAGCTCATTGCTTGATCTCCATCGCCGAGCGCAAGCCGTCAGAAAGTAGATTGAACGCAATAGAGGTAAAGAAGATCATGACGCCAGGCAATGCCGCAATCCAAGGCTGCAGGTAAATCGCCGTACGTAAAGTGTTGAGCATCAAACCCCACTCAGGCTCCGGTGGCTTCACACCCAGGCCCAGAAAACTCAAGCCCGAGGCCAAGATCATGCTCACCGCGATGAGGCTGGTACTGTACACAAAGATCGGCCCCAGCACATTGCCTAAGACATGCACTCGTACGATGGTGAAGGCATTAGCCCCCGAAGCGCGTGCGGCTTCAACAAAGTCGCGACTACGAATTTGGGTCGTAACGCTCTCGGCAACCCGGGCAATCGGGGGAATAAAAACTACCGTCAGAGAAATGAGTGAGTTGGTTATGCCTGCACCCAAGGCACCGCTGAGTGCTATCGCTAAAAGTACAGAGGGAAAGGCATAAAAGACATCAATCGTACGCATCACGGCACTGTTGATGAAGCCGCCCGCGTATCCCGCTAGAATTCCTAATGAGGCTCCGACAACAAAAGCACAAAGCACGGGAGTAATACCCATAAAAAGGCTCAATCTTGCGCCGACAATCAGTCGACTCAGCATGTCGCGACCCAATTCGTCAGTACCTAAAAAATAGCCAGGTGTACCAATAGGTTTGAGGCGATTGAGCATACTCGAACCATACGGATCGGCGGGCGCAAGCCAGGGGCCAAAAACGACAAGAACCAACAGAAAAAGAATCATGCCTGCTGCAACCAATGCGGCCGGGTCGCGCGTGAATCGTCTGGCGACGGTTTGCCAATACCCTTGGCTACGTTCTTGGATGAGTTGGGGGATCTTGCCAGAATCGACGGCGACGTTGAGCATATTCATCGAGCGATCCGAGGGTCCAAGGTGCTCTGCATCACGTCGACAATAAGATTGAGTACGACGAAGAACATCGCCAGCACCAGGATTGTTCCCTGCAATAAGGGAAGGTCGCGTTGGAAAATGGCACTGTTTAGTAAGAACCCGGCACCCGGCCAAGAAAACACTGTTTCAATCAGAATGCTCCCCCCTAAAAGATAGCCAAGTTGCAGACCCATCACCGCCAGTGCGGTGGGTGCAGCGTTCTTTACGACGTGGAAAAAGATACCCACATCCGTCAAGCCTTTTGCTCGTAGCCCAACAATGAACTCCTGAGCGAGAATATCCGCAACCAAGGCACGAACTGTGCGTGCAATGATGCCCATCGGAATCACACTCATGGTGATCGCAGGCAAAATTAGGTGTTTCATGTATTCCCAGTTCCAGACCCAATCCGCCGAGCTTCCAGGGCCAGCCCCGCCAGGCGGCAACCATCCCAGAATGACCGAAAAGACGATCACCATCACCATGCCGAGCCAGTAGTGAGGGACGCTAACGCCAAGCACGGCGGTAATTGATGCGGCCTTGTCGATCCAGGAGTTCTGGAAGTAACCTGCAACAAAGCCAAACAAACTTCCAAAAACAAAACCAATCAGCGTCGCGAAAACCGACAAACGCAGGGTATTGCCGACGGCCTTAAGCACTTCATCGGCCACGGCTCTTCCGCTCGCAATACTTGTGCCTAGATCCCCGTGCAAGGCACGCCACACCCAACTGGCAAATTGCTCAGGGTAACTACGGTCAAAGCCGTAGAGTTTACGCATTTGTTCTTGCAACTCGCCAGAAGCATCGGGCGGCAAAATAGAGACCAGAGGGTCGCCCGGTGCGAGATGCACCAGGGCGAAACAGACCAAGGCTACGCCCAACATAATGGGCAGGGTGTAGAGCAGACGGCGCAGCAAAAAAGAAATCATCAAACGACAATCATTCTGTCCGCCCGAGGCTGCACTCTTGCTGCAACACTATTCCATCGACATGGTTGCGATATCGATAAACCAACTGCGCGGTTGAACAACACCTTTCACTTTTGGAGACATGGCACGAGGCCCAACGTCATGCGCAATCCAAACAAAGGGGGCGTCTTCTACGATATGCGCATGAAGCTTGGCTAGGGCCGCGTCTCGCGCCTTGTCGTCGAAGCTGCCACGCGCGTCGGCGATGAGCTTGTCAACCTGAGCGTTGCCATAGTAGCCCCAGTTATTGCTCACAGGAGGGAAGGTTTTGGTACTGGTAAAGCGCACCATCGCAAAGAACGGGTCCATCGCGGCGAACGAGACATTGGTCGCGTTGGCTCCATTGGCAGAAGGGTCTTTCGCACCTTTGCGCCAGTTGGTGAACAGCGTGTTCCACTCAATGACGTCAAATTGCACATCGAAATGACAGGCCTTTAGCGACTGTTGAACAAACTCGTTCATGGGTAAGGGTTGCATCTGTCCCGAGCCGCTAGCACTAATCTGAATCTTGACCTTGAGTGGCTTGGCCGCCGAGTGACCCGCTTCAGCCATTAATTTCTTGGCGGCTTCCGGGTCATAGGTAATGTCGAATTTCGGGTTACCCCACCATGGATGGCCGGGAGGAACCGTGCCTTTGGGAACGGCCATCATGCCACCCAGTAGTTTCAGTAAACCCGTGCGATCAACACAAAGATTAGCGGCATGACGTACACGTTTATCTAGCCAAGGCGAACCTTCGGCGAAGGATAGTTGCCAAGGCCACACGTGCGGCTGTTGATTAAAATAAATCTTGTTGCCACGGGATTGAATTTGCGGCACGGCATCGGGCGAGGGAGCCTCGATCCAATCCACCTGTCCAGACAACAAAGCCGCAGTACGGGCATTGGCCTCAGGCATTGGAAGCATGACCACACGATCAATTTTGGGTACACGCTTGGCGTCCCAATACGTTTTGTTGGCGACTACTTCGAGGCGTTCACGTGGCACAAAACGCGCCATCCTAAAGGGACCTGAACCTGAGGCATCCGCCGCAAAGGCGACCCAAGCGGCCTTGGCGCGATCAGCAGCGGGATTGGCCGCTGGAGTGGCGTCAAACTTCTTCTGCCAATGTGCGGGCGAAGCCATAAACAGATTGGTGAGGTTCAGCGGCAAAAATGCGTCCGGTTCGCTTGTGGTGAGTTCAACGGTTGCGTCATCTATTTTTCTGGCCGACCGTAGAGTGGGCATGCGCGATGCGGTGACGCCTACTTGGCTGGCGTCGAAATGAGGTGCATCTTTATCTAGCACTTTACGCACATTCCAAACCACTGCGTCTGCATTAAAAGTACTTCCATCGTGAAACTTGACACCAGGACGCAGTTTGAAGACCCACTTGGTTTTGTCCTTGGCGTCCACTATCCAAGTCGTGGCCAAGCCAGGAATCATGACGCTGGCCGCGTCCGATTTCGACAAGTCCCATTGTGTGAGCGCATCGTACATGGGGATACCGGTGAAACGGTTGCCCTCGAAGCCCTGGTCTGGCTGCCCGAGCGTTCGTGGAATGTCGGCTGCGGTCATGGCGATACGAAGGACTTTCTCCTGAGCGCTCGCGGGTAGAGCAAAGGCGAGCGCAGCACTCGCCAGGAGGGCCGACGCAATATGTGGGGCCAATTGAATCATAGGAGTTCCCAAGGGTTAAGTTGAAGTATTCAGACAAGACAACGATCACTGAAATATATCAAAAAATTATGTGGACAACGTATTTGCCCGATTCTGAACGAAGCTTTTGTTAATTTCGCTCTTGGCCCCAGACCGGAGTACGTGAGCGGCGCCACTCACCAAGCCCGACGGGGCAGGCGAAAACCCGAAGCCGCGCGAAAAAAACACAACTCCAATATCATGGCAAAATGCCGTTAGGTTCCCTTCAAAAGTCACTCATGTTAAAAGTCCGCCGTGTTCTCGCCCTCGCTCCAATCGCGTTGGCTCTTTCCTTCGTCGCCACTCTAAGTCCTTCGAGCTCGGCCGAAGCTCAGACCTTCCCGAGTAAGCCGATTCGACTCATCTGCCCTTTTCCTCCCGGCGGTGCCGTCGACATTGCCTCGCGCTCGATTGCTGCCGAACTCAGTAAATTATTGGGCCAGCCCGTTAACGTCGACAACCGGCCAGGAGCTGGCGGCAATATTGGGGCCACAGAGGCGGTTCGGGCGGCCCCGGACGGATACACTATTTTCATGACCACGAGCGGCATTCAAGCAATCAATCCTTCGCTGTACAAAAAGATGCCGCTGGACCCCAATAAGGATTTGCAGCCCATCTCGGCATTAGTTTCACTTAATAATGTGCTGGTTGTTCACCCCTCCGTGCCTGCTACAAACTTGAAGGAATTCACCGAACTGTTGAGGGCGAATCCGGGCAAGTACAACTATGCGTCGAGCGGCTCAGGCACCAGTATCCATATGTCGGCCGAGATGTTTAAGTACTTGACCAAGACTTTCATGACCCACATTCCTTATCGAGGCAGCGCTCCGGCGCTTACCGATTTGCTGGGCGGACAGGTTTCGATGATGTTCGACAATATTCCATCCTCCTTGCCTCATATTAAAACTGGCAAGCTGCGCGCTATCGCCACCACCGGTGCCAAGCGTGACGCCACCTTGCCGGACCTGCCCACCCTCGCAGAGGCCGGCGTGAAAGACTATGAGTCAGGCGTTTGGTTCGGTTTGGCAGCAGGTGCGAACGTCCCGAAGGAATTGATTGAGAAGCTTTCTATTGAAGCGCAAAAAGCGGTCAAATCGCCAGAATTCGTCAAGCGTATGAGCGAACTTGGCTATAACATTCTTGGCACCTCACCGGAGCAAATGACCAAGATGGTGCAGGCTGAGCTTAAGCGTTGGCCACCGGTCATTAAAGCGTCAGGCGCTACGGCGGATTAAGACCGCACCAAGGGGCCATCAGTTCCGCCTGCTCGGCATTCACCTCCTCCGTTGAATCGACGCAAGTGAACTGAGCGCGGCTTAGAGATCGGCCAGTGCAGGTACCCAGCTCTCGACGGTCTGAACACTCCTTGCAAAGCTTACCGCGTTCACGATAGCACGGGCTACCGCCTCCGCGGCCATTACGTTGAGCAAGATGAAATCTGGCGCTTCCTTGACTTCATTCGTTGCCAAAGCGAACAGAGTATCGCCATCATAGGGGGTATGTGCTGGGCGAATTGCGCGGGCGAGCCCGTCATGCCCGCTCATGGCCAGGCGCTTGGCCTGTCCCTTGGTGAGGCTAGCATTGGTCGCAATGACACCAATTGTAGTATTGGTACCTGGAAGGACTCGGCTCAGGCGTTCACCACCCAGAAGCATTGACTGAGTATCGCCGAGCCGCTTGCCGTCTGATGTACGTGCACCGGCGATGACTTGGCCCGTACTCGGATCAAGTACATCGCCAATCGCGTTGCAGGCGATCACAGCCGACACGATCCAAGGTCCCACCTGCACGCTGGCCTCCCCTAAGCCGCCTTTCATAGTGCGCGACATACCAAACAGCTTGCCGATGGTGGCACCAGCGCCAGCACCAATATTTCCTTGACTAAAGTGTGCCAGGCTACCGCCGACCTGGGCGGCGAGGCAGGCGGCATAACCCAACGCCGCGTCTGGGCGAATCTTGAAATCTTCCCCGGCACGGACCACGGGAAGGTCGTATAAAACCGCGGCGGGTACGATCGGCACCCGCCCATAACCGGTGTCCAACCCAACACCCTGCTCTTCCAACCAGCGCACCACACCATCTGCCGCTGCGAGTCCAAACGCACTTCCACCGGTAAGAACAATGGCATGCACCCGCTCTACCAAGTTTTCAGAGGATAGGAGGTCGGTTTCCCGGGTGCCGGGCGCAGCGCCCCGCACATCGGCCGCAGCGACAGCACCCGCAGGATCATTTTGCGCCAGGATCACAGTACAGCCAGTAAGCCTGCCCTGGGCTTGGGCATGCCCAAGCTTTAAACCGGTCACATCGATAAAGCGATTACTAGGCCCGGTCGCGAGGAGGCGATTTTTTGAAGACTGAGGGTTGGACGATGGTGGATTCATTGCAGCTTGCTCTCGTAGAGATTTCTGCGATCATACGGCAGCTTATGAGTCTTTTCGTCGTTAAACGCTTACTAACCTTTTTGCTTACCTTGGCTGCGGCCTCGGTGGTCGTCTTCGCTGCGCTCGAACTGCTGCCCGGCAATGCGGCCGAAGTAATCTTGGGGGACACCGCCACGTCCGAATCCATCGCAGCGCTAGAGAAGAAGCTCGGTCTGCATCAGCCCGCGTTAAGGCGCTACGGCACTTGGGTCGGCGGACTGGTGCGAGGCGACACCGCCATCAGTACTTCTTACGATACCAGTACTGCAAGTTTAATTGCCGAACGCATGCAGGTCAGCCTGCCACTCGCGCTCATTGCCATGCTCCTGACCGTTGTCATCGCGCTCGCCGCCGGGCTCTACGCAGCCTCCCATCACAACCGCGCCGGCGATGTGGGCATGATGAGTCTCAGCCAATTAGGCATGGCGGTGCCCAATTTTTGGTTAGCGATTTTGCTCATTTTGCTGTTCGCCGTAAAGCTTCACTGGGTCAGCGCTGGCGGGTTTCCTGGCTGGCGAGAGGAGGACGGAGGCAGTTGGTTCGAAGCGATCAAAGCGCTCATCCTTCCCGCTATTGCTCTGGCTGCGGTACAGGCTGCGATTCTGGCACGAGTGACTCGCTCCTCTGTGCTTGAGGTTTTGCGCGAGGATTTCGTTCGCACGGCCCGTGCCAAAGGTTTGTCGAAAAGAGCTGTGCTTTGGAAGCATGTACTTCGCAATGCCATGATCCCGGTGGTGACCGTCATGGGCCTACAGTTTGGCAATTTGATTACCGGTGCGATTGTCGTAGAAAACGTTTTCGTTCTGCCCGGTATTGGCCGACTAGTCTTTCAAGCGATTGCCAATCGCGACCTGATTGTCGTTCGCGATGTCGTGATGTTGCTGGCGGCGACAGTGATCGTCATCAGCTTTGTGGTAGACCTCCTGTATGCCCTGATCGACCCCAGGCTCAAGGTATCGGATGTCTAGTCAATGAGCTTCATGAACCGCGCACTCCAACATCCCAGCTTTGTGCTCGGGGGATTTCTCGTGGCCTTATTGATTTTCGCCGCCACGATCTCCTTGTTCTGGTCACCTTGGCCACCTGCCGAACTCGACATCCCCAACAAGCTCGCGGCGGGCAGCTCTCAACACTGGTTTGGAACCGATAGTTTGGGCAGAGACATTGCGTCTCAACTCCTGGTGGGCTGCCAAAACTCGATTATGGTGGGTGTGATCGCCGTGGGTATCGGCTTGCTGTTCGGTGTGGCTCTCGGGTTATGGGCGGCGGCACGCTCTGGATGGGTGGAGGAGCTGATCATGCGAGGAGCGGATTTCGCTTTTGCTTTTCCAGCCCTGCTTATGGCCATTATTCTGACGGCTATTTATGGGCCTGGGCTATTCATCAGTATCGCCGCCATTGGCGTCTTCAACATCTCCATCTTCGCCCGGATTTCTCGCGGCGCAGCGAAGGCGATTTGGTCGCGAGACTACGTCACGGCAGCACGCGCAGCAGGCAAAGGGACGCTCAGAATTACCTTAGACCATGTCCTGCCTAATATCGCGAGCATTTTGATCGTACAAGCTACCGTTCAATTTGCGATCGCGATCCTTGCTGAAGCCGCTCTCTCCTATTTAGGGCTTGGAACGCAACCTCCCCAGCCGAGCTGGGGGCGTATGCTGAACGAGGCCCAGACACAACTTTTCCAAGCGCCGATGTTGGCGGTCTACCCAGGAGCGGCCATCGCATTATCGGTGCTTGGCTTAAACCTGATGGGGGACGGACTACGTGATTTGCTAGACCCAAAAATGTCGCGGCACCGCTAAGCAAAGTTCATGAGCGCCCCCTTACTCCAAATCAAAGATCTACGCGTGAGTCTACCCACCGCGCGTGGGCCCGCCGAAGCCTTACGGGGCATTTCATTGACCGTTGATCGCGGTCAGACCCTGGGCCTGATCGGCGAGAGTGGCTGCGGCAAATCGCTAACCGCCTTGTCCATCATGGGACTATTACCTGAGCTCGCGAAAGTCTCGGGGTCAATTCAACTTAATGGAGAGGAGCTTTTAGGTCTGTCAGACGAAAAGTTAGGTCGCTTGCGCGGCGCGCGCATGGCCATGATTTTTCAGGAGCCGATGACTGCACTCAATCCGCTCCACCCGATTGCTCGTCAGATCGCCGAACCTTTAATTCTGCACAAGCAACTGAGTCGAACTCAGGCCCAAGCGGGCGCCCTCGAGCTTCTCGAGCGCGTTCAACTTCCGCGAGCCAAGGAACGCTTGAAGGCCTATCCTCATCAGCTCTCTGGGGGGCAACGCCAAAGAGTGATGATCGCGATGGCGCTGGCTTGTGGCCCAGACCTTTTGATCGCAGACGAACCGACTACGGCCCTCGACGTCACCGTTCAAAAAGAAGTGCTTCAATTAATTCGCAATCTCGTGCTGGAAGACGGAATGGGTTTACTGATGATCAGCCACAACCTCGGGCTCATGCAAGACCAGGTCGAGCGCATCATGGTGATGTATGGTGGGGCAGTCGTGGAAAGCGCACGGACCAAGGATCTTTTTCGCGAGCGTAAGCATCCCTATACCCAAGGTCTATTCGCTTCCAGACTCCGTCTGGGTCTTGCTCGCGGTACTAGACTGGTCACGATCCCGGGCCGAGTGCCAGAACTGATCGACCTTCCGAAAGGCTGTGCTTTTGCTGACCGATGCACCAAGGTGGTCGAGGGCTGTCGTAAAGAGCAGCCAGCATTAATAGCCACAGTACAGAACATCAACAACTCTGAGGGTGAATATCAAGTCCGCTGTCCACGGTGGAATCTTTCATGACTCAGCCAGTATTGCTAGAGGCCCGCAATCTTGGCAAGGTTTATCGCTTGCCTCGACAGTCTTTCTTTACTCCAGCGGCGACACTCGAAGCCCTAAACGGGGTGAACTTCAAACTCGAAGCAGGCAAGAGTCTGGGTATTGTCGGCGAGTCGGGCTCTGGAAAATCTACCTTAGCGCGTTTAGTTATGGCACTCGACCAACCCAGCTCGGGCGAGGTATTTTTTAAGGGTCAGAACTTGAACGCCCTGAGCGCTGAGCGGCTACGCGAGACACGCACCGGTCTACAAATGGTTTTCCAAGACCCCTACGGCTCTCTGGATCCCCGGCAAAAAATTCATGTTATCGTGGCCGAACCTCTTGAAGTCTGGCCGGAGGTAAGCGCGCCAGAGCGACGCGAGCGGGCAGGCCTGTCGCTCCAGGAAGTGGGCCTGCGTGACGCCGACTTAGAAAAGTACCCCCATGAATTCTCCGGAGGGCAGAGACAAAGAATCGCCATCGCCCGCGCTCTAATTACCCGTCCGGCCCTAATCGTGGCCGATGAGCCGGTCAGTGCTTTAGACGTATCCGTTCAGGCCCAGGTTTTGAATCTGATGCAGGATCTTCAGGAAAAGCTGGGGCTCAGTTACCTTTTGATTAGCCATGATCTCGCCGTGGTTAATCTAGTGTGTGATGACGTCATCGTATTGCGTGCAGGGCGCGTTATTGAGCAGGGAGCGACCGCACAGCTTTTTCGAAGTGCTCAGCATCCCTATACGCTAGCATTGTTGAACGCGGTGCCCGGCACCGAGCACTACTGATTTTTGTACACAAGAGTTACCAAAGTAACGTTTGCAAAAATTAAAGTTACAGAGATATGAGTCATGGAAACAAAAGGGGACATCATGAGTATTAAATCTATCAATTTAAGTCGACGAGCGCTGAACTTGCTCTCGGTTGCCTGCACAATTAGCGCGCTCACAGCCTCTTCATTGGGGTTAAGTACCTGGTCGAGCGAGGCACAAGCACAGGTTCGCAAAAACAGCGTGATTCTCGGCATGATTCTTGAGCCGACCAGTCTCGACCCGACCACCGCTCCTGCGGCTGCAATTGGCGAGATCGTTCATTACAACATTCTCGAAGGCCTGACCAAGATCAATGCGAACGGTGCGGTCATTCCACTTTTGGCTGAGAGCTGGAGCATGGACCCGGATGGAAAGTTATTCAATTTCAAGTTACGCAAGGGCGTAAACTTCCAAGATGGCAAACCCTTCGACTCCAGTGCCGTCAAGTTTAGTTTCGAGCGCGCCAAGGACGAAAAAAGCACGAACAAAGCCAAGAAGGCCGTTTTCGACAATATTTCGAGAATCGACACACCGGATGCCCACACCGTGATTTTGGTGCTGAACAATCCTGACGGCAATTTTCTATTCCGCCTAGGTGAAAACAGCGCTGTCATTTTGCATCCAGACTCCGCCGCGAATGCGGGGACCAAGCCGATCGGGACCGGGCCCTATGTACTAGACGCTTGGGCCAAAGGCTCCTCGGTTACCTTGAGTAAATGGAGCGGGTATCGCAACCCTTCGACCATCAAAATCAGTAAAGTGACTTTTCGTTTCATCAATGATTCTGCCGCTCAAGTCGCCGCCCTTCTAGCTGGAGATATCGACGGGATGCCGCGCTTTGGTGCCCTGCAAAGTTTGAAGCAGTTTCAAGGCGACAAGCGCTTCACAGTTGAAATTGGCGATACGGCCGGCAAGGGCATCATGACGATCAACAATAAGAAAAAACCTTTTGATGATGTAAGGGTACGCCGTGCCCTAATGTACGCCATTGATCGCAAGGCCTTCATTGACGGCGTGCTTGAAGGCCTTGGTAAACCAATTGGAAGCCATATGGCACCCACCGATGCTGGCTACGTGGATCTCACCGGCCAGTATGCCTACGATCCTGAGAAATCTAAAGCCTTGCTGAAAGAAGCCGGTATTCAAACACCGCTCAACGTCACTTTGACCCTGCCCCCTCCTCCCTACGCTCGTAAAGGCGGAGAAGTGGTTGCAGCACAATTAGCCAAAGTAGGCATCATCGCCAAGATCGAAAATGTGGAATGGGCACAGTGGTTAGGCGGCACATTTAAGGGCAACTTCGATCTCACCATCATCAATCATGTTGAACCGCTCGACTATATGGCTTATGCCAACCCTCAATACTACTTTGGCTACGACAGCAAGGCATTTAGGGATCTCGCGGCCAAGCATGCTGCCAGCACGAACCCAAAGGAGCGCACCAAGTTGTTCGGCGACCTGCAACGTCAGATCACGAATGATGCAGTTAACGCATTTATTTTCAATCCGGCACAAGCTGCCGTCGGCAAGAAGAATCTGAAAGGAATGTGGGCCAGCTCTCCTATTTTTGCGAACGACCTTTCCGCCCTTTCTTGGCAATAATGGCTGCACGCGATGCCTTAGGGAACCAGCAGCTCTCTTGGTAAAATTTATCAGACCATGAAGGCAGAGCCTTCAAAAAGGCTTCGCTCCGAGGGATTTCAATTGAGCAAAGGAGCATAAATAGCCGGCGAGCGCACTGGCTACCACGGTGGGTGGGCTGGCCAACCACACCTGGCCCGGACCCGAGCGTCCGGGAAAATTGCGATTGATCGCGCTCACCGTGATTTGCTCCGGGCTGGTGGACGAGCCCGGGCCACAATTGGCGCAGGCACCGCAGGAAGGCTGCAAAAGGCGGGCACCAATCGCCTCGAACACTTTTTGGTAACCTCGTGCTTGGCAATAGTCCCGCACAGCCGTGGTCCCATATTGCAAAAATAATTGCACATAGGCAGGCAAAGTCAGGCCCTGAGCCAAGCCCCAGGCCAAGACTTCGTGATAATGATCAAAGTCCTCGCGTTTGCCTGCCGTGCAAGATCCACCGTACGCAATGTCAATGCGAACCGGCCGATCAAGTTGATCGATGCGCAGTCCGTTCCCTGGATCTCCGGGAGTGGCTAACATCGGCACGAGCCGGTCACAATCGACCGTCCAACAATACTCATAGCTTGCCCCATCGTCGCTTCGCATCCAAGGCTCTAGGCTGAACACAACACCACGCCGGTCGCGCAAAAATGCAAGTGTTTTTTCATCCGGCGCGACGATGCCCGTGAGACCACCCATTTCAGCACTCATATTGGTGAGTGTGGCGCGCTCATCGATCGACATCTGACGCACCACTGGGCCACAAAACTCGAACACTTTCCCAACCCCATGTCCTGATCGAATCCAGGGCGTGGCGAGAAGATGAAGCACCACGTCTTTGGCAGTCAGACCCGACGGAATACTTCCGCTTAACTCGATTTTTACGGACGCCGCTAGAGTCAAACGAACGGCACCTGTAACCATAGCGTTCGCCATGTCCGTGGTACCCACGCCAACAGCGACACAACCTAAGGCACCGCTATGGGGCGTATGAGAGTCCGTACCGGCCACCAGTTGACCAGGCAGGACATAATGTTCTGCCATCATGGAGTGTGAAATCCCCGCCGCATCGTCTGCGTTTTTCGGCCAAGCATTTTGGGCGATATTTTGCTCAGCGATATTTTGCAGGGTAATTTTTTGTTGAGCGATCTCCTGCTCGTGCAGGGTTCGATGCTGTCGAAGAGCGTGCCGCTCAACAAATCGGCGTTGAGCAGTTTGCATCGCCAACATATTGGGCACCAACCCAAGCTTGAGATGGGCGGGGCTTTCGTCTACGTAAGAACTATGATCTTCAAATACGATGACCGACTCGGGTTGATGAATGACCAACTCGTTGCCGTAAGCCTGCTCCAACATGTGAGCCGCCATGCCCGTGTAGTACTCGTGAATAAAACGCCAATCGGCTTTGACAAAAACGCCCTGACCCAATTGCATCGTCGCATTCCCATCAAAAAGATGACGCTCGACAATCTTCTCAAACAGTGTTCTGGGCGGTTGATTTTCTCTGGAAACTGGCATTACCTCCATATTCATGACTTGGCTGAGGCGCTCGCTACGATGATCGGACGCGAGCCTCGCATGTGCGAGATCCCGTGCCAATTCAAAATTGTTTCTCCCATAGGCCAACAACCCGCCTGCGCCCAGTAATTGCCGGGCGAGGGGTTCACGATCCGCCGTGAACTCTTCCAGTGTCACGTTCTCGCCCTGCTCAAGTTTTTCGAGCAGGGAGAAATTTGTAGAGGTGACCAACCCAATATTGTCGGCATTCTGTCGATAAATGCGCTCGAAACTGTCCGCAAAGACAATTCGCACGCCGGCCCAACGCTCAGCGGCCGGACTGTGTTCCCGAGAGGATCCTTTGCCATAACGCGCTCCTCCCACCAAGACCTCGAAAGCGAGGGACTGAAGCACGCCTTGAGTGATAGGCCGCTCTCCTTCGAGAGTTAGACCGGTGTGCGCAAACTGGGCTAGGCGTGAATCGTAATAGCTCAGTATCGCGACCGGTGTAATTTCGTCGGTGGATATATCCGCTCGAAGTTTTCCAGCCGTGCGCAAACTCAGGGACCTACCTAGCAATTGAGCTTTTAGTGTAGCCAGTGCGTCGGTCAAATACAGAATTTTCACATGAGTTTCCCGCGCGTGTCACCGCTCGACAAGCTTATCAGTTTGTTTTTATCTGAGGAAAATGCGAAATAAGCGAACAAAGGAAAATTCTAAACTAAAATTGCATCATGACTCTATCATTTCCTCAAGCCATTCAAATTCGTGAAGTCGGCCTTCGTGACGGACTCCAAAGCATTGCCAGTATTCTTCCTACCCCACAGAAATTGGAGTGGATCACTGCAGCCCATGGAGCAGGCCAGCGCGAAATCGAAGTCGGATCGTTTGTGCCCGCGCGCTTGCTTCCGCAGCTCGCTGACACGGATCAATTGCTGGCGCACGCTCTCAGCCTACCCGGCATAGTGGCTTCGGTGCTGGTTCCCAACTTCAAGGGTGCTGAGCGCGCGCTGGAACTTAACGCCGCATTGATGATGATCCCCTTGTCGGCAAGTCATGCGCATAGTCAGGCTAACCTAAGAAAAACGCCAGACGAAGTAGTGTCCGAATTCGCGCGCATTCGCGCCACCCGAGATGCGATGGGCAGTAAGACGCTCATCGAAGGCGGTGTCGGCACGGCCTTCGGTTGCACCCTGCAAGGCGCAGTAAAACCCGCCGAGGTGATTCGACTCCTTCAAGCGCTACTTGATGCCGGCGCCCATTTTCACGACACCAGAGGTTTCGCCCTTACCAACTGTTATGCCGCCTGGCAGACTGGCATCACGCGCTTCGATGCCTCCCTCGCCGGAATCGGCGGCTGTCCGCATGCTCCAGGGGCCAGTGGCAATGTCGCCACAGAAGACTTGACCTTTATGTTCAATCGCATGGGCATTAGCACCGGTATTGATGTGGAGGCCTTGCTCAAACTAAGAGGGCAATTGACAAGATGGCTGCCCGGCGAAACCCTGCATGGAGTGCTTTGGCGGGCCGGTTTGCCCGGCGTCAAACAGTCCGATCAAGCGCGAGCACGAAACTCATAAGCGCGCCCGCCCCCGCTGAAGCGACCGAGCACTTTCATTCGACCATTGGCCACAAACTCACCAAAGAACAGACATGCCCAATCACAACACACCCACTCTTCCTTTGGCTGGCATCAAGGTTGTGGAATTCACACACATGGTCATGGGACCGACTTGCGGAATGGTGCTAGCCGACATGGGAGCAGAAGTCATTAAGGTAGAGCCTATTGAGGGCGATCGCACCCGCCATCTACTGGGCTCGGGTGCAGGGTTTTTCCCGCTGTTCAATCGTAATAAGCAAAGCATTTGCCTTGACTTGAGACAGACTGATGGGGCGCAGATCGCTAGAGACCTCTGCGCTCAGGCCGATGTGGTGATTGAGAATTTCAAACCTGGCACACTAAATAAGTACGGTCTGGATTATGCGAGCTTGGCTCAACTCAACCCACGAATGATCTACGCCAGTCTCAAAGGTTTTCTACCGGGTCCCTACGAACACCGCACTGCCCTCGACGAGGTGGTACAAATGATGGGTGGCTTAGCGTATATGACGGGCCGACCGGGTGACCCTTTACGTGCGGGATCGAGCGTGAATGACATCATGGGGGGCATGTTTGGTGCGATCGGCATTCTGGGCGCCATTGTACAGCGCCGCGATACTGGTAAGGGCCAAGAAGTACAGAGCGCGCTGTTCGAAAATAACGTGTTCTTGGTGAGCCAACACATGATGCAGTACGCCATCACGGGCCAGCCAGCAGCACCTATGCCTGAGCGCATTTCGGCCTGGGCGGTCTATGATGTCTTCACGGTCAAAGAGGGCGAGCAAATTTTTTTAGCCGCAGTCAGTGACAGCCAATGGGTGACGTTCTGCGACATCCTTGGCTTCGACGACCTCAAGGCCGATAAGCGCTATGCCACTAACAATGAACGCGTCAATTTAAGGCCAGAGTTAATCATTGACCTACGTGCGAGATTGGCCTACTTCTCAGCGAAAGACTTAAGCGCACGCTTTGAAGCGGCAGGGCTACCCTTCGCTCCGATCACCAAGCCAGAAGAGTTATTTGACGATCCGCACCTTAACGCAACGGGCGCTTTGGCAGAGGTACGCTTAAGCGATGGTGTGCGTGCGGGACAAACGGCTCGGGCCGCATTATTTCCGTTTACCATGGATGGACAGCGCTTTGGTGTACGCACAGACCCCCCGCGGCAAGGCCAACAGACCGACGCCATTCTTCACGAGGTGGGATTCTCCAGCGAGAAAATTGCGGGCCTGCGTCACAAGAAAGTAGTCGCTTAAGTTCTGGTGTCGCCCCCCCGAGACGAGCCCCCATTAAAAGTCGACAAGCCTACAAATCGACAAGCAAAGACTGAAAGAAACAAAAATGTTCAACCAAATGTCAACCCAACGTCGCCGACTTTTGGCAAGCCTCAGTGCTCTCGGCACCTCAAGCCTAACGCCTAGCTTGGCCTCAGCACAATTGGGTGACAAACCTATTCGGTTCATTTTGCCAGTCAGCGCAGGCTCGGGTGTCGACGGCATCATCAGGGCAGCGAGTCAGGCTCTGGGCAGAGCGCTCGGCCAGAATGTCATTGTCGAGAACCAACCTGGCGCTGGCGGCGTGATCGGCACCCAAGCTTTGATTCGCGCCCTGCCCGACGGGCAAACCCTCTGCGTTGTGTCGAACAATCATGTAATTTATCCCAGCGTGCTCAAACAAGTGCCGTTTCATCCCGTCAACGATATCACTCCAATTGCCGTGATCGGAGCCACGCCTCTTGTTCTAGTCGTCAATCCTAAAGTTCCCGCAAAAGACATGAAGGAGTTGGTCGCACTCCTGAAGGCTAATCCAGGTAAATATAACTATGGCTCCTCGGGTAACGGCACCATTTTGCATTTAGCGGCCGAGCTCTTCAAGGAAACCACTCAAACTTTTTCAACGCACATTCCATACCGAGGCTTCGGACCTATGCTGCAAGATGTGATCGCTGGACAGGTTGACTGGGGGATCGGCGCCCTGCCAGCGATGCAGGGTCAGATCAAGGCCGGCAACGTCCGGGCCATTTGCATCTCGGCGCCAGCTCGTATCCCGGCTGCGCCCGACATCGCAACCGCTGTAGAGCAGGGCTTCCCAAAATATTTGGTGGAAGGCTGGTTTGCTGTGATCGGGCCCAAGGGCCTGTCGCCAGATCAAATCAAGCACGTGCAATCTGCATTCGTCAGCGCGTTTAACAGCCCGGAGGTCAAGGCGGCGATGACCCGTCAGGGCAATACTATTAATGTTGGAAGCAGTGACGAAGCCGCGCCATTCTTCAAGAGTGAAATGGCTCGGTACGCAGCGATCGTCAGGCGCGCAGGAGTCGTGCCTGAATAGGCTTCTGGCTCCTGTTCCCAGCGAGAATTACAATGGCTCTTTCGAAAACCCCGAAGTCTTCCTCCCTAGGTCAACTATGCAAACTGATATCGCAATTGCTCAAGCCGCGACGCCTCGCCCCATCATTGCGCTTGCCCTCGAACAAGCGGGAATTTCTGAAGAACATCTAGAACCACATGGCCGATTTAAGGCCAAACTTTCTTTGGGTTTCGCCGCATCACTACGCGACAAGCCCAATGGCAAGTTGGTCTTAGTGACGGCCATTTCCCCAACACCGGCAGGCGAAGGGAAGACCACGACCACCGTTGGCTTAGGTGATGCACTCAACGTGATCGGTAAGCGGGCGATGATTTGCCTGCGCGAACCCTCGCTTGGTCCGGTGTTTGGAATGAAGGGCGGCGCCGCAGGTGGGGGCTACGCTCAGATTGTGCCGATGGAGGACATCAACCTCCATTTCACCGGCGACTTCAACGCGATTGCGCTTGCCCACAACTTACTCTCGGCACTCATTGACAATCACATTCATCATGGCAACGAGCTGGGTATCGACGTGCGCCGGGTGACCTGGAAGCGCGTCATGGACATGAATGATCGAGCGCTGCGCGACATTACCATTTCACTTGGCGGGCCAGGCAATGGGTTTCCCCGCGAAGACGGCTTTGACATTGTGGTGGCTTCGGAGGTCATGGCGATCTTATGTTTGTCGACGAGCATGGCCGATCTTAAACAACGACTGGCTCGCATTGTCATCGGTCAAAGCGTCGATCAAAAACCGGTGTATGCGAGTGACCTCAAGGCACAGGGTGCTATGGCCGTGTTGCTTAAGGATGCCTTGGCGCCTAATCTCGTACAAACCCTTGAAAACAATCTGGCCTTCGTGCATGGTGGCCCGTTCGCGAACATCGCGCATGGCTGCAACTCGGTTCTTGCCACACAGACCGCCTTAAAGCTTGCCGACTATGTAGTCACCGAAGCAGGCTTTGGGGCAGATCTTGGCGCTGAGAAATTCGTCGATATTAAATGTCGTAAATCAGGCTTGCAGCCCAGCGCCGTAGTAATTGTCGCCACCAGTCGCGCACTGAAGTATCACGGCGGCGTTGAAGTCAAGGATGCCGGTATCGAGAACCTCGAGGCCTTAGCCAAGGGACTGGTCAACCTTGAGCGCCACATTCGAAATGTGCGAGAGCATTATGGCTTGCCTTGCGTGGTGGCTATTAATCATCGCACTGAAGATACGGCCGCTGAAGTGGAATTACTGAAAGCCAGTGCTGCGAGGCATGGCGTACAGGTGGTGTTGGCTCGGCATTGGGCAGAAGGGGGCAAGGGGGCGACGGAGCTTGCTCACGCGGTGGTTGCGCTTTGCGAACAAAAGAACAATTTCAAGTTTGTCTATGAGGATAGCGACACCCTTTGGGACAAGGTTAAGAAAGTGGCCACCTCCATCTATGGAGCTAGCGATATCAGTGCCGATGCCAAAGTAAAGGCTCAAATTGAGAAGCTGCAAGCGAGCGGTTACGGTCACTACCCAGTGTGTATTGCCAAAACCCAGTATTCATTCTCGACCGATGCCACTAAGCGCGGGGCACCCAGCGATCACGTCATCAACATTCGCGAAGTACGACTGGCGGCCGGGGCCGAGTTTGTGGTGATGGTGTGCGGAGAGGTGATGACCATGCCCGGCCTGCCGAAAGTGCCTTCGGCGAACGCGATCGACATCACGGATGAAGGGCGGATTGTGGGCTTGTTCTAGGGTAGCGCCCTACGGAAACACGGGCTCGCCCAAGTTAAGCATCAGGCGGTTAGCCCAGGCAAAGATCGCCACAGAATGAATAAGGTCGAGAATCTCTTCATCGTTTAAACCTACAGCGCCTAACTTGGTAACACTTTCGGCGGAAACCTTCTCTGGGGCAGCCGTCAGCTCGATCGAGAATGCAGCAATGGCACGCTCCCGGTCCGTGGTGCCCGCAGTAAAAGGATCTTCAAACACCTGGGCAATGACGTCTTGACGCTTGGCCATTTGCTCAAAGCGCTGAGCATGTACCGAGGCACAGTAAACACAGCCGTTGACACGAGAAACGACGGTTGCAGCGAGCTCGCGCTCCGCGCGCGACATGCCACCAGGCGCGTACATGATGGCATTGAAGGCAATCGAGCGCTGGCGCAATATCTCTGGCTGATGAGCTAAAAAAAGGTAGTAATCAGAAGTTTTGGCCTTGGGATGGCTTTCTTCGAGCACGGCGAGTTGTGCGGTGCTGGCCTTATTGATATCGACCGTGTCGAGCCAGGCACACCACTCGAGCGTTTCGTTGGTGAAGCCGTGTGATTTAAGAGGAGTCATTTCTAGTCCTTCGATGCACGTTGTTGATGAGCCGCTTGCAGCGCAGCCAGGCCAGACACCAAGCGTATTTGATAAGACAGAAACGCCACTAACTGCGCCAAGGCCACCACCGCGGCGGTGCTTAGGCCCGCTACTGGAAGCGCCAGTAAAGCGGCCTGATCGCCTTCGACAGGGGTAAGGATCAGGGTACGGGTGAAGTGCAGCATGGCGCGTAGGCGCGGGTCAGCAAGGCTAGCGAGTTCGGCGCGGGCACCCGTTTCGATCAATGCTTGGGTGTCGCTATCGCCAAAGTTGTCGGTGGACAGCTCGTGCAGCCGGGATCTGTAATGTGCGGCCAAGCCCTCTGCGTTAGAAAGCCTACAGGCGAAGAGGGAGACCTGTAAGCGCTCACGCAAAGTTATTCCTAGCAGAGCAGCGTCGAAGAGACCGTCATAACTGCCCTGGGTTGCGAGCGCCACTTTATCGCGTCGATGGCGTAAGAGGTGGGTTGCACCACCAGGCTGAACGGCGGCTAGTTGATCGATCAAGTCAAGCTTGGGTAGTGGCGATAGCATTGACGTATCCTCGTTCGAGATCTTGTTGTTCAATGCAGGAAAATTCATAGCTGGACTCCAACTCCTCTAAGTCTTTTTAAACGCAAATGACTCGGGCCGCAAGCTAGCAGTGCTGTGCGCGTCTTGCCACTCGTTACCCAGTAGTTCAGGGTCAGCATAGGCTTTAATTTTCTCGTAATGTTCGGCGATATCTTCCTTAAAGAAGGATGCCGCCAAACCATCCGCCAAACGACGGGCGCCGTCACTTATCGCGGGAATATCCCCAGACAAAGGGCCATGCGTCATCACTGCTGGATAGGCAAAACAATGAATTCTCGAGAGACCAGGGCAAGCCGCCTCGGTCTTGGCCAAAAACTCGAACGCGGGTCCTAAATCCGGTGACTCGGACAGCTCTTCATCTTCGCCACCCGGCGCAGGCTGATAACGGTCACGCCAGAAACGGATGTGGGACGCAAAGCTCGCAAATTCTGGACGCGCCTCAAGGTTAACTCTAAAGCCCGTGGCAAACACCAAAAAATCCAACTCGAAAAGCCCCATCGGAGTAGTCAAATGAACAACTCGGCCGCGCATCTCAGCCTGCAACACCGGACAGCCCAGGTTAAAACGCGCTTGAGGATGACGCGACACTCTTAACGTGCTGCCCCGGGGCGGCGGCGTTTGTTCAGCGTTCATATAGTGGCGGATACGCCAACGCCAGTCATCAGTTAGTTGATAAAACCCTTGTGAGAGGCCCGGGCTTCCTGCGCCTTTGCTTTTGTTTATGAGGGGCATCACCGAACGTCGAATCAAAAGATCAACGCTGGCGGCACCAGACTCTAAGGCCGTGGCCGCGCTATCCATCGCGGAAGCACTGCCACCGATTACTCCAACCTTGAGCCCGCGCAGCTTGTTGTAGTCCATCACATCCGATGAATGGGCCCAGCTCTCGCGCGCGAGACTGTGAGCAAACGCTGGCACCCAAGATGAGCCTAAGCCATCCCGGCCAGTTGCCAATACAACGCGCCGGGCAAAAACACTGGCGGCGTGATCTCTTACGCCCTCTCGCTCAAAATTGGTTGCGCCCGAACTGACGGTTTGATTCATAGGCGCACAGCGTCGAACCCTCAACTCCACTCGGTCTTGAGCAAGCGGCAGGACTTGCTCCACCAAGTGAAGGTTACGCACATCTAGTGAGAGCACGCTGCGATACCAGCGCAAATAGTCCATCCACTGAAGACGAGGTATTTTGTCGAGGGCGTCCCACGCTGCCGACCCGTGCTGAGCTTCGAACCAGGCCCGAAAGGTCAAGGCCGGCACACCGATGGCGGGTCCGGCCAATTGTTTTGGAGAGCGCAAGGTTTCCATTCTCGCCGTCGTTGCCCAAGGTCCTTCGAACCCCTCGGGCGAGCGATCAAAAATCACCGCATGGATGCCCTGCATTTTGAGCGACGCTGCGGCAGCCAAACCAGCCATCCCGCCACCGATAATGGCAACGTCTAGCATCGGCTGATTTTGATGAGCACGTGGGATCACCCAAGGTTTCGCAGGCAGCTCGAGTAAAGAGAGGTCTTGTTGCAGTCGCGATTCAAGCGCAGCTAAGGTCATGAAATGAGGGTACGGTTGAAATGGTGATTAGGTTAGGCTAGGCTAGACTAGACCAGACTAGTCTATGCCAGCACCAGAATACTTCACAACCTCGGCCCATTTCCTAATTTCAGCTTCGAGATGTTTGCTCAAACCCTGAGCTGTGCCGCCAGCAGGTTCGAGGCCCATAGCAAGCAGCTTTTGTCGAATGACCGGGTCGTTGAGAACACGATTGCTCGCCTCATTAAGCTTTCTAATCGCCTCGGGGGGAGCACCTTTAGGAAGCAGCAGGGCAAACCAGGTCTGCGACTCGATCGGGAGACCGAGCTCCCTCATGGTAGGAATGTCGGGGAGGATTGGTGAGCGTTGCGACGCCAGCACAGCGATCGGTCGCACTTGCCCAGCTTTAATCGCGCCTTGCGCACCCGTGACCAAATGGAACATGAGCTGAACCTGATTTGTGATCAAATCAGTCGTAGCCTGCCCCACATTGTTATAGGGGACATGAACCATAAAAGTCTTTGTTTCTTTTTTATAGAGTTCGGCTGCAAGGTGCATAGAGCTGCCGTTACCCGTCGAGGCGTAATTTAATTGGCCCGGTTTGCCACGTAGGTATTCCGTGAATTCTCGCAAAGATTTGGGCGGTAGATCATTGTTGACCACAAGCACATTTGACACCCCGCCAATTAAAACCACCGGATCAAAGTCTTTGATAGGATGAAAAGGCAGCGATTTGTACAGACTGATATTGGTCGCCAGGGTGCCAGCCCAGGAGAACAACACGGTGTATCCGTCGTTCGACGAACGCGCCGCAATCGCAGCACCGATATTCCCGTTAGAGCCGCCCCGGTTTTCTACATAAACACGCTGACCAAGAACCTTGGTGAGTTCGTCTGCAAAGACCCGAGACACTGGATCGGCGGTACCTCCGCCCGCATTGGCCGGGACAATGATTCTCAGAGGTTTGCTGGGCCAGGGATCGGATTGCGCGCCAACGTTAAGGCTGGTGACGGCGAGGAGCATTCCGGACAAAAGCCGCCAGGTCGCGACGACGCTGAAATGGATACGAACTAAACGCGGCATGATGAATCCCATGAAGCCCTCCCGTGATGATAGCGTGCGGTTCCGAGCACCGCTTGTCCACGTTCTAGCCCCAAGCTTAAAGCCCAAGACTGATCGATTGCTGGCTCTGAAAAAACCTCGGGGCCTTAGTCAAAGGATCGATGAAAGAAAGTGTTTTTGCCAGCAACTGCAACGGCTTGGAGTAATCGTCCGAATTGACCGCCTGCAAGACCGGGTAAATGCGGTCGTTCAAGATCGGTATGCCGAGCGAGGAGAAGTGAATACGGATCTGATGCTTCTTGCCGGTCAGAGGTGTAATTCGGTACTTCGCGAGTTCACCGTTTTGCTCAATACACTCAATGTGCGTGAAGGCGTTTGGTAATTTCCCGTCGACCTCCTGCATCTGCATAAACGAAGAACTCTCTTCGATAAACGATGCATAGTGCAGCGGAAACTTCAAACCCTCACGTCGCGGTGCGATGGCCTCATAGGTCTTGTGAATTTCCTTGGTTTCAAACAGTCTTTGATAACGCCCTCGGCTGTCGGGCTGAATCGTGAACATCACCAATCCTGAGGTTTCTCGGTCAATGCGATGCATAGGCACTAAGCTTGCAATGCCGGTCGACTTTCTCAGTCTCACCAACAGCGTTTCCAGCAAGTGTTTTCCTGCTGGAACAACGGTGAGAAATGGGGGCTTATCCGCAACTAGCAAATACTCATCCTGAAAGACGATCTTTTCGGCAAACGGAATCGGCGTTTCAACGCCCACTAGGCGCGAATAAAATAGCTTACGATGGGTTCGATAGGGTTCGTCCGGACCTAAAGCCATTCCTTTTTCGAAAGCGATTTCAGCCCGACCCATGCGCGCCAAAAGGACCTCGCGTGACTGCCCGCGGAAACGAACTTCGAGATAGTCGATCAAACGGGTCCACGGACCGTCGGGAAGTACCAAACGACTGAGTGTGACCCCAGTCCCGTCGAGCGGGAGGGGTACAACCCCACCTCGAGACGGCGCCACGGTCAACGCCGGTTCAATCATCGTTCGCAGCAGCCAGCCTGAGCGCTCGGTTAATACGCCACTCACGATCGGGTTCGTTCTTATAAACCTCTTCGATCGGCGTTTGTGTTTCTTGAAGCTTGCTGTCCAAAGCGATTCGGTTGTCAAACACAAAGCACTCGCCCTGCCATTCCTTAGCAGCGTCGGGAATCTCTTTAAAGTAATTCAAGATACCGCCCTGCAATTCGAAGACTTCAACACCCATATCCAACATCCAGGCACTGGTTTTCTCACAGCGGATGCCCCCCGTGCAGTACATTGCGACCTTTTTGCCTTGCGCCCGCCACTGCGGTACATGCTCCTCTATGTAGCGTGGAAAGTCTCGAAAGTGCAGTACTCCAGGGTCCACCGCGCCCCTAAAACGGCCGAGCTTAAATTCGAAACTGTTGCGATTATCGAGGACCACCACATCATCGCGGGCCATTAACGCGCGCCACTCCTGAGGTTGCAGAGCTTGACGAGGACGATTGATTGCGTTCACACCAGTCACCCCGAGCGCAACGATTTCGCGTTTGATCCTGACGCGCATGTGCTTAAAAGGCCTGGTCAAACAGGCGCTGCGCTTGAACTGCATACCGCTAAAAACACCCTCGAACTCTTCCAGCAAGGCTTTCTCAAAAGCATCCAGTGCTTCAAGACGTGCAGCGACCATGCCGTTGATCCCCTCCGCGGCAAGCAAAATACTTCCCGTGATCTCGGATGAAAGCTCTTTTAGGCGCACTGCTACCGCCTTCGGATCGCTCAAGGGAGCGAACTTATAGAAGGAGCTATGCCAAAGAGAATCTGAATCGGAGGCCATGCTAAATCATACCTGTTGTGTCCGCCTGCGTGAGTCATGCCGGCGTCAGTCATACCTGACCTGAAACTCGGCGCCGATCAAGCACCACTGACAGCTTACAATTGCAGCAATGCCAAAACCCCTCGAAAGCCGTGGATCAGTGCCAAGCTCCGCGCAACAAGCGAACCGGGTTCTGCTTTGGATGTGCGCCATCATCGCCGTGACGCAGTTGGGTTTTGGTGCCATCGTGCCGGTATTACCGCTGTACGCCAAGACCTTCGGTGTTTCAGTGTCAGCGATCGGCTTCACTATCGCCATTTATGGGCTGGCACGGTTCGTCACCGCCATTCCGTGTGGGCGATTATCTGATTTTCTCGGGCGCCGCCCAACCTTGGCGCTCGGCGGCCTGATCTCGGGCCTGGGCAATATCTGGTGTGCTTTAGCCAGCCAGTACCCCGAATTCCTGATCGCGCGCTTTGTATCGGGCGCGGGAGCTTCGATGGTGCTCACCATGGGTTCGGTCATTCTCGCCGATATCAGCCCACCTGAGCGACGCGGACGGATGATGGCGACCTACCAAGGAGTTTTCCTATTCTCCTTCGGTGTTGGCCCCTTCCCTGGAGGCCTGCTCGCTGAGCATTTTGGCCTGGCGGCACCATTTTATGTTTACGCGCTGGCCAGTGTCGTTGGGGCAATGCTCGCCTGGTTCGCCATTCCGGAAACCCGTAACTTCAGTAGCAAAGAGTTTGACGCGAAAGTCTTTACGCCTTTGCCGTTCATTGCACAGCTGCGCACTCTTACTCAAAACAAGGGCTTCATGCTGGTCAGTTTGATTGGCCTGGCTGCGGCCGTCAGCAGAACCGGTGCAATCTTCGCTCTTGTGCCGATACTTGCAGCTCAGAGGCTTGGTCTGAGTGCTGGGCAAATTGGCTCGGGTCTAGGCATTGCTTGCATTGTTGGATTGGTCTCAAGTTATCCCGCAGGTGCGATCGCTGATCGCTACGGTCGCAAAATTGTAATCGTGCCCTCCACGCTTCTGAATGGCGTTTCCATGGCTGTATTCGCTCTTGTGCCGACCGTCACTGGTTTTATGCTCGCTTTCCTGCTCTGGGGTATCGCCTCAGCCATCAACGGCTCAGCGCCCGCCGCTTATGCGGCCGATACGGCGCCCTCTGGTATGACCGCTATGGCCATGAGCAGTTTCAGAATGCTGGCTGACCTCGGGTACGTCATTGGTCCGGTCGTTCTAGGCCTGCTCGCCGACTGGCAAGGCGCAGAGTTTGCCTTATGGTGCGCTGCCCTTCTCACCATCTTCGTCGGTTTACTCTTTGCAAGACTCGCACCGGAGACACTCGTCAAAAATGCTTAAGGTATTGATCGCCGGAGCTGGTATTGGCGGCTTGACTGCTGCACTCGCCTGTCTCAAACGGGGCATGGATGTCGAAGTCTACGAGCAAGCGAGCGAGCTCAAGGAAGTGGGCGCGGGCCTGCAACTGTCCGCGAATGGCAGTCGGGTCTTGTTTGAACTCGGCTTGGAAGCAGAACTCAGGCGCTTGAGCTGCGAGGCCATCGGCAAAGAAATTCGACTTTGGAATAGTGGTGAAACCTGGAAACTCTTTGATCTTGGCGCGGAGTCAGTAGCGCGTTACGGGTTTCCCTATTTCACGGTCTATCGGCCCGACTTGCATCGTATTCTCATCGACGCGGTCAGAGCAATTAAGTCGGATGCCATCCATCTCAATGCGCGCTGCCTTGGTTTCGAGCAAGACCTTTCTGGCGCGCGCTTGCGCCTTGAGAATCAGCAGGTTTTTGGTGATGTACTGATTGGCGCGGACGGGGTTCACTCGCAAATTAGACAGGGCTTGTTTGGGCAAGATCGTCCTGAATTTACAGGGCTTTTAGCTTGGCGGGGTGTGATTCCGATGGAGCGTCTGCCCGAACGACTGCACCGGCAGGTGGGAACCAACTGGGTCGGCCCCGGCGGACATGTGGTGCACTACGCTTTGAATGCGGGTCGACTGATGAACTTTGTTGGCATTAAAGAGCGCAGCGATTGGACCGTAGAGTCCTGGAATGTACGCGGGAGCACGGAGGAATGTCTGGTCGATTTTGCAGGTTGGAACGAAGACATTCAACTGATGATTCGAGCCATCGACGTACCCTATAAATGGGCTCTGATGACTCGCGCGCCATTGCCGCAGTGGAGCAAGGGCCGTGTAAGCTTGCTTGGCGATGCTTGTCACTCAACCCTGCCCTTTCTTGCGCAGGGCGCAGTGATGGCGATTGAAGACGGCTTTATTTTGGCGCGCGCACTCGCCGAGTATCAAGATACGGCGCGGGCGCTCATCCACTACGAGGCGGCGCGCCGCGAACGCACAACTCGCATCGTTGAAGGCGCGGCAGGCAATGCCAAGCGCTTTCATAATCCTGAGCTCGCCCATGCCGAAGGCGCACGCGCCTATATTGATCGAGAATGGCGAGAAGATCGGGTCAAAGAGCGCTATGAATGGCTATTTACCTACGATGCGACCAAGACCCCGGTCTGATCGTTCCGTGAACCCAACACTTTTAGCTCGATGACGAGTTCAATGAGCTAGTGTGCTGTTTCAGGACAGTTTTGACCTAGGAAACCACATGAACGCCTTACTCCCTCTAAGTTCGCAACTCCCCACCTCAAGAGCGTCGCGCTCTTTTGCCGTGCTCGTCGCGTTGACGTGCACTCTGACTTGCGCCTTGCCCTCCCAAGCCCAGGCGGCTTGGCCCGAACAACCCATCAACATGATCCTTGCCTATGCACCTGGCGGCGGCACAGACATTATTGCTCGTGCCATCGCCCCTTTCATAGAAAAACAATTAGGCGCTGGTGCACGTATCACTATTATCAACCGGCCCGGAGCGGGGGGCGATATTGGTTTTGGGGCAATCGCAGCGGCTCAACCCGATGGCTACACGATTGGCTTTATCAACACGCCGCCGGTAATGACGATTCCCATTGAGCGTAAATCGAATTGGGGATTGAATAGTTTTGAGTTTCTGGGCAATGTCGTGGACGATCCAGGCACCTTCTGTGTACATGCCGAGAGTCCGTTTAAAACCCTCTCTGATTTGGCCACTCACGCCAAAGCGAACCCCAAAGCAGTCACCGTAGGTACCACAGGCATTGGATCCGACGATCACCTGTCCATGCTCATGTTCGAGAAGAGTGCGGGCGTATCGATGACCCACGTACCCTTCAAAGGAAGCTCAGAAACGCGCACGGCGATTACCGGCAAGCACATCACCGTTGCAGCCATTAATGTAGGTGAGGCGCTTCAGTATCTGAAGGGCGGCTCGCCTCTGCGCTGTCTTGGCCAAATGACCGCCGTTCGCATGTCGGCTGCGCCCGAATGGCCGACGTTCAAGGAGCAAGGCTATAACTTTGAGATGGCCTCTTTGCGCGGTATCGCTGCGCCCAAGGGACTGCCTGCTGCCATTCGCGAGCGTCTAGCCACGGCAATCGAAAAGGCTGCAGCCGATCCTGCCTTTAGAGCACAAGCGGAGCGGGCCTTTGCTCCAGTGCGTTATCTCGGACCGGTCGCCTATGAGGCTGAACTGCGCGCCGGTGACACCCAATTCAGGCAGCTCTGGAAAGAGCTACCTTGGACCGACAAATAATCCGCCCGTGACCCACCGCAATGCAAACTTCACCCGAGTACTGAAATGAACGACATCCTCATTCGCGGCGGCACCATTGTTGATGGCACTGGGGCTGCACCCTATCGCGCTGATGTAGCCATCAAGGAAGGTCGCATCACTGAACTGGGAAAGGATGGACTTAGCCTTGGTGGCGCACGGCGGACCATCGATGCCGATGGTCTCCTGGTCATGCCAGGCTGGGTCGACATTCACACCCACTATGACGGCCAGGCGACCTGGGACCCTTATATGTCACCCTCGTCCTGGAATGGCGTCACGACTGCCATTATGGGTAACTGCGGAGTAGGCTTCGCGCCCGCACACAAGCACCAGCGTGAATGGATGATTGAGTTGATGGAAGGCGTGGAGGACATTCCTGGAGCGGTACTCAACGAGGGTGTGCGCTGGGATTGGGAGACCTTCCCTGAGTACCTTGATGCCTTGGCGAGCATGCCGCGCTCCATGGATATCGGTGCTCAAATTCCGCATGGTGCGTTGCGCGTTTACACGATGGGTGAACGCGGAGCTCGGCGCGAGGCGGCGACGCAAGACGATATCAAGCTAATGGCGGCGCTCGCCAAAGAGGCCGTACAAGCGGGAGCCTTCGGCTTCACCTCGTCCAGAGCCGTGGTTCACCGCACCAAGCGTGGTGAGCCGGTACCAAGCCTCGGCGCACCCCTTCACGAAATGCTCGCCATTGCCCGCGCAGTGGGCGAAACCGGCAAGGGTGTGTTGCAACTCATCTCCGATTTCGATGATTTGAATGAAGAGTTTTCACTGCTGCGAGAATGCGCGCGTGTGAGCGGACGGCCTCTTTCCTACACACTGCTCCAACATGACTTCTTGCCAGAGCGTTGGCGCGAAGTATTGAAGCGTACCAGTGCTGCCCGTTTGGAAGGCTTGGATATTAAGGCTCAGGTGGCTTGTCGACCTATTGGCATGATTCACGGCCTGGAATGCTCGATGCATCCATTCTTCATGACCCCAGGTTACCTCAGCGTGGCTGATTTGCCGCTGTCCGAAAGAGTGCAGCGCTTACGCGATGTGCAACTTCGCACTCGCATCTTGCAAGAGGCCTCCGTCAAGCCCGGTAACCGCAGACTAGATAGCATTACACAAGACTTGCACAAGCTTTTTCCCATCGGTGATACGGCCAATTACGAGCCGGATCCGCAGACGAGCGTTGCGGCCCTGGCCGAGCGCCTCGGGCGACCTCCGCAAGATCTAGCTTATGACCTACTGCTCGAAAACGACGGCAAAAAGAAATTCTATTTCCCGCTTTACAACTATACCGAGTCGAATCTCGACGCCGTGCGTGAAATGCTGACCCATCCCGCAACCCTGCTTGGGCTGGGTGATGGCGGCGCGCATGTTGGCTACATTTGCGATGCGAGCTACCCAACCTTCTTGCTCACTCATTGGGCACGGGATCGCGCGCGTGGCCCAAAGCTGAGCCTCGAATTCTTAGTGCATGCACAAACTCAAAGAAATGCGCTTGGCATGGGCCTGCGGGATCGGGGCGCCATTTTGCCCGGCATGCGTGCGGATATCAATTTGATTGACTTTGACAAACTCGGGCTCTCAGCACCCGAAATGACCTATGATTTACCCGCGGGCGGTCGTCGCTTGATACAGCATCCGTCTGGCTATTTAGCGACGCTCGTGAATGGGGACGTCGTCATGCAGAACGGCGAGGCGACAGGTGCTCTGCCTGGCCGCCTAGTACGCGGCGCGCAACCTTAAGTTGGGCGACCACCAATAATTGAGATTAGCTCCGGCACGAGCGCATCGCCATGCCCCGCGGCCACGGCCGCGTCAAGTGTGCGCTTCACAGCATCCGCAATCGTGTGGTCACATGCGCCATCCCTGGCCATGGTGTTGTAATAGCCCAAGTCTTTTTGCGCATTCACAATCGTGAACTTTAGACCAGTCGGGTCGTCGTTGAGCAGATAGGGCTTCAGTCGCTCCAGAGGTACACCGGCCCCACCGCCCTTAGCCAGCACCTCCACGAACGTTTGAGTATCAATGCCCGCACTTCGCGCACAGGCTGCGGCCTCTGAAAGAACTGACACCATGCCCAGTGCTACAAAATTATGAAGCAACTTCATGCGGTGCCCAGAGCCAACTGGGCCTACGTGGACGATATTCTCAGCGAAACACTCCAGCACGGGTTTGCAGCGCGCGAACACGTCGGCATCGCCACCCACTAAAAGATTGAGGCGACCTTCGGCCGCCTCTTTAGAGGTGCGAGTCATCGGCGAGTCCAGGAAAAATCCGCCTCGTTCGGTAACTTTTTTGGCCAACATCTCTGTGGAAGTCGGCACGGCGGTGGAACAGTCGATCACCACAGTACCCGGCCGCAAGCCGCTGAGCACCCCGTTTTCTCCAAGCAGGATGGCTTCTACTTGAGGAGTACCGGTGACACACAGAAGCACGAGTTCGACCTGCGCGGCCAAATCTGAAGCCCTTGACATGGTGCGAGCCCCGGCCTCAGTCAAAGCGTCCAGAGGCTGGTTTCCAGGATGCTCAAGAAGCAGTAAGGAGTGACCATGCTTGAGAAGGTTGCTGGCAATTCCCTGGCCCATAATTCCGACGCCTATCACCCCAATTTTCATTTTCATTACGCTGCTCCTATCCATTCGCGCCCCAGTACGAAACATCATTGTAGATTGCTCGGCAGATTCCTTATGTTTAACAGTCCCTCTGCTCAATGCATAGAGTCCTGGCCTTTTGTGCCGGGGGTGATTCCGTAAAAAGGCTGCAATTGGTTAGACTCAAGCCAATCGGCCAGAAACTTGCTCAGAAATCGAGATTCCATCGGAATCGAAATTCCTACGACATCCGAACCTGTTTCGCCTCGTTTAGAGGTTCGATATCGCGCCCTTAACGGAGTGTCCTAGTGCAGCTGCTTCAATCCTATCGTTCGCGCCAAGCGGCCATGCCGTTCATCATGTTGACAGTCTTGATTGACATGCTCGCGATCGGCCTGATCATCCCAGTGTTACCCGCGATGATTGGAAGTTTCTCAAGCTCGCAAGCAGATCAGGCCTACTGGTATGGGGTGGTGGCTTTTGCATTTGGTTTCGCAAACTTTCTTGGATCTCCAATTATCGGCGCGCTATCCGACCAGTATGGACGCCGACCCGTCCTGCTTTTGGGGTTCTTGGGGCTTGGTGTGAGTTTCTTTGGGACGGCACTTGCGTCGGCCCTTTGGATGATTATCGCCGTGCGCATCATTGGGGGCGCCATGCAGTCAAATGCCACCATTGCCAATGCCTATGTGGCGGACATCACTCTGCCTCTCGAGCGCGCTAAGAAGTTCGGCCTCCTCGGTGCAATGGTTGGACTTGGTTTTATTATTGGCCCCGTGATGGGTGGTTTGCTCGGCGCGATTAATTTGCATCTCCCCTTTTTCGTTGCGGGAACGCTCGCTTTAGCTAATTTTGTGTACGGTTACTTCGTACTGCCAGAGTCCCTTAGCTTAGATAAACGCAAACCGTTCGACTGGAAGGCAGCCAACCCAGTCACCGCAGTAAAGGCGATGGCGCAGCTTAAAGGTGTTGGCATCTTGGTCGGAGTTGTCGCCTTCAGTGGGCTTGCGCAATTTATGCTTTATACAAGCTGGGTGCTCTACACCAGCTTTAAATTCGGTTGGGGGCCGCTTGAGAACGGCTGGTCACTGGCCGTGGTAGGAATCGTCTCCGTGATCGTTCAAGGGTTTTTAATGGGGCGTTTACTCAAGATTTTCACGGCGCAGAAGTTGGTCATCTTGGGTTTAATCTCCTCTGCCATCTCTTATGCGCTGTGGGGGCTGGCGAGTGAAGGCTGGATGATGTATGCCATCATCGGGATCAACATTTTGGGCGGCACCGTTACTGCGGCGGTGCAAAGCCTGATCTCGGCGGCCGCCGATAGCAAAAGTCAAGGTCAGACTTTGGGCGCCGTGAGTTCCTTGACCAGCTTAACGGCGGTCATCGCACCCGTTCTCGCAGCGCCCTTGCTCGTAGCCGTCTCGCATTACCCTAAAGGTGATTGGCGCATTGGCGCACCGTTTTATGTGTGCGCCTTGTTACAAACAATATCGTTGGTCCTTGCGATCCATTATTTTCGGAGCGCTGCTAGAAAGAAGGAATCTTAGGCATCCACGGCGTCGTAAAAAAACTTTTTGTCGTGCAAAACACGCGATAAGTTCAATCAGGCGATAGGTATGCCAGACGCATCGAACATCCCTTCAAAGAGCGCGGAACTTAAATATCGTTCGCCCGAATCCGGTAGCACCACCACAATGGTTTTGCCCGCGCTTTCGGGCTTGTGGGCCCAGCGAAGCGCCACTGCAGCGGCGGCCCCACAAGAAATACCCACGAGAATCCCCTCTTCGCGCGCCAACCGACGGGCCGTATCGAGCGCTTCCTCGTTGCTCACTTGCTCGATGACATCGATCACTTTCATGTCCAATACATCGGGTACAAATCCAGCTCCTATGCCTTGAATTTTATGCGGGCTAGGCTTTAGTTCGACCCCTTCACGAGTTTGAGTGAGGACCGGACTCGCGCTGGGTTCCACTGCAATGGAGAGAATAGATTTCATCTTTTTTAAATAGCGCGACACGCCGGTAATCGTGCCGCCCGTGCCTACGCCGGCCACAAAAATATCTACTGCACCATCGGTATCGTGCCAAATTTCAGGACCAGTAGTGGTTTCGTGTATCGCCGGATTGGCCGGATTTTTGAACTGTTGCAAAAGAACATACTTAGGGTCGCTTGCGGCGATTTCCTCCGCTCTAGCAATCGCACCTTTCATGCCCTTGGCACCTTCAGTGAGGATCAATTTAGCGCCGTAAGCGAGCAGTAATTTGCGACGCTCAATGCTCATCGTATCCGGCATGGTCAGCGTACAAGGAATTCCGCGCGCGGCAGCCACGAAAGCTAAGGCAATGCCAGTGTTACCGCTGGTGGGCTCAACAATTTCTTTGCCAGGCCCTAGAAGACCTCGCATTTCTGCATCCCAAATCATCGCCGCGCCAATCCGACACTTGACCGAGTAGGCCGGATTCCGACCCTCGATCTTGGCGAGCACGGTGGCGTTGGCGCCCGCACAGATTCGGTTTAAGCGAATCAACGGAGTACGCCCGATGGAAAATGAATTGTCTGAAAAGATTTTGGCCATTTGATTCTCTCCTTTGCAAGAATTGTAGGTTACCGCACTACCGCACCAACCTTAAATGGTGCAAAACTTGGTCTCCATAACCAACCCATTGAATCTCCATATCGGACACCCGCATCACCGGAACACCGCGCTTCAGGTCAAACGGACCTGTCAGCCAAAGGAAGTTATGATCCCCCCAGTTTTTGTCCGTGGGAAACCACGTTAGATCAAAAAAAGTTTGGGCGACTGGCGCGCAGGTGGGGCGCTGTAGACTACGTAGTTCGGCCTCGGAGGGCACACGCCAGCGCACGGCAGCGTCGCTGGAGCGTTCGTTTTGACGGAGCGCCTCACGCATCGCCTCACGGAATGTGAGAAGTTTTCCCGGAATATTGGCGAGCTTGTCGTCGCTACGACAGTTGCTACCATCCCAGTTTTGGCCAATCACACAACGCTGCCAAATTAGACCGCTGCGCGGATCACGCAAAGAGTCGCCCGTTCCCAAGACTTCAAATACAACCGACTCGCAAGCCACCCCAGGCACGACATAAAAAAAGGCCAGTAGCACCGCTACCAGCCTCTTCGCAATATTTAAACCCATTTCGGCTTAATCTGCGTATTGACCCGAGGCCTTGATAATAGGCACCCATTTATCAATTTCAGACTTCAACCAGTTACGTAGGCCATCTGAAGTTTGCTTTTCCTTAGGCACGATTTCGGCACCCAACTCAGCAATTTTCTTGACCACTTCGGGTTGCTTCAAGGATTCTTGAACTGCCAGAGTCAAGCGCTCTTGAATCGCCTTAGGTGTTCCTTTTGGAGCGTACACACCATGCCAAACCACCATTTGGAAGCCCTTGAGGCCGCCTTCTTGTAAAGTCGGGGCATTAGGTAAAGCGGCAATACGTTTGTCAGTGGTCACGCCATAAAACTTGACCGTCCCAGCGTTGATTTGAGGAATGGTTTGAGTGGTTTGGTCACAGAGCACTTCAACCTGGCCACCCAAGAGATCGGCCATTGCTGGAGCGGTTCCCTTATAAGGTACGGTGGTCAAATCGACTCCGATGGCCTTCTGAAACAACATACCGCAAAGCTGCGAAACCGCACCTAGCCCGGCGTGGGCTAGATTAACCTTTTCTTTGTTTTCACGAAGGTAAGGAATCAACTCTTGCAGGGTATTGGGAGGTAAACCTTTTTTGGCGAGCAAAGTCATCGGCACATCAGCGACTTGCGAGATGTACTCAAAATCCGTTAAAGGATTAAACGGTAACTTTCTATAAAGACCTACCGCTGAGGCCATGCCGTTGTGATGGATCAGCAAAGTATGACCATCTGAGGCAGCACGTGCCACCCGTGATGTGGCTATCGTGCCACCGGCCCCGGCAGTATTTTCAACGACAACCGACTGACCAAGGTTCTTGGTCATGGCCTGGGCCAATGTTCTTGCCAGGATATCGGTCGGACCGCCCGCCGCAAAAGGCACGACCAAAACGATCGGGCGCGCCGGGAAGCTTTGGGCCATCACGGCACCGGACAAACTCAGCCCGACCATCAAAGAGGCGAAGCCCGTTAGGCTTCGCGTCGCAAAAGAAACTTTATTCACCACGTATTCTCCAGTTCTCATCAGACATGAATTTTTCCTGACGGGTAGTTTAACGAGTCAAGCCGACTATGGAAAACCTTCGGTCAGGCAATCGCTAAAAATAAACGGTAATTTAGGAAAACTACTTAGTAAAATCAAGAAATTTTCCTATAAACCGCACGCTTGACGACCTGAAAAGCATCTCACCTCGCAAATGGACCGACTTTATGACCTCTTACGCCCGTTTGGAAGGCCATAGCAGCGTTCACCTAAATGCCAGTTAAAATTGCATGATGGAACACTTTACAACGCTGCCAAGCAGCATCGAGGGCTTGCTCAGCGAGACCTATTTTCTAAACAAAAACCATCCCGATGTCGTGTCCTTCGCCGAGAAGGCCCTCGGTCGGTCATTGAAACTTCAACGGGAACTAACACCTCGCGAGCGCGCCGTAAGACTATTTTATGCAGTGCGTGATCAGATTCGCTATGACCCCTATCGCATCACTTTTGAGGACGAAGCCTATCAGGCACATGCAGTCATTGAGGCAGGCTATGGATGGTGTATCAGTAAAGCATCTTTACTGGCCGCGGTGCTTCGGGCCTGCGAGATACCCTGCGTGATTGGGCTTGCAGATGTCATGAATCACCTCACCACCGATAAGCTACGTGAGCGCATGGGCGGCGTCACAACGTTTTACAATCACGGTTATGTTGCTCTCGAGCTTGACGGGAAATGGTTTAAGGCGGTACCGGCCTTCAATATCGAACTTTGCGAACGCTTTGGTGTGAAACCCACAGAGTTTGATGGTGAGAGCGATGCGCTCTACCAGGAGTTCGATCAAGCCAATCGTCGCCATATGGAGTATCTTGCCGACCATGGTACCTGGAGTGATTTGCCCATGACCAAGATTCGTGATGATATGCATCACCACTACGGGCACAGCCCTTTAATCCAGGGCACCACCCGAGATCTGACCTTAGGACGCTTCGAAGAAGACCAGCCGATCGCATAGATCAACCACGTGCATGCCACGAAGGTGCGTCCCTAAATATAAGTTCGCACACCTGCGCCCGCAGAGATCTGCGTAATCATCCGTGGCTGTGGTCGGATACAATTCGCCCGCGTTAAGAAACGCACCCAGAATTTTTAGGCGCGACTCGGATCGCGCATCGGTTTTTTATCTACGGAGTGTTTTTGAAATGAAGTCGTCTTTTTTAGGATTTTCTAGTCTTGTTTTTGGTATTGCACTGAGCGTAAATGCTTTGGCACAAGCCCCTGCCCCTGCGGCCCCGTCAAGCGCACCAGTGGCCCCTGCTCCTGCATCCCCTGCACCCGCAGTCACGCCAGCGGCACCTGCTGCTCCCGCAACTGCACCGGCCGTTAAGGCTGAAAAGAAGCCTGCGGCCGCGCCGGTCGCAGCGGGAGCCATGGAAGGCAAAATTGCCCACTACGGACGTAAGTTCAATGGTCGCAAGACAGCCTGCGGCGTAACGTTCAATGCGAACGCAATGACCATGGCTTCTAAGTCCATTCCCTGCGGCACGATGGTCAAGGTTACTAACCTCAAAAACAAAAAGTCCGTTATTGTTAAAGTGACGGACCGCGGTCCAAGCACGCCAGACCGTATTGCTGACGTGACCACCGCTGCTGCTCATAAGCTCGGCATGACCCAAGCTGGCGTCATCGACGCGAAGCTTGAGGTGCGCAAAGCCGGCAGCAAAGGCCAAAAGAAAACGATGAAGAAAGCCAAAAAGAAGTAATTACTTCATTCAGCAAATAAAAAAGGGGCGAAGTGATTTGCCTCTTTTTTTGTTTTTGGCGCTTTCAGCACTCGCGATCGACCGTTTACTCTAATCACATGGCCTCTACTCAGTCGAGCGACGCCTTAGGTGATATAATCTGACCGTTGCTTTGTATCAGTCTCTTCGCAACCGTCTTTGTGTCGCTTCGCGACAAACCACTTGTCTTACCCCCCTGACTGAAGCTCCTTACCGGAAAACACCCTTCTATCTGGAATCGTGTGTCGGCCTAGAAGCAGCGGGGCGGCTGCGGGTCTCCCGTATTTTTGTAAGTTGATTTCCCTTAATGTCTTTTGAAACGCTAGGCCTTAGCCAGCCGATTTTGCGCGCGATCGCAGATGCCGGCTACACCACGCCCACCCCCATTCAGCTCCAAGCTATTCCTGCCGTCATGAGCGGTCACGATCTCTTGGCCGGAGCACAAACTGGAACCGGTAAAACTGCCGGCTTCACCCTTCCCATTTTGCAGCGCCTGTCGGATCGTCCAGCCGCACTCATCCGGGGCAATCGCCCTATTCGTACCTTAATCCTTACCCCTACACGCGAACTTGCCGCCCAGGTCGAACAAAGCGTGAAGACTTATGGCAAGTATTTGCCGATCAAGAGCACCGTCATCTTCGGCGGTGTCGGTCAAAATCCGCAAGTTCAAGCATTGCGCAAGGGTGTTGACATTCTCGTGGCAACGCCAGGTCGTTTGCTCGACCTTCATCAGCAACGCGCATGTGACTTATCGCAAGTTGAGATCTTCGTTTTGGACGAAGCGGACCGTATGCTGGACATGGGTTTTGTGCATGATATTAAAAAAGTATTGGCAATCTTGCCTACCAGCCCCAACGGTGTACGTCGCCAGAACCTCTTGTACTCGGCGACTTTCTCCGATGACATCAAGGCTCTCGCTGATCGTTTGCTCGATGAACCGCAACTGATCGAGGTGGCTCGCCGCAACACCACGGCTCAAACCATTAGCCAGAAAATTCACTTTGTCGATCGCGACAAAAAGCGCGCTCTACTCAGCAAGTTAATCAGCGAAGGTGACTGGAAGCAAGTCCTGGTCTTTACCCGTACAAAGTTTGGCGCCAATCGCTTGGCGGATCAATTGAGTGATGTCGGCATCACGGCCATGGCCATTCACGGCAACAAGAGCCAAGGCGCCCGTACCAAGGCCCTCGCCGATTTCAAAGCAGGCTCATTGCGAGCTCTTGTGGCGACCGATATTGCCGCCCGTGGCATTGATATCGATCAGCTTCCTTACGTCGTCAACTACGATCTTCCCAATGTACCCGAAGACTATGTGCACCGGATTGGCCGAACTGGCCGCGCGGGCGCACTAGGGCATGCAGTGTCGCTGGTGACGGTAGATGAAACCAACTTCTTGTCCGATATTGAGCGACTCACCAAACAACAGCTCACCCGCGAAGTCATCCCTGGTTTTGAGGCTGACATGACGGTTCCTGCCGAGCCCGTGAGCACCGGCCGCCAAACTTTGTGGGGAGCTCCCAAGCCGCGCGGCTGGGTCGCGCCGCCTAAGGTAGTGCATGGCCGTGGCGGTCAGAACCATGGTGGTCAGAATCGTAGTGGTTCAGGACGTGGTGACTCTAGTGGCCGCGACTCCACGAAACATTCGCCGCGACCCGATGCCCAAAGAGCAGGCCCTCGCCCAGCTCATAGCCCCGCTCGAGGCACTTCGTCAGGTAACGGATACGGCGCAGGCGGTGCAGCGCCAGCTCGCTCCAATGGTCATGCTGCAGGACCGGCTCCAGCGCAAAACTTCGCGCCAAGACCGGCCAGCGGAAACCAAAATCGCCCTGCGCTCACAGGTACTCGACCAGCCGGTGGAAGCCCTCCGAGTCGCAGCGCTGGAACGGGACGCACTATGAGCTTTGGCAAAATTCGTTAAGTCAAAGCGAGAAGCATTTAGTGCTGACTACCCCTGCGTTTTCGGGGGGTGGTCGATTTAAAACCGCACCTTAAAGTTCAAACTTTTAGCGCACGTACTTGTCAAGCCAAGTGCCTAGCAAGGCCAGCACCTTTTCTCGACGCACAGTATCTTCGTTGAAAATCTCGTGGTAGTAACCTTTCAGCGGGTAGTAAGTCATCTCCGCTTCGGCATAGTGCCTGGCGAAACTGTCACTCCCCTGAGGGTTCACCAAACGATCATCCTGGGCGGCCATAAGTAAGGTGGGCGCCATCAAGGGACGGTTGGGTACTGACAGGCGCTCGCAGGTATCAATTAGCCAGCGCACCGGCGCCGTCGTTACCCGATCATGCACCAAAGGGTCAGACCGATAGGCTTTCACGACCTCAGTATTATGCGATAGGAATTTCGACTTCAGGCCATTCGAGATTGCGGTTCTCGGTGCCATCTTTTCCATGAAGGAAAGCAAAGTAAGCTGCATACGGCTCAGACCCGGATCCAGTGCAGGCGACGAAAGAATTAGACCCGCAACCGGTGCCTGACGCTCAATGACCATCGATGCTGCAACCGTACCTCCAAGACTATGCCCTAAAAGGAAAGGCCGTTGGCCAAGCGCGTTTTTGAAATGCATAAGCACCTCAAGACCGTGGGCTACATAGTCGCTTGGGCGCAGCATATCGCCCTTCTCCCCACCGGACTTACCGTGGCCTCGCTGATCGTAGGCCAGGACAGCGAAACCTCGTTGAGTGAACCAATCAGCCAATGCGGCGTAGCGCCCGCTATGTTCGCCCAGGCCATGAATCATCATCACCCCGGCTCGGCATTGGGCGCGTGAAGCTACACCCTCAGGTAACCATTCTTTAACATGAAGCCGAAGTGCATCACGGACATGCAGTTCAGAACTAATCTCTTTCACCATCCCCGGAGTCTAGCGAAAGTCGCGCCGTCGCGCATTCAAAAGAGTGAGAGCTTTGTGATGACAGTCACTTGCGAACCAACATACTTGGCCTTGAAAGTGTGACAATTTTGGCAGTCGAGTGATTGGGTCGAAGACCGGGATTCTCAATTTGGGCAAGCAATTGTGTCAGGTCGGCGCGAGCCTTCTTGAGCGCAGGTTCTTTGATATGGCCGTAGCCGCGTACCTCTTCAGGCACTCTCGCGAGCTCTAGCGCCAAAGCGTAATTTTTTTCGTCAAGAAGCTTAACCACCTGTTCGAGGCACTGCTCGTATTGAGCGATCAAGGCTCGCTCCTGTTTGCGCTCCTCACTCCGTCCAAAGACATCAAACGCGGTGCCGCGTAGACCTTTCAGTCGACGTAAGGCCTTAAAGCCCATCATCATCCAAGGGCCAAAGCTCATTTTCTTGGGCTTCCCAGTTTTAGGATCCACCCTCGATAAGAGCGGTGGAGCAAGATGGAACCGAAGTTTGTAATCGCCCTCGAATTGTTCAGCAATTTTTGCTCGGAACGCCGGCTCACTATGAAGGCGGGCCACCTCATATTCATCTTTGTAGGCGAGTAGTTTGAAATAGTTTCGAGCCACCGCTTCGGTCAAGACAAGCGAGGAGGATGCCACGCCCTTGCTTTGATTTGGGTTCGCTTGGACGCCGGCAATTCGCCGGAGTTCAGCCTGTTTGATCTCCTCCACTAATTTTCGGTAGCGAGCCGCATAATCAAGATTCTGATACTGCACCAGAATGTCGGCGCGACTCTCGACCAGGCTAGCCAAAGCTTCCGCCGTCGCGACCTTGTGCCGAGAAATGTTAACTACTTGGCTAGGTGCAAAGGTTCGCTTCACCGCCAGGGCGTCGTGAGCATAGCGTCGTCCCCATTGAAAAGCTTCTTGATTGCTCTTAACCGAAACGGCATTTAGCTCAAAGGCCCGCATAATCGATTCGCGTCGCAGGGGTAACCAGCCCTTCTGCCATGCGTAACCCATCAGTAAGGGATTGGTATAGATCGTATCGCCAAGCAACTTGGCGGCCAGCTCTGAGGCGTCGAGGAAATCAATGTCTTGCGCCCCGGCAGCATCCAGAATATTCGCTTTCAGTTCCTGTTCTGGAAGTGTCCAGTCGCGATCCCGCAAAAAGTCTGAGGTCGGTGCAATATCACTATTGATGACCGCACGGGTCACGGACGGTCGCATCTTCGAGAGGGCCTCATTGCTGGCTCCAACGACAAGGTCACAGGCGATCATAAGATCGGCCTCACCGGTAGCTATTCTTGTGGAATAAAGATGCTCCGGCGATTCCGCAATCTGAACGTGAGAATAGACGGCTCCGCCTTTTTGCGCCAAGCCGGCCATATCCAATACAGAAATTCCCTTGCCTTCCAAATGCGCTGCCATGCCGAGAATTTGTCCGATGGTCACCACCCCCGAACCACCGACTCCAGTGACTAGAATTCCATAGGTGGCATTGCTCAAAACTCCGGCAGCCGAACCCCCGAATCCCATCAACACGGGTTCTGGAAGCGTGGGCCAACTTGCGACATCAGTACCCGGTTGCGCTCCACCTCCGCCCTTTTTGAGTCGACCACCTTCGACTGTGACAAAACTTGGGCAAAAACCGTTCACACAAGAATAGTCCTTGTTACAGGACGATTGATTGATTTTTCTCTTTCGCCCAAATTCCGTTTCGACCGGCTCCACCGACACACAGGAACTTTGCACTGAACAATCACCGCAGCCTTCGCATACGGCCTCGTTGATGATGACCCTTTTAGCGGGATCAGGAAAACCGGGTACGCCATCGATCACTTTTTTGCGGCGACGCCGTTTCTCGGAGGCACAGGTTTGATCGTAGATGAGAATGGTGCAGCCGGGAATTTCGCGCAACTGCTTCTGAACCCAATCCAGATGCTCGCGGCCATGAATTTCAATGCCGTCGAAGGTCGCTGCCTCGGTGCGGCGCACCGAATCGTATTTATCAGGTTCGTCGGTGACGACGACAATTTTCTTGGCACCTTCGGCCTTTAGTTGTCCAATGACTTGCGGCACCGTTAAAGTGCCATCAATCGGCTGCCCGCCTGTCATCGCGACCGCGTCGTTGTAGAGGATTTTGTAAGTGATGTTCACACGCGCAGCAATCGAGGCTCGGATAGCTAATAGCCCAGAGTGAAAATAAGTGCCATCGCCTAGATTGGCGAAGATGTGATTGTCCGCACAAAATGGCGCTTGCCCAATCCAAGGCACTCCCTCGCCACCCATTTGTGTGAAATTCTCAGTGCGACGCTCGGGCATCCAGGTCACCATGTAATGGCAGCCAATACCGGCCATACCTCGAGAACCTTCAGGAATGTGAGTCGAGGTATTGTGAGGACAACCCGAACAAAAGGTTGGAACACGATTCACCGTGGTGTGCGGTAGGGCCAATGCTTTTTCTTTAGCAGCAATAATGGCCAAACGAGATTCTATATGCGAGCGCATATCACTAGAGAGCTCGAAGCGAGCGCCGTACTTGCCTGGGTTCAACAGGCGTGCCGCAATGGCCTTGGCTATGATTTGCGGCGAGAGCTCTGCCAGTCCGGGTAACAACCACTGTCCTTGCGGCATGGCCCACTCACCTCCGCGACCATCTTTTTCATCAAACTTGCCGTAAATCTTGGGGCGCTTGTGATCTGGCCAGTTATACAATTCTTCCTTAAGCGCGTATTCGAGAATTTGGCGCTTTTCTTCCACCACCAAGATTTCCTGTAGCCCTTCGGCAAACTCGCTGACGGTTCGCGCTTCCAAAGGCCACACGACGCCACACTTGAAGACTCGAATGCCTATTTGAGCGCAGGCAGCATCGTCTAGTCCGAGATCATCAAGCGCTTGACGAGTATCCAAATACGCCTTTCCGCCCGTGACGATTCCAAACCAAGCCTGCGGAGAATCAATCACGGTATGGTTAAGCTTATTGCTACGCACATAAGCGAGCGCGGCATACCACTTGTAGTTGAACAAGCGAGCCTCTTGCTCTAAGGGGGAGTCCGGCCAACGAATGTTTAAGCCCGATTCTGGCAAGGTGAAATCTTCAGGTAAAACAATTTTGACGCGATCAGGATCGATCATGACCGAGCTCGAAGCCTCCACCACTTCAGTGACGGTTTTCATCGATACCCATAAACCAGAAAAGCGCGACATCGCGAAGCCGTGCAGCCCCAGATCGAGATACTCTTGCACCGTGGCCGGATAGAACACCGGTAAGCCACAGGCCTTAAAGATATGGTCCGACTGATGCGGCAATGTCGAGGATTTTGCACCATGGTCATCACCCGCCAAAGCAATCACCCCGCCATGCTTGGAGGTCCCGGCGGCATTGGCGTGCTTAAAAACATCACCCGTGCGATCCACTCCGGGACCTTTGCCATACCAAAGAGAGAACACTCCGTCGACCTTACTTTTTCCAGTGAGTGCGAGTTGTTGGGTACCCCAAACGGCGGTGGCGGCCAAGTCTTCGTTTAGACCCGGTTTAAAAACAATTTGGTGGGCTGCCAAATGTTTCTCAGCCTTCCAGAGCGCTTGGTCCAAGCCACCTAAGGGTGAGCCGCGATAACCGGAGATAAAGCCAGCCGTGTTAAGTCCGGCACGGCGATCTCGCTCACGCTGTAACATCGGTAAACGCACGAGAGCCTGGGTACCCGACATATAAGCGCGCCCTTTTTCGAGCGTGTATTTGTCATCGAGGCTCACCTCTTTTAAAGCTCGTGCCAGAGTGTCTTCAAGCGACTCTTGGCCGTCCCGCGAAAGCGGTGCATTCATAGCGAAATTCTCCGTTCAGAGGGTGTCCGTTGGAATAAGGCACGGGTAAACGCCGTATTGATCTTAGTCTCGGCTTTTGACCGATTGCTAATGATACCTAGAATCGGCAACTTTCTGTCTAGGTTTTTAGGTCCTCACCAGGCCAAGGTCTGGCCTCGTAGGTCGGGGTGAGCGGCGTAGCGAAGTAAAGGCGGAGCGGCAGCCGCAGGATGCCGCGGGGGACATGAGTAGCCGCTCAACCCGACCTACGAGGCTTGCGTAAGCTAGCCGCCAACTTTAGAAGACTTAGTAGGCCAAAGCACGCAGGCGATCGCCCCGATGATGGTCGCCAAAGCCGCATAATCATTCCAATGAACCATCTCGCCAAGCATCCACATGCCGGAGAACACCCCAACGACAGGAATCATCATGATCGACAAGCCGCTGGCGACCGGCGGCAATATAAGCGTCAATCGAAACCAAGCAACCTGTGCAAAGGTGAATACCACAACACTGTTGTACAGCACGGCCCACCAAGCCGACGCGCTCGGAAATTTAGCGGCTGTGCCGGTGACCGGATCGGCAAAGAACCAAGACTTCCAACCAGCTTGTTCAAACGTAAGCGCGACGAATCCACACACCAATAAAGCCAGACTCAATGACCAGAAGGTAACGACGTAGACATGAGTATTTTGTTTACGGCGTTTCATTAGGTGGGTGCCTAGGCCCCAAATTGCACCGGCAATCAGCATAAAAATGGCACCCAGAGGGCGGCCACTGATACTCGATAGTTCCCCTGCCAACAAAAACACCACCCCCAAGCTGGCCAGGGCTACGCCGATCCAAAGCCTGCGAGTCGTTTCGCTTTTGAAGATGAGATAGCCAAAAAGCGCTACCCAAATGGGCATGGTGTAGCCCAAAATCGCGGCCCGGCCCGAGCTGAGAAGCTTCACTCCATACATCGCAAACACATACCAGCCGACCATATTGGTCAACGCGATCCAAAACGATTCACGCCAATAATGGCGCGGAATTGCCAGGGTCAGGCCCTTTTTGCGAATAATGAGAAACAATAAGGGTAGACCTCCGATCATGCACAAGGCGCGAAAGGTCAGGGGCTCCATTTCTCTTACGCCAAACTTCATGATCGGCCAGTTGATTCCCCAGGCAAGTGTCAGCAAGACCAGGATCACAAGGTCCCTGCGGCTGAGCGCACTTTGACCTAAGGCTTTAGAATTCATACTGGACGACCGCTTTGAGACTGAAAACTTGAAATTTATAGAGAAATTAAGGGCACGCTGGGAATCTAGCCAATCCATGCTTTGCGTGGGGATTGACCCTGACCCTCACAAGCTACCAGATGGCTTACGGCCCAAACCTGACAGTGAGTCAGAAGTGGTTTGCGAGGCTATTGCCGCCTTTGGTATCGCGCTCCTCGATGCTACCGCTCAATATGCCTGCGCTTTCAAACCGCAAATTGCATACTTCCATGCGGCTCGCGCTGAACTCGCCTTGGAAAAGATTATTGCCCACGCAAGAAAGCAGTACGCCGACATTCCAATGATCCTCGATGCCAAGCGCGGAGACATCGGTGCCACGGCCGAGCAATATGCGAAAGAGGCGTTTGAGCGCTATCAGGTTGATGCAGTTACGCTCAGTCCGTTTATGGGCTTTGATTCGATTGAGCCCTATTTGCGCTATCGGGATAAGGGTGCCATCGTTCTATGTCGAACTTCAAACCCGGGCGGTGACGATTTTCAAAATCTCAACGTCTTCACCGATTTGCCGAACTCGCCACCGCGTGCTTCTTTCAGTACACCATCCGCGCTCCCGAAGGATCTCCCCAAAAGCGAACGACTGTTCGAGCGGATTGCTCGGCTAGCGCATTCCGAGTGGAACAGGGATGAGCAAATTTGCTTGGTAGTGGGTGCAACGTATCCTGCGGAGTTAGCTCGGGTGCGCACCTTGGCACCTAAAATTCCACTCTTAGTGCCCGGAATCGGCGCGCAAGGTGGCGACGTACACGCGACCGTAAAGGCAGGGCGAGACGCGAGCGGCTTTGGAATGATGATTAACTCCTCAAGAGCAATCATTTATGCCAGCTCAGGAACGGATTTTGCCCATGCCGCGGCCCTTGCTGCCAAACATACCCGCGATCAAATTCGTGCCGCGTCGAGTCAGGTTTAAGGTGAGCAACGCTCATTTAGGACGGCTTAGAATGGCGTTTGAACCATGAAAATTTTAGTGGCCGAAGATGATCAAGTATTGGCAGATGGCCTGTCGCGCGGGCTGCGAGCGGCTGGCTACGTTGTGGATCATGCGGCCGATGGGTCGCAGGCGGAGGCCGCTTTAGGCGCCCAAAGGTTTGACTTATTAATTCTCGATCTCGGCCTGCCGAAAATCGCAGGGCTGGACGTATTGCGGCGCTTACGGGCCCGCAACGACGACACACCTGTCCTAATTTTGACAGCGGGTGATTCTGTCGAGCAAAGAGTGCGAGGCCTAGATATTGGCGCCGACGATTTCATGGCAAAGCCGTTTGCATTGAGTGAGCTCGAGGCAAGAGTGCGAGCACTGGTACGTCGCCGGATGGGCGCTAGCGTGCCCTTGCTCAAGCATGGTCAGCTTACCTACGATCAAGTCGGTAGAGCGGTATATTTCAACGATGTTCTCGTAGATCTATCGGCTCGAGAAGTAGGACTTATTGAGATTTTGCTTTCTCGGGTGGGGCGTCTAGTTAACAAAGAGCAGATCGTGGCACACCTTTGCGAGTGGGGCGAGGAAATCAGCTCGAACGCAGTCGAGGTGTACATGCATCGTCTGCGCAAGAAACTCGAAGGTGCGGGTGTGGTGGTCACCACTGTGAGAGGTCTGGGCTATTGTTTGGAAAAATATCCAAATGAGCCCTCCGCCAAACATGTCTAGAGACGTGGTCGGCAGAAGGCGTTTTTTGGCGCGATATGAAACGCTTTAGGATACCTTTCGGGCAAGCCACGGTTGACCCAAGGGTTGACGAGTCGAAAACCGAGCCTAGCAAGCCGCGCCGTCTACCCACCTTCGTAACAGACCTTATTCGTAGCGAAGAAACCGTTGCGCCGGGTCGTCAGCCGGCACAAAAAGATCTCTCCCATTTTAACGCGGAATCAAAGCATGCCGCGGAGGAAAGCGTTGAACCCCGCAGCTTATTCGGCGAAATTCTCGACTGGATGTACGCACCGTTAGTCTTGATTTGGCCACTGTCCATCGCGATTACATTCCTCGTTGCGCGCTCGTTATCTGACGTTCCCTTCGACAGAGTACTGATCGAGAAGGCGGAGGCTTTAAGTCAGCAGGTTCGCCTTCAAAACAATCAAGCCGTTGTAAACCTCAGTGTTTACGCGCAAGATGCCGCGCTCAGCGAAGAACAACGCTCCAACCAAATATTCCAGATTGTTGGCCCCTCGGGTAATGTCGTTGCAGGCGATAGGAAAATTCCTATTCCTCCGCTTTACGATTTCCCGGATACGACCGCGGTAAAATTGCGAGTCGCGCAAATTGAAGGGACCGAGTTTCGCATTGCTTATACCTATAAACAGGGCGCCTCAAAGGAATCCGACGAGCCTCAAATTCTGATTCAAGTCGCCGAAACGATGGACGGCCGTAACGCGCTCGCGAACGAAATCGTCAAGGGCGTGATCTTTCCGCAGTTTGTCATCCTACCCATTTCGATATGGCTCGTATGGTTCGGCTTGAACCGGGGCCTGACCCCGCTGAGGCGACTCGAAGAGCGTCTCAGACAGCGGGCGCCCGACGATCTATCAGAGGTAAATCTGTCGGGAACGCCAGACGAGATCATGCCGCTGATGCGCTCCTTCAATGAACTACTGGCTCGTCTGGGTAGCAACATTTCTGGACAGAAAAGATTCATCGCTGATGCTGCGCATCAAATGAAAACACCGCTGGCTGGCCTAAAAACTCAGGCCGAACTCGCGCTACGCCAGACTGACCCGGCGGAATTGCGCAAAAGCCTGATTCAAGTCGTGCAGAGCTCCGACCGCGCAGCGCACCTCGTCTCTCAGCTTCTGTCCTTGGCCCGGATGGAGGCCCTTGAAGAAAGCGGAGAAATTACGGCGGTAGAGCTGAGCACGCTCACTCAGTCGATCTTGCAAGAACTCGCACCGGTAGCCATTGCAAAGAATATTGACTTGGGCTTTGAGTCCTCATCTGAGCGGCTTTACGTGAATGGGCAATCCCTGCTATTGCATGAGCTAATACAGAACCTCATCGACAATGCCTTGCGCTATACACCCAGCAACGGGGTCGTCACTGTACGAGTGCTACAAAGAGATGAGCGCGTGGTTCTTGAGGTCGAAGACAATGGACCCGGCGTGCCGATTGAGCTAAGAACCCACGTTTTTGAACGGTTTTTCCAAGGTAACAACGCACCAAGTAAAGTGACCTCTCAGGGCAGTGGCCTTGGTTTAGCGATCGTGGCCGAAATCGCACGGCAACACCAAGCCAGGGTTTGGGTCGAGAGTGGCATTGAACGCCCGCCCAACTTAGAGATTGGAGAAACCGTTGAAAGTAAAGGCCATGGCGCGCGCTTCGTACTCAGTATGGCCAGACGAAAAGGCAGAGCGAGCGATTTCTAGCTCCAAGGCGGCACCCCAGTCACCTTCAATGCGGTCCTATAAAAGGAATGCTATACTTTATGGTTATTCGGCGCATTAGCTCAGTCGGTTAGAGCGATGGAATCATAATCCACAGGTCCGCGGTTCGAATCCGTGATGCGCCACCAATTTCACAACCCGCTGATGCTATTGCAGTAGTCCAGCCCGGCACACTCGAAAAAGCAGGCGCCCTGACGCCCGTTGCGCACATTTGGACATCTGAGGCGCTACCCTGGTTCGTGTTCCCTCCCGGCGTTGCCATCTTCGAGACTCAGCCCAGCCATCCGCGCGAGTTAATCAAACTCTGGAATGCCCGAACAATGGGATCTGAACAAAAAAAGACTCCATGACTGCCCCCAAGTACTTCCATACGGCCTCAACGTTTCGGATTTGGCTTGAGGCGAACGCAGCGTCGCAGGCCGAGCTTCTGGTCGGATTCCACAAGGTTGACTCTGGCCGCCCAAGTATGTCATGGTCCGAGTCGGTGGATCAGGCCTTGTGCTTTGGCTGGATCGATGGGGTGCGCAGGCGCATCGACGACGATGCGTACTCGATACGATTCACGCCCAGAAAGTCAACGTCAATCTGGAGCGCCGTCAACATTCGTAAGTTTGAGCAATTAGAAGCGCAAGGCCTCATGACTCCCGCGGGTGCCGCGGCGTTCACACACCGCAAAGAAAGTAAATCCAAGATTTACGCTTACGAGCAGGAAACGACGGCGCAATTGTCCTCGCAGGAAGTCAAAACGCTCAGGCGAGTGAAGCAAGCTTGGACCTACTTCGAAGGTACTCCACCCAGCTACAAGAAAGTCGTCCTGCACTGGATTACAAGCGCTAAAAGGGTAGAGACACGCACATCTCGGCTCGCCACGCTCATCGCGGCCTGCGCGTCGTCTCAACGCTTACGGCGATGAGTCAATTTTCTGACCTTGCTCCGCGCGGGGAGTCAAAGCCGGGTGCAGAAGCAGCTCCGCAATATACGGTCGCAGTGCGAACACTTTGCGAATTCACCGCCAAATGTGGCGATCTTGATTTGCGTTTTACGCCCTCCCCAAGTGCTCAGGAAGGTATCGCCGGACACACCGAAGTCGCCATCAAAAAGATCGCCGTTAACAAAGCCTATCGGCGCGAAGTCGCACTCAGTGGCCGTTATCGTCACCTTAAGGTACGCGGACGTGCCGATGGTTTCGACCCCGTGCGCAAACGGGTCGAAGAAGTCAAGACCCACCGAGGCGATCTGGCCCGCATGCCCGACAACCAACGGGCCTTGCACTGGGCTCAGGCCAAGGTTTATGGATGGCTCATCTGTCAGGAAGAAGGCTTTGAAAGTATCGACGTTGCTTTAGTTTATTTCAATGTCAGCACGCAGAAAGAGACCGTCTTGAGTGAGCCTTTTGAAGCACACGTTTTAGGCGACTTCTTTCAGAAGCTTTGCGAGCGCTTCATTCTTTGGGCCGATCAGGAACTTGCTCATCGGGGTTCAAGGACAAAAGTCACCACCGACTTGAGCTTTCCCCATCACGCCTTCCGAAGTGGTCAGCGTCCTCTCGCCGAAGCCGTCTACAAAGCGAATGCGGGCGCACGCTGCCTAATGGTTCAAGCGCCAACCGGTATTGGCAAAACTATCGGCACGCTTTTCCCGGCGCTGAAAGCCATGGCCAAGCCACTAGCGAATGGTGGTCAAATAGACAAATTGCTTTTTCTGACAGCAAAAACTCCTGGCAGGCAATTAGCACTCGACGGCCTGAAAAAGCTTCAGAACGCCTCGCACGAAAAGCCACTTCGCGTGCTTGAGCTAGTGGCTCGTGACAAAGCCTGCGAGCATCCTGAAAAGGCCTGCCACGGCGACTCCTGCCCCTTGGCCAAAGGCTTCTATGATCGCCTGGCTGAGGCGCGCGACGAGGCCGCGTTGATCGGGTTACTCGATAAGTCAGGTTTAAGAACCATTGCTTTACGGCACCAAATCTGCCCCTATTATCTTGGTCAGGAAATGGCACGTTGGTGCGATGTGATTGTGGGCGACTACAACCATTACTTCGATCTCAATGCGATGCTCTACGGTCTGGCTCTTAATGAGGGATGGCGGGTGGGCATCCTATTGGACGAAGCTCATAACCTGGTGGATCGCGCTCGTCAAATGTACACGTCCGAATTGCGCCAATCGAACTTTGATCGCGTGCGAGCGACTGTTCCGATAGAGTTGAAGAAGCGCTTTCAGAGCACTAGCCGACGCTGGAACGCTCTCGTTAAAGTTCAGTCCAACGACTACCAGGTTTACGAACAGCTTCCAGAGAAATTCATTTACTCTTTACAAGAGCTGAACGTTGCCATCGCCGATTACTTGGGCGAACATCCCACCGAGCTCGAAAGCGATCTGCAGAGCTTTTACTTTGATCTCCTGCACTTTTTGAAGCTTGCGGAGCTTTATGCGTCGCACTCACTGTTCGACATTACGCTCGTCGGTCCGCAAGCCAATCTTTGCCTCCGTAATGTCGTGCCCGCGCACATGCTTCGCGAGCGCTGGAGCGCAGCACATTCAGCCACTATTTTTTCAGCGACTTTAAGCCCGTTCGAGTACTTTAAGGAAATGTTGGGACTACCCGAAAACACCGTCGCACTCGAAGTACCCTCCCCTTTTGGGGTCGACCAACTACAAGTGCAGCTCTCGAAGAACATCTCGACTCGCTATGCTGATCGTCAGAGTTCACTAGGGAGTGTCACTGCACTCATTGCCAAACAGTACCTTCTCCAGCCGGGAAACTACCTGGCATTTTTTAGTAGCTTCGAGTACCTTCAATCCGCGCTGGATTATTTCCGAATTCATCACCCCGACGTACCCACTTGGCAACAAGAACGAAGCATGAGCGAGACAGCCCGAGAGGGATTTCTGGCGCGCTTTACCGAGAACAGTCGTGGCATTGGTTTTGCGGTCCTGGGAGGAGCCTTTGGAGAAGGTATCGACCTTCCCGGCGCGCGCTTAATCGGCGCCTTCATTGCCACCTTGGGGATGCCCCAGATCAATCCCGTCAACGAGCAGTTTCGGCTAAGAATTGAAGCCTTGCTCGGTCACGGTTATGACTACACCTACATGATCCCTGGAATTCAGAAAGTGATTCAGGCGGCCGGACGGGTGATTCGCACAAGCGAGGATCGAGGCGTGCTGTTTTTGATGGATGATCGCTTTGCGAGAGCTGAGGTGGCGAGGCTACTGCCGAGTTGGTGGCAGCTCAATCCAGCCTCTCGCCTTAAAGACGAGGTAGTGTCAACGCCAGGATAGCCGATCAACGTAGTTGAACACTCAGAATCTTCTGTGCCACCATGTCCAACGAAGCTCTCGCCACGCCTTCGCGATCGGTCCACACTTTGGGCAGCAAGCTTCCGGTAAGCGTCAGCACATCACCATCATCAAGCTTGAGCAAGCTATCTCCCACGCCATCGATAAAGGTGATGACATTCACAATATGCGCTTCGCCCTCGCCATTAGGTGCCAGGACTTTCGCGATGACGTAGGGCCTGCCGTTTTGACCGGTGCGCTCGACCGGTTTACCGTGGAGTTTTCCCGTCACTAATCCATCAATCATGCGTTCATCCTAGTATCCATGGGTTTGTTCTATCATTAGAGTCGCGGCGTGCAGCGAGGGCGCAGAGTACACCTTTTGCGAATTTGCCCCAAGGAATGCGAGAATCACGCGAAAAAACCGAATAACACCTTCTAGGATATCTTCATGACGAAAGCTTCAATCCAGCGCGCCTACAGTGTCCAAAGGTTGATCGCGCTTGGCACAGCCGCGGTTCTAGTCGTAATGCTCGGCGCGACGCCAATGGCCCAAGCTCAGTCGGACTATCCCAACAAGCCCGTCAAGATAATCGTACCCTTCCCCCCTGGTGGCACCAGTGACATCATGGCCCGTATGGCGGCTGACGAGCTCAGCAAAACTTTCAAGCAACCCTTCGTGATCGAAAACATTGGGGGCGCCGGTGGCGTGATTGGAGCCGAGCGTGGAGCGAAAGCCACGTCCGACGGATACACGCTCACCTTCACCGGTGTTGGCTCCAACGCGGTCGCGCATGGCCTGGACCCAAACTTAAAGTACAACTCCAATACCGATTACGTCCACATCGCGCAAATTCACTCCGGCCCAAATGTTTTGGTGGTACATCCGAGTACTCCGTTCAAAACACTCAAGGAACTGGTCGAGTATGCGCGCGCTAACCCCGGCAAACTCGATTACGGATACACCCATGCCGCCTCTGGTCATATGGCGATGGAGCTCTTCAAGCAAACCATCAGCACTTGTACTGGACCAAAGGCAAAACAAGAATGTCGTGGCCTCGCCATTGTCGGCATCCCCTATCGGGGTGGAGGTCCTTTGCTTAATGCCATTCTTGGCAATGAAATTCCCCTGATGTTTATTAATCAGGATGTGGCACTTGCTCATGTTAAGGCTGGAAAGATGCGTGCGCTTGCGGTCACTAGCCTGCAACGCAATCCCTTGTATCCCGATACTCCCACCATCGCTGAGTCGGGCTTCCCAGGGTTTGAGGCGCTCTCGTGGTCAGGGCTTTCTGCACCCAAGGGAACGCCCAGAGCTGCCGTTGAAAAGTTAGAGAATGCGATGACTCAAATCATGCAATCGCCCGCGATTAAACAACGTATGGAATCGGTGGGTTTCGTCGTACCGCCAAGTGGTGCCAAGCACTACACCGAATTCGTTAAAGTCGAGATTGAGCGCTGGACCCAGGTGATCAAGAATGCGGGGATCAAGCCCCAATAAACTTCCTGCATGGTGAAGCCTTAGCAGGCAGCACGAGTCCAAAACGCAACCGGTGCAGGGCTAACGACCCCGCGCTGCCCGCCACGCTGCAAAGTCACTTCGGGCTTCCTCGTGGGTCGCTGGATAAAGCCCGAGAATGCTTCGGCCTTTCAAAACCTCTTGAGTGACAAAGTCTTCGAAGGCGGTCATTTCGACGGCTTCATCGGCAATCTCATCCACTAAATGAGCGGGAATCACGACAACGCCCTCGCCGTCGCCCACCAGGACATCGCCTGGGAAGACTGGAGCATCTCCACAACCAATAGGCTCATTGATCGCTATGGCCTGATGCAAAGTGATATTGGCGGGTGCTGACGGTCGAGCGTGATAGGCAGGCATGGCTAACTGTGCGATCTCGGGTGAATCACGAAAGCCACCGTCCGTGACCACACCAGCAACGCCGCGTACCATCAAGCGCGTCACCAAAATCGCCCCCGCCGAAGCTGCTCGAGCATCTTTACGACTATCCATCACGAGCACCGCTCCGGGCGGGCATTCCTCCACCGCCTTGCGCTGCGGATGAGCTGGGTCCGAAAACACCGTCATCGGATTCAAATCTTCACGGGCTGGCATGTACCGCAAGGTGAATGCCTCGCCCACCATGTTTGGAAGCCTTGCGTTCAGGGGCCGCACGTTTTGAATAAACTGGTGACGTAAACCCTTCTTGAAGAGTGCCGTGCACAGCGTTGCGGTACTGACCACTTTAAGTTTGTCTCGGGTAACGGTTTTTAACGACATTGCTTTCGGCCTGGCGCGCCAATAATCTTAGCGATTCGCCCATTTTAAAGCGTATTCCCAACCCAGGAATTCTTTCGCAGGCTAATATTTTGCCGACCTATTCACTTAAGGAGAAAAAGATGGGGGACACCTATGTGCTTATTCATGGAGCTTGGCATACTGGAACAGAATTAGAAGCCGTTGCCGAAAATATTCGAAAAGGCGGTCATACAGTTTATTGCCCGACTGCTAAAGGCAACCGCCAGGGCGATGATCGAGCGACCGTCGGCTTAAGCGATGCGATTCAATCTATCGTCGAATATATTCAGAGCCACAATCTGAAAGATATCCGGCTGGCCGGACATAGCTATGGCGGCATGCTGATCTCCGGGGTTGCGGACCGAATGCCCGAGCGGATCAAACGCTTGGTTTACATGAATGCCTTTGTACCCTTGCCCGGCGAGTCACTGAACGATTTGGTGCCGCCCATGTATGTCGGCATGTTTGACGCCATAGCGGGAGCAAACAACGGGGCTGTCTCCTTACCCTTTGAGGTCTGGCGCGAGGGCTTCATCAACGATGCCGACATGGCCTTGGCGAAGGCTGCGTACGACAAACTCAATCCACATCCCTACAAAACCTTTACCGACAAAATAACCCTGAGTAAGTCGTTGGCGGAAATGCAAATTGGAAAGTCGTATCTGAACTGTTTAATGGACGTGGCCTTGCCGGCCAGCCTACCCTGGCACCCACGACTCTCCGAGCGGCTTGGGCTTTACCGTTACATTACGGCCCAAGGCAGTCACGAGGCACTGTTCACCAATCCTGCAGGTTTGGCCCTGGCCATCGTCGAGGCCGGTCGAGACTAAGGCGAGTGGGTGCTCACAAAAATACTTGCGAGCACCCTTTGCCGTTTTAACAGAAATTTATTCGTTTTTTTGTTTTGAGGCTTAGACTTGTAATCCCGAAGGCTCCCTGGTCCGTTGAGGAGCATTCGGGCAGCGGAACATGCTCGCGTATTTACCGAACCTTTTTCCGCTAAGCAGGAGCTTTCCGAATGCCTCGTGTCATCGGCTTGATTGTTGTTTTTCTACTTGGCCTAGGTTTTGCGGCCTGGGTGGCGCGGCGCGCCGATATGGCGCGCGACGCTCATCCTAAAAACACCTTTAGACCTCGCCGTCGCAGCAATTTTTTCCAGCCATCAGGGTCCGATGGGGGCGATTCCGCATTCGTCATGAAACGCACAGAGGCCCAAGCGGTAAGTGACGCCTTCACGGGCGCTCAAATCGACCCACAGGGCAATATTTGGCGTTGCATGGGCTGTCAGAGCATGTACCACGAAGCCAGCATGCGAGCGCTTGAGAAAGATCTTGGCCGCGCCTGCATGAACTGTGAAAGTCGCGATCAACGGCCTGTGCATTTCGAAGACATTTGACCCTTTGAAGCCATGAGTACTTTTAGTACGAGTGATCGCTTTGCCCGACATCGATTGATCGAGGGCTTCTCACAGGAGCTGGTCTCGAGCCTGCGGCTCGCCGTCGTCGGGGCCGGAGCGATCGGCAATGAATTGATCAAAAATCTTTTGCTGATGGGCGTCGGCACCATCGATGTCTATGACTTTGACACCGTTGAGCTATCCAATCTGACCCGCTCCGTGTTTCTGCGCGAAAGTGATCTCGGTCAAAATAAAGCACAAGCGTTGGTGAGTCGGGCACAGGAGCTGCAACCGGGCACGACGCTACGTGCCATCCCTGGTGATATCACAAGAACATTGTCATTGAGTCAGTTTTCTAGCTACGACATGGTGATCGCTGCCGTCGACAATATCGAGGCTCGCTTGCGCATCAATGAGATGGCGCTCATTATGCAGCGCGACTGGATGAACCTTGCCATTGACGCCCGAAGCGCGGTTGTTGAACTATTTCCTTTTCGTTCGACCGAAAGAGCCTGCTACGCCTGTAGCCTCCCGAGTTCAGTCTTCGAAAGAATGGCTGAGAGATATTCCTGCGGTGGCTTGCAAAGAGCGGCCTTGCTGGAACGTAAAATTCCAACCACCGCCTTGACCGCGAGCGCCGTGGCTGCGCTCGCCTGCTCTGAGATGCTGCGCTTTATCCATCAAAAGCGGCAAGAGAGTTTGCCCCCTGAAGCGCTCTTGTTTGGCGGCTACCGGATCGATGGCGCACAACGGGTATACATGGACACTGTGGCGCCGACCATTTCGCGCACCCGCATTCGCAAAGCAGGCGTCGAGCGTGGCTGCCCAGGATGCGCTTTGCATCGCCCCGCTAAGAGCTTTATCAGAGTGACCCTACCTGACACCGGGCCGAGCAACAAACCCCATGTTTATTCGCACGCTCTGAGAGAACAAGTGGATCAAGCGATCAACCGAATCAACTCACTCGACGAGTCCAAGAAAGACTCTCTCGTGGTTCGCTTGTCGGATGCCTTGATCTTGAATTGCTCTTGTGCTCAGTGCAACGCCAACCCCGAGGACACCCTGGAATTTTCGGCCTTACGTGGCGCACGAGCGCGCGAGCAGAAAGACACCATTGCAAGCTGCCCAAAATGCCAGCAAGTGGCGGTTGTTTTTGACATTTTAGACACGCTGACCATCGCCGAATTTAGGTCTCACTTTCACACGAATCTCCCAGACTGCGCTTGGCTCACTATCGACGATCATTGCATTGATCTTGGCGCCGCATTTGCGCACCCTTAAAGCAATCATCCGCCCAACTCCATTGACCCACAGGATTTAACTATGAGTGCCATTGTTCCTAAGGAACTCAAAATAGTGCTACGCACCGCTGATCAAACCCGAAGAGCCGAGCTAGAGCTTAGCGATCAAGGCCTGGGCAGTGAAGTGCTCCAATCTGCGATGGATCATTGGTCGCTTCCCGAACAAACTGACTACAGTTTGGTCAACACGACCACCGGCGAGGTGTTAAACCCGGGCGAATCACTGGTCGGTAAGGTCAAGGACGGCGACATCCTGGAAGTGCAGCCCATTTTGGTTGCGGGCTTTGATCAAGCACTACGCCGGATCACGGTGATGCGTTGTCGAAGGGCTTAAGCGGAATGTCAAGTGCCAGCGATCTAAGACGCGACCAAGACCAAGCCAGCTTGACGGCTCTCTTCGTTCGCGCTCAGGGCGAGGTGCAAGCGGAAGGTGTATTGAATTGCCGCGCATCGAAAATCGTCTTGCGCCTTAACCTGCCGACACTGGCGAGCCAGGGTCTGCCGCCACAATGGCGGGACGCCTGCCTGATCGAAATTCACTTGCCGGCACGATATCCTTTTGAGCCCCCAAGTGCGCGCGTACTGAACAAAGTTTGGCATCCCAATGTCTTCCTGAATGGAAACATCTGCGTGGGACGTCGTTGGCAAGCGACCGAGGGTCTCGACCTTTTCGTAGCAAGAATTGGACGCCTCTTGGTGTTTGATCCAATGCTGGTTAATCTCAACTCCGTCGCGAATCAGGCCGCGGCTCTGTGGTACCGAAGTGCACTCTATTCTCATGCTCAGGCCTTCCCTAGCGTTCGTCCCAGTGCAACACATTGGCTACAAGATCCGCGCGGCGCCAATAGTCAGTCACCACGCAGCGTATTGGAGTGCCCAAGCTGCGCAGCACAGTTGCGCCTCCCAACCGGAAGAACCGGTGTCGTGCAATGCCCACGTTGTCGTCACGAATTCGAAGCCCGCACGTGATTTCTCGATAGACGTTTAGCGAGTGAAAAATACGATCAGGAACACAAAATGACGACCATTAAATTCAGCGATTGCTCACCCGCACTCATCATTCCCGTCGGACCCGATCGACTAGGGTCTGACGTAGACAAGGTTCAAGTGCTCGTATCGCTCTCTGCCCAATCGCGGGTGATCGAATTTTTAAAATCCTCCGACCTTGAACAAGGTGGATTGCTCTTAGGTCGCATCTGGTCTCGACCTTCATCACCAGGCGTGTTAGCCGAGGTAGAAATTCTCGACGCTGTCCCCAGCGAAAACAGCACAAGTAGCGCCTACCACTTGCAAATGACCGCCGAAGTGTGGTTGGCCGCTCAATCCACTCTGAGCCGCCTCAATCAATCGTTAACTTCAAGCGAGCAAGCGCTTCGCATCATTGGCTGGTTCCATTCACACCCTCACCTCGGTGCTTTCTTTAGCAAAACCGATGTCGACACCCAGCGCGCCTTCTTTACTCAACCGTACAGCCTTGGATGGGTCGTTGACCCATACTCGACGGCATTGAGCCAACATGAGGCGTTCTTTCTCGGGCCAGAATGTTTGACCGTTCAGCGTGGAACTTTTCGTCATGAGCCGGCATGCCAAATATTCGAATAGTCCAAGGCGAGTCGTAGACGGGCATTTCGCTCATGCTGCAATCCATTATGACCACAGCCACTGATCCAATGAGCGCCGAGTCGAGCAGCAATTTGTTCAGCGCAAAGTTTGCTCGCCTTCGCCTGCGGCGAAGACTTACTTGATCTTATATTAGCGCTACGTCATCGCAAGCGGAAGTCGCACCGCCCGACTCACGAGCTCTCGGTTGACCAAGCTGTGAGGCTTGAGCGCGGACCGCTCATGCGCTAGCGCAACCGCCACGTCGGGGTTCGCTGAACGAAGCGCCGCCTCGGTCAGTGTCCAGTCGACGATATCGCGTTGGGCGTGACTACCGCCGAAGTTGTTCGCGATGAAGCGGACGGGATGCAAAGTATCCACGCAAGTCGCGTACTGCTCACGCCAGAATTCGGTGAAGCCTCTGACCAGAGGGATTCCTATTTCGCGAATCCAGTGCGCCGTATCCGTGGAACCCTTGGCGTTACTCTCCATCGCCGCCATCAGCTCCCCGAGGCGGCCTTCTCGTCCAGCACCAAGATAGGCCATGGCCGCATGCAAATCGTTGAACGGATATAGCCGACCGTCGGCATGTTCGTCCCAGCACGATGCCAGCTCCTGCCAGCGGTTGCCGACGTCGACCCCACACAGTTGAAGTCGCCACAGCAAGGCGGAAGCATCCACTAGGTCGAGTGCGATGTGGCTCAAATTGGCACGGATGGGCCCGTCATAAATGCTCAGGGCCTCGTCGAACTGGCCCAGATCGAGATGACACAACGCGCCATGCCACCAGTTGTGCACTTTGAAGAAATTGTCGTCCCGTGCCCAATGGACTTGCCGCGCCCTCATCCAACCGAGACCATCTTCCGGGCGCCCCTGCATCTCCATGACATGCGCCACCGCGTGATGGGCCCAGGCATCGAGTGGCTCCAGATCGAGGGCCCGTCGACCCGTCTCCTCTGACCGGTTGTAGTCACCAGTCTCCTCCAGTCCGAACGCGTACATCCCAATCACCGCGTGGTAGCCAGGAACATCGCCTGACCAATGCGGCATAGCGCGCGCGAGGCGATCACGAAGCTCTCGAGCGCTACCGCGCTCAAAGTCCAGCAGGTGCCCGATCTGCAGTGCCACCAAGTCGCGAGGGTGGCGCATATTGTGATGGTCCATCGCGGTGGCTGCCGCAGTCCAGTGACCGGCAATCAGCTTCTCCAAGACTTCGGATTGGGAGGCCTCCCGGTCATTCATACCCATGCTGCGGATGCTGTTGGCGAGCTGGAAAGCAGCCGCTGTCGCAGCCGGCTCCGTGGCGAGCGCGAGTATGAATCCCTTGAGCAGGTAAGCCTGCGCGAACGCAGGCGAATCGGCAATAGCCTCCTCAAGCCGAGCGAGCGGGTCGCCGCAATAGATGTTCAGGCTTCGCACGGCGGCGTCGAACAGGTCGGCGGCTCGCGATGTTGCATTGGAAAGGTTATTGCCTTGAAGGTCGGTGATCATGCTGCTTCTCCTTTTGTGAATGGGACGCTGCTCGAACTGTCAGTCACTCCAGTAGGGCGACGGCGATGGGTCAGCGGCAGGTAAAGAAGTCCATCTTCGGCGATTCAAGGGTGCCCCTTTTTATGATCTGCGGTCGCGCAAGGTTCCGGCGCCTAATGCTTCTAACGCGCGCCAGACCCTGACGGGTAGCGCGCTGAGATTGGCTGGAAGCGTTGCTGCGAGGATTAGCCTCTGATTCATGTAACTACTATCGCTCATTGAGACGAATGCTACAAGAGAAACGTTTCGCATGTCAGTAACACATGAGTCGTCCAGTTTGTAGCAAGTAATGTGTCCGGTTTGTGGAGGATCGATGAAGATCGGCCCAGGCCGAAGCGCCGTAGATTTTGGGCCAATGTGATCGCAAATCGTGGTCAACCAGTGGTACGCCTGGTACCGACAGAACCACCATCAAAGTATCAAAAGGACCGAAATCTGCTCGGTTACTTGCAACGCAACCCGTTAAAAAAGCATTCACAAAAGGGCGCAGAGGACATTGATGCTCGAATTCTCCTTGCGCGCAACGCGTGGGACTTAACTTACCGACTAAAGCAGTATGCAGACTCTTCAATTCCGGCCCCGAGGGATTGCATGCAAACCCAAATAGATATACAATCTTTATATATGTATATCCAAGGGATCGAACATGCAAGTTACAATATCCAAGTGGGGCAACAGCCTAGCAGTGCGTATTCCAGTTGAAGTGGCTCGCGAGTTGAAATTAACCGAAGGCGTTCAAGTGGAGTGCTCCATTTCCGAAACAGGCACTTTTGAACTCAAGCCGACCGGAGTTGAAACAGAGCGAACTTGGTTAGCGGAGCATTTTTCGAAGGTCAATAAGCGCCTTGCGAAGTCAAAGTTAACAACTCCTACGCACGAATTGCTAAGAAGCGAAGAGCGGTTTTAACCGGATGGCCGTCGTCAAATGCTACGTCGATACGAGTATTCTCGTCGCCGCTCATTGCTCGGAACCAGAGACTGGCCGAGTCCAAAGCTGGTTAACGGCCCGTCGACCATCAGACCTTGTCGGGTGTTCCTGGCTTCTTACCGAAGTAGCAAGTGCCCTTTCCTTTAAGGAGAGACGCGGAGAAATCAATAAATCACGTCATCACACCATTTCCAGCGATATTTTGGCATTCTTATCTCAGTTGGTGACGATGGAGCCCCCCACTGAAAAAGACTTCGAAGTTGCCGCTACGTTTTGTCACAACGCTGCGTCTCACCTGCGTGCTGGCGACGCGCTGCATTTGGCGGTAGCCCTTAGACTTAAGGCCAGATACATCGTAACGCTCGACAGCGTATTGTTAGAGAACGCGCTCGCGCAGGGCCTGTTAGATGGATTACTTTTGAGTTAGGGGTTTGTTCGAGTACGGAACCCACTGACCTGCTACACGGTAAAGTTCCGTTCAGGCATTGGCATCCCGGTCCCGCAGGGTGCTCCCGAGCCGACGCGGACAAGCACTGAACTGGCCTGAGCGACCGATTCGCATCATCGTCTTATGCCGATTGGGTTTGTGGCCGATGTTACCTGGCTGAAAATTGCGTCTGAACTGACGATGGCGCTGGGCCAAGCGGTGATTCGCCATCGAAACTGTTAAATTTCAGAACCGCCACGGTTGGGATCTTTATGTCTCGTGAGGCTTGCTAATTCGTCCTTGCTGAGCATCGCCCCGTCGGCGTCGAGCAACAACTCAAGAACGCGCATCGACTGAGCGCGCAGCGCAATCGGTACGCTACCTTCGGTGCTTCGTAGCGTCTGTGCAGCGCGATCAAAAAATGCGGAGCCAATTTGAATCATGCCCGCAGTGTGCAACAAGATGGGGGCAAACGCCAGCCCAGCCGATTGCCTGAGTCGGCCACTCTTTCCCGTGACTTCACTTGGACTTGCGTCACGGTTAGACTCTCCGCTGGCACTTGAATGCACAAACTAAACGCACTCGAAGTCAATTTTTGACATTCACGGCAATGACAGGTGTACTGCACGAAGGGTTTCGCTGCAATTTCGTACTTTGCCTTACCGCATTGACAGCTTCCAGACGAAAGTATTCGCATCATGGTTGTCTTTCAAATTCCAGCTTATTTTCTTAGGCGGCGGCCTAGAGCACTTTTAACCATAGGGCCTACTCGGCTCAATTTTCTAGATCAATCCAGCCACTCGTGCAAACTCACTTTACAGACAAGGAATTCGAACATATCTAACCTACGACCCAAACTCGGCCAGCCCCTTTCGCTAAGAGAAAACTCAGGCCAGAGAACGAGCCAGGACCACCCCGAAGCAAGGCAGGCCCACCATTGTTTCTTTCGATTCGGGTCAAGCGACCTTCGCCCTCTTTTTGCGCGCGAAGTTGCGCACTTGGAGTCACGGTCCAAGGTCGGCTTGCGAGCTCATCAAGCATCGACAACAGACTGGCTTCGAGCCTGTCTTTGGGAAGCCCCAGCGAAAGCGATTGATTCTCGAGGCGTGGCCGATGTATTTCCACGAGACCAGCGCCGTCCCGCGCTTCAATCAGGGCACGGTAATGCCTGGTGAACTCGACGCTCTCTTCAAGTGAGATTTCATTGGCGGGCAGTTGCTCCTTATTGAGTTTTCTTTCGAAAAGCAATTGGGCCTGACTCAAGGGAACGCCTTGCTTGCCCTTGAAAATCTTGATCTCGAGCTTCGGGTTCGATTCTTGATTAGACGCCGCCCCTAAGGCTAGCTTTGCGGTCGGCCGGCCAAGCACCTCCAACCGATTTTCGCCCTCCACCAACCAAGGATTCAGCTTGGTGGTAAATGATGCATGTTCGGCATCGGACTTAAGGTACAGGCGAACATCATTGAGCTTGACGATGAACTCGCAGTCCTGAGATTCGATGGTGATGACGTAAAGAGGGTGGCTCATGGATTTCTCAGGAAAATAGGTTCTTCAAAGGCCAAGCAGCATCATCGATCTGCTCTTCGCCATGAACTTCCCATTCGCGCTCATACTCAATGAGCCCCATCGCGAAGCTCATCTTGAGCGAGGCCGTCAAGCCATCCCAGGTAAGCTCGTAGACAAGGCTCGCGGGTGCCGGTGACACGACCAGGCCACCGGTGCCCGTCAGTTCGGTTTTCCTCGTACTTCCGCTGACATGATGTCTTCACTCAACATAGTCGCCTCAACGGATAGTTCGACGCTGGCCTTTGCTTCACCTTTGAGATTACCCTCCAGGTCAATGGGTTTAGCATCGTCGACCCAGGTCTTGATGACCGCACTCCCATTGAGTTCAACGGCAAACTCAAGAGTGATGAAAATTCCCGCAGCAAGATAATTTGAAAATCGCGCCGGCACCGGCAGTCCGTAGGGCATGAACTTTCCTGAAAGACTCAGCAAAGGCGAAAGTGACGCCTTCAATGTCGATTCGCAGTAAATAAGATGGCTGTCCTCTTCCTCTTTCCAGCACTGGGAAATTTCGAATTTTCTTTCGGTTTCGTTCTCCTCATTGGTTTCAGCCTCACCGTCTTCCCCCGGGCTGATCTTGTAAATGCGCTCTAAAGAATAGAAGAGCGGCTTGGTCAATTTGTCCCATACAATTTCCGTTTTAATTTCATCCCCAGGCAGCGCCGTCACACTAAAGACCATCGGGCCGCCCTGACAGCATTGAGCCGTCATTCGCGCCTTGCTCATGGGGTAATCCATCGGAAAGGCGCCAGTCTCAACTTGAGCGACGACGACATCCTTGGAAAGCTTGCCACTTCTAGTTTCAGAAGACTCTGATTCGTCTTCGACCCTCCACGAAAAATGCGAGGCGCAGCCTCCGGCATAGGACGCAGTTGCAGAGATTTTTTCAGACTTCGCTGAATACGCATGTTCGACAGAGATTGAGGTCTCTGATGCGTCGCCCAGCTTGAACTTCCCGGTTGGTTTGCTGACCACATAAAGCAAGCCCTCGGCATTCGCGACGCGGCCCTCAGGATCGTTGATGGAGGCTTTGAGCAATTTGCAGGTCTTGGTCGGCGACATGTTACTCACGGAGGCCGCAGCCGCCATTACATTGGATCTCGACGTCTGACGCTTATTGGCGGCACAATTTTGCTTTGCCCCGCCCACCGATTTCGCCGGAAGGTTTTTCAATGCAGACTTGCGTTTCTTCTTGGTGACCATTGGGAATCTTCTACAAAATCATCGCGATTGGAAAAAGCAACTGCTACTCGTCAACTAGACCCAACTGCTTCACGACGATTTCCAAATTGGCCGAATTCATCGGGAATTTAATGAAGAACAAGCCGCCCGCACTTGGGGATTTAAGATCAAAGTTTTCACCTTGAGAGGCGATCAGTAGCAGCACGGCGCCAACATCGCGAACATCATGTAAATGGTGCGACGCTGCAATCTGGATTGCGGCCTTCACTTTCAATCGCAAGGCCGCTGGGGTAGACCCGGTAAGGACTTCCAAATCCGAGTCGCGCGCAAACGCCTCCAGAGCCTGAATGTCGTTCTCTAAGATCAAACTCTCCAACGACCCGATTTGATTGCTTGAAATGATGAACATGTATGACTGTAACCCTTCACGCCCTCAAAACCAATAGTACTTTCGGGGTATGCCCAACTCACTAAAGTACGGATGCCAATCTCTGGTCACTCGCTATTGACTCACGATCTAAAGTTAGGCTACATTGAACCTCCCGGTAACCCGCGCCAGCAAGGAGGATCTTATGCATCAGCAAACCTTATCCCACGTTGCTCTTCGCGTTGCCGTGTCTGCAGCCTTCGCCCATATGCGAATTTGCTCATCGTCTGACATGCGAGGGACTTGTCCCAGGGCGCAGCAATCGCTGATTTTGTAGCTACGCTCCGCCGCAAAGGCCCAGGCGGCAATCCCTACTAGTTCGACGTTTCTCCTTTGGCTTTTGCCTAAGGGGACTGCAATTTTTTATTTGAGGCAAGACCGTGTTTAATCCGCTCGCGCGCCCGCTGGGGTGCGAAGTCATTCCTTTTAGTGTTTCGATTCAGCTTTTCGATCCCCAGGTGGCTAGCCCGGTGGAGATTGACCAATACTTGAAATTTACTGGCCTTCGCAACCAGGAGTACTGGCCGGGCGAGTTGCAGCTTAGCGATGCAGAACTGCTACAACACATGCTCCGCGATTTTCCGTTGACCCGTGTGATTCGCTTTGTGGCCGTGGTAGGTCATCAAATCGTGGGTCACCTCATGATGGATGTCCGTCGCGAGGGTAGCGAAGACTATGAATTAAGAGCGCCCTTCGTCGTTGTGGGGGCCTTTGTCCTTAAAGGATTTCAAGGGCGGGGTGTTGCCAAGGCGCTCGCGCGGACCTGCCTTGCCTACATGGATCAACACTCCAAAAACATGGCCACGATAGCGACAAGCTTTGCCGAGGGGATCGATTTCTTGGAGCGACTTGGCGCCAGACAGACTCAGGAAGCCGTTGAAAATCGCGCACCCATCACTGGTTTGAATTGGGCCGAATTGCATACCTGGCTTAGTGATCCGCCTCTGGAGTCTCTCGGTCTTCGTTGGGAGATTCACCTTGATCGGGTGCCCCTAGATCGCCTTGAAACGCTCATGGACCCCTTTACTGTTCTGCTCAATGAGTCACCGATGGGAACCACTGAGCAGCCACCCATTCGCTTTGAGTATCAGGCCCATCTCAGTTGGTACCAAGAGTTGGATCGTCGTGGTGGTGAGCATTTGGTGATCTTACTTCGGGACGGTGACAACATCGCTGCGGTTTCCTCTGGCGAATGGGATCCTCGCTTTCCATTACGATTTGATCAATACCTCACCGGAGTCAACAAACCTTGGCGTGGTCAAGATTTGGGAAAATGCGTGAAAGCAAAATTGTTGTTTCTTTTGAGAGCGCGTCACCCCGAGATTGAGTATGTCCGCACCTTTAATGCCAATGCCAATGCACCGATGCTCTCGATCAATAAAAGACTAGGTTTCACGGTGCATCGGCAGACCTATACTTTTCAGATTGACCGTGAAACGCTGAGAACCGGCCTGGCGTGCGTGCGCTAGCGCATGTTGCACTACAAATCAGGCGCGTAAAATATTTTTAAATCCCGATTCATTGACCCACTCGGCATTTCACTTAAAAATCGGGAATCACCGTTTAAACAACGGCGACCACTTCTGAAATTAAAGGAGCAATGGAATGAACAAAAACACGATCTGCCTTTGGTACGACCAGGACGCCGAAGCGGCAGCGCATTTTTACGCCGAGACTTTCCCGGACAGCGCGGTCGGCGCTATCCATCGCGCGCCGAGCGATTTTCCGGGGGGCAAGAAGGGCAATGTGCTGACCGTCGACTTCACCGTCTGCGGTGTGCCTTGCATGGGCCTGAACGGTGGACCTAAATTTAAACAGTCGGAAGCCTTTTCGTTTCAAATAGCGACCGAGGATCAGGCGGAAACTGACCGTTACTGGAACGCCATCATCGGTAATGGCGGCGCTCAAAGTGAGTGCGGCTGGTGCAAGGATAAATGGGGTCTCAACTGGCAGATTACCCCGCGCGTCCTGACCGAAGCGATGGCCAAGGGCGGCGATGTCGCCCGGCGTGCCTTCGAGGCGATGATGACGATGCAGAAGATCGATGTCGCGGCCATCGAAGCCGCGATCAAGGGCTAGGCTCATTGCAAATGGTCAAGTCCTCAAGTTCTATGTCTGACAACTTAAGCGGCGCAGCGAACGCTGGTGTCGACTGGTTCTTCGTCAAACATGACAAGTGGGACAAAGCACTCAGGACGCTGAGAAGGATCGCTCTCGACTGTGGGCTCACGGAGGAATTGAAATGGGGTTGCCCGTGCTACAGGCTGAATGGCAGCAACGTGGCGCTGATCCATGTATTCAAAGAGTATTTTGCGCTATTTTTTTTTAAAGGGGCCTTGTTGAAGGACGACCATCACGTTCTTATCCAGCAGACGAAGAACGTACAGGCGGCCCGTCAGATCCGGTTCGCCAACCAGCCCGAAGTAGCAAAACTAGAACGCGTTGTGAAGGCCTATATACTTGAGGCGATTGACGTGGAGAAATCAGGTGTTCATGTCAACCTGAAGAAGACCGCAGAGTTTGAAACGCCGTCGGAGTTCAAGACGAAGATCAAAGAAATGCCCGCCTTAAAAAAGGCGTTTGCTGCCCTAACACCAGGACGACAACGTGGCTACCTCCTCCATTTCTCGACAGCTAAGTTGAGCAAGACGCGCCAAGACAGGGTCGAGAAGTGCATGGAGCGAATCCTGCTAGGAAAGGGACTGGATGATCTTTAGCCTTCATCCCAAGCACGACCCGGCCGATCAATGGTGTACCAGTTTGGCTCGTCAAACGTACCGCCTGCAATGCTTCGCATCCCAGGCCGAAGCTCGGCCGTATGCGAAATTGTGGTGCCGCATTTTGCGCAAACCTGCATCTTCAACCAACGCCCGCTCTCGTCGGAGCGATGCTCACACTCAGCCAGTTGCCCTCGGGCAATTTCTACCGGCGGCCCATGCGCAGCCTCAGGCTCCTTCTCAAACCGAATGGCCAACGAAGCCCCTTACGGTCGTCATTCCGTATGTGCCAGGCGGTTTCTCCGATACTCGCTTTCGCTTGCTCGCAAAAAAACTCTCCGAGAAGCTGGGCCAGCCCGTCATTATTGACAACAAGGCTGGAGGTGGTGGCGTGATCGGCACGGCCATGGTCGCTAGAGCAACCCCCGACGGCTACGCCATAGGCTGCGGAAGCTTTGCCCCTTTGGCGATCAATTCGTCGCTCATGAAGAAAATGCCCTACGACGTCGCAAATGATTTAGCGCCGGTCATCTTGATCGAGAACAGTCCCTTAATCTTGAGCGTGGCGAAAAGCCTCCCAGTGAAGAACTTGGCCGAGTTGATCGCGCTCGCGAAGAAGGAACCCGGCAAATTGACCTTCGGCTCCTCAGGGTTGGGTGGTGCTCACCATCTGTCCGGCGAGATGCTCCGAGCCGCCAGCGTCGATCATCGCAAAACTCAATCGAGCGTTCAATGAAATCCTTAAAGATCCTGAGGTAGCCAAGGCCATTGTTGATGTCGGTAGCCAAGCCGTGGGGGGCAGTCCTGAGGCCTTTGGAAAGTTTATCCAAACTGAGCAGGAAAAATGGGCCCGAGTGATTCGGGCTGCGAACATTCAAAAAGACTAATTTTCACATTTCATGAAGACTCTTGACTATTGCCTCGACTATCGAAGCGATAATGGTCGTCCGCACAACTAACGCAACGACTATGGACGCCCCCTTTTCGAAAGCTACCGCCACGGTGCTACCCACATGGATCGACTACAACGGCCACATGAATGTCGGCTACTACCATGTCGCCTTCGATCTTGCTGCCGAACCTTTTTTTGAATGGCTTGGACTTACTCCCGAGTTTCGCAAGCAACATGCCTCGTCCACTTTCGCCTTGCAGTCTCAGTTGCATTACCTGCGCGAGGTGAAGGTGGGTGAGAAGCTGCGCTTTGAGTCGCGCTTGATTGATGCAGATCGCAAGCGCATTCACTACTACCAGGAAATGTTCCATGCCGAGGAGGGTTATCTCGCGGCCACCTACGAATCTCTGAGCGTGCACATGGATATGACTCAGCGCCGCAGTGCGCCGATGCCGACCGCCCTTTACCAGCGCATGCAGGACGTGCTTGCAATCCACCAAAGGCTAGTCCGGCCTTGGCAGGTTGGTCATGTATTTGGCGTTAAGCCGCCGTTTTAGTGCCTAGGGTTACCGCGTAGAGCGAAGGCTTTCAGGCCAAATTACTTCGGCGCCATCAGCTTTTTAATTTCTTCCATGTGCTCGCCCGCCCGCTTGCTAATCACGGCCAGCGAATCGGCTTGCGCCTTGCGACCCATATCTGCGAGATCCTTCATGTCGGCGAGAGCTTTCGCATAGGCTTTTTTGGCCATCTCAGTTTGCTTGGCCGGGTTGGTTAAATCGCCTGGCAAGTTCTTAGTGGCCGATTGGATTTCTTGCATGGCGGTCTTGAGCATATCGGTCTGCTTCTGCGCCAAGGCCTGCATTCCCTCCATGGCCTTCTTGTTAGACTCCACGACCGCTTCGATGTCTTTTCGCCCAGACTCGATAATGGCCGTCATATCGACCCCCGGTACTTTGAACTTTTCGAGCATTTGAAGAACATCGCCAAAGGGATTGCTGGGTGTGCTGGACATGAAAAACTCCTAAGTAGGGTGGGATTGCCGTGAAAGCATAGCACTGTGACAAGCTCTTGGCGAATGCCTTGAATATTCACCTTAGAACATTCAAGATGACCTCTAAGATTCACGCTCCGTTTGTCGAAACATCAAACCAAAACCGGCAATTAAATCTGGTATCGCCCGGTACCAACGGTGTCGTGTTTGCAGGCCCAAACCCGCCGCCGCAAAAGCCGCCAACCAGTTTTTTGTTTCATGGGCCGAGCCCCCGCCTTCTTGCAAGATTTCCGTTTCGGTGATCGAGTGCAGGCCTACCCAATCGCTCGCTTCCAGCATGGTCATCACCCGTTCATCCCACAGAGGATTCAGCGCCCGCCGATCTGAACGCCCTGCTCCCATGTCCCGACCCGCCTGCAGCACCCGAGCCTGGCGAATGCCTCGTTGCTCCTCTGTGGCGCGATGTCGAACAATCACTCGCTCCCGGACCAGTAAGTCTGGGTGCTCCAAAGTGGGAATCGGTGGGTCATGAGACAGGCCGCCCGATCCGACATACAAAATGCGTCGTGCATCCCTTTTAAAATGCGCGCCAACAGCCTCGCCCAGTTGTATCACTCGCGCCACGGTCGGAATTGCCGGAGGCGCTGCCGCATTCAAGAAGATCGGCACGACAGGAGGAGAGTCCAGGCCACCAAACAGCAATTGAAGTGGCTGAGCCACACCATGGTCGACCAACATGCGGCGCGACACGGCAGGATCGAAGCACTGGGCAATCAGATTCTGTGCAAGTGCCAAGGCATCCGCCTCGCTCACATTCACTTTGCCCGCCGGTGTGCCGTAGTCGCCCACCGCTTCGGCCTCCGTCCCCAGGCAAATGGCAGGCATCAAATCGTGAAAGAAGCCATTGAAATGATCGGGCACGAACATCACAATCAACTCCGGCGCAAAGGCTTGCACATGACGGGCGGCTTCGGCAAGCGCCGTACGTAAAGAATGATCGACCTCGGCGGGCAACTCATTGAAACCAAGTAAGGGCGTATGTGAGATCCCGAGAACAGCCCTTGAGCCGCTCTGGTTTAGATCAGGACTCATCACCGACCCTTGAACTGAGGCTTTTGCTTATTGAGAAAGGCATTCAGACCATGCGGGCCATCATGAGTACGCATCATTTGCGCGATGCTGCGCGTTTCACGCTCCAATTGAGTTTCCATAGGGTCAGAGTAAGCCGTTTGAAGCAATTGCTTCAGGCCGCCAAAGGCGAGCGTTGGCCCAACGGCAAAAGAGGCCGCCAATTTGCGCGCTTCATCCATCAGAGTTTCAGCCGGCACGACACGCGTGACCATGCCCCAATCGCAGGCCTCTTGAGCCGAGAGCAGACGATTGGTCAGCAACAACTCCTTGGCGCGCAGCAAGCCAACATGTTTCGCTAAGAAGAAAGTGGATGAGCCATCTGGTGTGAGGCCTGAGGCCGTGTAGGCGGCAATAAACTTCGCCTTTTCCGACGCCAAAATAATGTCGCCCGACAAGGCCATCGAGAAGCCACCACCGGCGGCCGTGCCGTTCACCGCCATAATCACGGGAGCATCCATATGGGCGAAGCGAATTAAGGCTCCATGAAGAGCACTGGCCATGCGCGTGAGATGCTCAGGTCGGCGCTCGCCCTGCCCGTCCATTTCCCGTAAATCACCGCCCGCGCAAAACATTTTTCCCTGCCCTGTGACGATCACAGCTCGCACCCGTTCATCTGACGAGCAAATCATGGCGGCATCCAGCAATTCACTAGCCATCTGCTCATTTAAAGCATTCGCATCGTCGGGTCGACTGAGGGTCAGCGTGGCGACGCCTTCGGCGATTTCGAAGGTCATGGTTTGATAACTCATAGCAGGGATTCCAGTGAAGTTAGGGATCTAGGGTTTAAATTTTTTGCTGGTTAAGCGCCGATTATTCAGTCGCTCTTTGAAGTATCCCACGGTGGATTAGCTGAGAGCAAAACGTTTTGAAACGCGTCAAGTTCGCCAGGCTTGCGAACCGGCCGCCGAATTGTCGCTCGAATTGTACAAAGTGCTCGGTATCCCCAGCGAATTGAGCAGTTTGATAGCTTGAAGTTGCGCTCCATCCGGACGATGATCAAAGCGTTCGAATAACCTCAATCTCTTAAATGTCAGAGCGTTTACTATGAACTCCCATCGAAGCAAATCAAGCCTTCCGTCGAGCGCAAGTTCGAACCACTTTCCGAGCACACTCTACCTAAGCGCTGATCACATGATCCAGCTCATTCAACGCTTAGGTTTATCAGCCTGCATCGCGGGAGTGGCCAAACGTATCGAAGCGGATTTTTTGCGCTGGAACGAATTCGACAAAAGTGCGCGGCTGGCCAGCCATTCCGAAGGTGGGGTGATTGAGCTAATGCCGATTGCTGACGCTACACGATTTGCGTTCAAGTATGTCACCGGCCATCCAGGCAACACACACAAGGGTTTGCCCACGGTTATGGCTTTCGGAGTCTTGGCCGACGTCGATTCGGGCGCGCCTCGCCTACTCTCTGAACTCACACTCACCACCGCAATTCGCACCGCAGCAATGTCGGCGCTTGTCGCTGTTGAGATAGCGCGGCCGAACTGCCGTAGCATGGCCCTGATCGGCAATGGGGCGCAAAGTGAGTTTCAAGCAATCGCTTTTCGGGATTTGCTTGGAATTCGCGAGTTAAGGGTCTATGACGTTGACCCTAGCGCTTGCGCCAAACTCGTCGTCAACATGATCGGACAGGGACTTGACGTCAGGGTCTGTGACAGTGTGGCTGAGGCCGTTAAGGGTGCCGATATCGTGACAACCCTGACCGCCGACAAAGTGCAAGCCAATATTTTGACACCCGACATGATTCAGCCTGGTACGCACATTAATGCGGTAGGAGGCGATTGCCCCGGAAAGACCGAATTGCATCAGGCGATTCTTGAGATGGCATCGGTTTTTGTGGAATTTGAGCCCCAAACTCGCATCGAAGGCGAGATACAACAAATGCCTACCGATTTTCCAGTCACCGAACTTTGGAAGGTGCTGAACGGCCAAGCGGTCGGTCGCAGCAGCGACTCGGAAATTACCGTCTTCGACTCCGTCGGCTTTGCGCTAGAGGACTTCAGCGCTCTGCAGTTCATGCGTGAGGCTGCTGAGGCCGAGTCGATTGGCGAGTTCATCAAACTCATCCCGGAGTCGGCCAACCCCAAGAACTTGTTTGGCGTTTTGGTGAAAGAGGACTTTATAAAAATGTCTGGTCACCCGAGCAGACTTGCCAATACGGTTGCCGTGCAGGACACTATGGACGGATGAAATCTAACGACATTGACTCAGCAAATTACTCCTTAAACACGTCAACGCTACGCGCTGCGCTGCGCTACGCGCTGCGCAGATCGGAGCCAGAATGCGTGGCAGCTTTGCTCCCACTGGCTCAACTAGATTCAGCACAACGCGAAGCGACACAAGCCCTCGCTTTCAAACTGGTACGCGGACTTAGACAGCGTCAAAAGGCGACGGGCAAGGCTGGGCTAGTACAAGGACTCCTGCAAGAGTTTGCCTTAAGTTCGCAAGAAGGTGTGGCTCTAATGTGTCTCGCAGAAGCACTTTTACGCATTCCTGATGATGAAACGCGCGACGCACTGATTCGAGACAAAATCAGTCACGGCCAATGGGAGGCGCATCTAGGCCAAAGCCCCTCATTTTTCGTCAACGCGGCGACCTGGGGCTTGCTGTTAACTGGGAAATTAGTCGCCACGCATAGCACGGTCAGCTTGGGTGCCACACTTCGTGGTGTCATTGGCCGAGGAGGTGAATCACTCATCCGAAGCGGAGTCGACATGGCTATGCGCATGATGGGGGAACAGTTTGTCACCGGCGAGACAATTGCAAAAGCACTGAGCAATGCGAGATCACGCGAGGCGCAGGGTTTTCGCTATTCCTATGACATGCTTGGCGAAGCAGCGCTTACTGACGCGGGCGCTCAAAAATATCTGACAGCGTACGAAAATGCGATCCAAGCCATCGGCGACGCTTCGGCCGGACGAGGCATTTATGACGGCCCTGGAATTTCAATCAAGCTGTCGGCGCTTCATCCCCGCTACCTTCGGACACAACGCTCGAGAGTAATGGATGAACTCTACCCGCGTCTGTTGAGACTCGCCGAACTTGCGTGTAAATTGCAGATCGGTCTAAACATCGACGCCGAAGAGGCGGACCGACTAGACCTCTCTCTAGATCTCCTGGAACGCCTTTGTTTTGAGCAAAGTCTGAAGGGTTGGAACGGCATCGGCTTTGTCATCCAGGCTTACCAAAAACGCTGTCCCTTTCTAATTGACTGGCTTTTAGATCTGGCACTGCGCAGCCAGCACCGTTTGATGATTCGCCTCGTCAAAGGAGCCTATTGGGACAGCGAAATAAAACGGGCTCAAATTGATGGCCTAAGGGGCTATCCCGTTTATACCCGCAAAGCTTATACCGATATTGCCTATGTGGTCTGTGCCAAGAAGCTCCTGGCTTCGCCCCAGGCGTTTTTTCCCCAATTCGCCACTCACAATGCCCAGACCTTAGCCGGCATCCACACCCTGGCGGGACGCGATTTCTACCCAGGTCAGTACGAATTTCAATGCTTACACGGCATGGGGGAAGCACTCTATGAGCAAGTCGTCGGCACAATAGTCGACGGTAAGCTCGCCCGGCCTTGTCGCATTTATGCACCCGTGGGACCTCACGAAACTCTGCTCGCCTATTTGGTACGACGGCTGCTCGAGAATGGCGCCAACACCTCATTTGTCAATCGCATTGCTAATGATCTAATCCCTTTGGAAGAGCTGATTGAAGACCCGCTCAGGCTTATTGAAAACATGGCAACCAAGGAAGGGGTACTCGGCGCCGCTCATCTCCGAATTAGCCCACCCTCACAACTCTATTCCGACCGAGAGAATTCGCCAGGCCTAGATCTAAGTGATGAATCGGACCTTCTCGCGATTGAGGAAGCCATTCAGTCTAGCCGAACAGCGCAGGTTCAAGCTCGACCGCTACTTTATGATCGCCACAACAACGGTGATGCGATCGCTTCTAAGCTACTAGACGAGCCAATGGCCGAGACGGCAGCGCACCACGCCCACGTCCACGCCATTCTTAATCCAGCCGACAGATCCGACACCGTGGGCTGGTTACAGGACGCCACCTTGAACCAGGTGGGAGCAGCATTGAGCACAGCCAACGACTATGCCGGGCTATGGTCTCAAGTTAAGCCAGGCGAGCGCGCCCGCACATTGCGCCGCGCAGCACAAATGCTGCATGGGCAAAGACTAACGATGATGGCGTTGTTAATTCGTGAGGCAGGAAAAACTCGTAACAATGCAATCTCAGAAATTCGCGAAGCCATCGATTTTCTGCGCTACTACGCTGCACTTGCCGAGCAGCATTTTGACAATATAAGCTACCGTCCATTAGGCCCCGTAGCCTGTATTAGTCCCTGGAACTTCCCCTTGGCAATCTTTACCGGACAAGTTGCAGCAGCGCTTGCGGCGGGCAATGTCGTGCTCGCCAAACCGGCGGAACAAACGCCATTGATTGCCTTCGCGATGGTGCGCATATTGCATGACTCAGGCGTGCCATTGAGCGCCTTGCAGTTTTTGCCGGGGCCAGGAGAAACCGTCGGCGCAGCTCTGGTGAGCGACCCGCGGGTTCAAGGCGTGGTCTTTACTGGTTCATTTGAGATTGCCAAAATATTGCAGCGAACCTTGTCCCCCCGCTTACTTTCCAACGGCCAACCCGTTCCACTCATCGCCGAAACCGGCGGCCAAAATTGCATGCTGGTCGATTCCTCTGCGCTCATCGAACAGGTCTGCCAAGATGTGCTCATTTCGGCTTTCGACAGCGCAGGCCAGCGTTGTTCGGCGCTTCGTGTCTTGTGTGTGCAAGAAGAAATTGCGGATCGTCTGATCGCCATGATCAAAGGGGCTATTCAAGAATGGAAAATTGGACGCCCGGAGGAGCTGAACACTGATATTGGCCCCCTGATCGACGCCTCAGCGAAGCTAAACATTGAAGCTCACATTCGCGACATGCGAGCCCAGGGGGCAAAAGTTTGGGAGAGTTATTCTTCAAAAGAAGGAAACGACCATTTCTTGCCTCCCCATATCATCGAGATCGGCTCGCTTTCGGTACTCAAGCGCGAGGTGTTTGGACCGGTATTGCACATTGTTCGTTATGCCAGAACATCACTGGATGATTTGCTCGCGCAAATTAACGGCTTGGGCTATGGTTTAACCTTTGGAGTCCATACACGTATTGACGAGACTGTGCACAAGGTGTGCACCAACATCGCGGCGGGCAATGTGTACGTGAATCGCAACATGGTGGGCGCGGTGGTGGGTGTGCAACCTTTTGGAGGCGAAGGTCTTTCGGGAACAGGCCCCAAGGCCGGAGGTCCACTTTACATGTTGCGGCTACTGAGGCAACGACCCGGTGATGCTTTGAAATTTCTCACTGAGAACACGGTCCTCTCCGGGGTGAAAGTGCCCGCGACCCTAGGTGAGCTCAGGAAGTATGCGAAGAACAAAGACTTCGACCACGTGGTGAAGTATTGCGATGAGGCTTTACCCCTAACCGGTTTTTCAATGGATCTTCCAGGTCCGACCGGTGAATCCAATCGCTACAGCCTCATGCCACGAAACGCTATCGCTTGCCTTGTTGCCGAGGCACCCTCTCGAACAGCAGAATCGATTGAGCAGACTTGGTTGTACCAGTTGGCATGTGTGATGGCGGTAGGGAGTCAGGCGGTTTGGCCGTCAAGCCAGCGAGCTTTGCGCGCCAGTCTCCCGGCTTCGCTCGCCGAAAAGATTACGCTTGAATACGACCCCTTGGCCAACGCAGTTTCAATCGATGCAGCGCTCTTCAGCGGTACGGATGAAGAGCAATTGATTCAAATGAGACGCTTGGCCGAACGACCCGGCCCGATGGTGGGTCTGACGAGGGTTTCCTTCGAGAGCAGCCCTGTGTCGCTGGAACGACTCGTGGTTGAACGTTCGATCAGCATTAATACTGCGGCAGCCGGGGGCAACGCTAGTTTAATGATGATCGGCTAAGTATCGGACGAGCATCACGAGAGGTATTCGACTAGCGATAGCTGGCCAAGAGGATATTAGTTTCCGTCGTGCTGATGCCTTTGATCAGGCGCACCCGCTCCAACACATTAGATAGCTCAGCCATAGATTCGGCGCGAATTTCAGCAAGTAAATCCCATCGGCCGTTGGTATCGTGGATCGCTTCGATACCAGGTTCACCCAGCAGACTTGCCACCACGGCGCGGGTTTGATTGCCTTCAACTAAAACACTCATCCACGCTCGGATTTGATTGGGCTCAGCATCTGGCCTTAGTCGAACCGAATAGCCCACGATCACCTGCTCGTCCTCCAGTTTACGTAGCCGACTAGTAATCGTGCCACGGGCGAGCTTGAGCTTTTCAGCCAAGGTTGCGACTGGTAGGCGAGCGTTGCGCCGCAGCATAGCAATTAACTCGCGGTCGGTATCGTCCATATCGGAATTTTCTTATAAAATTGCAAAGTTCTTCGTTGGAGAGCAGTGTGGTGTTCCATAAATCGCCCTTCGAATTTGGTTCACAATACTGAGTGAGCGCAAATTGGGGCCTGAGCGAACCCGCTAAACTCCACTCATTATGAATACTTCGTAACTGTGCCAGTGAAAAATGAAAACTATTAAAGACAAATTACTCGCGCGTGCCAATCTTGTATCACGGACACAAGTCTCCGTGGGCGTCTCAGCGAAAGTTCTTTATACCGGTGATACCTTAGCGCCACGAATTGGCGAGCCCCTTCGCGTAAGCTTGCTGGAGTTTAGCGCCGGTGCTCATCTAAGTGTCGCGGCGGAAAGTTCAAGCGGTGCTTTATGCGAAGGGTCCGCCGACCGGGAATGGCTCGTTCTGTCGGGCGATCTCACCATCGATGGTGAAATGCTCACGGATCGAGACTACAAAATTATGCCCAGGGAATTTTCGAAATACTATTGCGAATCCACCACTGGTGCCTTAGTTTTTGTTCGAGAATCTTTGGCCTCAAAAAGCATGACCGAAGCGCCTTTTTCAATGATCGACGCCTGCGACAAGTGGCCGGATTATGCCCCAGGAATACGACGACGGGTCATGTGGCAGCGCGACGGGCAGGCCGCCATGTTGTACCTCACCGAACCTAATGCCGAGGTACCGCATCACAGCCATCACCATGACGAAGAGTGCTTCATGGTGCAAGGCGAGCTTTACCTGGATGACACACTACTGCGTGAGGGCGACTATCAACTTGCAAAAGGTGGAAGCCAGCATCTGGTGACTCGCACCGATACTGGCGTCGTTCTCTTTGCTCACGGCGACTTGGATCTGCGATTTGTGGCTTGAGTTTGGGGTTTGAGTTTGGGGCTCGAGTTTTGGGCCCACGCTACTACCGATTTAAACCGGCACCAGAAGTTCGCCTTCGGTGATGACGCGGTGGCGACCGCTATGCTTTGCGCGGTATAGAGGCTCGTCAGCCAATTTAATAAGAGTTTCGCCCCGGCCACGAAACACGCGGTGGAGACCATGACGGCCAGAAGCGTCTCGGGAGCAAAAGGGTTGTCCGACGCGGCTTGCAGCAAGAGCATTGCCGCCTTGATCAGGCCGACCACACTCCCCATCGCCATGACTGTGCGTGGCTCGAACACACTATTGAAAATTGAAAGAATACTCATACACCTGTACTTTGGACGAGTATTGCGTACCGACATGGTCAGTAGACGGCTTGGTCCGACGAAAACGTCCTGGCGGGAGATGGGCGGTCAAAGGCACTAGTGGCCGAAATGACCTATGCACTACACGATAACGAGTTATATTTGCCTTTTCACTGTAGGTACATACTACATGCTCTCTTATACCGCCATCCTGACAACCTACATGGAAGCTTTAGGCCAGAGCGACTAACGGACGATCAAGGCCATGTTTGCGCCTGGAGGGAAGGTCAAATCGCCATTTTTAGGGGAGATGGAAGCAAGCGCATTCTTTGACCGCCTCGGCGAGGCTTCAAGCCTGAATGTCATCACTCCTATCGACATTTTTCTGAGCGACTCCAATCAACATCACGCAACTGCCTATTTTAAGTATGATTGGACCGTGCGCGACGGGACCCTTATTACTTTCAAAGTCATGGACCTATTCACGTTCGATCCGGGTAGCGACAAAGTACGCTACCTGGATCTCATCTATGACACTCACCCAATTCGAGCAAGCGCGGGAAACAAGTACGAATAAAAAACTACACGGAAAAACCTACCCGGACACTTTTCGGGGCCCCGCCACCATATCGACCCCATGCGCTGCCAGCGTCTTCAGAGCGGCCACGTTAATGGCGCTGCGGATATTTTGCTGACCATTTTGAGGGTCTGCTACCCAAAAGGAAATCTGTAGTTCGATGCCCTGCAAAGCCAGTGCGTGCACATAGATTTCAGGGGCTGGAGATCTCAACACTCGAGGGTTCTGCACCGACGCTTCGAGTAATAGCTTTTGAACCGCTTCAATGTCGCAGCCGTAAGCGACCGTCAGGTTGCAGGCCAAACATTCCTTCGGGCTGAGCTGCTCAAGGTTTTCAACCCGGGAGGTGGTGAGTTTTAGATTGGGCACGATAGCTTCAACGCCATTCAGGTTTTGAATCAAGGTGTAACGAGTAAAGATATCCTTCACTGTGCCTTGAAAATCATCGGCTCGCACATAGTCACCAATGCGAATCGAACGCTCGAAGAGAATCACGAAGCCGCTGACATAATTGGCGGCCAGTCCTTGCAGCCCTAGGCCGATACCGATACCGAGAGCGCCACCCATGACTGATAGTGCACTCAGGTCAATACCAACTGCATTCAAGGCAATCAGCACACCGATCAAAACCAAGGCGGCACGAATGCCGCTGGCCATAATCTTGCGAACCGATAAATCTTCGACCGCGCCGCGCAACACTCTGCGTTCGATTAAGGCTGAAAACCACAAAGTGACGACAATGACTGCACCGGCCGAGAGTGCACCGGCCAGCACACTACGTAAATTGATCTTGCTACTTCCCACAGGAAACTCGATATCGGCCAGCTCGTCCGACACCGTGGGCAGCAAGCCCGTGACCCAAAGGACCACCGCGATCCATACCATCCATGAGAACATACGCTCGCTCATTGCAGCCAGCAGCGAGCTTGGGAAACTTAGCGCGAAGGTGCGTGAGAGTAGGCGTATGGCCACTAGAGCCAGAAGAATGGGTACCGCTACTTTGAGCAGAGACAAGGGCTGCCATTGGCCGACGATGCGGCTCGCAGTATAGGCGGTGCCTAGAGCCATTAAGGGAAACATCACACCATCAATGACTCGGCTGCCCAGCCACACCGATTCACTAAGTGACACCTTGCTTTGATGGCTCGACCAGCGCCGACTCACCCACCACGTGATGAAATAAGCCAGAACTATTGCAAACACTAGGCCTGCGATTTCCTCCCAGATATCGGGCCGTTTGAGATCCGCTATTAAATCGTTCAGCGAGTTCATTGGCCTCGATCTCCTTAAAAATTATATTGGTTTAAAAAATATCAGGCTCCGGCACTGGAGCGCCAAAAGATGTTTCTAGGTAATCAAAATCACAGCCCTGATCCGCCTGCATAATGTGCTTACTGAACATCCACCCGTAGCCGCGTTCATAACGCTTTGGTGGTGCAACCCACAAGGCTTTGCGGCGCGCCAACTCCGCATCGCTCACTTGCAAGTGGATAGTGCGGCCCGGAACATCGACGGTAATCATATCGCCGGTTTTCACCAAAGCCAGCGGCCCGCCAATATACGCCTCCGGCGCCACATGCAAGATGCAGGCTCCGTAACTGGTGCCACTCATTCGGGAATCGGAGAGGCGGAGCATATCCGTCACCCCTTGCTTCACCAGCTTGGTGGGAATCGGTAACATGCCCCATTCTGGCATGCCTGGGCCGCCTTGGGGGCCGGCGTTACGAAGCACCATAATGTGTTCGGCAGTGACGTCGAGATCAGGATCATCCACGGCCTTTTTCATGCTTGGGTAATCGTCAAACACTAGGGCTGGACCAGTATGTTTAAGATATTTTGGAGCGCAGGCACTGGGCTTAATCACGCAACCGTCGGGGGCGAGGTTGCCCCTCAGAACGGCCAGCGCTCCTTCGGCGTAGATGGGATTCTCAATCGGGCGAATCACATCGTCGTTATAGACTTCGGCGCCCTTAATGTTTTCACCAAGGCTTCGACCAGTCACGGTCATCGCATCCAGATGCAGGTGGCCAGTCAGCCGACTCATCAAGGCCAGCATGCCGCCTGCGTAATAAAAGTCTTCCATCAAATAGGTTTCACCACTTGGGCGAATGTTGGCAATGACGGGTACCTTGCGACTGGCTGCATCAAAATCATCCAACCCCACCGCACAGGCCGCGCCGGCTCGACGTGACATGGCGACTAAATGAATAATGGCATTGGTGGAGCAACCCATCGCCATGGCAACGGTAATGGCGTTCTCGAACGACTCTCGCGACAAGAGCTTGGCGGGGGTAAGGTCCTCCCACACCATATCGACAATTCTGCGACCACAGTCGGCAGCCATACGTACATGATTCGCGTCGGCGGCAGGGATGGAAGAAGCCCCCGGCAGGCTGAGCCCACAGGCTTCGGCAATGCCCGTCATGGTGCTGGCCGTGCCCATCGTCATACAGTGACCCGGGCTGCGCGCAATGCCGCCTTCTACTTCCAACCATTGCTCGGGTGTGATTTTTCCGGCGCGGCGCTCGTCCCAGTACTTCCAAGTGTCTGACCCTGACCCTAAAACCTTACCTTTCCAGTTGCCGCGCAGCATTGGACCGGCTGGCATGTAGATGGCCGGTACTCCGGCACTTATCGCGCCCATGATGAGACCGGGTGTGGTCTTGTCGCAACCGCCCATCATCACGACACCGTCTACCGGGTGACTGCGAATCAGCTCTTCAGCCTCGATGGCCAGCAAGTTTCGATACAACATCGTGGTTGGCTTAACAATGGGCTCCGAGACCGATAGTGCTGGCAATTCAATCGGGAAGCCGCCGGCCTGAAAAACACCGCGCTTCACATCCTCTACTCGTTGCTTAAAGTGGCCGTGACAAGGATTGATGTCGCTCCAAGTATTCAGAATCGCAATGATCGGCTTGCCGACCCAATCGGCGGGCCCGTACCCCAGTTGCATCACCCGCGAGCGATGGCCAAAGGAGCGCACGTCGTCCGGTGCCAACCAGCGCGCACTGCGCAGGCTGTCATAGGGTTTTTTAGGAATTGTCATTTTTACTCCAAGCTCATTTCTAGGTTAGCCACTGTAGCGGTGCACGGGGCACCCGATCTTAGGCAGTGCTCAATGTAACGCCAATTCGAAGTCCATTTTTTAAATCGGTAAAATCCCACATACTGGAAAAAAATAACTTTGTACAGGTCATTATGAGCAGCGATGCAAACGTGATGGGGCACGGCACGGCGGTACTCGAAAAAGCCTTGGATGTGCTGGATGCCGTTGCGCGTGAACCGCACGGTGTGAGTCAGGCTTCGCTCTCCAAGTTATTAGGCCTGCCGCGTACGACTCTGTATCGCCTACTTGCGAAGCTGGTGGAACGAGGCATGCTCAGACACGACCCTAAGCGTCGCGTCTTCGCACTAGGCTATAAGTGCTTCGAGCTGGCACGCCAGGCCTATGCCAAGCCAGATTTGGTACTGGCGGCTTCGCCAGAGTTACGCATGCTGCGTGACTTGACTGGGGAAACCAGTTATTTGGCCATTTTGGACGAGCACGAAACGCTCTCGATCGAGCGATATGACGGCGTCCATGACAAGCGCTCGCAAGCGGCCCTGGGTCAGCGCAAACCTCTACACTGCACGGGCCAGGGAAAGGCTATGCTGGCGGCCCTTGCCCCCGCAAAACGTGATGCCCTGATCAAAACTCTAGACCTTAAACCTGTCACCCCCGCAACCATTACGGATCGACGCAGGTTAGCGAGCGAACTCAAACTTACAAGCGCCCGAGGCTGGTCGATTGACGACGAGGAAGTCGTCCCTGGTGTACGTTGCGTGGGTGCGGCCGTGATCGATGCGCAAGGCGAATTGCGGGGTGCGATTAGCGTCGCTGGTCCTGCCTTTCGGATGACCCGTGAGCGCATCGAGGCGCTCGGCCAGGAGGTTGCCGAAGCCGCACGTCGCATTGGCGCTCAACTTTCGCCAGAAACTGGCACGAGCCCACAGCGCGATGTACAGGTGCTCGAGAGTGCCTGGGCCTTTCGTGGCGAGTTTCCGGTTTGGTGTGCTGACGAAAAGTTGCTTTTTTGGGCCGATAGTTTGGCGCCTTCGATTCAGGTCTTTGACGGTCTACAAAACCACCTGATCGCCGCACTCGAAGCGCCAATTCATGGTCTCGTTAACTTTAACACTGAAATTCTCGTAGCCTGCGAAACTGGCTATAGTTTATGGCCCACCAAAATTGAGCCCACTGAGCACAAAGACTCACGGGTATTGCCGCTCAAACGCTGGCCAAGACATGCTCCGAAAGCAATTTGTGTACGGAGCGGGCAAGATTTAATTTTAAAGCAAACGCTTTGGGCCTGCTGGCCTTTAGACAGTGAGCGCTGGAGGGTTGCGCAATATCATTTGGACGATAGTTTGGAGGCAACCGTCGACGACACAAAATCTCAGGCCAGTTGGGTATTCCATGAAGCGCTTCATGCGCTCGCTTGGGACCCTCAGGGAGCGGTGTTGTACGGGCTCAATCGCGAGTCCGGCAATATCATGGTGATGCACCCTGGACAGACGATCGCTCGACGTTTGGCCACCGTTCCTAAAGGGTCAGGACGGCTATCTGGTTTAGCAATCGATAGCCGCGGTGGCATTTGGAGTTGCCTCGAAGAGGGGTGGTGTGCCATGCGATTTTTACCCGATGGGCGCCAGGACCGAGTTGTTGGACTTCCGATTCCTTGTCCAACCGGACTGGTTTTTGGGGGCAAACACCGGCAGAATCTTTACGTGACGTCAGCCAGGCATTCGGTTTCGTTAGAAGCACTTGCGAACGCACCTCTCTCAGGACGACTTTTTAGCGTGCAAACGGACATGATCGGAACGCCGCTTTCAGAAATGCACTAGCGCGGTAAATGGCGGGGGATTCAGCCTTTGCGCTGCAACCCTAAGGGCAGAGGGCGAGTGCGGTGGAGCACCTCTTCATTCAGCCATATCGCACTGCGTTGAGCGCGTTGCGCGACCATCGGCAGCGGTAACTGTTGATAATCGTCATTAAATACTTCAAAGCTGTAGTCGCCTTCATAGCCCAAGCGGTCTAAGCGCAACACTAGGTCTGCAAGCGGCTCACTGTGAACGCCCTCGCCTGGAAACACGCGAAAAGTGCGGGCTGTTGTCATGCGCTCTTCAAAAGTCGGCGTTTCGTGCCACATGAAGTCCGAAAGCTGCACCAGAAAAATCATGGCGGGATCGAGGGTTTCGATGGCATCGAGAGGCGTCTTTGCAGCGAAGACGTGAAAGGAATCCAGGCCGAGACCAAGATTGGGCGCATCGGCACGACACACGACATCCCAAGCGGCGGTGAACTCATTGATGGTTCTCCCCCAGGACAATCCTTCAAAAGCCACCTTGATGCCCAGAGGCACGGCCAGCATTGCAAGCTTGCGCAAGTCCCTCGCGATTAAGTCAAGATCCTGAGTGGCATGGCGCGACGTGGAAGAACAAGCCAGCAGCACTTTGCAATTGAGCGCTGCACACATTTCCAACATGGCCTTTGCGATATCCACTTTGTAGTCGTGCAGATGCCCCGATAAGCCTTCGAAATCGCGCAACACTTGAAACCCTGTAGGCCTCAGACCACTCGCCTTCACTGCTGCAACCGCCTCTTGCACCCCACCCGGATGTCCAACAATATCGCGGGCACTGAGCATCACCTGATCAAAACCCGCTGCTTTAATAGCCCCGAGCTTGGACTCTAGTGAGCCTGCCAGGGTGATGGTATCCATCCCGAAACCTCGAATCATTTCCATAAGATCCTTAGGCGTTCTTATGCACGAGCTCGAACGAGAGGGAACCGAGAATGCCTTGGGTCAAGGCGCCTCGATCATCCGGATGCAATTGCTCAGCTTCGACAAACTCAATGCCGCGCGCTTTGAGGAGGGCGACAGCGGCGGGCACATCGGGCACTCCAATACCTATACGCTGTAAGTTTTCCCGGGTATCACGTTGCTCGACGCGAGGGTCGGGTTCCACCAATTGCCACAAAAACTGCTGACACGGGCTTCGCATCAGCTTGCCCTTAGGCAAAATACCAAAACGCTGCTCATCAGGGATGGGTTTGAAGCCAAGCAACTGCTCGTAAAAGGCCAGCCAGTCCGCACTGCGCTCGAGGCCTATGTACTGAACGAGACCGAAATAACTCATGCCCGCCAGCGCTGCGGGCTTCGAGTCGACCGTGGGAATCAGGACAAAATCAATATCAAAGACTGAAAACTCATCGTAACGATCAACAAAGTAAAAACGACTTCCGCCCGGCCCATGAATCGACGGGATATTGAGTTCCATGGCCTGGGCATGAGCTGGACCATCCCAGGCACCCAGTTCGAGGCAACGAACATGGGCTTTTTTAGCATCTCGCACACGAAAAGCGACGGCAGAAATGACGGGCTGATCCCCGGCACTGGCGCTCACTCGCGCATCGTCGGCTTCGGCATTAATAATCAAATTCATGCTGCCCTGACGATACAGAACAACCTCTCGCGACCGGTGCCTCGCGATGGGGCGAAAACCCATCAACTCTAAGGCTTGACCAAGCGCCTGAGGTCGGCTCGTCACATACTCGATAAATTCGATTCCGTTAAGGCCAAGAGGATTTTGTGCCTCGGGTAGGGCTTCGCGGTTAACCATTTGCGTGGAAATCATGGGTTCCTTGCTCAAATCAATAATGCGTGAAGCGATTATCACTCAAATGTACCAAATAGTACATTCTAGCCGCACAAACCTGAAATACTCGTTCCAAAGATCCCAGAAGTTGGAACGAAGATAGAAATGTTCACGGCAGACTCTTAGCGCAGGACAAACCTTGCCAAGAGCTCAGCGATATTGTCTCTGCGCTTTTTTTTGTGCTCAGGTGTATCAAAATCTCCCTTGAAGAGCAAAGAGAAAGTATGGCGATTGGCCACGTTGAATACCGATAGTGCGCTGATTGACATATGTAAATCAACGGGATCCAGTCCTGGCCGAAAGATGCCCTCCTTGACGCCGCGTTCGTATACTCGTTTCAGCCCCTCAATCGCAGGCACACTGATGCTGTGGATTTTTTTACTTCGAGCCAGGTACTCGCCCCGCTGAATGTTTTCGCCCATCACCAAACGCACGAAATCGGGGTTGGCCCACTGGTACTCTACCGTGAAGCTAACTAGTTTGCGAAGTGCCGCCTCTGGCTCCAAATCGTCTAAGTGCAAATCCGCCTCGATTGCCCGAATGCGGCTGTAGGCCTGTTCTAGAACGGCAATGTAGAGCCCTTCTTTGCTACCGAAATAGTAGTAAATCATGCGCTTGCTGGTTTTCATGGCCCGAGCAATCTCATCGATGCGAGCGCCGGCCAAACCCTTCTCTGCGAATTCCCTCGTACCCACTTCGATAATATTGGCCATGGTCCGCTCAGGATCATTGGTTCGCGAGCGCGCGCTGACCTTGAGGACGGGCGTGGCTTCAGAGGTAAAAGTAGGAAGGGGCGACGTTTTCATGCGACAAAGTATAACGACTGCCCCTCGAGAGGGTGACCACGCGCTCTCCGGCCGTTCAGCCGAAAAATACTCAGAAATAAGTTGCTCGTTGTAAACTTCGCCACAAAATGAAGCTCAATTTTAAAAATTTAAGCCTAAATCTTCCGGCAAGAGTGTTGTTTGCCCTTGGTCTGCTCTTGCTCGCAGATTTCACTCCTTGGCAAGCGTGGGCTCAAAGCGCGCCTGCCACTGCGATAGGCGAAGCGCGCAAGTTCCCGGAGAAAACCAAATTGGGCGAACTCACCATTGGCGTATTCCCTGAGGCCAGCCTGAACGGGCAGCCAGCGAGATTCTCGGCTAGTGGTCGCTTGATTAACTTGACGAATATGATCGTCCTTCCGAGCTCGGTCTACCAGCAGACTGTGGTGGTGCGCTACGAATTAGATTTTCAGGGCAATATTAATCGAGCCTGGCTGCTCAACCCGGTAGAACTGAAGATCGCCCAGGAAGAAGCCCGGAGAAACCCTTAAGGCATGAAATCCATCACTCCGCCCGCTGCAAAAAGCCGTTCCTTAAGGCGTAAAGGTGTCTCGCCGCCCGAGAAAGACCCCAACGCCAAGCGTAAGGTGTTTGTCAAAACCTATGGCTGCCAGATGAATGAGTACGACTCCGACAAGATGGTCGACGTACTCGCGGCCAGCGAGGGCGCAGAAAAAGTATCCCGCATTGAAGATGCTGACATCGTACTTTTTAATACCTGTTCGGTACGCGAAAAGGCGTCTGAGAAAGTGTTCTCCGACCTCGGTCGTGCCCGAAAAATGAAGCGCCATAAGCCTGACCTGATTATTGGCGTCGGCGGCTGTGTAGCCAGCCAAGAAGGCGAGTCGATCGTTAAGCGTGCACCCTATGTCGATATCGTCTTCGGCCCGCAAACTTTGCACCGCATTCCGAAGTTATTGGCAGCCCAGGTTAAAACCGGACGTTCGCAAGTCGATATCAGCTTCCCCGAAATTGAAAAATTCGACAACCTGCCGCCTGCGAAAGTGGAAGGCGGCTCGGCCTATGTTTCGATCATGGAAGGTTGCAGCAAATATTGTAGTTTTTGTGTCGTGCCTTATACGCGGGGTGAAGAAGTTTCGCGCCCTTTCGAAGATGTCTTGCGGGAAGTGGCCGAGCTATCCTTACAGGGAATTAAAGAAGTCGTTTTGCTAGGTCAGAATGTTAACGCCTACCTAGGCGCCCTGCCCGCCGAGGCAGGCCAAGAGCCTGAGATCGCCGATTTCACCATGCTCTTGGAGCATGTGCATGAGCTTCCCGGCATCGAGCGAATTCGCTTCACCACCTCCCATCCGCGCGAATTTTCGGCACGTTTGATCGACGCTTTTGCCCGTCTGCCCAAGCTTCCGAATCACGTCCATCTACCCGTACAAGCGGGCTCGGATCGCATCTTGGCGGGAATGAAGCGCGGCTACACGAGCTTGGAATTTAAGGCCATTGTGCGGCGCCTGCGCAAGGTCCGCCCCGGCATTGCAATTTCGAGCGATTTCATCGTCGGATATCCAGGCGAAACGGAGGTCGATTTCGAGAAAACCTTACAACTGATTCGCGATGTCCATTTCGACCAAAGCTATAGTTTTATTTACAGCCGACGCCCGGGCACACCGGCCGCGGACCTAGAAGATGATGTCAGTCAAGAGACCAAGCTTCTGCGCCTCAATCGACTTCAGCTTCTTATTGAAAGTCACTCTCAGGCGATTAATCAATCAATGGCGAATAGCGAACAATTGATCTTGGTTGAAGGCACCTCCAAGAAAAGTGTCAGTGAGCTGACCGGACGCACAGAGAACAACCGAATCGTGAATTTCGAAGGCCATCCACGCTTGATTGGCCAGATGATAAAAGTGAAAATCACGGAGGCTTTGGCGCACTCTTTGCGCGGCGAAGTCCTCATCAGCGAACTGGCCTAGTTCGGCGAGTATTGGGACGGACCCGCGAGTGCGAATCCCCCACTTCGCTTGCCCGGTTTTTGTTGCGCTAGTGAGTTTAGGGGTTTTTCAAGCCTCAGCGCTCGCCCAACCTCGCCCTCTTGCGCTGGATCTTGCGGAGCGACCTCATCTCGCCCAAGCCGATTTGCTGAGGCAGGCCAAGGCCGCGCTCGATGGTGGGGAATCGCGCCGCGCCTATGAAATGCTGAAAAGCCAAGAAGCGGACTTCATCGGCAAAGTCGATTTCGACTATCTGCTTGGCCTAACGGCATTAGATGTAGGTTACCCCGCCGAGGCCATCATTCATCTCGAGCGAGTTCTGATTAATCGACCGGACTTTCTACAGGCTCGTGCCGAAATCGCCAAGGCCTATCTCAAGGTCCAAGAAACCGAGAATGCCAAACGTGAATTGCTAACAGTGGCTGCGCAGGAAATTCCGCAAGAGGTGCGGCGCGCGATTGGCAATTATCTGGATCTCATCAAGCGCGACGAGGACGCCCTCAAAATCTCGGCAACTGCAAAGGGCATCGCCTGGCGTGGCTCTATCGAAAGTGAAGTGGGTTACGACAGCAATGCAAACTTCGGCACCTCGTCCAGTACCTGGCTTCTCGCCGACGGCACCAGGGTCCTTCCACAAGTGAGTAGCAAGCCCAATCCAAGCGCACTTTTCGGCTTGGCGGGTGCCATTGAAGCGGTGATACCGATCAACGGTCGAATCTCTTGGATCACTGGTCTACGCCTGTCTAGCCGTGGCTACCCTTCCGCGTCTACACTAGCCCAAAGCCAGATGGATTTATCCACCGGCCTAAGAATTGCAACCGAGAAAGCTCAATTTAACGTGCTCGCACAGACTCAAAACCTCCGTCTCGACGGCAATGCCTTTCGCAAAGCGACGGGCCTTGCTGCACAGGCGCAATTTGAGCTGGACCCCAAAAACCCTGGGGCACGGCAGTGGGGCTTGTTCGCACAAGCCTTCGACTTGAGCTTTCCGAGCGCCCCGAGCCGAGATGCGAAACGTTTAATGGGCGGCCTGAGTTGGGCCACCACGCTTTCACCGAAAGAAAGCTTGATAGGCCTGGCATCGCTTTATAGCGGTCGGGAAAACGCACAGTTGGACACCCTGAGTTATAGCTTCTCTGGTCTGCGTGGCCTAATGAGCAGAAGTCTAAATCAGGATTGGACCGGACAAATTTCTGCCTCCTTCGAGCATCGCTCGTTTGACGGCATGGATACCCTATTTGGATTGCGGCGCACAGACGCCCAAACGGAATTACGCCTAAGCGCCGAAAGGAGCTATGGCAAACATTGGTTGATGACACAAGAAATTACATGGACAAAAAATATGTCCAGCCTTCAACCTAATGACTACCAGCGCAGCCAGTGGAGAATGAGTATCAAATATAAGTTCTAGAAAAGCACGCTCATGTCCTCATTCGCTCAAGCGCTTGTCGCTTTTGCCCGCTCGCTCTTCGGAAAGCAAATTCCGCAGAGCGGTGTGGCATGCGCGCGAGGGACAGTGCTTAAAGAACTCAAGTATTCTTACATTGTTAGGTCGAGGAGCGCTTCGCTTCTAGTTCCACTTGTGGCCGCTCTAATTGTTCTTGGCGCCAGTCTTTATTCCCCCACGGCTCAAGCACAAAACAATGAAGGCGTCATTCTTGCCTTAAGTGGTCAATCGTTCCTGATTCGCGATGGTAACCAGGCGAGCCTCGCTGCAGGCGGCAGTATTCGCCAGGGCGACACCATTAAAACAGGTGCAGACGGGCGAGTACAAATTCGTTTTAGCGATGCCAGTCTTGTATCGCTTCAGCCGACCACAGAGTTTCGGGTAGATGAATATCTGTTTGAAAGCGATAAGCATCGTGGGTTTTTCTCGCTGCTGCGAGGCGCGCTCAGGACCTCAAGCGGTGCCATCGGAAAACGTAATCGCGAGGACTATCGCATCCAGACCCCAACGGCAACCATTGGTATTCGAGGCACGGTCTTTACCTTGGTCGAAACAGTTTGCGACCCGATCTGCGCACCGGGTACCCGTGCAGGCTTGTTAGCGTTCGTCACTGAAGGACGCATTGCAGTCAGCAATCAGGGTGGCGACATCGAGATCGGCGCGGGAGAAGCTGCATTTACTTCGGGTTCTCAAGTGGCACCAGCGCCTACCCAAGAACGCCCCGTGCTTCCGCCACAAAGTTTTGCGCCAGCCCAGCCCAACGACCGCCTGATCGCCAGCGCCGACCGAAACAAAGCACGCAACGAATCAAGTGAAGTTTCGAAGTCGGAATCATCTGCGGCAGGTCAAAGTTCGACGCAAGCCGAGTTAGCGAAGACTGCGCAGTCTGGGGCAAAAACGAACAATCCGGCAGCTAGTGCGTCAGGTGTGACTTCCACCGGTAGCAACGCAAGTTCTTCTGGAATGATTTCGGGTGAATCTTCAGTTTCTCCTGCTTCTTCAACTGCTACTCAAGTCCAAAGCAGCGGGCCAGACGGGTCTTCGTCAGCGAGCGGCTCAAACGGTGGCGTTGGCTCAAGTGGTGGCGTTGGCTCAAGTGGTGGCTCGAGCAGTGGCGGGAGCTCAGGCATTCCTGCATCTGGGCCTACTCATTCACTGGGCGGAACGGCAACGACAGTGATTTCAACGCCGAACGCCAACACCATAAATGTTGCGGCCAGCGGCGATGTGGCATCGAGCGCCTCTTCAAGCAATCTAGTTCCGCCCAATGCGTCTACAATCACTAATACTCCAGGCAGTGACGGAGTAGCCGGCAATTCAAATAGCAGCACTGTTCCAGATAGCGCTACGTCCTCTAACTCAACAGTGCCCAACTCTACGGCACCTGCCGCTACAGCAACCGCCGCAACTGCAACCGCCGCAACTGCAACTGCTGCAACTGCACAAGCAGCAAACTCACCTAGTGCAACAAATCCCATTAGCGCTACTGCGACAAAGGTGATCGCCGTATCAAATGTAGCGCCAATTGCTTGGATTTCAGCAAGCGACTTTAGCGGTAGCGGAACGCCCGAGGCAAGCACCGACCCGGTCTTGTCGGTTGTTGGCGTATCGAGTAACAGCGGATCAAATTCCCAAAGTCAACAATCACCGCAAACAAATCTCGTAGGGACTGTCAATGTTGTTCAAAGTGCAGCCTCAGGGACGACTCCTGCAAGCCCAAGTAGCGACACTGTCGAAGCAGGTAACTTTACTGGACTTCAAGTCAACGCTCAAAATTCAAATGCATCGAACTCTGCCATAACTGCAGGCGCATCTGCGGGCTCTATCGCGGCGAGTATTGCTAACAAACCCAAGCTGAACGCGATGGGCTCCAGCACGGCAATCGCTCTGACCAGCATCAAATCCACCGGAGCACAGCCGCCCGCCATAGGACCCGACTCTAGCGGAGCAGGCACTCAGGAGGGCACCGTACTTACCCAATTATCTGCTGCCCCCTCTATGGTCCCTCCACCGCTGCTCGCGAATGTCATTGCCGATCCGAGTGCTGCTAATCTATTAGTGGTTGCAGTTAACATCAGTTCAGGTTCAGGTGGTTCCAGTTCTCCGCCGCCGTCTCCCGCGCCGTCTCCCGCGCCATCGCCATCGCTAGCCCCTAGCCCAGCTCAAACCCCTGCGCCAACACCCGTACCGAGCCCTGCCCCAACTCCTGCGCCTACTCCCGCACCGAGCCCAGCCCCAACTCCTGTGCCTCCACCCGCACCGAGCCCAGCTCCAACACCCGCACCGAGCCCAGCTCCAACTCCTGCGCCAACACCCGCACCAAGCCCAGCTCCAACTCCGGCACCTACACCCGCACCGAGCCCGGCTCCAAC
>JANOPA010000124.1:0-71833 GCA_031421635.1 Betaproteobacteria bacterium | reverse complement strand
AATCTTTATCGTCGCGATAGCGATTACGGATGTCTTTCGGGCAACCTAATGCGGGCTCATGCTTATACGCGATTCCTGCAACCTTTAAGCGTTCACTTAGGGCCGTTTTGGAGAATCCTTTTTTGCGCGACAGGGGCAATTCGCGCACGTCGACAATCGTTCGCACGCCTACTTGTTGCAGGCGGGCGATGAAGGCTTCGATGTCTTGGCCTTCGTAACCGAAAGTGTAAAGGTGAGCTGGGGGCACAGAGATTTGACGCGATGGCTGGCAAAAGCGAATTTTAACTCTTTCGTGATTGACGCCGCCTATGCGCAAGGACGCTTACTAACGCGGAAGTCAACTCCGGTGCATTTTGGCGCCACCGTGTTCAGGCACGCATCAACTTAGGCTTAGCCACCCTATTCAACGCCGCGAGGATCTGCGATCCAACAGCGTAAGCCACCGGCGGAGGAAAGGTATTTCCAATCTGCCGGTAGGCTGCAGTTTTCTTGCCGCTAAACAACCAACTAAAGTGATGCCGGAGCAGCAGGGTAGGTATAACCTTCAATCGCTGCTGTTTTTCCCGCCCATCAATCCGCCGGCTTGCTGTTCGTCAAGTGTGAGCTTCGGCGTTGTTTTTCTAATTCGCTTTTCCACTTCTTTGATATGTTCAGCGGGAGGGATTTGCTCGGGCAACGTGCCGCCAATGCGTTTGATGGCGGCGCGAACTTCTTTGCCGACTTGCTCATGGGCCTGAATCGCTTGCGTTTGATTGCGCACATTTTCGCGCGCCAACTTGTCGCGTGTCTGGGTCATACGAAACTGGTTAGCGGCTAGTTCGGTGGCATTCATGCGATCAAGCAGGCTGTCGTTCTCCGGTATTGCTTTGCGTAACTTGATGGCCACACCGCTCAACCCACCATATAAACCTTTGTAACCCGGGTCATGGAATACGCCAAACATTTTGTTTTGCACTCCTGCATCTTGCGCGGCACCTGACAGTGCTTTGAATTCTTCGCTGGTTTGTTTGCGTAGTTCAAGGCGCTCTGCATCGGCGGCGGCTTGGTCGCTTAGCTCCTGTCTTCGCGTCTGGATAGCAAAGTATTTTTGAGCTTGGGCAATTTCTGGTTTGCGTGGATCGCCATTCTGAGCGATGAGGTAGCAGGCAAAGCGGGATAGGTGGTAGTCCTCTACAACTTGAACCGCGCCTTTTCCACCAAGTATCGGTTTGCCGGCGTTGGCAAAGTGATAAGTGGGATCGTTCCCGGATGTCTCGCATGAGGTCATCGCCCGCTTGATCCCATCTTCAAACCGGCGCCATTGGCTGTACCCAAGCATCGCCTGCAAGTCACGGGCACTCCAATATTCGGCGTTGTGATCGTTGGCTTGTCTAAGTACCTCGAAGCTGTTTGAGGCCGACGGACTAATTTGTTCTTTCGTCATGTCAACTCCCATTTGCAGGTAAGTAAAGTGCTAACTGAGATTTCTTGTTTCAACTATCGTTCAAGCTCGTCAATAATAAAAGTGCGCAGGTGTTAATGAAACTCAAATTCTAAGACAATATTTTTGTGAGCAAAGGTATCTCCGTATCGACCGGCCGTCGCGTGCAAACCAATGGCACTGTTCGCCGTGATCCATTTCGTGCTGACAGGAAAAAACTGCCCCGGACCGCGTCAATTCTAATTCCCTCGAATTCAGGGGAATTAGAATCGAACACGGGCATATTGCGTCGTTCACCAGATCGATCTGCGGCGTGTAGTCATTACCACCATGTTAAGGACTCGCCTTGTTCAGGCTCGCATCAACTTGGGCATGGCCGCGCTATTCAGTGCTACGAGAATTTGCGATCCAACAGCGCAAGCAACCGGTGGCGGAAACGCGTTCCCAATCTGCCGATAGGCTGCCGTTTTCTTGCCGCTAAACAACCAACTATCCGGGAAGCCTTGCACCCGCGCAGCCATGCGCACCGTGAGGCGAGGCACGCCTACAAAGTCTTGCGCGGGCACCTCATTGGCGATGCCCATGCCGTCCACGCCAATCGCGGCCCAGGCTTTCTTGGCGCGCGTGGGGCCGAGATCGGGGCCACCATGTTTTTTGCTGCCGCCCACCAAAGTTGGAGCGATGGCCGAGGCTCCCTTGCGCCAGCTTTTGGCTCCAGTCCAGCCATTGGAGGCCATAAGATCATAGAGCGAGTCGCCGACCGTTTGGGGGGCAATGCAACTAGGGGTAGGCCACGAGAAATGCGGGGCAATGTTTTTTCTCAGGGCGACCAGAACTACCCGAGGGCGCAATTGCGGTACGCCGTAATCACTGGCATTCAACCATCGCCAATCGGCGACGTAGCCAAGTTTTTTTGATCCTGAATAATACTGGCGCGATAGTCGTAAAAGACCTTATCGAGAATGCCACGCACATTCTCCAGCATGACGGCATCGGGCATGCACTCGTTGACCAAGCGGATAGCTTCGGGAAAAAGATCGCGCTCATCGTCATCGCCAAGCTGCTTACCGGCCTTGGAAAAGGGTGGGTAGGGCACACCACCGGCCAGTAGGGCAACACACTTCCACTTATCGACAGAGTAATGGCGTAGATCGCCCTCAACCACATTCCAGTGGGGCCGGTTCATGCGCAGCGTTTGGCAAGCAGGGGCTTCAATTTCGACCAAGCTTACATGGTCAAAACCCGCCTGCTCAAGGCCTAAGGCTTGGCCGCCTGCACCTGCACATATTTCCACGGAACCGATTGACATGATGCTAGCTTAAGGCGCTTGGCCTAAAATGCTCTTAAGTTAACCACTGTTGAAGTATACAGTATTGAATAAGCCGATTGCTAAGGGAACTGCGCGATAAAGTTTACGGGGCTTAAGGCGCAATGTAGCCCGACCTGACCGGGTAAGGCGAACATCCGAGGCTCCCGCCTAAAATCGAAGAGGCGGTACAACTGAAATTGATCTTCATGCTCTTTGGCGAACGCTACTTCTCCTCGGGTGATGAAGAACGGCGTTTCTTTGCCAAAGGCCGTGCTCTTGACTTCGATGAATCGCTCTTGGCCATTTGCCTCGAAGGAAAGTATGTCGAAACCCAGGCCGTCGCCCTTGGTCTTTGACACATGCTCCACTTTGTCGGCGAGCAAGCTCTTACCCAAAGCGCGTAGCGTCTCGCGCTCGAAGTTCAGATCAGTTCGCTTGATGCGACCTGGGACGATACTTTGCTTTTTAATGATCTGGAATTCTTAACGCACTTGGGTATCTATTTTCCCGTCCGTCTTTTTTTAGAGCAGAAGTGATGAATTTGGTGCAGATGTCTCGCTCGGACAACTGCCTATTGCTCATATTTCATCACCATTCATAACCGGTGCGCTCGGAACTAATCCCAGGAAATGGTCAAAGTCGCTGCGCTGGCCTTTTGCGGCTTCGGCTTTTAAGTAATCTAGAGTCATGACCGATGCCATTTTTTCAGACACGGCGCTGGCAATGAACTGGTTCACCGAGATTTCATCGCGCTCGGCGAGTTCTTTCACTTTTTGATGAACGGAGTTAGGCAATCGAACAGTGAGAGCGGTCATGATTTACTCCTTATAATATTCAAAAATCGCCCAGGTGTAATGGCCTGGACTTTTAGTTCGGGTGAGCGGCGAAAGTCTTTAATGTTGTGCGTCACGATGTACTGACTACCAGAGGCCACAGCGCACTCCAGCACCATGTCGTCGTCTGGGTCATGTAAGAACGGGCGCCAAAGAAAATGAACGTCTTGCAAATGTGAAATCGAGGCCAGATAGCGCAAAAATGCCAAAGCAGATTCAACCGTAGCACCTGGAGGTAAATGCTCCTGCCTTGTTAGAACCGCCTGCCACTCAGTGTAGAGCGCAATTGTGAGCGCAATCTCAAAGTCGCGGCTTGGCAACATGGATAACAATTTAAAGCTTGCGCCATCGCGTGAACGACTTGCCGCCACGAGTACCGAGGTATCAAGAATTACACGCAAAGTAGTTGCGTCAGTATATTTAGTTGCGCCAGCATAACCATATTCTAAACTTTCTGACAGGAGAAGCAAGAATTAAGTTAAACACACGGGAATTGTTCATGTTTTGATCGTCAGGATTGCGTTGATTCAATCTATTTAATAATCATTGCAACAATACCTTTTTTGGTATAAATCTCGCTACAATCTGAGTCCACCCTTAAAACCTCTAGCTTGGATCGGCACTCAACAAGAATTTACGCGAGGAAAGTTCAACCAATGCCAAAGAAAATGACCAGCCGAATCGTTGAGGGTGTAGAGATCACGCTAGGCTCAGGCAATGTATTCGCCGACATCGGCCTAACCGACGCCGAAAGTCTGAAGATTAAGTCGGGCCTGGTCATTGAGATTACTCGCGCCATCCGAAAACTTGGCCTCACTCAAACCGATGCTGCAACCCGAATGGAAATCGCCCAAGCCAAGGTGTCCAGGATGATTCGCGGCGACTTTGCCAACCTGTCTGAACGAAAGCTCATGGATTGTCTAAATCGCTTGGGATACGACATTGAGATTCGGGTAAAGGCGACCTCTCGGGCAAGCGGGGAATTAAGTTTGGCGGTCCATTGATCAGCGCAGATGTGGACCTCTCGATGAAACGATACAAGCTCATAGGCGATAACCATGACAAGAAAAAAAATTGATCCAAACTCGCTAACGTTCGTATCCAATGGAAACGTTTTTTTGGATCTCGGCTTTCCCCCCGTTGAAGCCGCAGTACTCGCCTTACGGGCGGACCTTATGGGCCGACTTCGCATACTGATTGAGGAGCGTGGCTGGACGCAAAGCCAAGCTGCCGAGCAACTCGGCATTGGTCAATCAAGAGCGAGTGACTTGGTTCGAGGCAAGTGGGAAAAATTCAGCTTGGATATGCTGATTACTTTGGCTGCACGGGCGGGCAAGCGGGTGGAGCTGGCGCTGGCTTAAACCACAGCTTTCAGCTATCTTGTAGACGCGCCAAACTTCTAACGCACAGATTTAAAGTCCGCAACCACCGTTTCAACATCAACGCCCTGGGCGGCAAGCAGCTTGTCTAACATCAGGCCAGCCTTTTTCAATGCTGCAATATCGGCTTCAACTTGCCCCTGCGTTGGAATGAAATACCCCACGGTTTGACCATGCCGGGTGACTGCCACAGGTGTACTCGACGCGATGTAGTCCGCCAAATCGGCGCGAAACTCGCGTATGCCTACTTTGGTTGTTTCCACGCGAACACCTCATTTTTTGTGAATCTATGTGTACACAATTTTTCTCAATCAGACGGACCTGACAAGCGAGATTGATGTTTTGAGTTTCAGAAATCACTCCCACCACCGCTAATCGGTGTGAAATGCATGATAAGGACGATCTCGCTCAAGGAGCGAGCCACATTCGAAATCCATCACCAGTCTTTAACTCGCGTCACACATCTTTAGCTTTTTTACCGATTGCGGCCAACACTTTCGCGCGGACTTTCGGTTTGGTTTTCACCTTGATCGCCAGTTCATCCGGCCGGGTCTCGTACGCAACCGTGCCGCCCAACGCCGCAGCCCCAAGCACGATATCCAGGTTATTGCTCGCGCTCACCACAGGCTGGCCACTTTTGGCTTCCAGCGCCTTACGCGCGTTGCCCGCGATGGTGCCGCCCTCTTTGGCACTCCGCCGATTAGCGGGGAAGCCCTGCGCATCTTTACGCCGCGTGGTCGCGCGGATTGTCGCCAGTTTTCAACTTCGCAAGACCCTTGATTATTTTATGACCTTCAGGCGTAACACCAAAGGTGGTGCTAGCGATCTCGGAGGTAAGGATGGCGTATTCCTTGCCTTCCTTGACGCCACGTTGCTTCCACTCGTCTGTAAGTTCGCCGCACACGGCGATAGAGCGCAAGCGCTTTTCGATCCAAGACTTGGGATACCCTTTGGCTTCATAGAGTGCACGGGCACGAGCACTAGCGAGTTCCGGGTTTTCAATTTCCTGGATGCGCTCGTATCCCACTTTGGCGAGCCAACGCTTGAAGGGTTCGGCTTTCGGGGACGGTATTGACTGGATGATGCGCAGCAACCCCTCCGTATTGGCGCAGTTGACGCGCTGGACACCGCCGTCAGTTTTCAGGCGAAGGGGGGTGGCAATTTGCCCCCACCCTTGACCTAGTTCCGTATCGCGCCTGCGTAAATCCTTAATGTAGCCATTCGGTTGTACCGATCCAGCAATGACACCTACCACATCGACGATGGCAAACCACCAAGCATTTTGATGCCAGGTTCTGCGGATTGTCGTCTCTTGGAAAAGTGCTACACCGTCGTTCGATTGAGCATCAGAATTTTCTTCGCTCATACCCTAGCTCCTTCAATAGACTATCGGGCGAATCTCATAACCACTGTTCAATTATACAGTATCATTCAGCCCGTGAGCTGGTGAAAACTGGCAATCGAAAAAGCTCTTTAGAAACCTCGGCAGCAACCCAGTAGTCATTCGGTTATTAATCGCATAAGCCCGTTTTTGCCTACGCAAAATACAGCGCACGACGGGCATTCTAGGAATTTGGGAGAGCGTCTACAACCCTCGTTTTAATTACGGCGAATTCGCCATAATTAAGAGTCAGGCAGGCTTAAATAGCTACAGGCTTAGAGTCAAAGAACGGGTGTCAAAAACGGGTTGACAAGACCGGCGCTATTGGCCTTCAAGCAAGTACCGGGCGGTATGGCGGCACCTTTGCTCACAAGGTCATTGCCTTTGAATTCGGTATGTGGATTAGCGCTGAATTCAAGATCTACCTCATTAAGGAGTTTCAACGCCTTAAAGACGAAGAGTCCCGATCAAACTCGATCGCTTGGAGTTTTCAGCGTACTTTGGCGAAGGTCAACTATAAAATCCACACCGACGCGATTGGCGAATGGCTAATTCCTAAGGAATTGACAAAGGCACAGACAAGCGCGGTTTACGCCACGGAAGCAGATTTATTGAATGGCGCTTTGTTCGGGTTTACTGCAGCGCAGTGGCGGCGTGAAAATAAAAGCGAAACAGGCAACGTTCGAGACTTCGCGACGCTCGAACAACTCGTAGTGCTGTCGAATCTGGAAAGCATCAATGCAGCTTTAATTCACCAGGGCCTTGAGCAGAAGCATCGTGTTTTACAACTCAACGCTTTAGCAATTACCCAAATGCGTTCTTTAGTTGGCCCGCAGTCAATTAAGCAGCTTGCGAGCCCTAAAGTGCGGAGAAAAATCATTACCCAATTTTCAAAGAGGCAGCGATCCGGACGACTGGAAACCCGTGTCCATTGTGGGCTCTGGTTCAAAGGAGATCCACATTCGAGAGATCGACATGGCCTCAAAGCGCCATCAAGACCGACTTAAAGAATTGACATCATGAGCAAAGCTTCCCCCGGCAGTGCGTTTAGTTCAATTTGGGACGCGCTTGAGGACACGCCAGAAGCCGCCGAAAACATGCGGTGCCGCTCTAAGCTAATGTTCGCGCTCAAAGAGCACATCAAAGCGGCGGGATTGAGTCTGGCTCAGGCCGAGGCCGCGTCAGCGTCGGGCGTCACCCAACCCCGCATCTCGGATCTTGTGCGCGGGAAGATCAATGTTTTTTTTGGGCTGGACGCTTTGGTGAATATGGCGGTGGCGGCAGGGTTGCGGGTGGAGACTAAGGTGATTGCGGCCAGGTCTTAACTCCGAGCCCCAGCATGACTCAAGCCTTATCGCTTAAGTCGTCCGTGTCCCACATTTCACGATAAGCGTTGACGTATCCTACGGTCGCCTCGGGATCAATCGTCCAGTAATGTCGGCAAAGTGTTTTATAAAGTACCAATGCCGGCTCAAAGCCGCAAAAATCAAGTAGCCCGTCCAGCGTATGTTCGATGAATGGCACATCACGGCTCGCGGACCGGACAATGCCTTCAACGACAGGCCGGTACTCGAGCACCGCTTGCTGGTTTAGCAATCCCAGGGATCGTGCAATAGCAAAAATCCCTTCTAAATCGTCAGGTCCAGCTGCTAATTTCGAGCGCTTCTTTGCGCGTGGCATTGTTTGGCTCTCTTTTTTCAACCGTTTGTTCGCGTGTCAATATCGCGGCTATGCTGGTTCGCAGCCAAGGCCAAGTCTTCCAAATTGAGTGTCGGTAACTCTTGACGACGCCATTGTGTGTAATCAAACCGATCTTTAGACGATGCGGCCATAAAGCGCTCAGCATCCACTAGGCCCAGTGCGCCGATCAGCGCCTGCATGCCTTTCAATCGAATTTCGGCTTCACTTCTCATACCAGTTCTCAGTCTAGATATAGGCGCATTTTTGATCGGATTTTTCGGTGGTCTCTAGGCTACATCTTACTGGCGTTGATAAACCTTTGAGTAACAATAATCCGTGAAATTTAGCGATTCAAATTGCCAAATCACCCCGAAACTTGGTTTGCACGTGTTGCCTGGATGAATGGAAACCGTCTTCGTTCAAGGTACTTTCGTGAAGGCGGCGGCGGCGGGGTTGCGGGTAGAGAGTCTAGCGACAGCACAACCAACAAAGGGACGCCCTACGGCCTAGGCCATCGGATTAATTGCGCTCCTAGTGCCAGCCGCGTATGTTCTGAGCAAGCAAAGAGCTAACTCCAAGTAGAGAAATTTTGACTTGATATTAAATCCAAATACTTAGATAATCGAGGCTCACCATAAAAGTTCTAAAATTTCTAGGAAGCAGCCAAAAGGATTTGGCAAATTTCCCGGAAGATGCAAGGCGAACGGCGGGCTTCGAGTTGTGGCAGATTCAGCTCGGCTTGATGCCTTCAGACTTTAAGCCGATGCCGACTGTTGGCCTTGGGGCCTATGAGATTCGAATAAAAATTAGCGGGCAGTGGCGTGTGATTTATGTCGCCAATCGTTCAGAAGCCATTTACGTTTTGCATTGCTTTCAGAAAAAAACACCAAAAACGCCTCAAGCAGAATTGGACCTCTCGATCAAACGATACAAGCTCATAGGCGATACCCATGACAAGAAAAAAAGTTGATCCAGACTCGCTAATGACCGTATCCAGTGGAAATGTGTTTTTGGATCTCGGCTTTCCCCCCGGTGAAGCTGCAGTACTCGCGTTACGGGCGGACCTTATGGGCCGTCTTCGCATACTGATCGAGGAGCGTGGCTGGACGCAAAGCCAAGCTGCCGAGCAACTCGGCATTGGTCAATCCAGAGTGAGTGACTTGGTTCGAGGCAAGTGGGAAAAATTCAGCTTGGATATGCTGATTACTTTGGCTGCACGGGCGGGCAAGCGGGTGGAGCTGGCGCTGGCTTAAACCGATCAGCGACGCTGGATTAATGATGTTCAATTTGGTCAACAAGCTGTTGACCAATTAGTCATCGTCAAGATCGAACAACCCACAAAGGAAAGCCCTCGGGCTTAAGCCATCAGTGCAATTGCGCTCGTGCGTCTTGCCGAATATCTTTAGAGCGCTCACAGACAAAACAATTCCACAAAATTCGAAGTACCGGGATTGCAATAACTACCCTAATAGGGGATAATAAACCTTGGACAAGGCAACGCCTCATTACCCGCTTGTCGATATTCAGGCGCAGATGGTGACGGTCGATGACATGAACCTGACACTATCCGCCAGAAATGGGATTTGGGAAGCGGGTTTGACACAGGCCGAAGCGTTGAGCGTTGTTCATGGCCTTACCCGAAGTAACTTCTATAAAAGCATGACCACTCACGCAGACCACCGGGTGTGGCAAGACGTGTATCACGGCCACCGAGAAGGCCGTGTGCTTTACATAAAGTTCCAACGGACGGGAGATTACCTGACAGTTTCGTTCAAGGAATTATGAACATGGCGAGTCAATGGAATGGTAAAGCCTGCCCAATCTGTGGGAAGGGGACTTTGCACGATGGTGTGAAGTCGAGCGCGCAGCAGTACAAGGGGCATCCCTTCGAAACTCACAACCGAGGCGCGTTCTGCAATCACTGTGAGGACGGGTTTGTAGCCTTCGATGCCCGCCAAGAAAAAACCTGGCTCGCGTTTCGCGATCGAGTCGATGCGCATGAAGCGGCTGAGCTGGTTAGGATTCGTAAAAAGCTAAAGCTCACTCAATTGCAAGCAGGGCAATTAACAGGCGGCGGTAAAAACGCTTTTTCGCGCTATGAGCGTGGTCATGCTAAACCGGTGAGTGCGGTGGTGAATCTTTTTAGGCTGCTTGATCGGCATCCAGAATTACTAGGTGAATTAGGCAACCAAGGGCCGAAGTAAAGTCCGATTACGAGCGGAAAAATCCGTATTGGCGAATTCGACATGGCCTCATTCATCACGCTCGGCGAGTTCTTTCACTTTTTGATGAACCGAGTTAGGCAATCGAACCGTCAGCGCGGTCATGATTTACTCCTCAAAATAGTCGAAAATTTAGCAGGTGTAACAGCCTGCACTTTTAGTTCTGGTGAGAGGCGAAAGTCTTTAAACGCGCTCGAGTGTCATCCTGGGTCGTCCCTTACGTCGGTAGGACCAGATGCAAACTCGCGTAACCATGGCTCAAGATGCGCGATGTCAAAGGTCCCCTGCTCAAACATTGCGATCATCTCGGCATGGATTTGAGGTGGTGCCCGCTTTAACTGCCAGCCATTAATTCGCACGAAAACATCAGCCGCTGCAAAGGCAATGCGCTTGTTGCCATCTACAAAGGGATGATTGATTGCCAGGCTTTCGAGTAGCGCAGCCGCTTCGGCGACGATGTCTTTGTAATAACCAGTTTGAGGCCGGAACAGAGCCGCTTCGATGGCACCGGGGTCGCGCACGCCAGACGCGCCTCCGTACCTTCGGAGCAGCACGGCGTGCATCCCCAGCACGTCGGCGACGGTGAGAAAGTCGCGCTCACTCATGATTGTCCCGGCAGATTTACTTGGCCAATTCGCGATAGAGCGCGTCGAACTCGTCAAGGCTGGAAGCGAAAGCGGCCATGGCATGGCGGCGGGGGCGCTCTCTTTGCTGACGGTCAATGTATTCACGCATGGCTTCGTCTAGAACCGCTTGAAATTGCCGCCCTTGGGACTCAGCGATTTGACGCAAAGACGCCAGTACCTGGGGGGACGCTTGGGAGGAGAACTTTTCTCGAACAGGGGTGTTCATGGCTGGCCTCATCATGATGGAACTTGATTTTGGATGATATATCAAGTTTGGCCCTTCTTCGCCTATAGGAACTTCGTTTGCAGAGGATTTCGTCCTAGTCCTTGGCTTGAGCTTACTCCGTAGTGATGGTTGGACCTAAAATTCCATTTGCAAAACGTACAATATTTTGTATAGCCTCTCGCATCAAGACTTAAAGCCCGTTATTTTCAGGCGATCATCACGGGACGATTTACGGTCATTCCCAGTGCTTGCGCGAAGAGAAGCTGGCTTTCAAATCGACCAAGTTCAAAGAGGCAGCGATCCCGATGACTGGACGCCCATGTCCCTTGTGGGCTCCGGCGTAAAGGAAATCCGTATTCGCGAGTTCGACATGGCCTCAAAGCGCTATCAAGACCTACTTAAAGAATTGACACCATGAGCAAAGCTTCCTTCGCCAGTGCGTTTAGTCTTATTTTTGGACGCGCTTGCGGACACTCCAGAAGCCGCCGTAAACATGCGTCGCCGCCTTCAAGCTAAAGTTCGCACTCAAAGCGGACATCAAAGCGGTCGGCTTGAGTCTGGCCGAGACCGCTTCCGCTTAAGGCGTCACCCAACCCTGCATCTCGGATCTTCTGCGCGGGAAGATCAATCTTCGTTGGGCTGTGCGCCTTGGAGAATATGGCGGTGGCGGTGGGGTTGCAGCCCACTTTGGCGAGGCAACGCTTGAAGGGTTCGATTTTCGGAGAGATTATCGACTGGATGATACGCTGCAGCCCTTCCGTATTGGCACAGTTGAAACGCTGGGCACCGCCATGGCTGACAGCGTCAGCGCATCGAACGTGATCTCGAGTAAGCTACCCTCCAGTTCACTCTCGTTCAAATCACTCGCGTTAAGGAAAATCCTCATGATCCATGTCCTCGCAGTCATCACTGCCAAACCAGGCCAACGCGATGCGATTCTCGCTTCATTTACTGCCAATGTCCCTGCCGTGCGTGCCGAAGCGGGATGCATCGAGTACGGCGCCGCCATTGACGCGAGCAACCCTCTGCCGTTTCAAACGCAGTACGGCCCCGACAGCTTTGTGGTGGTTGAAAAATGGGAGAGCATGGCCGCGCTCAAAGCGCATGGCGCAGCGCCCCACATGGTGGCCTATGCGGCAAAAACAAAAGAACTGGTAGCGAACCGCGCGATTTATATTTTGTCGCCAGTCTAGCCTGGTGAATCACCATCCCATCCGAGGTACCTGACCATGAAGCTTTTGCATCACGTTTCTTTCGCTGCCCTTTTTGGGCTAGCGGTCACCTCGGCTTACCACGCCGAAGCGCAATCCCCCTACCCTAATAAGACAGTGAAAATCATCGTGCCCGTCACTACCGGCGGCCCGAGCGATTTAGTGGCGCGCTTACTCAGCCGTGAGATCTCCACTTCTATGGCGACCTCCGTGGTTGTTGAGAATCGACCTGGCGCGTCCCAAGTGCTGGGTGCCGATGTCGTGGCCAAGTCGCCACCCGATGGCTATACCCTGTTGCAGGCCGCAGCCAATATGGCCATCAACCCGTTCTTGATGAATGACCTGCCGTATGACACCAACAAAGACTTCGCGCCGATAAGCCTGACCCACCTTACTCCGTATGTTTTCGTGGTGAGCAACCAGTCGCCCATCAAAACACTCGACGAGCTCATCAAAACCATCCGCGAAGCGCCGGGCAAGGTGACCTATGGCACGACTGGGCCGGGCAGCCCTCAATTGCTGGCGACCTTACTTCTGGCGCAGCAATTGAATGTGAAGGATATGACCGAAGTGGCCTACAAAGGTAGCAGCGCCGCCCATCCAGATTTGATTGCCAATCGCATCACCTTCATGATCGACCCTTTAGCGGCCGCCGCACCTCACATCAAATCGGGAAACCTGCGCGCCCTTGCCGTGAGCACACACAGCGCATTTCCGCCTTCCCGAACATTCCAACGGCCAGTGAGGCTGGCGCCGCAGGCTACGACTTTGCGAGCTGGGGTGGCCTTTTCGTTCCTGCAAATACGCCTCGCGCCATTGTCATGCAGCTCAACGCGAAGTGCATAAAGCTCTGAACGGTGCCGAACTCAAAAAGCGCTTTGAGGATATGGGCTTGGTCGCAAAACCGAGTACGCCAGAGGAGTTCGGTGCCTTCCTGAATTCGGAGATGAATCGTTGGAAGGGCTTAGTGAAGAAGGCGCCTTAGAGCTCAGTCTTCGGTCCTCGGTCCTCGGTCCTCGGTCCTCGGTCCTCGATGCTCGATGCTTAGCGCTCAAGCCGCAAAAGCTTACCGCTATCGGTCAGTAGATAGATCCAACCTTCAGGGCCTTGGCGCACATCACGAATCCGTTCGTTAAGGTTGTCCAGCATACGCACGCGCGCAACTTCGCGTCCTTCATTGAGTTGAATGCGCCACATAGATTGACCGGCCAACGCACCAATGAAAGCCTGCCCCTTCCACTCTGGAAACTTGTCGCCGGTATAAAACATTAAACCCGCCGGGGCCGTTGACGTCGGCACCCATGTTGCGACCGGCTCAATGAAGTCCGGTGCATGTGTTCCACCCCCAATGCGACAAGCCTCGCCTACTGGTGAGCCATACGGGCAGCCATAGCTACGCAGGGGCCATCCATAGTTGCCACCTGCGACCACACGATTCAGTTCATCCCCACCTTGCGGCCCATGCTCCACCAACCATAACTCACCGGTGTCTGGATGAAGCGCCGCACCTTGTGGGTTGCGGTGCCCGATGCTGTAGAGATGCTGCGCCGCGCCTGTCGGCCAAGCGGGGTTATCGGCTGCCGCGCTGCCGTCTGGGCGCATGCGTACGACCTTGCCCAGCGTTTTCGCAATGTTTTGAGAGTGTTCTTTGTTTGGGCTAGTCGTGCTGTCCTGCCCGCGCTCACCGAGAGAGATGAATAGACTGCCATCTTTGTTGAGCACGAGGCGCGAACCGAAATGGATATTGCCAGCCACTTTGGGCTGTTGCCTGAAAATGACCTGCCATTCAGTGAGAGCGGCTCCCTGCAGCTTGCCGCGTCCAACGGCGGTACCTGCAAGGCCCGCTTCACTACCCTTGCCTGCCTCTGAATAGCTGAGCACCACCCAGGTATCGGCGCCTTCTTGAAGCGTCAACACATCGAGCAACCCACCCTGACCGGAATCGACGACCGCAGGTACTCCACTAATCGTTTGTTCGAATGAGCCATCGGCCTTCAACAGTAGCAGGCGACCCGGTTTTTGTGAAACCAACATTCGACCGTCAGACAGAAAGCTCAGTCCCCAGGGTCCATTCAATCCGTTATTGAGGGTTTTGACCGAAAACTCAACGGGTGTGCTTGAAGCGTCAGCGGTATTCGCGGTGGCCTTGCTCCGTGACTCTCCGCTACAGGCCGACACAAACCCCGCGACCAAAACTAGCAGGCCGAAAAATCTTGATCTCGATAGAAAGCTGCTTGTGCTCATGGCGCAAGCTTAGCAGGCGAACCTTCAACCAACAAGGGTCTTCTTCGTGGGTTTTCCGCGGGACTGATGAATCGCATCGCGTCACAAGCGAAGGCGTCGATCAGGAGCAATATCGTTGGTCGACCAGCGTTGCAATGTTTTTATCACATCTCCCCCCTCAAAGTGTCGAACCTCAGCGTTTTAAATCCTCAGCCACTCAGCCGGTAAGGTAGCACCCAAAGCGCTCAATTCTGGCAAAGCCCTTTGAACGTAAATGCGCCCCGCACGCTAACAGCAAAGCCAACACTTCAGCCGCAATTTAAGTCGTTTCAGTGGCCAGCAAAGCGCGCACCCTTGCCTGCAATGACGGAATCACATCCACCATAAACCAGGGGTTTGCTTTAAGCCATAAATTGTTGCGGGGGCTCGGGTGAGGTAAAGGTAAAACCGAGGGCCAAACCGAACGCCAGCCTCTCACCGTCTCGGTAAGATTGGGTGAATCACTTTCTGGAAAATGCCAATCCATCGCGTATTTGCCAATCACCAGAGTCAGCTCAATATTTGGCATTTGCTCGAGTAGCTTCGTTCGCCACCGTGGAGCACACTCCACCCGCGGTGGAAGGTCGCCAGATTTTCCGGTGCCAGGATAACAAAAACCCATCGGCAAAATACCCATCACAGAGGGGTCATAAAACACTTGTCGGTCAATGCCCATCCACTGCCGCAATCGATCACCGCTGGCGTCATCGAAAGGAATTCCACTGGCGTGTACTTTTCTTCCAGGTGCCTGGCCTACGACCAGAATTCGTGCCCGACCGTCGACCTGCACGACCGGACGAGGCCCAGCGGCGAGGTGCTCAGAGCATATGGTGCAGGCGCGGACTTCTTTTAACAGCGCTTCAAGCCGAACAGGAAAGCTCTTGGTCGATAGCATATTAAACTTTTAAAGCACTCTTTATGGACACCAAGAATAGCATCCGGTTACCAGAAAGGGAGACCGCCCAAATCATGAATGGCTGGCTTAAAAAACTAGCCCATTAGAAAATGAAAGGCTTAACATCAAAGCGTCCTGTTTTGATTCAAACTGACAACAGTTATGAACCACGCCCGCCAAGTCGAAGTACTCAAAGAAATCTTCAGCCATATCGACGCCAACACGACGCCGATGGCTGAGGCGCCCTACTGGAATCCGGTCGAACGCTACACCAGCGCGGAGCACTTCAACAACGAGCTTCAAACCCTATTCCAAGGCGCGCTCCCTCTGCTGGCAGGCTTCTCGCCCGACTTGCCTACGCCCGGTTCCTGGTTTACTTTCGACATGCCGGACGCACCTATTTTTGTTGCCCGAGGGTTGGACGGCAAGGCGCGCGCATTTCTAAACATTTGTCGCCATCGTGGCTCCCGCCTGGTTGGTTTTGAGATGAATGAACAGGGCGACTTCATTCATGCACGCGGCAGCACACCGAAAGTGCTGGCCTGTGCCTATCACGCCTGGACCTATAACCTCGAGGGGGCACTGATCCGGCATGCCAATGACATGGACGGTTTTAAACAAATCGAAGACGGAATCGCCTGCGGAAAGTTCAGCCTTACCGAGCTACCCTGCCTTGAAACGGAAGGCATGATTCTGGTCAGACCGCACGGCACTAAGCGCATTCAAGTATCCAGCGAAATGCATGGCATGCACTCCCGAATGGGCGAGTTTGGCTTTGGCGGTTTTCATTTTTATCAGGAAGTGTTCGGCGACTTTACTGCCAATTGGAAGCTCTTGATGGATACCTTCATGGAGGGTTATCACATCGCTTCCCTGCACCACAAAACACTGGCACCGAGGTTCCGCTGTTATCCGGTTGTGTATGAAACGTTCGGGCCGCATACTCTGTTCCCGCTCACTCGCAAAAGCGTTGATGAGCAACGCCAACGCCCGGAAAGCGAATGGTCCGTGCTCAAGCACGCCTCCACGGTCTTTGTGGTGTCACCCAATGCAATCTTAAACATTCCCATGGACGGCCATATGGAGCTTTGGGACTTTCGGCCGTTAGAAGTCGGTAAAACACGGGTTCGCATTCGTTTCTACATTCCCGAGAAAATTACAACTGAGGAGCAGAAAGTTTTGTGGCAAAAAAGTTGGAAAATTTCCACCGATGTCATTTTCCGGGAAGACTTTGTGCAGCAGCAAAATATCCACGCAAATCTGGCCAGTGGTCGTCTTCCTGGCGTAGTGTTCGGCAGCAATGAGCCAATGCTCACGCACTTTCACCGCGAGCTTGGCAAACTCACAGGTACTGCCGATACGCCTCTACCCTAAGCCACTTTAAAAAGCGCCTGCCTAGTCATGATCCCTCAAGCCCCTCCGTCCGCACAAAGCACGACAAAAAGCAACACAGAAAGCGCCTCCGGGAAAGCAAACCATAAGCGCAAGGAAAAACCGATTCGTACTGATATTGGTTGGAGTGATGCGACCAGTATCACGCTCTTTGGCAAGGACTTGCCGAGCGAGATTCTCGGCCACCTTAACCTCGGCGACATGGGTTTTTTGGAGCTCACCGGGCGCTTTCCTAACGCGATGGAATCGCGCATGTTCAACGCCATGGTGGTCACCCTCGTCGAGCATGGCATGACGCCTAGTGCAATTGTGGCGCGTATGACCTACGCAGGCGCGCCAGAATCACTGCAAGGAGCGGTAGCGGCGGGCTTAAACGGACTGGGTACGGTCTTTGTCGGAAGCATTGAAGGCGCGGCCAAAATGCTCTATGAGGCCATGCCCATAAATGACGGCAAGCCAGACTTAGATGCAAACCTCAATGCAATTGCGAAAAGCACCTCCCAAGGTTTCCAAGCCCAGGGTCGCATCGTGCCAGGCATCGGCCATCCGATCCACAAACCCATTGATCCACGAACCCCAAGACTTTTCGAGCTCGCTCGCGAAACCGGGTTCGACGGCCCGTACATGAGGTTAATGCAGGCGATCGCCGATCAGGCCTCGCAACTCAGTGGTAAAGCGCTCCCCGTCAACGCTACCGGTGCAATAGGCGCGTTATGCTGTGAAATGGGATTCGACTGGAAGATCTGCCGAGGTCTAGGCGTAATGGCACGCGCGGTTGGCCTGGTGGGTCATATTTTGGAAGAGTCTCGACGCCCTATGGCGGCCGAGATCTGGCATTCAATTGAAGCGCGAGCTACGGAGCATCTTCGCGATGTGCCGTAGCCCAAGCGACCTCAAGGACGGAAGGTAACCTTAGAGGCTACAAAAACGCCCTCAGTAGCCTTGCCTTCAACGGTGACAGACTTGCCATTGATCAAATCGGCCTCCGCGCCGCCGACGAATGACGCAGCGCTTGCATCAACCTTTTGACCCGCCACCCGGAAGTTGGATTTCGACACAGCGTCACTGACCAAGCCAGAAACACTCAACACGAGATTGGCTGGCGTACGGGAGAGGATTTCAACCTCAAGCGCTGTTAAGCCGCCCACCGTCAGGTTGCGCGCCTTCACCGCCACTTGTGTTCCGTCTACCAAACTGGCCGACGTCCCGTGCTCAAACTCAGTGCTGACGTTGATCGCCACCGCGACCCCTGCCAGTTTGAATCCAGTCGCGGTCACATCGGAAGCGACACCACGTAGAAACAATGGAATCAACGAAGGGTCCTTGAATTCCATGCGTTTCACTTCCCATCCCGACGCAGCCTTAACGGTAAACACTTCAACAAACTTGTCGTTGGCCACATCCGCCGCCGAGCCATTCACATAGACCGTACCATCGCCCAGTTTCATCGAGGTACCCGCCAAGGAGAAGGTTTTAGCCGTCGCACTAAAGGCCTGAATCTTGCCTTGCAATGCCAGCGGAGCACCTTGGGTGTCTTGCGGCAAGAACTTGATCGTTGTCGCCTTAATCTGGCCATTCACGATTTGAGCCTTCAATTGAATCAATGCGCCGTTGCCTAGATCGGTGGCAGCACCACCCTCAAAAGTTGCACCGGTGGCATTAATGGTTTGTCCGCGTAGCTTGAAGCTTGAGATACTAACGAAATCAGTAATCGCGCCCTTCACGCTCACCTGACCAGACTCAGCACCGGACTTACCTTTAAACTCAACAGCGACGGCCGTCAAAACACCGTCCTTGAGCGTACCCTTGATACGCACTGCGGCGCCATTCAGAAGGTCGGTCGCACTACCATTCTCAAATTTGGCTGTGGTCGCGTCAACCTTAATTCCAGCCACCATAAAGTTCGAGGCCGATACGAAGTCCGTCACCAAGCCGCCGACGTTGCCCGCATCAATTCCTGGGAATTTAAAGTCGCGAACCCGCAATTTCTTGGCGTTTAAAACATTACCGACCGGCGCTGCATCGCTAAACACAAAGACACGCTGAGCATTAGCCAGCACCACACCTGTGGGGCGAACCGACGCGTTAGCGTAGTTGATTGTCATTGCACCTAACTTGAAAGTCTTTGCAGTGGCATCCAGGCTCGCTAACTTTCCGCCGATTTTGATCGACGTACTCTCAGAGGCAGATTCTCGCTCGATACGGGTCGCCTTCAAGCTACCGTCTGCATTTTCAACCGCGTGTACTTCCACCCAGTCGCTGACCTTAATGTCCGCGAACGCCGCAAAACCTTCCAGCGCCGTCGATTCAACACCACTACTCACGACACTGACCGATTGGCCGAGTACCGTTAATTTGGAATTGGTGGCGTCAAGGGCCGTGACCGGGCCACGCAAAGTGCTTACCACCAAGATCTCGCTAGCAGCTCCGTTGGCATGCTTCATCTCAACCTGCATACCCAGCTTAAGGTTGGAGGTGGTCTGAACGCTTGGCAGGTCAGGATTAGTTTCAAAGATTACCGTTGTAGCAGCATCATTGAAAACCACGCCATCGACAATCACGCTACCAAAACCGGTAATCGAGCCTAACGCTACTGACTTGGTGGAAACGTCACTGCCACCAGCAGCGGGAGCAGTTGATGTAATCGATCCCGAACCCGCACCACAGGCGGCAAGAAGGATCGAAGCGGACGTTGCGACGGTTGCAATTAACCACCGTGAATGTTGATTTTGCATTGTTTTGGCCTCTAGAATTGAACAAAAGGGCAACTTTCCCTTGAACCCGAATCGTAGTCGTTCAACAACGCAAAAGCTCTCTGTCAGCGATCAGAGGCCAATAGAGACCGACCAGCGGTCCATTATCGGCCTCAAGCCGAGGAGAGAGCTTCGCAGCAGCACTAAGCCCGTTTTAAGACGGCCGCCTTGACTTTCTCAGGCGTAATCGGAACCGAGCGTAAACGAGCGCCCGTGGCATCGTAAATCGCGTTCGCGATAGCCGCGGGAATCGCCGTCGCTGTAGGTTCACCCGCACCCCAGGACGGCTCGCCAGGACGATCAATCATCTCAACGACCACTTTCGGCACTTGATTGAAGCGCAATATAGGATAGGTCGCCCAGTCCACACTGGTGACCTTGGCCCGGTCCCAAGTCACCTCCTCCATCAGGGTACGGCTCACGGTTTGAATTACGCCGCCCTCAATTTGATTCGCCAAGCCGTCTGGATTGATGATTTGGCCGCAATCATGACCAACACTAATCTTCGTGACTTGAACTTCACCGGTTTTGCGATTGACCTGTACTTCCGCGACGGCGGCAACGTAGGTTGTCGCGTTGTTATATCGGACGTAGGAAATGCCACGGCCGCTCGCCATTTCGCCGCTCTGGCCTGCGTTGCTGCCCGGACGGGCTTGCCATCCGGACAACTTCATGGCCGCTCGAATGACTGCGATGCCTCGAGGATCCTTCAAATAACGAAGACGAAATTCGGCTGGATCGGCTTTAGCGTGCACCGCCAATTCATCCATGAACGACTCATTGGCAAAGCTATTCTCAATTCGGCCAGGACTGCGTAAATGGGCAGATCTGAAAAAGGTTTCAGCAATGTGCTTGGTATTCACCCGAAGGTTCGGTAACTGATAAGGTGCCGCCGAATTTTGAAACAGGAATCCGACCCAGTTGCCAGGCTTAGGCAAGCCCTGATCCGAGGCCGCGAGCAGCGGAAAATCTAAGGGTTTAAAGGCTACGATATGGTTGAGCGCAATATAGAAATCGCCAGACCAAGCCGTTAAAGCGCCATCGGCAGCGAAGCCGGCCTCTAAGTCCATCACGCGTGGCGGGCTCTTTGGCGAGCGTGCGGTTTCATCGGTACGCATCCACTGCACACGAACCGGTTTGCCGATTAACGTGGAGATCAGGGCCGCGTCTGCGGTGGCATCTTCGTGGCCATTGCGTCCATAACAGCCTGAGCCGTCCAAATAGAGCAGGCGAATCTTGGCTTCGGGTATCTGAGTAATTGCGGCCAACTCGGTTTGCATCGAGTGAGTGGCCTGTGAGGGCGACCACACCGTGAGTTCACCGCCTTCATATTGAGCGACCGCGCATGAAGGACCTATCGAGGCATGGGTTTGCACCGCAAACTCATAGCTGGCCTTGACCCGCGACGCCGCGTTTGCCAATGCGGCAGGAGCATCGCCCACTTTTTGAGTGATATCTTCTTTCGCGAGAGGTTGTTTGCGCCAGTAGTCGAAGATCGTGGCTTGATCGGGCAGACCTTTTCCAGTCGACCAGGTGACCTTCAAGGCACGCGCTGCTTTTACTGCAGCCCATTCGCTACTGGCCACCACGGCCAGGAAATTTCCCTTACGCACTGTTTGAACAAAGCCGGTGACCTGACGCGTCGCGCTGTCATCCACCGCCTGAATATTGGCGCCCAAATCGTCGGCACGAATCACCCGTGCATGCAACATGCCCGGAAGACGCATATCGTGAGCGTACACAAACTCACCCGTCACTTTAGCCGGAATATCGACACGGGGAATCGACAAGCCGACCACGCGATACTCGCTTGCCGCCTTGAGCGGCGCCTTGGCATCGATCGTCATTTCAACTGCTTTCGCCTTACCGCCAACATCTCCCAGCAATTCAGCATAGGTGACAGCTTTGGCAGGATCGCTCTTACTGCGCACCACACCCTGCGCCACAAACAGATCGGCAATCGGCAGGTTCAAGCGAGCGGCAGCTTTTTGCACGAGCGCGTGACGCGCAGTTGCACAAGCGCGACGTAACTCACCCCCTCCTTGGGCGATGGTTAAGTTGGCGCCGGTCAGCCACTGGTCGGGCGTGGTACCGGTATCGCCCATCACCATGTTGATGCGCTCGAAACGCACGTCGAGTTCATCCGCCGCCATTTGCGCCATAGCGGTACGGGTGCCGGTACCGAGGTCAACCTTGCCGACATACACCGTCACCTCCCCGTTGTCTTGAAAACTCAGGAAAGAGTCGACCTTATCTTTCGCAACATTCTTACGGGCTTCGAGCTTCGGCGTTCTGATCAAGGGCTTCGCAATGGCCGCTTGAGCATCCCAGGCAAAGTGCACCACCAGAGCACCGGCACTGGCTTTAAGCACCGAGCGACGCGACAGGATAAGGTTTTGATGAGTTGTGGTCATGGCTCTCTCCCTAGACCGCAACAGCGCAACGCTGAACAGCATTGCAAATGCGTTGATGCGTACCACAGCGGCACAAGTTTCCTTCGAGCGCTTGTTTAATCTCTTTCTCAGAAGGATTGCGCTTTTTCTTGAGCAACGCGTCAGAAGTCATGATCATGCCGTTAATACAATAGCCACATTGCACAGCCTGTTCATCGATAAAGGCTTGTTGCAGTTTTCCGGGTTTGCCATTAACTAGAAGACCCTCTAAGGTGGTCACCGCTTTGTTGCCGACTTGACTCACCGGTACAAGACAGGCTCTGCTCGCCACGCCATTCAGTTGCACCGTACAGGCACCACATTGTCCGAGGCCACAACCAAACTTGGCACCATTGAGTGCTAAGTTATCGCGAAGTACATAAAGCAGCGGGGTATCGGCGTCGGCTTCGACTAAAGCGGTTTTACCGTTGACTTTCATAGAATACTGCGGCATGGTGACACTCTCTAGGGATGCGTTGAAGAGACGCTTCGAGATCAGACAGCACATCAGAAGCGCGAATAGATAAAACAATACCACTTGCTGACCGAGATTAACAGATAACTGGTTTCATTCAGGTTGCACTCCAGCGTTCTTCAATGTAGTTTTCCAACGATTCACTTCGTTACGAAGAAAGCTCCGAAGCGCCTCAGGACTAACCTGCTCGGGTGGATAAATTTGCGAACTCATTTCCTGAAAACGCTGGACCAACACCGGATCTTTCAAGGCCACTCGAAGTGCGTTGGCCAGTTTTTCAATGACCGGTTTCGGTGTGCCTTTGGCCACAAACATAGCATGCCATACCGCGAGTTCAAACCCTTGCAGACCCGCCTCAGCAAAAGTTGGCACTTCCGGTACTGAGCCCACCCGTACTTTGGAAGCGACCGCAATAGGTTTCAGTTTTCCGCTGCGGATATGGCCTAAGGTGCTAGCCGGCTGATCGCAGATCAGATCGACCTGCCCGCCCAAAAGATCGATCAACGCGGGTCCGGTACCCTTATAAGGCACGGAAGTCCACTTTGAGCCAGTCACCGAACCTAGCAAAAGCTCACAAAGATGGGAGGTGGCACCAACGCCAGCGTTAGAGAAATTCACCTTGCCAGGATTCGCCTTAGCATAGGCAATCAAGCCCGCTAAGCTATCGCTCGGAAAATCCTTGCGGGCCACCAGGATCATCGGCACATCAGTGACCAAGCCAATCGGCTCAAAGTCTGAGATCGGATCATACGGAAGCTTGGCGTACAAAGCTTGCGCGCTGGAGTGCGCCATATTGTGAAACAAAACGGTATAGCCATCAGGCACCGATCGACTTACTCGCGCCGCTCCAATCGTACCCCCTGCTCCGCCGGTATTTTCTACATTCACGGGTTGCTGCAAATGCTTGGACATGGCCACCGCCAGGATTCTTCCGAGCACGTCCGTAGAACCCGCGGGCGGGAAAGGCACCACCATCGTGATCGGCTTCGATGGAAAGTCCGTTTGGGCATGCACCGGATTTACAAGTACGCTACTCAGAAGCAAGGTACTGAGCAAAACCTGCGGTGAAAGTACCGATGTAAGGCAGGTCAGGCCCAGGAAGGATGGCGGCATTAAGTTTCGGGGCATCAAGCGCTCCTCAAAAAGTTCAAAAAAACGGACTGAGTCAATGACCTATTCCCAAAAGTCCCACCCAACGAACGCCCGACCAAAGCGTGAACCTCGCGCGTCTAAATCGGGTCGGTCAAAGAAACAATTTCAAGCCCCGCAGGTCCACTCGCTTTGTACAACTTACTGGTGAGAGGGTCATGCCCGGCAATCACATGGTCAGGCGACTCGGCCAAACGTTCAATCACCTCATAGGCTTCCAACATATCGCCCACATCCATCACTATCGGGAAGGGTGAACGTTTACGAAGGTTCTCGAGGTAATGCGAGGCATCGGAGGCCAGGACGATCCAGCCGCGTTTAGTATGCACGCGCACAATTTGCAGACCACGGGTATGCCCACCCACCAGGTGCACGGTAATTCCTGGCCTCAATTCGTATTCACCTTCGTGGAAGGCCACCCGATCTTCGAAGTTTGCGTAAACCAGTTCACAGACATCGTGCGGATCGTAGGCATGCTTGCAAAAGGCGTGACGCATGTACTTGCCAGTGGCGAAGGACATTTCACGCTCTTGCAAATGAAAGCGCGTTTTTTTGAGCTTCGAAGTGTTACCGGCATGATCATAGTGAGCATGAGTAATTACCGTGTCCTTCACGTCCTCCAAACGAATGCCTGCCGCCTGCAGAGAAGCAATTGGGCAGCGCAGAAACTGACGCTTCCGCTTTGCCGCGGCCTCTGCGCTGAATCCAGTATCGACCAGGATAGTTTCATCTCCAGAACGCAAGAACCAAACGTAGTAATCCATTTGACTGGCTTCATCGTGCAAGTCATGCGTGATGAAGTTTTCAATGCGACGTTTCTGAACCGTCGCATAGCGCATGGCAAAGGCTTCCCATGTTCGAATGTTCATTGCTTTTCCCTACTTCTTGTCGCGTAGAAACTTATACATGGCAGTGTGGTCAGCGCCGGGCTCCAAGCCCTGCTCCGCCTCTACCCAGGTGTTCAGACAAAGTTCAGCGAATTCACCCGGCGTGCCCATGCGCTCGATAAAGCCCTGGGCGGTTTGCAGGTCCTTGCGCATCAGTCCGAGTGCAAAACCAGAACCAAAACTGCCAGACAACATATAGCTCTCGACTTTGTGTTCCGTGGTGTTGTTCTTACCGGTAGAGGCATTAAACACTTGATTGACCAAAAGCGGGTCGATGCCAAACTTCTCTGCGGCCACCAAGGCTTCGCAAGCGGCCACCAAGCCTGAGGCGGAAACGTAATTATTGAGCGCCTTGACGGCGTGGCCGGCCCCTGCATCACCGACATGCACCAAGGTTTTACCCATCGCTTGCAACACTGGCAATGCGCGCTCCACCGCCGTTTTCTCGCCGCCAATCATAATGGCCAAGCTGGCGTCCACCGCACGCCTAACCCCACCGGATACCGGTGCATCGACGAAATGAACGCCCTGAAGTAATAGCTTGGCGGCATTGTCCCGAGATCGCACCGGATCAGATGACCCCATATCGACCAGGAGACTTCCAGGCAGCAGGCTCTTGACCAAGCCGCCCGCATCCTCCCAAAGCAGCTTGTCAACAATCTTGCTGTCTGGAAGCATCAAGATCACTAGGGCAGCACCGGCGCAGCTAGCCGCGGGTGCTGCCCCGACACTGAAACTCGCGTCACCGGCAAACACCTTCGCTGCATCCGGGTTCAGATCGAAGCCCTTCACCTTATAGCCCGCGCGCAGCAGGCTTTGCACCATCGGCACGCCCATTTTCCCAAGACCAATAAAGGCGATATCGGGCTTAATGACGGGCGCAGTCTGTGCGGCGCTCATACTCAGATTCCCATTTCTTTAAAGGCTTCCTTGGCGTTGCGGAAACTATCAATCGCGGCCGGAACCCCACAGTAAATAGCGGTTTGAAGAAAAACTTCCTGAATCTCTTCCTTGCTCAAACCATTGTTGATCGCGCCACGAACATGCAATTTCAGTTCATGCGGGCGGTTTAAAGCGGTGAGCATTGACAAGTTAATGATGCTCCGTGTGCGACGGTCTAGACCCGGCCGATTCCACACTTCATTCCAGCAATACTCCGTGACCAGCTCTTGCATGGGGCGATTGAAGTCGTCTGCATTCTTGATCGAGTTATCGACATAGTCGGCGCCTAGTACCTCACGACGAGTTTTCAGCCCTTTATCAAATGAATCTTGGTTCATGCTACATTTCCTTTTAACGTTTAGGGGTTGCTCTGATTGAGTAAATTCTTTTTTTGTAAGTTCTTTTCATAAACGCCGAGCGCCGCAGCTTCCGCTTTCAAAATATGCTCGCTAGATATTTTTTGCGCACCGACGGCATCGCGCTTTTCGATGCACTTCTGTAAGGCTTCGATTTCTTCAACACTGCGTGGCAAACGGTCGGGCAGCATCAACGAGGTTGCGCGCAACAAGCTCACACGCGACAACATGCCGCCGAGAATTTCGCTCACGAGAGCATTGCCACTGCCGGTCAGCAGGACGTCGTAAAAATCTGCCTTGGCTTGGAGCACTCCTGAGCGCAGTTTTTTATTACTAGCCTCTCTTAGGCGCTTGACGACCTTGCCAAGACTCTTGATCTGTTCATCGCTCGCCAGCCGGGCGAACTCATGGGCCGCATAGCTTTCCAACAATCGTCGTAAAGCGTAAAGATCTCGGGCTTCCTTCATGCTCATCGCCGCGACCTCTGGCCCACGGTGCGGCACAATCACAATAAGTTTCTCGGCTTCTAGCTTGCGCAAAGCCTCGCGCAAGGACGGGCGGCTTACACCCAGCATTTCACAAAGCTCACGCTCAATGAGTTTTTCACCCGGCTTGAGCTTGCCGGAAACGATGGCCGCACGCAAATGGTTCTCCACTTGCGCTCTCAAGGTTTCAGGCTTCACTAGCTTTAATGGAACAGGCATCATTGCAGCATACCTTTTTTGTCTTACAATCAGTCAATGATATCGATCAAATTCGAAACGCCCAGGAGACATGATGAGTAATTCCACAGAAGCACCGCACTACTTTTAAAGAGCCTGATGGCTACAGGTCTTGCAAAGTGACGCGACGCGGGGAATAAGTTAGAGTAGAACCTGCGTATTGACGGCGCGACTGTTAGGTCGATACGTCGGCGTTCTTTTAAAATTTTTGTCGATGGGAGACGTATTATGAGTAGCAAAAAATTCGCATCGGTGGTGCTGGGCACAATCTTGGGCGGTATGCTCGGCATCGCGCAGGCCCAAGTTCCGCAGTACGGCAGTAACGTTAGCAATGAGCAGGCTCGCAAGGCCGTCGCGGGCGCCATTGCTGAAGCACGCAAAATCAATGTGCCCATGGCGGTCGCCATTGTAGATACCGCGGGCCAATTAGTAGCCTTTGAACGTTTGGACAATACTCAAACTGGCAGCATTGGTGTTTCCCAAGACAAGGCTGTTTCAGCAGCAATCTACCGACGCTCTACAAAAGTATTTCAAGATGCTGTGGCCGGTGGTGGGGTTGGCCTGCGGGTTTTGACCTTGCGCGGCGCCAATGCGGTTGAGGGTGGCTTGCCCTTGGTCGTCGACGGCAAAATTATCGGCGCGATTGGCGTCTCAGGAGGCAGTGCCGAGCAAGATGGTGTTGTCGCCAAGGCCGGTAGCGACGGTCTCGCCGTGAAGTAGGTATTGATCAAATTCGCAACAGAGATTGCAATTCTAGAACCCGAGGACTAAGGTTTGTTCTCGGGTTTTTTATTGCACCATAAATTCTAATTTTTAGGGAAAATATCGTGACAAATCCATCGCTTCATTCCTACCGCGTGGTGGCTATTGCCGCAGCGCTTACTGTCATCACCGGCTCCGCATTCGCGGCTAGTAATCCAGGCGCTAATGCGAAGGGCGTTGCCGCGCCACCGTGGCCTCAAGGCGACGAACGGGGCATGGCCAATGCAATCGGACCGGCCACCTGGGCACGCTGCATGCCACATCTTGGCAATTCAAAAGCTCAGTCCTACGAGATCTCGCAAGTGCGCTCCAACACTATGCCGCTTTCTCCGTTCGCGGGCCCTCATGTCGCCAAGCCAAAACCTAGTAGCGTCCTGCCTGGCACCATGCACTCTTTCAATAGTGAAACCTACAATGAAGGCGACGAGCCGGGTCAGCAAGGCACGCAGATTGATGCCATTGGCCATTTTTCCTATCTCAAGGCTCCTTGGGATGGGCAAGGGGCACCGCCTTCTGATCAAGCCACTTATTATGGCGGTTTCACCCAGAAGGACGTAAAGCCCACGCCAGACTCACCCCTATTGAAACTTGGCGTGGAGAAAATCCCACCCCTAATTACCAGTGCGATTTTGCTGGACGCGAAGGCCGTCGTGGGTAAAGGCCAGCCGATGAAAGCCGGCGAGACCGTCACCGCCGCCCACATTCAGGCTATGCTAAAAGCGCAGGGCTTAGCCAAACGCGGCATCCTCCCCGGCGATGTGGTTTATATTCATACTGGTTGGGGCGACTACTGGAAAGACCCTGACACGGACAAGCGCTATTACTCCAGCGCACCCGGTCTGGCCTACGATGCGGCTCAGTATCTTGGTAGCAAACGCATCGTGGCCATTGGCCTCGACACGCCTTTCATTGATACTGTGGCTGATGGCATGCTGCAAGGTAAAGGTGGACCGGCTCCTGGCACACCGGCAGGCTTACCGTTTGCCATCCATCATCACATGTTGACTCAACTTGGAATTCATCATATTGAGAACGCCAAGCTAGATTTATTGGCCAAGGATAAGGTCTGGACCTCTTGCACGATGATTCTGCCCTTGCTGGAGAAAGGAGCTGCAGGGTCAGCGATTCGGCCTGTATCTATTGGGGTGCCGCGCCGCTGACAAGTGACTGATCAGAGTTTTAAATACCGGGGCGATTTGGGTCTGGTTCGGCAATAGCGTAGCCCGCCGAAGGGGATAATTTATGACTGACTTTAGAAGCGCTGCACCTAGCGCCGTTAATCTAAGCGAGAACAACCCCCCACCTCGGCGCGCGTCAAGTTGCGACCCTTCGCTATGCAAAAACTGGATTACCAACTGTCGAATGTTTTAGCAAAGGCCGCTAGTTTGCTTCATTATTGAGCGCCGCTCTGCCCTACATTCTTGTTAATCCAAGCCACCAACCACGCGGCAACGTCATGGCTATTTCGATCTTGCATCAACATATGTGAACCGCCCTTCATGCCGATCTCGGGCAACACGATGTTTTCGGCGCGTCCCCCGGCCCTGGTCACGGCCTGGGCAAACTCGCGACAGCCTTTCAAGCGAGGCGACCAGCGTGGCGACAGGTCAACATAGTCTCCCCACAAGACCAAGATGGGCGTTTTTAAATAAGGGGTCAGATCAGCGCTCGCCGAGGGGCAAGTGCCTGGCTCGATGGACACGATCCCCGCCACGCCTTGTTGAGATTTTGCCGCGACTTGAAAAGGATAAATGCCGGATTGTGAATGGCTGATCAACACGGTGCCATTCAACTTGATCGCAAGCTCAGACAAAGCCGAGACGGTAGGGTTCGGCGTCGGTAAAGTAGCTATCCAATCCGGCACCATCTGCTTCCAGAATTCGTCTTGCGCGTCGAGCGGAAACATCATGCCGGGATAGACCTTGGGATACTCCGGGCCAAAGCGAAAAATCGCCCAGGCCGCTTCTTGACCCGCCATGAAAACCGGTGGAGTTTCGCTTGCGGCAGTCTTACCTGCGCGCACACTGGTCACGAGGGTTGCATTGGCAGCGGAGCGACCGCGCGATACTTGATCGATCACGTAAACCGGAAAGCCCTGTCGTACAAAGAATTCATCCCAGCCTATGCGCCCATCGGGCGTGCTCTCCCAGGTTTTGCCGGTGAGGCAACATCCGTGGATCAAGGTGAGTGGTAAGCGCTTCGCGAAAGCAGGTATTTGATAGCGGACGTACATTTGCTCGATCGCCACGGTTCCCGAAGCTGCGTAAGCAGGTAGGGTGGAAAGCGTATCCGACTTAATATTTCGCCCACCTACAAAGAAACTACCCTGCTTCTCGATGATGAGCAGACCAGTCACGCTTGAAGCGCCAACAGGAGCACTAGACGGCATGCCTGTACAAGCAGACAGAAGCCCCACTAATGCACCAACCAAGCACCTTCGCAACATTGTGCTGGGGGACCAGTCAAGGCCGAGAATTACCTGCACATTGGCTGCTTTCATAAAGACCTAAATGAACTGGGGGCTAAAACGTGTGGGGCGCAAAATTTTGACTTCTTGTTCTAACTCGTGGGTATTGCTACGACACCTAGCGACTGTAGCTTTTCAATGCGATCACTTTGATAACCAAGCACATCCTTCAAGACTTCAACGGTATGTTCGCCAATGCGCCAAGGCGCCGTCTTAGGCGCGATGAGCGGCTGACCGTCGACGTGAAAAGGTGCGGCTGTAATACGCACACCTTCAGGCCGAGCAGGATGAGACAACACCGGGAAAGCCTGTCTCTGAGTCATGTGGGGGTGGGCAATGATTTCCTCTGGAAGCATCATCGGGACACTGGGGATGCGCGCACTCCCTAAAACTGCGAGAGCTTCGTCGACAGACGCAAAATCCTTGAGCCAAGCATCGAGCAGCTCAAGTAAAGCAGGCCAATTAGCCCGGCGTGCCTGTGCGGTACTGAAACGCTGGTCATTGGCTAAATCTGGACGACTCATTGCCGTCACCATGCGTGCCCACATATTCGAGGCACCACCCACCTGTAAGGCGACGTAACGATCACCGATCGGTTGCACCACCATACCGATTCTTGGACGACGCTCAGCCGGTGCGCCATTCAACAGGGCTGCAAAATTAACATCGTCGGCGCACACTAGGCATTCCAGCATCGAGACGTCTAGATAGGCCCCCTGCCCTCGCTTGGCTTTGCGCAGCAAGGCCGCGCAAATTGCGCCAAAGGCATGAGCCCCGGCCAAAACATCAGCCGCTTGCAAATTAGAGGCCCTGGGCGCAAGGCTGCCGCCGCGATCCAAGTCCATCATGCCGGAGAAGGCATTAATGAGATGAGCATAGGCCTGAAGGCTTCGCAAGGGTCCTGTTTGTCCAAAGCCGGAGATCGAGCAATACACTAAATCGGGCTTGATAGCGCGCAGGCTCTCATAGTCGAACTTGTATTTCGCCATGACTCCCGGAGAGAAATTCTCAACGACGACGTCGGCTTGTCGAACAAGATCCAAAACGACTTCGCGTGCACCCGGGTTTGCAAAGTCGATCGCGACGCTGCGTTTACCCGCATTTGTACGAGCAAAGTAAGCGCTTTGATCATGCGCGTCGGGATCCATTTGCGGATTGATGTAACGCACTTCATCGCCTTCGCCAGGCCGCTCGATTTTGATCACGTCGGCTCCTAGGTCTGCAAGCAGACGCGTACAGTAAGGGCCCGACAACACACGAGTGAAGTCGCAAATTTTATAGCCAGCGAGCAACCCTTCTCCGGCGTTTGAGTCAGTGCTAAGGGCGGGGTTTTGTAAGTTCATGAGCTTTGCGCAAAATGTAGAGTGCAAGGATGGTCAGTCGTCCCTTGCGCAACCTGCAAGGTACTGGGTGGCACCGAGAATCGATCCTTCAGTGCTGGAGTGTCATTGTCCATGAAATCGTCTCCGCGATAGCGCTCTGACATCGCCAAATGGACAGGATGCGCACTTTCGGTTACTTACTCGATCAACAGGCCCAAGCAAAGTTTAACCAGTTCAGTTTCAAACTCTTTACTGCCCAGCAGTGAAGAGCGTTCGAGAGAAGCGCTTCGAATTGCGCCCATTACCGCACGGGTCAACACGAACAAGGTAGCTGGAGAAGTTCTAAAGCGAAGCCCGCTGACGTCGCTCGCGGCCATGCGCGCCAAGTACATGGAAAGCGTTTCGCTGGCTTCTCTTAGGGCCTGAGTAATGGCATCCAGGTGATCGACCTGCCACGCGAGCCTGATCATCGCACGTTGCAACTTAGGGCCTGAAGCAAAAGACTCAACAAGGAGATGAATCAAAGTTTCAACAATTTCCTGGGCGGAGCGTTGATTTTTGACCGCTTCTTCGAGAATTGAGCCCAGTTGATCGAGTACGCGTCGCCGTTCCCGAGCAATCATCGCGATCAGAATGGCTTCCTTGGTGGGAAAGTATTGATATAAGGTCCCAATCGAGAAACCCGCTTTTGCGGCAATCTTATTGGTGCTTAAAGCGCTCTCTCCCTCGTTTGCCACAATCTGAGCAGTGGCCTGAAAGATGGTTTCAATGGTCCGCTGAGCACGGTCCTGGATGGGCTGGCGGCGTAGGCTGGATGCGGCTTCCGGCGTTTTTGACATGGTGAATTCCTGACTCCTTAAAAACTGAGCAAAAGGCGAGTTTCAAATCTGAGCATTGCTCAGTATATTACCAACTATGAAAACAATTCATGCCTCCACAAATGCGCCGAATCTTTCCACTGGGCTTCTTTCTATTCGTAAACTGAATGTCGATCTCAATCAGGGCTTTGAGCGCCACTGGCATAGCCGCGACGCATTTCGCAGCGCTTATTTCAACGCGCTTTCGATGAGTTTTCCTGAAGGCGAACAACGTTTCATCGAATCCGTCCAAGCTTGTGCCAAGCTCTTGCCAGACGAACCCCATTTTGCAGCCCTGCATGAACAGATTCGCGACTTCAGTGCTCAAGAAGCAACCCACCGTCACATGCATGTACAGTACAACCGGCAACTTTTGCAACAGGGCTTGGTCAATCAATGGGAGCCGAGAATCGTGGAGCGCTTTGCAGCCGCCGCCGATATCAACCCCCTACATCATCTTGCCGTCACTGCTGCTTACGAGCACTACACGGCGGTCTTAGCTCAAGTCATGTTGGACCGACCGGGCATGATGGCCGACGCCCAGCCTCAGATGCAGCAATTATGGATGTGGCACTCACTGGAGGAAACCGAGCACAAGGCCGTTGCTTTTGATTTGTATCAAGCGCTGAGTGGCTCTTATAAATGGCGCGTGCGTTGGTTCATGTATGCCACCCTAACCTTCGCTAGCGATGCTCTGCGTCAGACGGTGAGCAATCTTTGGCACGACGGAACTTTATTTAAACCCTCAACCTGGTGGTCGGCCGCAAAATTTTTCTTTGGGCGTCCCGGCGACAAAGTTCATGCAACGGGCAACGGTTGGATTTGGCTTTGTGCAGGGCATTTGCGCGAGTATTTACGAAAAGACTTCCATCCTTGGCAACAAAATAATCGCGCACAAGCCGATGCCTATGCGAAGGCCCACCACGCGCAGTGGAGAGTGGTGCGGTAAAAGATTCCTACTGACTTAAGCTTGCCAGGTCGGGACAGAGCGAGCCATCGCCCACATCATGGTGTCAAGCGCATTGCCGGAATCTCCCGAACGCGCATTGGCACAAGCAGCCCAGCACATGCCACTGGCCGTGCGCACCACAAGGCTAGTGGTGCCGGGAAGACTACCGGTATGCCACCAGTTTGGAGCACTGTTCACAGCCCAACCGCTTGCATAGGCCGAATTATTGGTCGACGGATTAGTCATGGCCGCGATACTGGCACCTTGCAGGAGATTCGCACTCGGCCTAAAGCCATCGACACTGTTGGCGAACTTCACTAGGTCGCTTGGGGTGCCGACCCAGCCACCATGCGAATCCATGCGGCTAACATTTATCGAATACGGATCTTCCCCACGCGCAGCGTAATATTGAACTTCGTTCGGCGCTTTCTGATCACGGGTATTCCCTGCGATCTGCATTTTTGAGATGCCAGCACGACTCATAATCATTTCACTAGTGGCCTGCGCATAGCTTTTGCCGGTGGCTTGCTCGATGATCCGACCGAGAAGGCAATAGCCGAAATTAGAGTATTCATAGCCTGTACCTGGTGCTCGCGCGAGTGGCAAATTCTTTAGCGTCCAATCGATAAGCTCGGCATGGCTTAACGCAGGATGCATGAACATCGGATCGTTCGCTCGATTGCCCCAGCCACCGCCACTATGAGTGAGCAATTGATGCACAGTAATACTTTTCGCAGCCTCGGGCGCTGAGGTTACAGACCTTAAAATTCCCTGAGGGCCAAAAACTTTATCGCTCACTCGAAGTTCGCCGCGTTCCGCCAGTATATAAATCATCGTTGCCGTAATCGGCTTGGAGACACTCGCAACTCGAAACAAATGCGCGGGACCAAGCTTCTCTTTACGTTCAACATTGGCGAAACCAAAAGCCTCTTGATGAACCATTTGTCCGTTTCGAGCAAAGGCAACCGAGAGCCCAGGGATACCTGTTCGCTCAAGAAACTCTTGGCCAAATTGATTGATCGCGGACAGTTTATTTGAGCTCGATGAGTTCGTCTGCGCAAGCGGTTGACGGCCGCCAAAAGTTAAGGTCGACGTGCACGCCGAGACCACGAAGGGCTTGCCGATTTTCGCGAGAGTAGTTCGTCTATCGGGATTGAAAATCATCGTGTTCGCGATCAAGAACTTTAGTTATTGCCTTTGGCGGTACCTTCGCGGCGCGGGTCCGCGCCCCCCGCCCAAACACCAAGGTTTGGACCTCGAGACAACGCACCGACCGAACCATCGGACCGAAAACCGTTCATCACCAAGCCGTGTACGCCACTGTTGATATCGAGAATGGATACCGTATGGCCTTTCGCCTTCAACCCCGCTTCAACTGCCGCAGCGGCAGCGAGCGAGCCCTTTTCAAGCGAAGTCGTGGCACTCGTTTGCGCTCCAAAGTTTGAAAGGTTGATCGCTTGTTGAATGTCCATATTCCAATCCACTAAGCCAATAATGGTCTTGGTGACATATTGGATGATGTTACTTCCTCCAGGGGACCCAACAACCGCCTCAACTTGTCCCGCCTTGTTGAAAATAATCGTGGGTGACATCGAGCTGCGCGGACGCTTTAAGGGTTCAACCCGGTTCGCAATCAAGGCCCCGGCCGCATCTTTATCTGTGAAAGAGAAGTCGGTCAACTGATTGTTGAGTAAGAAGCCTTTCACCATTTGCAAGCTTCCGAAGCCGTTCTCGATAGTGGTCGTCATAGACACCACATTGCCACTGACATCCACAATGGACATATGACTGGTCGACGGCAAATTCAAAGAATTGTCGGTGCCGAATGCGCTTGCTCCAGCAGGAGCGCCTGCAACTGGTACGCCCATGCTCTTGTCGAGGCTAACGATGCTCGAACGAGCCTTCAAGTAAGTCGGATCGATCAAACCTGCAATCGGCACGTTGACGAAGTCGCTATCGGCGACATACTTGGCGCGGTCTGCATAGGCGAGACGATAGGCTTCGCTAATCAGGTGAATCGCGTCCACGCTATTGGGCTGGTATTTTGATACATCGAAGTTATTCAAAATGCCCAGGGTTTGAACCACTGCAATTGCACCCGAGCTTGGTGGAGGCATGCCGCACACAGTGAACTTGCCACGATAGTCGCCGCACAATGGTGTACGGGAAATGGCTTGGTAACCGGCCATATCGGACATTGCCAGACGACCAGGGTTGGTGGGATGATTACGAACTTTGTCAACAATGGCCTGTGCAATTGCACCGGTGTAAAACGCAGCACTTCCGCCCGTCGCAATCGCCCGAAATGTCGCCGCAAGCTCCGGATTTTTTAATAGAGTGCCTGTCACCTTTGCGGTGCCATCAGCGTTCAAAAAGTAACTCGCAGCGGGCTCACCTTGGGCTTTAATCCGCGCTGCGGACCCTGCCACAGAAATGCTCATACGATCTGAAATTAAAAACCCATCGTCAGATAATTTGATGGCTTGTTCAAACAACTTAGCCCAGGGCAGCTTGCCATGCTTTTGATGCGCCGCTTCCAGCATCTTGAGTAAACCCGGCGTACCTACCGAAAGACCACCATCAACAGCCGTAAGAAAGGCCATCGGTGCGCCCGAGCTATTCGTAAACATATTAGCGGTCGCTGTGGCCGGAGCCTTTTCACGACCGTCATAGGCAATGTTCTCTTTTTTGGTCGCATCGTGGTGAATCATGAAGGCACCCCCGCCGATCCCAGAGGATTGAGGCTCCACCAAGTTAAGGACCATCTGGACCGCAATAGCGGCGTCGACCGCCGATCCACCTTGCGCCAAGATACTCACTCCAGCATCTACAGCCAACGGATTAGCGGCGGCGACCATGTCGCGATTGGCATAAGTGATTTTTTTGGGGGTAAAGCCTGAAGGCGGTTCAGGCGGTAAAAACTCTCCGGCAGGGGCCGCGATAAAAGAGACAGTGTCTGAGCCGCAAGCACTGGCCACCAGGGCCAAGCCAACGGTTAAAGCCAAATGACTGACTTTCATTTTGAATCTCCCTCGTTTGATGTGGGACCTATCCTAGCGCAGTTTCTCGTTGCATGCGATGAAACGAGCCGATACCCAACTAGTCGTGTAAACGGGCGAAAACATCGGCGCGGTTCGGGCAACCTAATCGGCCACCGAAGCGGGTGCATTTCAGTGAAGCAGCCGCAAATTTGGAGGCAACTGATGAGGAAGGCTGTTCACCCACCGTAGGCACGCCTCGATATCGTGAAGGCCAGCAAACGCTCTCACCCCGGCATCGGAAAATACCGCATAGGTAGCCAGCGGAACAAGCCGCGCAAGAATATCCCTTGGCCCAATTTCCCCGTCGAGCATGGTTGCGACACCTCGCGTTAATGCGCTATGCATAGCAAGTTCAGCGCCTTCTGGCCAGCGCAGATCGCAGTGCAAAATATCGGCTTGATCCAGGTGCTCCAAAGGTAGCCAATCAGGAGAAGTATCAATACCAGCATCGTGAAAAGGGATCACTAAGCGTTCGCCTCGGGCGTCAACAATCACCGTGGCCTGTGATGAGCGCGTCTTGGGCAAGCAATTCAAGCCATCAACATTGAGGCCTTCAAGACGCAAGGCGTCACGGGCAGCGAGCCCCAGGGGATCATCCCCTAGTCGAGCCCAAACTTCAGCTTGACCACCGAGCTTGTGGAAGGCGCAGGCCGCCGAGATCGCCATACCGTCGACCACTTGAATCATTTCTTGCGCGAGCACTTTGGCAGGCGGAGGCGCGATCGTGTCCACACGATAAACAGTGGTGGTGCAGATCGCCCCGAGTGCGATCATGCGGGGCGCACGCATAGCTAAGCCGAGAAGTTTGCAGCCTGCTTGGCAAGAGCCGAGATTGCCGCCCAATCACCGGCCTTTAACAAGGCTGGTGGCACTACCCACGACCCGCCTACGATGCTGCAATTGGGCAGGCTTAAGTAAGCAGGAATGTCCGGCGGCCGGATGCCGCCCGTGGGGCAAAACATGACATCTGGAAAAACACTGGCCATGTCGTGCAGCCAGCCAGCACCGGCTGCCCCCTGGGCCGGAAACAATTTGAGTTCGCGAAAACCGTATTGCCGAGCCAGCATGACCTCACTGGCGCTGGCGACTCCCGGTAAAAATGGAAAACCACGTGCTTGTACGGCTTTGGCTAGTTCTGGGGTGCATCCTGGGGATACACCAAAAGCAGCACCTGCAGCGATGGCGCGCTCAACATCTTCAGGCGTGAGCAAGGTTCCCGCACCAATATCCGCCTCTGGTGCGGCTTTACGCATCTCCATCAAAGCGTCCAGTGCCGAGGGTGTCCTAAGGACCACTTCAAAAACAAGCACACCACCGTCCACTAGCGTCCGCGCGAGCTTACCCGCCTGCGCGGCGTCTTGAATGGTCAGCACCGGCATGACGCGGCCACGCGCCATAATGTCGCGCATGTTGCGCTTGAACTCGGGGTGACCTGCAGTGTTTTGAGTGGGGCTGTTCATGACTTCATTCTAACGTGCTTGAGCAGTGAGGTAGGACCGGCGAATAGCGTACCGTTCCAGCGAGCGCCTGGGTGCGTTCCATCTATTGGCATGGCAAGCTCAACTTTTACAGGAGAGAAACATGGCGGGACAATTGGAAGGTAAGGTTGCCATCATCACCGGCGCGGGTTCAGGGATCGGCAGAGCCGCGGCCATCGCGTTCGCGCGAGAAGGTGCGAAACTCATTTTGGGAGATCGTAGCGCGGCCGTTAACGACACGGTGGCAACCGTCATCTCAAATGGAGGCGAGGCCCAGGCATTGCAAATTGACGCGGGCCTGGAAGCTGACGTGAAAAAACTGGTGACCACGGCGTATGCCACCTACGGTCAGCTTGACGTTGCATTTGCGAACGCGGGCATCTCTGGTGGTCGCGATGGAATATTCGATCTCACCCCGGAAGCCTGGGCGGAGATTTTGCGTGTTAACTTGATTGGCCCGTGGCTAATGGTCAAGCATGCCGGCAAGGCCATGGCTGACGCTGGTCGAGGCGGCTCCATTATTTGTACTGCATCGGTTGCCGGCCTACGCTCGGGCGCGGGAGGACCAGCGTACTCCGCTTCGAAGGCCGGAGTCATTAACCTGGTGATGGTCTCGGCACAGCAACTCAGTGAAACCAATGTGAGAGTGAATGCGATTTGCCCAGGCCTCACTGAAACTGGAATGACCAAACCCACCTTCGACTACGCAAAGGACAAGGGAGTAACTCATAAGCTCGGGCGGTTGAATCCGCTCCGACGTGCAGCGCAACCCGAGGAGCTCGCCAATGTCGCTTTATTTTTAGCCTCCGATCAGTCGAGCTATGTGAATGGACAGGCTATAGCCGTCGATGGAGGGTTATCGAGCTCTCATCCGGTCACGCGACAGTTGACGGGGCAGACTGCTGTTTAGAGTGGAGACCTCGCGTTCCGATACCGGTGCCGGAAAGGTCGCTATTCAGTTTAATTACGACAGAATTATCTGGGAGGTCGGCACCGCAAGCGGCCCGCTTAAAGGTGGCTTGGGCGGCACGTCAGCACTGGCGGGTTATTGGACTAGTGCCTCGTCAAATGCCATGCTACCCGGCACAGTTCTGAACGCCGGGTCGTTTTGGTTTGAGTCCGCAGGCTTGCGTAATTTGCGATAGATAAAAAAACGCTAGAACTTCTAGACCCTTCTTTTTGAGGACTGACCGCAATCAGCCTCAACGATTCAAACAAACATTAAGCAGCGCGACGTGGTTTCGCGTACAAAGGCTTGCTCAACGTTGTTGGCTTACCATCAGCACCCGTAAAGTTCTTGCCCGCAAACCCGCCTGCGGGCTTGCCTGCATAACCGCCCCCGGCAGGCTTGGCACCAAAACCAGCACCCGATTTAGCACCAAAGCCACCTGAAGGCTTACCCGCGAAACCCGCCGACTTACCTGCATAACCGCCCGAGGGCTTACCTGCAAAACCACTTGGTTTGCCCGCATAACCGCCCTCTGGACGATCTGCAAAAGTACGAGCTGGTTTGCCTGCAAAGCCACCTTCTGGCGCACCGCGATTTCCACCTTCTGGCGCTCCACGATAGCCACCTTCTGGCGCCCCACGATAACCACCTTCTGGCGCACCGCGATTGCCGCCCTCTGCACCACCACGATATCCGCCACCTTCTTGACCACGGAATCCACCACTAGGCTTGCCTGCAAAGCCAGCCGATTTTCCGGCATAGCCGCCGCCGGCTGGACGATCCGCAAAATTACCAGCGGGTTTCCAATCACCTCTTGGTGCTGGCTTGAATTCACGAACTTCTGCGGTTCTAAACCCGTCTTGACGGTCGTTGCCGCCCTGGCGAGCATAACCACCCTGGTAACCATAGCCACCACCACCACCATTACGTGCCGGACGACCACCGTCGCGACGGCCACCGCCATCGAACGATTTACGAGGTGTTGGCTCGAGACCCTCGATCACGTCGGCTTTAAGAATTTGCTGTGTGTACTGCTCGATCGCCCGAATCTTGTGACGCTCACGGAACTCAGCAATCGTTACAGCAACACCGCTACGGCCTGCACGACCGGTACGACCAATACGATGCACATAGTCTTCGGCTTTCATGGGTAGGCCAAAGTTAATCACATGGCTGATCGTCGGCACGTCAATACCACGCGCAGCCACATCGGTCGCCACCAAAATCTTGATACGACCGTCGCGCAGGTTTTGCAGACGGCGATTACGCATGTGCTGCGGCATGGCACCGTGCAAGGCGGCTGCGTTGTAGCCCTCCTCAACGAGTTCATCAGCAATGGCTTCGGTATCAATTTGCGTGCTTGCGAACACCAAAATCTGATCGCTGCCTTCGGTACGCAACCAATGGCCGAGTAAGTTCTTCTTGTGTTGCAAGCCATCGGCCCAATGCAAAGTCTGGGTAATGTCGGTATGTTTGTCTTGAGCCGTCGCCAATTCGAGGCGACCCGGATTGTTCATCATGGCCGAGGCCAATTGCATGATGCGGGGCGCAAATGTTGCCGAGAACATCAAGGTTTGATCGCGATTTGAGCAAGAGTTGGAAATGCGTTCAAGATCTTCCTGAAAGCCAAGATCCAACATGCGGTCGGCTTCATCGACTACGAGGAACTTAACGTTATCGAGGCGAATCTTGCGCTGCTCTTGCAAGTCCAACAAACGACCTGGGGTGGCTACCACCAAAGATGCGTTTTGTAGTTCAGCAACTTGCTTCACAAAAGGCACACCGCCCACCACGATGGCCACGCGAACGCCGCGCAAACCATGTACGAAATTGATTGCATCTGCGGCCACCTGTTGGGCCAATTCACGGGTTGGGCACAACACAATCGCTTGGGGCGCAACAGGTTCGAAACGCTGATCGCGACCACCAGAGCGTTGCTTGCGGGAGTTCACTTTTTCGCCAGCGGTCCAAGGGTTTTGGTTATTGCCAGGAGTTTGTGCCGATGCAGGCTTTGATTCATTGGCTGCGAGAATCGCATTCAGTATGGGCAACAAGAAGGCAGCCGTTTTACCGCTACCGGTACGGCTGCTGACCATCCAATCGCCGCCAAGCATGGCGTGAGGAATCGCCTCTACTTGAACTGAAGTGGGGGTGGTAAATCCTAAACGGGCGATATTGCCCAATAGGGGAGCTGCGAGTCCAAAAGACTCGAAAGAGATAGGTGTCGTCGACATCGTCCATACCCGCCCAGGGGAATCCCACTGGCGGTTCCATTTAAATGATCAAAAGTTGATCGTGTTACATCGATCAACAGGGATTTAAAGCGCTTAAATGGTGACCTCAATGTTCAACGACAAAGAGTGAAACCTGCGCATTGAACTCCCGAAATCTTGAAAATGCCGCTCTAATAAAAAGAGCGCGGGTGATCGGTGTTCTAAGCTGGTGACGATGCGAATAGTGGTTGTGGACCTTGCCCTTTTGGCCTTGACCGTCCCCACTGCAAGGCCCGTATTATACATGTGCGGTGCATCATTACCAGATTTATTTTAGGCGCGGCTAACTAATTGGGCGAAAATCTCACAAAACCCAGCTACATTAGCGAGCGATTTAACGCAAAAATTATCGCCCCCTGACGCCTAAGGTGTTGCTTGGGTAGAGAGGAAAACATGTCCCTAGAAGTTACCGAAGCATTAACCGGAGAAAACCCGGTCGCCACCATCATTATCATGCACGGCCTCGGAGCCGATGGCAGTGACTTCTTCCCAATCGCGGAGCAAATAGAACTCTCCGCCATCGGGCCGGTTCGTTTCTTGTTTCCAAATGCACCCGTCATGCCCGTCACCATCAACGGCGGATATGTAATGCCTGCTTGGTACGACATCCTGGGTACGGACCTTGTGCGACGCGAGGATGAGGCGGGTTTGCGGAAATCACAGCAAGCGATTGAGGACATCATTTCCAAGGAAATTGCACGGGGCATTCCTGCCGGCAAAATCGTGCTCGCGGGCTTTTCTCAGGGCTGCGCGATGGCTTATATGACCGGCTTGCGGTTCGAGCAAAAACTAGCGGGCATTGCCGGGTTGTCGGGCTATTTACCTCTTGCGGACAAGATCTCGAAAGAACGCGCCAGTGCAAACCAAGCCACCTCAATCTTTATGGCTCACGGCCGCCAGGATGCAGTCGTGACATTGCAAAGAGCTGAAGCCTCGCGTATTGCTTTGACCAGCCTTGGCTATGAAGTGGAATGGCACGACTACCCAATGGAACACAGCGTGTGCCTAGAAGAGATTCGCGATTTGCGAGCTTGGTTACTGAAGGTGCTCGCTTAGCCGAAGCTCCCTAGCCGAAGCCCCCTAGCCGAACCTCCTCAGCCGAACCTGCCTAGTCGAACCTGCCTAGTCGAACTTGCCTAGTCGAACTTGCCTAGCCGAGCTCGACAGGCCAGGCTCAAATTGCTCACCTTGATTAGTCGGGCTTAATATTGGCCTCTCTCACCAACTTTTCATAACGCAAGCGCTCGGCTCGGAGCAAGGCACCGAACTGCTCGATACTCGCAGGGATCACCTCGCCGCCGACCGCACTCATTCGTTCACGGACTTCCGGGCTCGCCAAAGCCTTTTGCACCTCGGCATGGAGCTTGATAACAATCGCTTTGGGTGTGGCGGCAGGCGCAACAAACCCATACCAAACTGAAGCTTCAAAACCTGGAAACCCGGATTCAGCGATGGTCGGCACATCCGGAAAAATTGGGCTTCGGCTGTGGCTCAAAACGGCCAGCACCTTGAGTTTGCCGCTGGCCATATGGGGCTTTACTTCAAGCGCATTGACGGCAACCAGGGGCATTTGCCCGCCAATCACGTCGGTAATGGCCGGTGCGCCTCCCTTGTAAGGAATGTGCAGCAGAGAAATACCCGCGGCCTTGGCAAAGAGTTCTATGGCCATATGGGGAGTAGAGCCGTTGCCGGGGCTTGCAAAGGCGATTGCGCCGGGCTTTGTTTTTGCAGCTTCGATCAATTTTGCCAAGCTGGGAAGCCCCGCGCTTGCATTCATTGCCAGTACAACCGGCACACGCCCCACCAAGGCGATCGGAGCCAAATCCCTCTCCAGGTCATAGGGTGCAGGCTGGTAAAGCGACATATTCGCCGCCAAGGCGTTTGCGGCCAACATTAAGGTGTAACCATCGGCGGGGGCTTCGATCACCGCTTTGACCGCGATATTCGTACCCGCACCCGGCTTGTTCTCCACCACAAAAGGCTGGCCCAGGCTTGTACTTAAACTTTGACCCACAAAGCGCGCGACGGCGTCGACCGCACCCCCAGGTGCATAGCCTACGATGATTTTGACCGGTTTGACGGGATACGTTTGCGCTGAGATGTTTGTGCCGGTGAGTGCCAAAGCTGAGGCCAAAACATTGAACAAAAACCTGGTGATTTTATTAGTCATTTGCAGCAACCCCTTTGAGACCCGCTCTTTTTATCATGGCCGTGAGCTCACCACTGGCTTGCAGCTCGGCCCCAAAACGGCGTAAAAAATCCAGCGAAATCTCGCGTGCTGGGCCCGTTCTTTGAATCGCCATGGCGAGGTTTTCAACGCCCCAGCGTCCGTCCAACACTTTCACACCCTTCAATCCCTCCGCCATCTCGAACAAAATTCCCTTATTGGTTGCAAAAGCATCGATACGTCCTTGAGCAAGCATTTCTTGTGCTTGTTTCAAGCTGTCGGCCGGTACCAAGACGGCCGATTTGAATTGCCTGCCCAATACACCCTGGGAGCTACTGCCCTGACTCACCCCCACCCTTACTCCGGCGCGATCAATGTCATCCAATTTCGAAATCGGCGTTTTCAATGCGCTTTCAGTTGGCACCAGATAGCCCAGTTCAAGTCGCACTAGTGACTGTGCGAAGTGCATATCCTTCGCTCGAATTTCAGTCGCATTCGTAAACGTAAAGTCTACCGCTCCGCTTTTAATGCCCTCAAGCACTTGAGCGACTCGAGAGAATTCTACGAGCTGCATGGGAACGCCAAGGCGCTTTGCGAGCATCTGCCCCAGCTCATAAGTAATGCCCATTTGCTGGCCAGTACGCGCATCACGCACCATTGAAGTCGGGCTTCCAGAGTAGGCGCCGACGCGCAGCACGCCACTTGGAGCAAGCGCCTGAATGACCTCTTTCGGCGCCACACTGACGAGCCCCTGCCCGGCGACCACCCCGCTGACGGGAGCGTTTGATGACATCGAAGTCACGCATCCGCTTAAGGCACCTATGATGAGAATTAGGCTTAATAAAAGAGCTTGGCCAGCCCCGCTGGGTCGCGATAATTGAAGGTTCTTGTTCATGCCCGCATTCTGGGCAGTTGTTGCACTCTTGGCAAATCGAAGCCCAAAAATTAAGTGCACCATTTAAAAAGGAACAGCTCAAGATTGAATAAAGATTGAAAGGACATGACTTTTTTTGGTGGCCTGAGTGCGATAATTTACAATCCAGCCCAAAAGTTAAGCCTCGAGGATTTTCCATGAACACCCCTACCCGGCTCTTGCTCAACATTGCACATGCGGTTGATCATATGTTTCTACTGATCTTTGCAACGGCCGTGACGAAGATCACTTCTGATTTCGGCTTGGCCCGCTGGGAGGACATGATGCCCTATTCGGTCGGAGCTTTTTTCATGTTCGGCATTGGCTCCATGCCCTCTGGCAAACTAGGCGATAGCTGGGGGCGGCGCAAAATGATGGTGATCTTCTTTATCGGTATGGGCGTCTCGGCTATGTTCGTAGCCTTCACCCAAAGCCCCTGGCAAATCGCCATAGCGCTTGGTCTACTGGGCTGCTTCGCTTCAATTTATCACCCAGTAGGCATTCCCATGTTGCTTCAGGATGCCGCAAAGCCTGGCATGACCATTGGTGTGAATGGACTGGCCGGGAACTTGGGCATTGCGGTCGCCGCACTCGTGACTGGCCTGTTCGTCAAATATTTCGGATGGCGCGCAGCCTTCTTTGTACCGGGCTTGGTGAGCATTGTGCTTGGCTTCGTTTTCATGAAAGTGGCGCCCCAAGAAATGTCAGCACCTGCTAAAAAGAAAGCCCCAGCCAGTTCCACTGATCGGGCCTCCATGGTTCGGATTGTCGCTGTGATGACCATGACGGCGATCACGTCCAGCTTAGTCTTTAACTTCACCACCAATGGCAACGCAGAACTCTTGCGCGAGCGCTTTCAAGGAGTGGTTGAAGACCCTGCCATGCTTGGAATGATGCTGGCGGGCGTGTATGTGCTGGCCTCTTTCGCGCAGCTTGCGGTGGGCAGCATGCTTGATCGCTATCCCTTGAAAAGAGTTTACTTGCTGGTCGCGATGATTCAAACACCATTGTTTTATATCGCGGCCCAGGCTCAAGGCTGGGCACTCCTTATTGCACTGGTGCTTTTCATGATTTCCGTCTTCGGTGCCATACCTTTTACTGACGCTTTGATCGTGCGCTATGTGGACAACAGCATGCGCTCGCGCGTCTCTGGAGTTCGACTGGCAATCTCATTTGGTATCAGTTCTATCGCGGTCTACCTGCTTGGACCGGTCGTCAAGGCGAAGGGCTTTGAGACTTTGCTCTACACGATGGCGATCATCGGCTTGATCACCCTTACCCTGGTAAACTTTTTGCCCTCAGACACCAATCGCTCCCCTCGCAAGCTCGCGGCATCAACGGCTTAGAGGCACTGATGGAGACTTGGCGAAAGCCCCATCAGCGCTAACCTTGTGCCCTCAGGCGAGCTTTTGCAAGACTGAGCGCACGGTCGTCACAATTCGATCGATATGCGCAGACTCAATGATCAAAGGTGGCGAAAGCGCAATAATGTCTCCAGTTACTCTTAACAAAAGCCCTGCTTCAAAGCACGCGACCATAGCGTCATAGGCACGAACTCCGGGCGCACCGTCACGCGGTTTGAGTTCAATGGCTCCAATCAAGCCAATGTTACGAATATCGATGACGTTAGGCAGGTCTTTAAGTGAATGCACGGCGTCTGCCCACTCCTCTTCGATGGACGCGACTCGAGTGAGCAGGCCCTCGCGCTCGTAAATACCGAGGGTCGCCAAACCCGCCGCGCAAGCCAAGGGATGACCTGAATACGTATAGCCGTGGAAAAGCTCAATCGTGGCTGCTGGGCCATTCATCAAGGCATCATAAATCGCTTGTTTACAAAAAACTGCGCCCATTGGAACAGTGGCATTTGTAATACCCTTCGCCGTTGTAAACATATCGGGTTGCACGCCAAAGCGCTGTGTTGCAAAAGGCTTTCCGAGCCGACCAAAGCCAGTAATGACTTCGTCAAAGATCAACAAAATTCCATGCTTTGTGCAAAGCTCACGCAAACGTTGCAGGTAACCTTGTGGGGGCACCAAAACACCGGTCGACCCGGCGACGGGTTCAACAATGACTGCGGCAATGGTCTCAGCACCATGTAGGGCGACGAGATCCTCAAGCTCATTGGCCAAATCAGCGCCCCAGGCTGGTTGACCGCGGCTATAAGCATTGTGCTGCAAACTATGCGTATGAGGAAGATGATCCACGCCGGGGATAAGGTTCGCGGAATAGGCCTTGCGATTACTCACCATTCCACCGACCGAAATACCGCCAAAACCCACCCCGTGATAGCCACGCTCGCGTCCAATGAGGCGCGTACGCGAAGCCTCGCCTTTGGCGCGGTGATAGGCCAAGGCAATCTTCAAAGCACTATCGACCGCCTCAGACCCTGAATTGGTAAAGAAAATTTTGTCATAGCCTGGAGCGAGACTGGTCAGCTTGGCGGCGAACTCAAAACCTAGGGGATGACCCATCTGAAAGGCCGGAGCAAAATCCAAATCCCGCACCTGTTGCGCTACCGCGAGAGCAATTTCCTCTCGACCATGGCCCGCGTTGACACACCAAAGCCCCGCGCAACCATCCAAAATCTCTCGTCCGTCTAGGGACTCATAAAACATACCCTTGGCCTTCGCCAAGATACGCGGATTGGCTTTGAACTGGCGGTTAGCCGTAAAGGGCATCCACCAAGAGTTCATGTCCAAGTTTTGCGTGGCATTCAGGGCTTTTAACTGTTCACGGTCTGGTGCATTCATGGCCAGGGCTCCTTGTAGGCGGTCACAACACGCTCAACATTTGAGCAAGGCCAGTTGCGACACACTTTAGTGAATCGAATAATGCAAAATAGAAGCATAGCGCAAAGTGAGCTTGCCATATACTTAGATAATCAAACTAATTTAAAAAATACCTGATTTGACCTCACAGACAGGCCGGACTCGAGCCTTGTGTGAGCAATCCCTGGGCCTGTCACAACTTTAGGTGGAAAGGGTTAACCAATTTATGCGGCGTCGCAGCATAAGCAATACGAAGATCGCCGATTCAAGCCATTCCTTGGTGGCGGTTCGCGAGCCGAGCGTTTTGGAGAGCTCGGCATCGGCAGTCATTGAAATTATTCCGGCGGTCATGGACACCATGCGCGCAAGCCTCCGAAGCCATGTTGGGGATCAGCTAACGGTCCCGCAATTCCGGTGCTTGGCATTTATTTCTCGGCATGACGGGTGTAGCGTTTCCGACCTATCGGCGTTTATGGGCGTCACGAAGGCGACTGCCTCGGTCATGGTGGATCGCTTGACCAGAGCGGGCACAATCCTGGTTGTGAACGACCTTGAAGACCGAAGACGCTCGCTATTGCACATCAGCAGCCCTGGCCGCGCCCAGTTACAAGCTATACGCGCAGAGGCTCGCAAAGATTTCGCACTTGCCATGTCTCACCTTTCCACTCACGAGCTCGCCACACTTAATGCCGGTCTCGAGATCCTGGGTAAAACTTTTCGACATGAAAAAATGCCTTTGCGCGACCTGAAAAAACTGATATCAAACACTGAATTTCTGCAAGCCTAGTACGGGTGAAATCCTACCCATTAAATCTGAACACAATTCCGAACGAACGATAAAGATCCGAAATGAAGATGGACCAATATAAAGAGACGCATGCAACTTCCATGCTTTCATTTGCGCACAAAAAGACTTTTTTAGCGACCACCATTGGCGCGCTTTGCGCACTTGCATTAGCGGCTTGTGGAGCAAAGACGGAACCTCCAGCCCCAGCACCCCAAGCAGCGGGTAATTCTGCGGGTCAAACCGCCACCCCTCCAGCTACGCCCACACCTAGCGCAGGGGCCAGTACAGGCGGGCAAGGCAATTCCAGTGCGCCAGGTACCGGCGCGAGTCCAGGTGCAGCAGGCAGCCCCAGCCCGGGCGCTGCTTCGGGACCTGGTCCAGGACCTGGCGCTGGACCCGGTAAGGCAGGTGCGTCAGGGGCAGCCAGCGGCCCCCCCGTGAGTATCACCAGCGTGCGCGCACAGCAGAAAGACCTTCCAATTTTCTTGCAAGCAACCGGTTCGGTCACACCCGTATCGAGTGTCGATATTCGCTCTCAAATGACCAGTGTTGTGACCAAGGTGCATATCAAAGAGGGGCAATTTGTTCGAAAAGGCGAGCTACTCTTCACGCTCGACGCTCGACCCGATGAAGCCAACGTCACAAGGGCACAGGCTCAAGTGGCTAAGTCTGTAGCGCAAATCGCAAAGGATGAGGCCGCACTTGCCGAAACTCAACGACAGCTCGCAAGAAGCAAGCAATTGGTCGAAAAGAACTTTGTATCGCAAGGTGCGGTGGACACCGCTCAGTCCAACGTGGACGCTCAAATGGCAGTGATTGCCGCCGACAAGGCCACACTAGATGCCGACAAAGCGGCTCTGGCTTCGGCCAGAATTCCCCTGACTTATAGCCGTATTGCTGCGCCAAGCAACGGTCGAATTGGCACAATTTCGGTGTTTGGGGGGAGCGCAGTACAGGCGAATCAAACACCGATGGTCACTATTACTCAGCTTGACCCGATTGCTGTGGCCTTCAATCTTCCGCAACGTAACCTCAACAGTGTCTTGTCGATTCTGAAGGCCGGCGGCGCCAGGGTGCTCGTGACATTCCCGGAATCCGGCAAAAGTGTCGATGGCAAACTCAGTTTTGTAGACACCAATGTCGATAGCAATTCTGGAACAGTCAAGGCGAAAGCGCTCTTCGACAACCGTGATCAGGCACTTTGGCCAGGCGCCTTCGTCAATGTAAGCGTTCAAATTGAGGCGCTCAAAGACGCCATTGTCATACCTCAATCCACCGTCATTCAAACTGTACGCGGCTCGATCGTCTACGTTATTGACAAAGATAATAAAGCGTCAGTGCGGCCTGTACAAATTGTGCAAAGCTACGGCGAAGAGGCAGCGGTGACAGGCTTAAAACCAGGTGAAAGAATCGCTCTCGACGGTCGACAAAACTTACGGCCAGGCTCTACAGCCTTTGAGCGACCACGTGACGGCGCTGGCAAAGGCGGCGGCAAGAGTGCCGAAAAATCTAGCGACAAAGCAAGCGAGAAAGCCAAGCCATGAACCTTTCCGAACTCTTTATCCGCCGTCCGGTAATGACGGTACTGCTCAATTTGGGTTGGGTCGTGGCTGGTGTGATTGCCTACCGTCAGATACCTGTGGCAGCCTTACCTAGCTACGACACACCGGTGATCAGTGTCGTTGGTATCTTGCCCGGTGCCAGCCCGGAGAACATGGCAGTCTCGGTTGCGCTCCCTTTAGAAAAGCAATTTCAGACGATTCCAGGTCTCGCCACGATTAGCTCAAGCAGTACTCTTGGCAATACCTCCCTCACCTTAGAGTTTGAAGAAGGCCGCAATATCGATGCGGCGGCCGTCGACGTGCAAGCTGCTTTACTCAGGGCCCAACGGACTCTTCCGGTTGAGATGACCATTCCGCCGTCCTATCGCAAGGTCAATCCTGCCGATGCGCCGGTGTTGATCATTGCCATGACCTCGCCGTCCATGCAGCTTTCCGATTTACAAGACTACGCCGAACATCTTATCTCTCCAACCCTGTCCACCATTACCGGCGTGGCGCAGGTCAATATCTTCGGCGCCAAGCGCTACGCCATTCGCGTTCGAGTATTGCCCGAAGCGCTTGCCGCTCGAAATATTGGACTCGACGAGCTTTCTGCGGCGTTAAAATCTGCCAACGTCAATACGCCAGTGGGCACCTTGGATGGCCCCTCCCAAATGTTGACTCTTCAGGCCAATCGTCAGCTCAAAAATGCTGCCGAGTTTGCAGACTTGATCGTTGCTAGTAAGGGCGGCAATTCCGTGCGCCTACGCGACATTGCGCTAGTGGAAGACAGCGTCGAAACCACCAAGAGTTATGCCAACCTCAATGGCGATCCCTCCATCATTCTTGCAGTGCTGCGTCAGCCAGGCGCTAACACCGTACGGGTAGTCGATGCCGTCCGAGCCGCACTCCCGAACCTCGCTAGCCAGATGCCACAATCAGTCACCATGACACCGGTGAATGATCGCTCTAGATCGGTTCGCGAAGCACTTCACGACGTCAATTTGACACTCATCGGAACCATCATCCTGGTGGTGTTGGTGATCTTTCTATTCCTCCGGCGCTTCGTCGCGACCTTGATACCAACACTGTCCCTCCCGGTCTCCCTTGTCGGCGCAGTGGCGCTCTTATGGGGCCTTGGCTATAGCTTGGATAACATCTCACTTCTCGGTCTGACCCTGGCCGTAGGTCTCGTGGTGGACGATGCCATCGTCATGCTCGAAAACATTATGCGCCACGTGGAAGAAGGTGTGCCTCCCTTCCAAGCTGCCTTAATGGGTTCGAGAGAAGTCGGGTTCACGATTCTCTCTATATCGTCTTCGCTGATCGCCGTTTTTATTCCGATTTTCTTCATGCCGGGCGTGATCGGCTTACTGTTCCACGAGTTTGCGGTAGTAGTTGGTCTGGCGATTGTGGTATCCGCCTTCGTCTCCCTTACGCTTGTCCCGATGCTGGCCAGTCGCCTGCTCAAAGACGAGTCGCAAATGCGCAAACCCGGCGTCCTGGTGCGCTCCTTCGAGCGTGGCTTCAATGCCATGCTGGCGGGCTACACCTGGCTACTGGATCTGGCCTTGCGTTGGCGCGCTCTAGTGATGTTGGTTGCACTCGGCACCTTGGTCGCGACCGTTTGGCTGTTCATGATTATTCCTAAAGGGTTCTTCCCGCAGGAAGATATTAGTCAAATTACGGTATCGACCGAAGCTTCAGAGGACGTGTCGTTTCAAGAAATGGTTCGATTACAGGAACGTGCCGCAGCGGTTTTCCGTGCTGATCCAGCGGTCGCTAACGTCAGCTCGTTTAACGGCGGGCAGGGGTCGCAAAACGTCGGACGGATGTTCGTGACACTCAAACCAATGAGTCAACGCGCCCCGATGAAAGACGTGATTGAGGGCATGCGCAAGAAGCTGCGTGACGTTTCGGGCATCAATGTGTTTATGCGACCGATCCAAAATCTACAGTTGGGAGGTCGACCCAGTAAGGCACAGTTCCAATACATTCTGCAAAGCGTATAAGCGGACGAGATTAACGAATGGGCAGTGCGCTTACAGGAACGTATGCGAAACGATCCGCTATTTCGCGACGTGACCAGCGATGCTCAAATGCGCGGTTTGATTGCTCAACTCAAGATCGATCGTGATCGCGCCAACACTTTGGGGGTTTCGATTGAAACGATTCGAAACTCACTCTACAGCGCCTTTGGTGAGCGCCAGGTGTCGACGATTTATCTAGCCTCGGACAGCTATCAGGTCATTTTGGAAGTAGCGCCTGAAGCCAAGAAAGACGAAAGCGCACTTGCCAACATTTACGTGAGGTCCAGCACCGGGAACTTGGTTCCCCTTTCGGCCTTCTCAACGGTCGAACGTACCGTAGGTCCAACCTCCATCAATCATGTGGGGCAGTTACAAGCGGTGACGATCTCATTTAATCTTGGCCCTGGCGCTGCTTTAGGTGACGCCACAACCAAGATCGAAAAAGAGCGCGATGCGATTGGCATGCCCTCCTCGATCATCACAAAGTACGGCGGCGATGCAGCGGTGTTCAAGAACTCTCAAGGTAGTCAGGCGATCCTGATCATTGGCGCTCTGCTCGTGATCTACGTGTTACTCGGCGTGCTTTATGAGAGCTACATTCACCCGATCACAATTCTTGCAGGTCTTCCTTCTGCTGCAGTGGGCGCACTGGGTACGTTGATGTTGTTCGGGCAAGATCTCACCATCATTGCCACCATCGGCATCTTGCTATTGATTGGTATCGTCAAAAAGAACGCGATCATGATGATCGACTTTGCGCTCGACGCACAACGCAATCATGGCAAAACCCCGTTCGAGGCCATTCGGGAGGCCTGTATCTTGCGCTTTAGACCGATCATGATGACCACTTTGGCGGCCATGATGGGTGCTCTGCCCATTGCCTTGGGTATTGGTGCGGGAGCCGAGCTCCGTCAGCCTCTCGGCTTGGCGGTGGTCGGTGGGTTGGTGTTCTCGCAGGCGGTGACCTTGTTCATCACACCGGTGCTCTATCTTGCTTTGGATCGATTTAGCGGCAAGGGGCCAGTCAAGACTCCAGAAAATCCAGCCGCGGAGGTTGTGCCCTCTCAACATTAGATTTCGTAGAGCCTCTAAAAGTATTTGTACCCCTGCATCGCAAAAGTGGAGTGGTAAAGCTAAAAACGCAGAGCCCCAACCTATCATCCCTCTCACTTTGAGATCAGAGAGGATGCCATGAAGATCAAGTCAAATACTGCACTAGTAAGTACCTCGCTACTAAGTCTAGCCCTGGTAAGTACTCCCGCCTTGAGCCAAACCGAGGCGGATCGACGTTTTAAATTACTGCAACTCGATGAAATGACGGCGCCGCAAAGGGCCTTGTCAGACTCGATCCTCAACGGACCTCGTCGTGCCCTGGCAGACCCTAACCTGCCTGCTCCAAAATCCGTAGGCAGCCCCTTCAACGTTTGGCTTCGCAGCCCCGAACTGGGTGATCGCCTGCAAAAAATTGGCGAGCACATTCGCTTCAAAAGCACCCTGGGCCCCAGGCTGAACGAATTTGCGATTTTGATCACCGCTCGATACTGGGGTGCTCAATACGAGTGGTTTGCGCATCACCGCTTGGCAATGCAAGCAGGCCTCAATCCGTCGATTGCTCAAGACGTAGCCGAAGGGCGGGTGCCCGCGGGCATGAAAGAAGATGAAGCCATCGTGTATCGCTTCACCCGCGAATTGCATCTCAAGCATTTTGTCAGCGATGAAACCTTTAAGCTCGCCAGGGATAAATTGGGTGAGCAAGGCGTGGTTGATTTGATCGGGGTCAATGGCTACTACGTACTCGTTTCGATGACCCTCAATGTTGATCGCACCCCGATTCCTGGCGGCGGACCGGCATTGCTTAAGCCTCTTGTTAAGGCCTTACCCGATATAGAATAATGCTGCAGGCCGTCGCCAAGGCGGCAAAAATCCGGTCACATCCTGGCTGGCGTATCATCCCCAAACCAACCCAACTGAGGAGAACACCATGGGACTAATGGACATGCTTTTGCAGGCTGCGAGCAGCTCAATGACTAACCACGACGACCATTTGCAACAAGTCGCCCAGCAAGCCCCTCAGGATCTCCTGGGTCACGGCATATCCGAGGCGTTTCGTTCCGATCAAACCCCCCCGTTCCCGCAAATGGCGGCGCAGCTTTTTGGCCAATCCAATGGCGGCCAGCAAGCCGGCATGCTGAACTCCATTCTGGGTGCTCTGGGCCCTATGGCCATCGCGAGCTTGGCAGGTGGTGCCCTGAGCAAGATGATGGCTCCCGGTCAAACCCAAATCACCCCAGAGCAAGCTTCTCGTCTCTCGCCCCAACAAGTGCAAGAAATTGCAACTCAGGCCCACGAGCAACAACCTGGCGTAATCGACAAGTTAGGTAGTTTTTACGCGGAACACCCCACCTTGATTAAAACTTTAGGAGGTTTGGCCGCTGCCATCGCGATGTCCAAAATGAAGGACAAATTGACCGAAAGATAAGCTGTTTGAGCCGGGGCTGCGATAATGGCGGTATGGCCATTACTACCCACCCCATGTTCAAAAGCACCCAGGAGTGTCTAACGACACTCGTGGGCTTTAATACCGTCAGTAGCCAGAGTAACCGTGAGCTGATCGATTGGGCCGCCAATCGCCTTGAAGCGCTTGGTGCAAGCGTCTTGGTTCAGCATGGCGAGAACGCCCCCAATGCCGGGCCAACTGAGGCTGGCAAGGCCAACCTTTTTGCCACCATTGGCCCCCCTGACCGGGCGGGCCTAATCCTGTCTGGGCACTCGGACGTGGTGCCGGTGGCTGGCCAAGACTGGCACAGCGACCCCTTTACACTGACTCCTAAGGACGATACTTGGGTGGCTCGTGGTTCCGCCGACATGAAAGGCTTTATAGCCTGTGCTATTGAGTCAGCCACCATGTTCTCAAAAAGTCCGTTGAAACAACCCATTCATATTGCCTTGTCCTACAACGAAGAAAGCAATATGCGCGGTATGCGTCAATTGGCGGCGCATTTATCCCAAGCGGCACTCAAGCCTATGGGCTGTGTGATCGGTGAGCCTACTTCAATGCGGATGGTTGTCGCCAACAAGGGGGCGGCGATTTTTCGCTGCAAAGTGCAAGGTTTTTCGGTGCACTCGTCGCTACGCGACCAGGGTGTGTCGGCAGTGGAGTTGGCGGCCGAGGTCATCGTCTTTATCAACAAGCTCCAACAAAAGCTCAATCTCGCCGAACGTCACGACGGCTTTGAGTTTCCACACACCAGTGTTCATGTGGGCATGATTCAAGGCGGCACGGCTCACAATATTACCGCCAAAGACTGCGAGTTCACCTTCGAGGTTCGGGCTCTGCCGGGTGTCTACGCGCAAGATATTGTTGCTCAAATACGAACCTATTGCAGCACTCAACTCGAACCAATCGCCAAGGCTGTGTCGCCAAAATGCCGGATCGTGATCGATGAAATTCTCGATGCTCCCGGCCTTGACGAGCGCGGCAACCTGAATTTGGCGCAAGCCCTTATGCCGATGTGCGGGCATCAGGGTTTTGGTCGCGTCAGTTTTGGCACCGAGGCGGGCATGCTGCAAGAAGTGGGCATTCCCACGGTGGTTTGTGGCCCCGGACAAATACGCGTGGCCCATCAGCCTGACGAATATGTCGAAATGGCACAAATCAACGAGTGTTTATATTTTATGGATGCGCTTTCGGCACGGCTGAGCGCGAGTAGTTTGCTGTGATTGCGTTTATTGTTGTTTGCGAGGTTTTGACCCTCATTGCCTTCGCTTGGGTGCTTAGGCCTCTTTGGCGATCCCATATAAATGAGGTTGTGCGAGTGGGTGCCACCCTTGAACGGCCTGGCGGCGTTGGCGAAAAGAATGCCGCCATTGCCACAAAGACAAGCGTCACGGCCGACGAACAGGCGCGTCTTGCCGTCTATAAAGATCGCCGCCAAGAGATCGCATCCGAATTGGAACTCGGTCGCCTCAGCGCGGAAGAGGCGCAAAAACAGCAAGAAGACTTAGTCGAAGAGGTTGCGCGTGAATTTGGCGAAACCGAAATTGTGCGACGCAGTCCGGTGAATCGCAAGAGCGCCTTAGCTCTAGGCGTTCTCGGCGCGAGCTTGGCGGCCGTCATCTACATGACGGTAGGCATGCCCCAGCTCATCGACCACATGCCAACCCAAGCGGCCGAAGTGGATGCGCAAGATCCCCTCAAAATGATCGCCGAGCTGGAGGCAAAAGTTGCAGGCAACCCCAAGGACGCGCCTGCTTGGGCTATTTTAGGGGCAGCGTACAAGTACACGGATCAGATCCCAAAATCCGTTGCCGCGTTTGAGAAACATTTCGCGCTTGAGCCACCTCAAAGTAGAGAAGCTGCGCGCACCTTGGCAGAATTTGCCGAAGCACTTGCTTTAAGCAAGGCCAGTAATTTCGCCGGGCGTCCGACCGAGCTCTTGAGTCAAGCACTAAAGCTCGACCCGACTGAACCGAAATCTTTAGCGATGATGGGCGCGGCTCAATTTCGCGCCGGCAACCTTGCGCAAGCGAAACAGTACCTAAGCCAGCTATTGTCCCAAATGACACCAGGTTCCCCGCAAGCGGAACAGCTCATGCCCCTGCTCGCGAGAATCGATGAGCAACTTAAAACACCCGGCATTGGCGTTGCTGCGGGTGCTTCTACGACAGCAATCACTCCGGAAAAATCACTGGTGCCACCGCTAACCACCAAGCCACAACCTGCTATCGAGCGCCCATCGCAAGTGGCGAGTCCGAGTCCAGGTAAGGCGGTGTTGGCCGGTAAAATCATGCTCTCCGCCAACGCAAAATCGGCCGAGGCGCTAAGGGACGTTAAAGCCATTTTTGTAAGCATCAAGTCGGCACCCGTAGTCAACGCACAGACAGGACAAGTGGACTCAAGCGCGGGCCCGTCAATGCCGATCGCAGCACTCAAAATTGATCGAAACTTCTTGGTCGATCAGTGGCCATTGAGTTTCTCTTTGAGCGACGCCCAGTCCCTCCGCCCGCAGGCTCCGCTTTCCAAAGCCGGGAGCGTGATCTTGGAAGTTCACTTAAGCCGATCTGGCTTACCGGGAAAAAATACTGGCGACTGGTTCGGCAGAATTGGTCCGATTCAGCCGGGGACGGGCGTGCTTGAGTTGAATGTGGATCAACAACACCCGTGACTCCAACACGCTCGCAAGCCTGCCTGGCGCTTAAGGGCGTAGCCTGTGGGGCGGGGCATCGCACGCTCTTTGAGGGCCTCAACCTCGAGCTCGCATCGGGGCAGTGGGCAGCTTTACGTGGCCACAACGGAAGCGGCAAAAGCACACTTTTGCGTTGTGTCGCTGGACTCTCGAAAACGCTTTTCGGTCAAATTCAAACACAGGGGAGCCTGCTTTATCAGAGTCACCTTACCGGTTGGAAAGATAGCTTTACCCCGTATGAGAACCTGGTGTGGAGCGCACAACTCGACGGTGGAGCCTCGACCCAAAGCGTTGACCAAGCGCTGCACGCGGTCGGAATCGCAGAGCAGGCCGAGCTGAGTTTTGCGAGGCTTTCCGCCGGTCAAAAACGCAGAGTTTCCCTGGCGCGACTAATCCTGTCGCCCTGCCCAATTTGGCTCCTCGATGAACCCAGCACAGCTTTGGACCAGCAGGGTCAAATACTTTTCGCAAACATTCTGGAAAAACATCTGGCAAGTGGCGGCTTAGCCCTGATCGCCACACATCAGGACATTCCCAAGCTAGCCGCTCATTTCACCATTGATCTGGGCGAAGCGTGAATCGAGCCCGTGTCGATCCAAGCGTGCCCAATACAAAAGCACCTCAGAACGTGAGCGCGCTTCATGCCATCACCTGGGCCATGCGACGTGACTTCGCACTGGCGGCGCGCTCCTTGGCAGAACTGGCTTTAGTGATTGTTTTTTTCTTACTCGTCACGAGCTTATTTCCTTTAGCGATTAGCCCCGACAAAAAACTGTTATCGACCATTGCTCCAGGCATTGTGTGGGTCGCCGCCCTATTAGCCAACCTTTTAGCCCTTCCCAGGCTGTTCGCCCTCGACCATAGCGACGGCAGCCTGGAACAACTCGTTCTCTCGAACGCTCCGCTTCCCGCCCTCATCACGGGTAAGGTCATTGCCCATTGGGTGCTCACCGGGTTACCGGTGATTTTATTGGCCCCTCTTGCCGGGTTGCAATTTGGCTTGCCAGGCTCTGCAATACAGACTCTGGTTCTTTCACTGCTTTTGGGAACGCCAATTTTGTCCTGGCTAGGGGCGATTGCGGCTGCACTCACCTTAGGCACGCGAGCCGGCGCTTCCTTACTTGCGCTTCTGGTTTTGCCGCTGACCGTTCCAGTCTTGATCTTTGGTGCAGGGGCGGTCGAAGCACAAGCCGCGGGGCTTGGTTTTTCTGCTCATTTTTCGCTATTAGGGGCTGGTTTAATCTTTAGTACCCTCCTGGGACCATGGTTCAGCGCATTAGCCGTTAAAATCGCCTTGGAGTAACCGTATCGCCATGTCCATTTTTCAGTTCGCATCCCCTGCCCGTTTTTACCCGCTCGCTGGGAAAGCTGTCTCTATCTTCGGCTGGCTGGCGGCAATACTGTGCGTCATTGGGCTCTATATCGGCTTTGTCGTCGCCCCGACCGACTTTCAACAAGGCGAGTCTTACCGCATTATTTTTATTCATGTACCGAGCGCCTGGATGGCGATGGTGATTTACCTCGTCATGGCGGCTTGGTCAGCGGCAGCACTCATTTGGAACACGCGTTTATCTGCTCAAATGGCGGAAGCCCTCGCACCGACCGGAGCCATGTTCGCCTTCGTAGCACTGTGGAGCGGAGCGTTTTGGGGACGACCCACCTGGGGCACTTATTGGGTATGGGATGCAAGGCTTACCTCGACCCTCATTCTGCTATTTCTTTACCTGGGTTTCATGGCACTCAAGGCCTCAATTGACGACCCCCGCAAAGCCGACCGGGCCGCTTCGCTCCTGGCCATCGTGGGAGCCATCAACGTTCCTATTATTTACTACTCGGTGCGCTGGTGGAATACGTTGCATCAGGGTTCGAGCGTTACACCCGGCACTTCCAAAATGGCCAGCGCCATGCTGAGCGGCATGTTGATCATGACCCTTGCGGCTTGGGCCTACGCCATCGCGGTGAGCCTGCACCGGGTGCGAAGTTTGATGATCGAGCGTGAAGCGGGCAGCGATTGGGTGAAGCAGATCCTTGCTTCCAATCATTCATTGAAAAACACACCATGACAAACTCATCACTTTTCGATTTAAGTGGTCACGGCTATTTTATTTGGGCGAGCTACGGCATGCTGGCACTAGCCATTCTCTTCGAGCTCACCTTCTTGCGTCGGCGTCGCCACAGAGCGCTCGGACAAGCTCGCCTCATCGCAAATGAAGCGCCGGCGCGGCAAGCCTTCGTCAAGACCAATATATGAAGGCAAAGCCATGAAGCCCCGTCATCAAAGAATGATCTGGATTGCCGCCGGTGTGGCGGCAATCGCCGTAGCAGTCACCTTAGTCCTTAACGCATTCCAAAGCAATTTGGTGTTCTTCTTTACGCCCTCTCAAATCGTCAGCGGCGAAGCGCCCAAGGGCAAAACCTTCAGGTTGGGTGGCATGGTTGAAGAGGGCAGCTTAAAGCGCGAAGCTCAATCAACTTCGGTGACGTTTCGGGTCACCGATACCGCCAAGACCATCACCGTGTCCTATACCGGTATTTTGCCGGACCTTTTCAAGGAAGGGCGCGGTATTGTGGCGCAAGGCATGGTGACCCAGGAGGGCCAATTCAAAGCGAGTGAAGTCCTCGCCAAGCACGACGAAAATTACATGCCCCCCGAAGCCGCTGAAGCTTTAAAAAAAGCAGGCAAACCAGTCGGCGTACCCGGTCAGTTTCAACAGGCACCAAAGAAGTAACACACCATGTGGATTGAACTCGGACATTTCTCGCTCGCCCTGGCCCTGGCCATCGCCTTGTTATTGGGGGTCCTCCCCATGGTCGGTAGCTATACCAATAACAACCGCTGGATGGCGGTGGGCATGCCTGCATCGCTCGCTCTCTTTGTTCTCACCACCTTCGCATTCGGCTGCCTTATGGGTGGCTTTATCGGGCATGATTTCTCGGTCGTACTGATTGCGCAGCACTCCAACTCGCAACTGCCCCTGCCCTACCGAATTGCGGCCACTTGGGGTTCGCATGAAGGCTCGATCCTGTTATGGAGTGTGATCCTCAGCGTCTGGACTCTGGCCGTGGCCTGTTTTTCCAAGACCTTAAGTCCCATTCTCAAGGCGAGAATTTTGTCTGTGCTCGGGCTGATCGGGGCGGGCTTTCTACTGTTTACTCTGCTCACCTCAAACCCCTTTGATCGCCTAGTCCCACCCGCCGCCGATGGGCGTGACCTCAATCCTTTATTGCAAGACCCTGGCATGGTGTTTCACCCGCCGCTTTTATACATGGGCTATGTTGGTACCTCGGTCGCTTTTGCATTTGCCGTCGCAGGCCTTCTCGGCGGACGCTTTGATGCCGCGTGGGCGCGCTGGGCGAGGCCCTGGACGACAATTGCCTGGTGTTTTCTCACGCTCGGTATCGCTCTCGGTTCCTTCTGGGCGTACTACGAATTAGGCTGGGGCGGCTGGTGGTTCTGGGACCCGGTAGAGAATGCTTCGTTCATGCCTTGGCTGGTCACGACCGCACTGATTCACTGTCTCGCCGTCACCGAAAAGCGCGGCCTGTTCAAAACCTGGACGGTGCTGCTTGCCTTGCTAGCTTTTAGCTTGAGCCTCCTTGGAACTTTCCTGGTTCGTTCGGGTGTCTTGACTTCCGTGCATGCCTTTGCAACCGACCCGAGCCGAGGTGTGTTTATTTTGATTTTCCTCGGCATCGTCATCGGCGGAGCCTTGATGCTCTACGCTTGGCGGGCACCGATGATTCGCGGCAGTGATCAATCGTATGGACTGATGTCGCGTGAATCGATGCTGCTCGCTAATAACATTTTGCTGTTGGTGGCCCTTGCTGCGGTGCTCCTCGGAACCCTCTACCCTCTCATCCTCGACATTCTCGACAAGGGCAAAATATCAGTAGGACCGCCCTACTTCAATTCGGTGTTTTATCCCTTGATGGCACCCTTGCTGTTCTTGATGGCCGTCGGACCGGTGACACGCTGGCGCAGTGGCAGTGTGGCTGAAGTGGCCACGCAACTTCGCTGGGCACTAGGCGTGACCGTCATGGCGGCACTCGTCACCCCTGCAATTGTCGGAATGGTCACCGGCGGTGATCGCGTTCGCCCTCTCGTCAGCCTGGGTTTAGGTCTCGGTTTTTGGATCGCCGCATCGGTCGTTGTAACCACTCTGGCCCTATTGCGCGGCCATGATGGCAAGCTCAGTCTGGCGCGCTTTCGTCTTCACTCGCTCTCGGTGTGGGGCATGCATCTGGCCCATTTGGGTATTGCCATCTTTGTGCTCGGTGTCACCTTGGTCAAATCTTACGAAAGCGAAAAAGAGCTGCGCTTAAGCGTTGGACAAAGCACCGAAATCTCCGGCTACCGCGTAAAGTTTGAAAGTCTGCAAGATACTAAAGGGGCCAACTACGACGCGATCCGCGGTCGCTTTAGCATTACGCATGTGCCCGACAATGGCAAAAACTTCGTAATGGAACCCGAAAAGCGGGTGTACCGTGCAGGCAAGCAGGCCATGACCGAAGCGGCGATTCACCGCACTCTCACCCGCGACTTTTACCTCTCCATGGGTGAGCCCGTTGGAGAGCAGGCCTGGGCCCTAAGAATCAGTGTCAAACCCTTCATCAACTACATTTGGATCGCCTGCATTCTCATGGCCATGGGTGGTTTCTTAGCCGTGGCCGACAAGCGTTATCGCCGCGCTAAACCCGTTGAAGCGAGAGCGGGAGCGGGAGCTGCAGCAGGAACAGCAGGAACAGCGGCTGTAGGTGCAGCGGCAGGAGCAGCGGCAGGAGCAGGTGCAGGTGCAGTAATTGCTAATTTGGCAAAGCCTGTATGAGTAAAATTCTGCGCTTTACCTTACCGTTACTAATCTTCGTAGGGCTAGGTTATTTTTTATTGAAGGGGCTGGATAAAGACCCGCGCGTCTTGCCCTCCGTCATGATCGACAAACCCGTACCGGCGCTTAAGTTGCCCGTGCTCCTGGAGGGCCAAGCCAGCCCAGAGCTTTGGTCTTCAGAAAGTATGAAGGGCAAAGTCTGGCTCTTAAACGTCTGGGGTTCTTGGTGCGCAGCCTGTGTGACTGAGCATCCCTTGCTCAATCAATTGGCTCTTGCGAAAACTGTACCGATTGTTGGGCTAGCCTGGAAGGATGCTCCTACGGCCGCGCAAGGCTGGTTAGGCAAGCATGGCAATCCGTTCGCCACCGTGATTTTGGATCAACCTGGCCGAGCGGTCATCGACCTCGGAGTGTACGGCGCGCCCGAGAGCTTCTTGATCGATAAGAAAGGCCAAATTCGCTTTAAGCAGATCGGCCCCTTTACGGTTCAGAGCATTGAAAAGGAGCTTCTTCCCCTGCTCGGAAAGCTCAACCGGGAGCCGGCACAATGACCGACCTCGAAGTTGAAGAACGCTTTAAAGTCATCGGGCATGAATTGCGCTGCCTCGTCTGCCAAAACCAAACCTTGGCCGACTCCAATGCCGATCTTGCCCGCGATCTACGCAGCGAAGTCGAAGCGCAAATTCGACAGGGCAAGAGCGACTCTCAAATTAAAGACTATCTGGTTGCGCGCTATGGCGATTTTGTACTTTATAGGCCAGAAGTGAAGAGCTCAACCTACTTGCTTTGGGGCGGCCCGTTTGCGCTGTTGGCAGGCGGTGGCTTAGCTTGGGTGCTTAGCCGCAGGCGTCGGGTAAGTGCGTCGAATGCGACGCCACCCGCGTCTTCATTGAGCACGGATCAGGCCAAGAAGCTGCTTGGCGAAGATTAGAGAGTTGGCATAAAGGTACGCAAACTTCTTGGCTAAAATGCCGTAAATAATATTAAAATCAAGGGTTTACAAACGCCAAGAACTTGGCAAATTGACCAAGCTTTGCACAAAGACTTTTCTCAGAACGCTACGCGTGCAGCCAAACAGCGGCTGGCCGGAAAACTCCTGAGGGCGAGCCCATTTTGCCCGGCGAATGGCGCCAACGTGAGGTGGAAGTGGGCCTACATGTGGCCCCTGCGTACAAGACGGTGCCCGACTTTCTTGCGCGTTGGCCGAGTTTTTATGGCGGAGTTCGACGCGGCGAAGCCGCATTGGTCGCCATGGCGGCCTCGCATCAACGCCCGAGGCGAATTCAAGGCCATGCTCAGCATGAGTGAGCGTAGCGCCACTGACGCACTCGGGGCACTGGTCAAACGCGGCCTGCTTAAATCGGATTCGCCTCAGGGCAAGGTTCGCTTTGGCCTACCGCTACACGCCTTGCGTTTTCTTTTTCCTCGCTTATGGCCTGAGGCCGAGGCCGACGCCGTCGACTCTTGACTGAGGCTTTTTTTCGGGGGCTGGGCGACAGAAGGACATGTCCTACGTCTTGCACGCCATCCGCCGCCGTGGTCAATTCAAACGCTTTGCGCGCGACGCTTTAGCTCCCGGCCAATGGCCAGGCCAAAGCCTATCAATACCAGTGCGAACGAACCTGTCACCCACCAGGTGTGGCTCCAGGTGCCGGTTTGCGTGACCACCCATGCGATTAACACGGGCGCCATAAGTTGCCCCACGGCACCGCCCTGCTGCATAAAGCCGACGGTGGTTGCGACCACGTCGGGACCGGGAGCAAAACGGTTGCTGAGGTTAAAGAAACTAGCAGGAATTCGCCCGGCTGCGCCAGAGAACCACAGCACGGCACAGTAGCGTAACCAGAAGCCCGCCTGCGTGGCTCGCTCGCCTTCCAACACGGATGCAAGGACCCAATTCAACGGTGCCGCAAAGATTAACCAAGCCGTGAAAATCATCGCGACCGCAGACTTCAAAATAGTGAGGTCAATCGGGCACCCGGCTTGCGCCATTTTGCCGCCGCGCACATTACCCCAGGCATTGGCCAAAACACCGATACTGGTTAACACACCTGCGATGGCTGCGGACACCCCAGCCTCTTTGTAAATGGTCGGCAAAAAACCAAACACTCCCATGAATTGCGCGGCATAAAAGCAAAACCCAATGGCTAATAGCCAGGGCCCCCAGCTACTGATGGTGCGGCGCGCGTTGTTCAGCATGCTGCTTGGCTGCGTCGTAAGGCCGGTCTTTGTGCTCCACTTTGTGCTCCACTTTGTGCTCCGCTTTGTGCCCTCCGCGCGCAACAACGCCCAAGCAACCCAGATCGCCCAAGCGAAGCTTATTGCGGCGATCACGAACCATGCGAAACGCCAGTTCGGCGCCAGGGGCACTAGCAAGAGGCCAACCCCCATCCCCAGCGGCATATAGGCGCTCCACCACCCCAGCCAAACCATCAAGCGCGCAGGAGCCACTTTTTCGCGCATTAAACTCGGACCTGGGAGCACCGTAAACACTAAGCCAACACTCTCCAGCACACGGCTTGCAAGCAGGCTGTAGGCGCTGTCTGCAAGGCCTCCCCACACGCTTCCCGCGCCGAGCAGGAGCAAGCCTGCCACCATGCTCCGAGCATGACCGAAGCGATCCACCAGAGCTCCGCCAAACAAGCCAATACAAGCCGAGGACATTTGCAGGAGCGAAATCAAAGTGCCCGCCAACACCAGGCTCATGCCAAATTCCGCTTGAATCAACGTCAAGGCAGCCGGCACTTTACCGGTGTGCAGCGCCGATACAATGCCCGCACCAAGTACCAGTAAAGCAGCCGATTTCAAAGGTGTTTTTCAGTCTGAAAATTTATGGTTCTAGAGCGCGTAGCGAGCTGAGTGACCGTCCAATGACCTTCACTCGGCCACCGGTCTGTATTTGCAACACTTTGCGAGGCCTTTCCAATAAGGTACAGCCCATGACGAGTCCACGCGAAAAAATACGCGAGCCCCTGCCAAAAAGGCAATGGGGTACTCGGCAAAGCGTCGCTCTGGGGAGTATTCCAGGGAACGCCTGCCACACCGCAAATCCGCCGGCCAGGAGACAGGCATTTTGTAAGAGGCAGTGTGAGAGAGAGGTCATTCGGCAAGGCCCGCGAGAGACGGGGCTTGATTGATTCGGTGCTGAGGTGCCGAAAAAAGATAGCGGTTAGCCGAGTTTCTGACTTAACGGTTGGGAGCTCGGCGCGACCCCTACTTATCCACCCGCTTTAAGTGGATTTTGTAATAGGCCTGACGGTCCGCATAATTTTGCGCGATAAAAGCTAGACGCCCCGATTGCTCAGCACTCATTTCCTTCACCACCTTTCCAGGCGCACCTAAAATCATCGTGCCCGCCGGAAACTCTTTGCCTTCAGTCACCACGGCGCCCGCTCCCACCAGGCAGCCCTCGGCAATCTTGGCACCATTCAACACCACCGCCTGAATGCCGATCAAGACGCCGTCGGCTACAGTACAGCCATGCACCATCGCCTGATGTCCGATGGTCACGTTCTTGCCAATGGTGAGCGGAAAGCCCGGATCGGCATGAAGCACGACGCCTTCTTGCACATTGCTCCCTTCGCCAATCACGATGGGCTCATTGTCACCGCGTATGACGGCCCCTGGCCACACCGATGCACGGGCACCAATCGTCACCTGGCCGATGACCACAGCCTCCTCCGCCACCCAGGCCTCTGGGTGAATATTAGGTGTCTTGTCGCCGAGTTGATAAATCGCCATCTTGTTTCTTGAGCCTCGTGATTGCTAATATATATTTATAGGATTGGCTCTTGGCTAATTTGCGGTTGACTTTCCAGTTTGCTCGCCAAAGCTTTTTTGAGCGTAACCGTAGGCTTGATTTTACGCCTATGAAAAGTCACTACATTGAATTCGCCAGCAGTGCCTCATAGTCTTGAGGCGTTGCGATTCTTGGATTCATCTTATGGCAATGGTCCGCCAAAGCACCTTCAATAATCTTAGGGTACAAATCCTTCTTCACACCCATTTCAGCCAAACCCGAAGGCAGGTTCAAACGAGCGTTCATATCGCGAATCGCCTCACCCACATCGCCTCCTGAGCTCAAGCCCATCGCGTGTGCCATGCGCTGCAAACGATTCTCTTGGCGCATGCTGTCTACTTCGCTGTTAAAACGAATCACGGCAGGCAAGAACATCGCATTCAACGTGCCATGATGCAAGCCCGGATTCACGCCTCCCAAACTATGGCTCAGGCTATGCACACAGCCCAGCCCCTTCTGAAAAGCCATCGCCCCTTGCATACTGGCACTCATCATATGCCAACGCGCCTCGCGATCCGAGCCATCCTGGGTGGCGCGCTCAATGTAACACCAAGCCCTTTGCAGGCCGTCCAAAGCGATGCCATCCGCGGGCGGGTTGAATGGCGCCGCCATGAAGGTTTCCATGCAATGCGCGACAGCGTCCATCCCGGTGGCTGCGGTTAAGCGAGCGGGCAAGCCTAAGGTGAGTTCAGGATCGCAGATGGCCGTTTTGGGAACAAGATGCCAAGAATGAAAGCCGAGCTTACGGCCATCATCCACAATCACAATCGCACCACGTGCCACTTCGCTACCGGTACCACTGGTCGTCGGTACCGCGATCAAGGGCGCCACTCTATCGGTAATCTTGAGGGTGCCGCCTTCAATGGTGGCGTAGGTTTTGAGCACACCGCCATGAGTTGCAAGAATTGCCACGCCTTTGGCGCAATCAATAGAAGAGCCACCGCCTAAGGCGATCAAGCCATCGCAGCCCTGCTTGTTATACAACTCAGAGGCGGCCCGTACTGCGCCTTCAGTGGGGTTGGACGGCGTCTGATCAAACACCGTGACGTTCATGCCAACCAGTGCATCCAGCGCCTTTTGCAAAATACCAGCCGCCTTGACACCGGCATCGGTCACGATCAAGGGTTTGCTGATGCCAACTCGCTCGCACTCTGCCTTAAGGAGCTTGATCGCGCCGAAGTCGAATTGAATTTGGGTGATGTAGTTGATGACAGCCATATTAGTTCTCGAAACGGATTAGAGCGGAAGTGGTTGTGATGAAGGTCGGCTCATTGACGCATCCAGCCGAGGCCCGATCCCAAGCTTCGGAATACGCAGGCGCGGACGGTGGATCGACTAAGTGAGCTTCGCCAAGCTTGTGCGAGCAGCCTGAATTGTGTCTTCAATATCCTGATCGGAATGCGCCGAGGAGAAAAAGAAAGCCTCCACCGGCGAAGGCGGCAGATACACGCCCTGATCTAACATCAAATGATAAAACTGCTTGAAGCGTTCAACGTTTTGAGACTGCACTTCAGCGAAACTATCAGGCGGCGTTGCCCGCATAAAAATACCCGCCATCGCGCCCAAACTCTTGGCGCAAAAATCAATCCCCTTGGCCTGCTTAATCTCTTGCCCAGCCAGGTTTAAACCCGCCACCAGCGTGGCACAACGCGCGCTCACATTAGTGAAGAAGCCCGGCGCACGAATCAGCTTGAGCGTGGCCAAGCCCGCCGCCATCGCAATCGGGTTGCCCGACAAGGTACCGGCCTGATACACCGGCCCAAGCGGCGCCATCATGTCCATTACCTTGGCCGGGCCACCAATTGCACCCACGGGCATACCGCCACCAATCACCTTGCCAAAGGCGGAAAGGTCGGGCGTGACGCCGCTATATTCCTGTGCCCCGCCCAAGGCCACCCGGAAGCCGCACATCACCTCATCAAAGATCAAAAGCGTTCCGTACTGAGTACAAATATCCCGCAAACCCTGCAAGAACCCAGGCTTAGGCAAGATCAAATTCATATTGCCCGCCACCGGCTCCACCATCACGCAAGCCAGATCGTCACCATGCTGCTTAAACAGCGCCGCGACCGACTCCAGATCATTAAACTGCGCCACCAAGGTGTGCTTGGCCAAATCCTCAGGAACGCCAGCCGAAGTGGGTGTACCAAACGCCAGGGCACCGGAACCCGCCTTCACCAATAGACTGTCCGCCGTGCCGTGATAACAGCCCTCGAACTTTAAAATCTTGGTGCGCTTGGTGTAACCACGAGCGAGGCGCAAGGCCGACATGGCCGCCTCGGTACCCGAGCTGGTAAAGCGCACCTTCTCCACATGAGGAAATATCTCGCAAATGGCCTCGGCTAATTCACTCTCCATTACGTTCGGCGCGCCATAGGACAGCCCATCTTCCGCAGCGGCGCGTACTCGAGCCAGTACCTCCGGGTGGGAATGGCCGACGATCATCGGGCCCCAGGAGCCGAGGTAATCGATGTAGCGCTTGCCTTCTACGTCCCACATGTAGGCACCCTGGGCGCGGGCGATGAAGCGGGGGGTGCCGCCTACTGCTTTGAAGGCGCGGACGGCGGAGTTCACGCCTCCTACCAGGACTTTTTGGGCTCTTTGGAATTCTTGGAGGTTGGTGGTCATTGAAAGGGCCCTAAGCTTGACGCAAAATAATGGACGCGCATAGCTCTCGCCATTGCATTCGAACTTGGATGTGCGCTTGAAGGTCCTATTGTCCAGCAAATGACAAATCGGGCCCAGAGGAGACATTCCATTTTGTCCATTTTGGGATTACGTTCATCTATCAATCGACGTCGACATGTGCGGTTGCACGTATTTTCTACTCACTGGCGCCAAATTCCAAAAACAAATGGCTTCCGAAGAAGCCATTAACTTAACGTATCTCGAAGTTAGCCGAGGAAAAAAAACCGCCAGCCAACCAATGTAGCTCGGGCAACCCCTTTTTCAATGATGCGGGTCTACTCTTGCGTTCAAATAGAAATAAAAATCGAGAGTTCTTCGCACTATGGACCCAACGTAATTGGAAACGCGAAAGCGGTTACCAATCCCTTGGTTGATGTTACTAGAACCCTTAACGTGCCCTTGCCTCGGCAAGCATTGGAAACCGTGTCACGGACACCAGTGACAGCCAAAAAATTCGGTGACCCACCACGGGCAACGGAATCTGCGATTGGGCTGTATCCAATTATGGAGATAACATCAGTCGCGCCAAAACCGTCTACTTCAATTTTCGTTCCGGCGGCCATGGGATTGCCGTTTTCATCCTGAACAAAAAACGGCACAATTGCTGAACAACTATTCGAGGGAAGGACCAAGTTAAAATTCAATGAATTTGCGCCATAGGTCGCGGGAGCACCATTAGACGATGCAGCCAAATAAGCGGTTGAGCCAGAAAGCACGAACACGGCAGCACGTCGAACTTGAGCCGTTCCCCACTTACCGTCGCAAGTTGCAGCAATACTCGGAACATTGAACACTCCAACCGGAGGATTAACGCAAGCTACTCCTGGATTAGAAAACGGAATCACTTGGTGAGTATTGATGTCATAGGAGGCCGTCTCCAGGTTGTCGATGAAGATAGAACCTAAATCACTAAATGGCTCGCCAGCATCATAAAGATTGTTGGCATTAAGATCCAAGAAACTCTCCTCGCCAATGGCATAAGAAAGTAAAGTAACGCGCCCGGCAGAGGTGCGAGCAATTGAAGTTGGCGGACTGCCCACCCCTTGGCGAGGACGCCTCTCTTGGCTTAGGAAATCAACACTGCACGCCCCACCACTAGTCTGACAAGCGGCTCCAACACTTGCCCCCTCAGCGACAAAACTTACGGAAGTACCATCTGGTACGGGATTAGCGAGACGGTCTGCAGCCCGCGCAGTGACTATCGATTTAGTGCCATCATAATTCCAGCCTTCAATGTTATAAGCTGTGGCAGATAGCGAAAAAAAGTCTTGAGTGGGTCGTCCCGTCGAGACGCTGAGCTTGATTGATTCGGTAGTACGGATGACTCCAGACACAGGATCAGTAATCGATGCCTTCACCGTCACTGGTGTAGGCACACTACCCGCAGAAACCACAACATCGACGTCACCGAACCCATTGGACGATTTAGTCACGCTACCAGCCGTATTATCAAGAAGTAAGCCGCCGGTAAAAGTTGAAAGACTAAACGTCACTGACGTGGGTACATTGTAAGGCTGACCGCTTTGGTCAAAAACTCTAAATTTCACGACGGATATTTCGGACGCACCTGCAGCCCCGGTTCCCTTCAAAATGATGGTTTGAGAAGATGCTGCCACGAAACCAATATTGGCAATTGCTGGAGCATTGGACGTTACGATTGCGTTAGACGAAACACTTGTTCCTTGAACCGTCGCCGTGATCGTGTCTGCACCGGCACAAGCGTTGTCCTTGTAGGTTGCCGTAGCAACGCCTTTTATCGTATCCGAAATACTAGTAACCGTTGCCCGTCCATTACTGCCGCAAGTTGAACTAAACGCGACCTTGACCGTAGTACCCGCAGGTAAGCCCGCTACCGCTGCGGAAATTGTCGTTGTTCCATACGCCGAGATTACCGGGCTGCTCACAGTCAAAGCACTAATCGACACATTATTAACGCCGATACTAAAATTACGAGTGGCCTTGTAACTCGAACCCGAGACCAAAGCTTCGGCGCTAACTGAATACGCACCCGCAACGGTAATTCCCGCAGGAGCCGCAAAAACACTGGCAACGCCGTTCTCATCTGTAAGCGCCGATCCGGCGGGTGTTAGAACGAGAATATCTTTGGCTTCTGGGACAAAGCGGACCACTTGATTGGGTAGCGGTCTGCCACTTGCGTCCTTTAAGACTGCTCGTAACTGTGTTGAAGAACTCAAGGAAATCGAGTTCTTATCCGTGTTGCTTGGAACATCAATCAAATTTAAAACAATGCTCGCGTTATTGGTATTAGAGTTTGCTGTCGCAACTGTATTACCCGAGAGGTCTGTTCCAGCACTGCATCCGAGCAGCGTCAAAGTGATCGCTGCACCTGCACCCAGTAACTTTAGGAGACCTACTCCCTCAAAACAGCTCAACATATTCCTCATGACTCTCTATCCTTATTAGACGAATTACCCTAGCGCAAACTTAGCCCAACTGGGGCCCATCAAATCATTGTTCGTTTTACCGAACGTCCAAGAATCACCCGAACGTCAAAGCCAGGGGACCGACCCACTTGAATCAATACAGCATTGCCGGGAAGCTCACTCGCAATCGCGCGAGCCACCCCGCTCTGCCCACGCTGGTAGTACACAACATTGCCTTCCTGAGCAAAAGATTTTGCATTCGTGAGCTTGATCACCTTAAGACCTTGACCGCTAAGAGTGCGCCCATAGCGAGCTGCAGCCCCCGGTGTGCCGTTACCGTTTACAACCTCCACTCGCGCTACTACTCGAGTGGCCTCGGGCGCCTTCGGTGGCTCCACCATCACCAAGGTGTTCTCTCGGACATTCGCAACGGGCGGCGAGAAAGTCTCAGCCTGTCGAAAAGGCACGGATGAACTTTGCATTGAGTTGTAATTCAAGTTAACAACAGTGGCACTAGACTCGGACGATCTTGGTTCCGGGTTACCGGCCTCGCTTGCCGCTGCGACCGCGACAGGGCCCGGAGTAGCTTCGGAGACAACGGGAAAGTCGGGAATATTAATCACTGCTGTATGCCTCACAGCCGCTTGGTTTATCGTCATTGCAACTTCTCGCGCAATTTGCGGAGTGATCTGTGGACTTTTCAGCGCAAAAGGCGACGTTCCCAAGGGGTATTGCTTGAGGTCGGCCGATTGCTGCGGATCGTTAAGCGACTTGCGAACTAGTTCAACCCAGTTTGACCTAATAACCGACAACTTTGGATCAAGATCGTAGGCACTACGCATCATTTTTGCAGCCTCAAGAAGCCGATCTAATTTCAGCAAAATATAGGCCAAATTGCTTCGCGTCACCGCCGAATCGGATCTAAGCTCCAGGGCAGCCTCTAAGGTAATCAAAGCTTCCTGATAAAAACCGCGCTCTGCCAAAACCAAACCTTTGCCATTAGCTGCGTCGACATGAGTCGGTAGAAAGTCTAAAGCGAGGTTGAATTCCTTCATGGCAAGCTGCCATTTTTTTTCGGTCACGAAAGATTTTCCCAAAGCATAGTGGGCCTCTGCCTTTTCCGATGCAGTCGACTTAGTGCTGTCAGCAATTGCACGATTTCTGAAAGCAGGCCGTGAGGCGAGATCACCATTAGCGCTTGGCATTACCCAGGACGCGCAGCCGCTTAAAATCGAAATAGAGAGGACACCTAAAACTCCAACGTAACGTGCATTCATGATGACTCCTTCGGCATTACAAAACAGCAACTCAATTCAACACTACTATCGATTACGATCCAAAAATCTGACCAAAAATCTTACCTATCTGAATAATCGCGGGTCCGACTACGACAATTAGGATGGATGGAAATATACAAAGAACAAGGGGGAAAACCAGCTTGATAGCCACCTTTGCAGCCATTTCTTCCGCTCTTTGTTGTCGCTTAATCCGTAGCGTGCCCGAGTGAACCCTTAAAGCATCGGCCACACTAGTACCGAATCGCTCCGATTGAATAAGCATGGCTACTAAGCTGTCGATATCTTCAACACCAGTACGCAAGGCAAGGTTGCGAAGGCCCGTTTGTCGATTGGCACCTGCTCGAACTTCCATCGTAAAAAGCTCAAGCTCGTCAGAAAGTACGGGGCTTTGAAGCCGAATTTCCTTAGCAACTCGGCTTATGGCTTGATCCATCCCGAGGCCTGCTTCCATGCTTATGGTCATCAAATCCAAAGCGTCCGGGAAGCTCTGAAAAAGTTCCAATTGGCGCTGTTCTCGCAGTCGATCTACATACGCATTGGGGGCGTAAAACCCAACGATCATTACGATCATCATTAGGAAGGCCAATTCCTCAGATGCGATTTTCCAACCAAATGAGTTTTTAGCCAACCAAATAAAAAACGGTAGGCCAAAAGCGGACATCGTCTTGATTGCAAAAAAAACACTCGGTGCAGCCGGGTTTCGAAGCCCTGCCTGGATAAATTTGCGACGCAGCGAAGATTGCTCCCACCCTTCTGAGGGGACCGACAAATTCGCGATAGGGTTAGTCAGTTTTAC
>JANOPA010000123.1:0-3188 GCA_031421635.1 Betaproteobacteria bacterium | reverse complement strand
AGAGCGCATGAATGGGCAGGTTTCTGCTCAGGCCATCGGTCGCTATGAAAATGACGTGATGATGCCAAGCTCCACAATTTTGCTGTCTCTCGCCGCGGCACTAGGCGTCACACCCGAATATCTTTTGAGTGACGATGCGGTAACCTTGGATGGCGTTGATTTCCGACACGGAGGCGAACATGGTGCGAAGTTGGATCGCAGCATCGAAGCCAAAATACTGGACCAAGTACAACGTCATGTAGATATCGAGACCTTACTAATTATTGAGCGTATGCATTGGCGTGCCCCACAAGGCCGCGAATTTGCGATTCGTTCAATTGAGCAGGCTGAGGATGCGGCCAATCGCCTTCGTGTTTTATGGGCACTCGGAGACGGCCCTGTAGCTTCAATGGCCAACACACTTGAGGGTCGCGCAGTAAAGTTACTTCCTTTGGATTTACCCGCGGCTTTCTCGGGTACTAAGGCCATGGTTCGTGGACCAAAGCGCCTCATTGTGCCGGTCATCGTGGTCAATAAAAATCAAAACGCAGAGCGTCAGCGATTTACTTACGCTCACGAGCTTGCACACCTTATATTGCGTTTTCCAGCAGAAGCAAAACCAGCTTTCAAAGAAAAGGCTAGCGACCGGTTTGCAGGTGCCTTCTTAGTGAACGCAAACTATCTTAGTTTCCGGGTTGGTGGGCGAAGAAGCGCTTTGAGCCTTGGAGAACTATTTGAATTAAAGCGAGAGTTTCGTGTCAGCTTGGCGGCCATGGTTGTACGTTGCCGACAAGTGGATCTCATCTCCCAAGCCTTGTACGAGTCGCTCTGGGCTGAACTGAAAGCCGAGGGATTAAATGATGCGAACACCGCGGAGCCTTTCGCCACGTTCATGGACTCACCGCAACAGTTGGAAAGAATGTGCTATTTCGCCGTCTCGGAACAATTGATTTCTGAGGCAAAAGCCGCCGAGGCTTTGCAAATATCTGCGCGCGAATTAAATCGTCGAATGAGTGGGCATAGTGCTTTGAAGGGCCGCGCTCAGCGCGCGCCCATAGCGGCTTGAGCGATCAAATGTTCTGCGAATCCTTGTTTCGGATACCAGCGTGATGATTGATCTTGAGAGAGCTGATCTCCTAGCCGCTGCGTTCCATTGCGGACATGAGTTTGTCATGCCCGACTTGCTCTTCGAACGAGAGTTTGGCGAGGATGATCTCGGCATGTTGAATATGGGGCTGCAGATCGAAGCTCTTTCTTCAGAAGAGTTGCAGCTTGCCCAAAACAGCCATCGGACGATAAAGGCGCTATCTCTGCCAGATTGCTTTGCTATTGCTTTGGCGACCCGTCCGAACTACTCTTTATTGTCGGGCGATAAAGCGCTTCGCCAAGTTGCCGAGTCGCTCGCCATTGAGTGTCACGGTGTGTTGTGGCTAATGGACGAAATGTTGGCATCGGGTGCCTCCAGTCGCAAGCAACTTTCGACCGGCCTTCGATTTCTAGCCGATCATCCCCGTTGCCGATTGCCTCGGGCAGAGATTGATGTGCGGCTTAAACGCTGGCTTAAAGATTAATAGGGAATTGCTGTGGCAAAAGCGAGTGTAAAGAACGATCAACCCACAGCGTTGGATGTGTATATCGCAGGCGGCATGAATTTCGCGTCGCTAGTCGAGGCACTGCGCAGCTTAACGAAGAGTTCTGCCGGACAGGCTGAGACCGATAAGTTGCTTACTGAATTGTTGAAAAAGCTTTGTCTATCGGCACAGGGTAGTCGCTATGCGATTACTTTGACAAAAGCGGAAGCGCCAAATTTCTTGCAGTTTCTTGTCATTGCTTGTGAGGATACGCGTGATGCGGGGGCGCTATTATCGGCGCTAGAGGCAAGGCCTGCGAGTTTTCGAGAAAAGTATCAGGATGTAATTGAGGGATTTTTGGCGAAAGCCGGGAAAGTGGTTCCGAAGCTTGTGACCCATTTACAAAAAACAAGAAACCCAGATTCGCAGGTGGATGCATTCGTGCCTTCCGATCTTCGTCAAACAGATTGGGTAGTCGGTAGTGAGCTTCAGACACGTCGAATTTCAGTAACAAATGCAGTGTTAGTCGGACAGCGTTGGTTTTGGGAAGCAACTGTCAGCGTAGAGTCAGTTCATCTCCAGGTGAGCGACTTGATCGCCGTGAATCCAAACGTTGATTGGTTTTGGAAATTAAGCAACTCGCAGAGTTTACCCCTTCCTAGTGAGCGATTTCCAACATACGTAGGCGCCTTGTCGCATCAGCTACTTTTTGAATGTGCTGAAAATCAGTATTTGAGTTTGACTCCTCTCACGAGTATCGGAGGCCTAAGTCAACTAGCCGCCTCTAAGGCCGCAGACCTACTTTGGCACCGGAGAACCGCAGAATACGGTGGGGCAAACGCTCGCAATGTTGCATCGATCATGATGGATCGATCGGGATACATACGTCATCCGATCAACGCCCCATGGATTGCACCCTCTCAATCACCTGAAAGCTTGTTGAAATATGTAAAGACGCCTCGTCGATTAATTGCGCGTCTAAAGTTGAGTGAGCGCCAAGTTGATCGACTTTTTGAGCCACACGCAGCGGCCGCGAATAACGCATCTCGTCAAACGCATATTCTTCAAGTGCTTGAACCTTTATTAGAGCGGGCATGTATTCGTCTGCTGAGTTTTCGAGATTTATTTTTACTCGATCAAGCACCTACCACATTATTGAATGACGACCATGTCGTTACTGATTGGATAAAAAACTCCGCCCTATTCAGCGATAGTCGCTATTCTGAGCTTGCCGACTTTACGTTGACTACTGCCTTGGGGCCAATTAGTCGGCATGAGTTTCAGCGATGGAGTGAATTGACAGTGGCTTGTGCCATTTGGTTGAAGGCATCATGAAGCAATATTTCAGAATTGGACCAATGCTCGTAACTCAGGCGAATGCACTGAGCGGTGGCTTACTCATTGGAATGCCCGCAATGTATGCTTACACTGGGTGGCTAAAAGGCATGTGTCTGCGACTTTCCAAGCAAGGCCAAGTATCTGTTACACCTCTGGGGGTATCACCGATCCTTCATACGTTTAGCCTCCACAGAGGTCATGCCAAATATGTTCGATACCGGCCCGGTCAATTGGCCGAGGTTGCTGGCCGAGGGCCAAATCACCCTACTGTGGATGAGCAAAAAGCGTCTTTCGAACTAT
>JANOPA010000122.1:0-38777 GCA_031421635.1 Betaproteobacteria bacterium | reverse complement strand
ACTCCTGCGCCAACACCCGCACCAAGCCCAGCTCCAACTCCGGCACCTACACCCGCACCGAGCCCGGCTCCAACTCCGGCACCAACACCCGCACCGAGCCCAGCTCCAACTCCAGCACCTACGCCCGCACCAAGCCCCGCTCCAACGCCTGCACCTACACCGGCTCCAAGCCCAGCCCCAACTCCGGCGCCCACACCCGCACCGAGCCCAACTCCAGCGCCGACCCCGCTCACGACGCCAAGTAACTGGAGACTAGAGCTTCGCAACGGACCGATCCTTACCAGTATCGCGACAGTTGCTTCAAGCACTGAAGTTGCATTGGACGCCCAGAATCGATTGAAATCCTATGGACTGTGTCCCGAGTCGGCATGCTTGTCATCCGGCACCGCAAATTTTGCGGAAGCTGGCAGTGACAACATCATTTCTTGGGGACGTTGGACCAATGGCACCGCAAAGCTCACCGTCTTCGGTCTAGCCGCACCGGTCACGTTAAATCAGAATCAAGGTATGCATTACCTCGTCGGAACGCCGGTAGTCAGCGTGCCAACCACAGGTACCTTTAATTACGATCTTTTGGGGGCAACCAAGCCAACAGATCGAAGCGGCAACGCCGCCCCAGGAACTTTTACGGGGCAAGCTGTCGTGCAATTTGGTCCGGGCCAAGCTGCCAAGGTGGGGCTCTCCGCGCAAGTGAGCATCAACGGAAATACCTATGGCATCAGCACCAATGGCGGGGTAACTCAGCCCCAGCATAGTCAGGTGCATTTAAATAGCTCATATAGCTTCTCTGCCGACCTTAACAATGGACTCACGGGTGCATCCTGCCAAGGTGGCAGCAATTGCTCAGCGAGTATTTCCGGAGGACTGTTTGGGGCGCAAGGACAGCGACTTGGGCTAAGCTACACCTTGAGTCCTGGATCGACTCAGTCTAAAATTGACGGCGTGGCAGTATTCAAGCGATAAATCGACGCGCCCGCTTTAGACTCTGAACCAGGAGTTAAACTATCCTTTCTGGCTCACCACTTCTAAAGGTTATTGTTGTCCGCACCTACAAGAGAAATCGAATTCTCACCTGATCCCTTCGACAATCGCAGGTTGGCTAATCTTTGTGGCCCGCTTGATCAAAACTTGCGCGAAATTGAACAGCGCTTCGACGTTCGAATCGTCCGGCGCGGAGAGTGGCTGAGAGTCAGCGGCACTCATAGCGAGGCAGAGGCCGCGGCCAACAGCTTGAAGTATCTTTACGATCAGGCAAAAGACGCACTCTCCGTTGAATCGGTTCGATTGGCCATTAAAGCACCCGCGCCTCTTGAGAGCGGCGCGGAAACGCCCCGACTTCAGACTCGCAAGGCAGATCTACGAGGTCGCACACCCCGTCAAAACCAATATGTGCAACATATCCTCGATCACGATGTTTCTTTTGGCGTGGGGCCGGCCGGGACCGGCAAGACCTACCTGGCCGTTGCCTGCGCCGTAGATGCGATTGAGCGTGGTCTGGTCGAGCGCATTGTGCTCACTCGGCCTGCCGTTGAAGCGGGCGAGCGCCTAGGTTTTTTGCCGGGTGACCTCAGCCAAAAGGTTGACCCGTATTTACGCCCGCTTTATGACTCGCTCTATGAGTTGATGGGGTTCGAACGCACCGTGAAATTGCTCGAGCGACAAATGATTGAGATTGCGCCGCTTGCTTACATGCGCGGCCGTACCATCGCGAATTCATTCATCATCTTGGATGAAGCGCAAAATACCACCTCTGAACAAATGAAAATGTTCTTAACCCGCCTAGGCTTTGGCTCGAAGGCGGTCATCAATGGCGATCCTTCACAAATCGATCTTCCCAAAGGCCAAACCTCGGGCCTGGTGCAGGCTCTGCGTATTCTTGAAGGCGTGAAGGGCATTGCCTTTACTTATTACACGAGTGATGACGTGGTTCGTCACCCACTGGTAGGTCGTATTGTGAAGGCCTATGAGCAGTCGCAAACCTAACGCTCCTAAGTCGCTCGCACTTGGCTTGGATCTGAGTTTAGGCTCAGGTATCGATAGTTGCCCAATATCGCGCGTGCGACTACGACGAGTGCTCTTGGCGAGTCTCTCGGCCAGCAAAAAACCTCTTCGACATGGAGCGATGATTAACCTGCGCCTATGCGACGCCAAGGAAGCTAAAGCCTTGAATCGCGCCCACCGTAGTAAGGCCTATGCGCCCAACGTCCTCACCTTTGAATATCCGACCCTACCCGGCCAAGCTTTACAAGCCGATATCGCTATCTGCATACCTGTCGTACAAAAAGAGGCCAGGCAACAGGGAAAGACTCTAGAACATCATTTTGTTCATCTCTTGGTGCATGGAAGTCTCCATGCACTCGGGTTTGACCATCTGGACAACAGCCAAGCCGAGGTAATGGAGAGTCTCGAGCGCAAAATTCTAAAACGCTTTCGGATTTCCGACCCCTATCTGCTCCACAGCCCTGATGACCGGCTAGGCTGAGGCGAAGTCTCGCGAATAACCCGGTCTGCGCTAAGATAGGGGGTCCTATCACCCCTAAAGATGACGTGGCTAATTCTGAAGAACCCGCAGGCGAGACGCATAGACCGAGTTTGCTCAAACGCCTGAGCTCGCTTTTGGTGCGATCCCCGGAAGATCGAAGTGAATTGTTGGCCGTCATTCGCCACGCCCAGCAACAAGACCTGATCGATGCCGACGCGCTCTCCATGATTGAGGGTGTGATGCAAGTCTCTGAGCTGAGCGCCCGAGATTTGATGGTCCCCCGCTCGCAGATGGATATCATCAACATCGCCCAAAGTGCCGCGCAATATTTACCTACCGTGATTGAAACCGGCCACTCCCGTTTTCCGGTGGTCGAGGACAGCCGCGACAAAGTTATTGGTATCGCCCATGCCAAGGACTTACTTCGACTCATTGCCGACCCTGATCTCGATCTTCGGCCCCTTTTGCGACCCATCGTTTTTATTCCAGAATCGAAGCGCCTCAATGTGCTCTTGCGAGATTTTAGAATTAATCGTAATCATATGGCCATCGTCGTCGACGAGTATGGTGGTGTTGCCGGCATGATTACCATTGAAGATGTACTCGAGCAGATCGTGGGGGATATTGAAGACGAATTCGACTTTGATGAAGAAAGCGACAACATTGTTGCATCTGAGGGCGCTTCGACTAAGGGAAAGTTTCGAGTCAAGGCTGCTACCCCCATTGCTCAATTTAACGAAAGTTTTGGAACCCAGTTTAGCGATGCGGAGTTTGACACCTTGGGCGGCCTCATTACCGAGCAACTAGGTCGCGTGCCCCGTCGAGGAGATTATGTGCTTCTCTCGGGGCTACGCTTCGACGTTATCCGAGCCGACGCGCGCCAAGCGCAGCTCTTTTTAGTGGTGCGCATCGCTGACCTCCCTCTTGAACTCCAAGGGCTCGCGAATTCAACCCCAAGCCAAGACAGCGCGCTGTCGAGTCACTCCGAGCGCGACTAGCGTCGCGTACCCTCAATAGCTTTCTGGGCAATGCCAAACCGATTTAGCCTTTGTATACTAATCGCCTTCCTTGCAGGCTTGATTGGATCTGTAAGCCAGGGCATTTGGCCGGCCTGGTGGCTTCAAATACTCAGCCTGGCTACCCTGTTTGCGCTCCTATTTGCGCGCGGCAGTGAAAGCACAACCCCTGCTGAGGGTTTTGCCATCGTGTTCGTGTATGGCTTGGCCTACTTTGTCTTGGGGGTCGGCTGGCTATACATCAGCATGCATCGCTACGGAGGCATGGCCGCGCCGCTCGCGGCCGCCGGCGTTATCCTGCTGTCTAGCCTTTTGGCCAGTTTTTCGGCCGTCGCGGGCGCGCTTGCGCTGCGTTGGGCCGGGTCCTATGGACATTTCGTTCTCGGGAAATCGCCCATGACGGCGATCCTGCTTTTTTCAGCGTCCTGGGGCCTCCTGGAGTGGACCCGCTCCTGGATCTTTACGGGCTTCCCCTGGATCGCTTTAGGTTACTCACAAATTGACGGTCCACTCGCGAGTGCAGCCCCGGCTCTCGGCGTCTACGGCATCAGCGTGCTAACCGCCTTGCTTAGTGGCGGTTTTGCTCTTCTGATGACTCAAGCCTGGCTCAGACAGTGGTCCTATAGCGCCATGGCCTGCATGCTGATGGCCTGGGTTTGCGCCTTCACTTTTGCGCACCTCGATTTCACCACCGCAACCGGTAAAACCTTAACGGTTCGCTTGGTCCAGGGCAACATCGCGCAGGAAATGAAGTTCGATCCGGTCCGTATGGTCACCACAATGCGCTATTTCGTCAGCCAGGTACGCGACAGCAAAACCAGCCTGACGGTATTACCGGAAACCGCCTGGACCACACTTTGGGATCGCACTCCCCCCGACATCGCCGCCGAGCTAAGTAGCGCCATTCGAACCTCGGGGACTCGTGTAGCTTTAGGCCTGCCTGCAATCCAGGACGGGCAAATTTTTAATTCAGTCGCACTCATCGACGCGAGCAATACCATCACCTCGCGCTATGATAAAACGCACCTCGTCCCGTTTGGCGAGTTTGTTCCACCAGGCTTTCGATGGTTTGTCGACCAGATGCATATTCCTCTCGGGGATTTCGGTCGAGGCGGTCAACAACAGCCCCTGCTTCGCCACGAAAACCAATGGATTGCCTTCAATATTTGCTACGAAGACTTGTTTGGAGAGGCGCTTGCCGATCAGGTCAGGCGCGGCGCTCAAGTCCTCATCAATGTCAGCAATATCGCTTGGTTCGGAGACTCCCACGCCCTCCCACAACACTTGGTCATTGCCAGGATGCGAGCACTGGAATTGGGGCGGCCGATGCTGCGTGCCACCAATACCGGGGTCACAGCCAGCATCGGCTCGAACGGCAAGGTACTGGCTCAACTCGCTCACAACCAAGCCGGCAATCTCGATGTGGAAGTGGCCAGCACGGACGGGCTCACTCCTTACGCGCGCTTTGGAAACTGGCCCTTCCTGATCGGGTCTTTGGCCCTGATGGCGCTCGGCATGTGGTTGGCTCAGGGTGAGCGCGTCGGCAAGCATTCGGGGAAGAAAAAGTGACTCGGTACAATCTAGCCCATGATAACGTTTCAAGAAGTAATTCTCCGTCTCCAAGCTTATTGGAGTGAGCAGGGCTGCGCCCTTTTGCAACCTTACGACATGGAAGTCGGTGCGGGAACATTCCACACGGCCACCTTCCTGCGCTCGATTGGCCCAGAGCCTTGGCGCGCCGCTTATGTGCAGCCCTCGCGTCGCCCAAAAGACGGTCGCTATGGTGACAACCCCAATCGACTTCAACACTACTACCAGTATCAGGTCGTACTCAAGCCCTCTCCTCCTAATATTCTTGAGTTGTACATCGGCTCACTCAAAGCGCTTGGCATTAACCCACTGGCCCACGACATTCGCTTTGTAGAGGATGACTGGGAGTCGCCGACCTTAGGCGCCTGGGGTCTGGGTTGGGAGGTTTGGCTGAATGGCATGGAAGTCACACAGTTCACCTACTTTCAGGAAGTGGGCTCACTGAAATGCCAGCCGATTACCGGTGAAATCACCTATGGTTTAGAGCGTCTGGCAATGTATTTGCAAAACGTTGAAACCGTTTACGATTTGGTTTGGACCCCTGGGGTGACGTATCGCGACGTGTTTCATCAGAACGAAGTTGAGCAGTCGACCTACAACTTCGAGCATTCCAATACGGAGGTGCTATTCCGTCACTTCAACGACCATGAAGCGGAGGCCAAACATTTGATCGAAACGCAACTGGCCCTGCCCGCCTACGAAAAAATCATGAAGTGCTCGCACACCTTTAATCTGCTCGATGCTCGGGGTGCCATCAGCGTCACCGAGCGCGCGGCCTATATCGGCCGAGTACGCAACCTTTCCAGAGCGGTGGCACAGGCCTATTACGATTCGCGCGAGCGCCTGGGGTTCCCCATGCTTGCCCTGGCTGCAAACGCAGCCAAAGCGGCTTAAGGGGCAGTCATGAGTACATCCGCTATCAGTAAACATCCCGCACTCTTGATCGAACTTTTTACCGAAGAGCTCCCTCCAAAAGCGCTGCGAGCCCTAGGGCAAAGCTTTAGTCAGACCATTCTTGCTGAGCTCTCTTCTAAAGGCCTTTGCGCAGTTGACGCTGAAATGGAAGGTTTTGCGAGCCCGCGCCGTCTCGCTGTACGTGTCCATCAAGTGCTTGCACGCGGCCTGGATCGCCAGCTTGAACTCAAAGGTCCTTCCACCAAGGTAGGACTTGACGGCGAGGGCAAGGCCACCATGGCTCTCGTCAAATGGGCCGAGAAACAGGGAGCCAGTGTGGATCAGTTGAGCCAGCGTCACGATGGCAAACAAGATTGCTTCTACTTTCAGAGCACGGTCGCCGGCGCGAGCCTAAGCGAGGAAATTTCGGCGATTATTCAGACAGCACTATCGAAACTTCCAGTGCCTAAAGTTATGCAATATCAGCTTGCCGACGGTGTCACCAATGTGAGTTTCGTGCGGCCCGCGCATCGTCTCATGGTCTTGCATGGCCAGTCGGTTGTTCCGGCCCATGTACTCGGCCTGAGCAGCGACCGACTTACTGAAGGCCACCGGTTTCACAGCATAGGCGCTTTGAGTATGGCCTCTGCACAAGATTACGAAGCGGTACTGCTCAGTCCAGGGAAGGTCGTGGCGTCCTACAACGCACGCCGCGCTAAAATTGCCGAAGCACTTTTGAGTGCCGCTGGAACACAAAACGCTCGTCTGACTAACCATCCCGACAAAGTATCAGACGCAGCCGCGCTAGACGGTGAGCTAGCAGGTTATTTGGATGAGGTTACCTCTTTGGTGGAGTGGCCGAGAGTTTACGTAGCAGGATTTGAGGCGCGCTATCTGGCCGTGCCACAAGAGTGCTTGATCCTGACGATGCGCACCAATCAAAAATATTTCCCGCTGTTCGATGCGCGCGGTAAGTTGATGCCTAAGTTCCTGGTGGTCTCCAACATGGATATTACGGACCCCAAGAACATTATTGAAGGAAACGAAAGGGTCGTTCGCCCGAGGCTTTCTGATGCTGAGTTTTTCTACACGCAAGATCAAAAACAAACCTTAGAGAATCGCCTGCCGCAATTGGCTCATGTGGTCTATCATGCCAAGCTCGGCTCTCAACTTGAGCGCATGCAAAGAGTACGCACTTTAGCGGAAATGATCGCCCGAAAAATGGGCGTGGATCCCGCACCTGCGGCCCGCGCCGCCGAGCTCGCAAAGGCCGATTTGCTCACCGGTATGGTCGGCGAATTTCCTGAGCTACAAGGCATTATGGGCGAGTACTACGCGCGCCATGATGGAGAAAAACCCGAAGTGGCCCAGGCCATTTCGCAGCACTATCAGCCGCGCTTTGCTGGCGACTCTCTTCCCGCCTACCCATACGGCACCTCGGTGGCTCTTGCCGACAAACTCGAGACCTTGAGCGGAATCTGGGGTATTGGTCAACAACCCACTGGCGACAAAGACCCCTTTGCCTTGCGCCGTCACGCCCTGGGCGTGATTCGCATGTTGATCGAAACTCAAGATCCTGGCAAAACAGATACGGGATTGAGCTTCTCATTGACCGAGCTTTTGCAGCTATCCTTCGACGGCTTAACGACTCTCAATACCGTCAAGGCGGATATTGCCGGCCTAAGAAGTTTTATCTTGGATCGGGCGCGCGGGTATCTTCGTGAAAAAGGCTTCGCGGCCTCGCATATCGAAGCCTGCCTCGGCATTGAAGACGCTACTAGCCCTCTGGCTTATCGCCTCGACGGCCTAATGCGACGTCTCGCTGCAGTACAGTCGTTTTCCAAGCTTCCCGAGGCGGACGCTTTGGCAGCGGCCAACAAGCGGATTGGCAATATTCTCAAGAAAAATGAAGTCAAGCGGGACGGCGCAATCGATATCAGCCTGCTCGTTGAGCCCGCCGAAAAAGCCTTGCATCAGGCGATGTTAACGACCGGCCCAAGCGCCCAGGCGCAGTTCCTGGCGGGCGAGTTCGAGAAGTACATGAGTTCGCTTGCAAAACTGCGTACTCCGGTCGACCAATTCTTCGAAGCAGTAATGGTCATGGCTGAAGATGCTAAAGTGCGAAGCAACCGCTTGGCGATGCTGGCTGAGCTTCATGCCACCATGAATCAAGTGGCAGACTTAGCCTTGTTATCAAACTAATTTGGGATGCGATGACCCCCTTAGTCATTCTTGATCGCGACGGCGTGATTAACGAAGAGTCAGATCAGTACATCAAATCACCTTCGGAATGGATTCCTATCCCCGGGAGCTTGCATGCTATCTCGCGTCTGAACAAGGCGGGTTATCGGGTGGCTGTCGCGACCAATCAAGAAGCGGTTTCGCGAGGCCTGTTTGATGCCGCGACTTTGCAAAGAATTCATAGCAAGATGCATCAAGCTGTGACTGCCGCCGGTGGCCGCTTGGACGCGGTTTACTTTTGCCCACACGGGGCCGAAATCGGCTGCGATTGCCGTAAACCCAAGCCCGGAATGTTGATCGACTGCATCAAACGCTTCGATGCCGAGGCCGCCGAGGTTGCGGTCGTTGGTGACACCTGGCGGGACATGGTGGCCGCCCAAAGTGCCGGCTGTCAAGCCATTTTGGTGCGTACTGGTAACGGTCAGCGGACCATTACAGAATCTCAGTCTGGCCTGAAGCCACTACCCACGGAAACCGTGATCTTCGACAATCTCGAAGCCTGGGTCGCGCAATTCCTCAGCGCCAAGGCCGCATGATTCGATCACTAATTTTACTGGTGTTACAGGTTGCCACTGTCATTCCCGTGGCGCTTATTATGTTGTCCCTATTTTGGGCGCCGCGCAAATGGCTGTACTGGTGGGCGCAGTATTGGTTGCGCATTAATATCTGGGGTCTAGAGCATATTTGCGGCATTCGCTGGCGGGTAATCGGACAGGCCAATTTGCCGGACGAGCCGGTCATTTTGCTTTCCAAGCATCAATCCACTTGGGAAACTTTTTTCTTTCCCGTTTGGATGCCACGTGAGCTTTGTTATGTTTTTAAACGTGAGTTGCTCTATATCCCTTTTTTTGGTTGGGGTATTGGCTTACTCGACATGATTCATATCAATCGCGCCAAACGTGCCGATGCTTTTGAACAGGTGGTCACCCAAGGCACGCGCAAGCTTTCTGAGGACCGCTGCATTATCATGTTCCCCGAAGGCACACGTATTCCAGTCGGAAAAAAAGGTCAATACAAAGCAGGGGGCGCACGCTTAGCGGTACGCACGGGTGCCAAGGTGGTCCCTATCGCTCATAATGCGGGAGAGGTTTGGCCCAAGAAAGCCTTCGTGAAGAAGCCGGGTCTAGTGACCGTCTCGATTGGCCCCGCAATCAGCTCGCAAGGCAAAGCACCTGAGGCGGTTCTGCAAGAAGTAGAAACCTGGATTGAAACTGAAATGCGGAGTATCAGCCCGCAAGCCTACGCTTAGGACTTCATGCTCAGCAAAATCGCCGCCGCGCTGCAACTCACGCTTCCGTTTTTCGATGCCCCTCCGACCGTCAAGCTGGGCGAGCGCAGCGCTTGGTTAGACGGTCGACCAGTTGTTTATCAACTCAAGCGCAGCAAGCGTAAGACCATTGGTTTCGTCATTGATGAGAAGGGCCTGACCGTCACGGTTCCTCGTTGGCTGACGCTTAAGGAACTTGAGGCGGCGCTCCAGGATAAAGCCCGCTGGATTAATATCAAGTTGATTGAATGGAGCCGCTTCCAGCAATTGCAACTGCAATCTGCGATTCGTTGGGAACATGGTGGCGAGGTGAAATTCCTCGGACGAACGCTCACTCTTTGCCTCAATCCCAAAGTGCAAGGCGTTTGCCTAGAGGGAGACACCTTAATGGTTGGCATGAAACATAGCGCTACCGCCGACCAAATCAAAGACCGAGTGCATGGATGGCTGCAAACTCAGGCGCGGACGCATTTTACGGTCCGAATCGCTCATTACGCCGATCTGCTGGGTAAGGGTCCAACTCGCTGGGGCTTGTCGTCTGCACGCACCCGTTGGGGAAGCTGCGGGGCCGATGGTGCCGTGCGATTGAATTGGCGTCTGATCCACCATCAAACCGATTTAATCGACTATGTCATCGCCCATGAACTGGCTCATTTAAAGGAGCTAAATCACGGGCCGCGTTTTTGGAAAACCGTGGAGCAACTTTTCCCGTCATACCAACAAGCACGCGGACGACTCAAAGAAATCCGCGAACCTAGTGAGGCCGCTTAAATGAGAATTCTACACACCATGCTCCGCGTCGGAGACCTCCAACGCGCCATAGATTTTTATACCAAGGTGATGGGCATGAACCTGATTCGCACGACGGATCGCCCTGATCAAAAATACTCGCTCGCCTTCGTCGGCTACGGCTCAGAAAGTGATCAAGCGGTCTTGGAGCTGACCTTCAACTACGGTGTGACGCAGTATGATCTCGGCGCAGGCTACGGTCATATTGCTATTGAAGTGCAAGATGCGGCGGAAGCCTGTCAAAAAATCAAAACGAACGGCGGCCAAGTGACTCGCGAGGCCGGCCCTGTAAAAGGTGGCAGCACCGTCATTGCCTTCGTCACCGATCCAGACGGTTATAAAATCGAGTTGATCGAGCGTAAAGTCGTCGCCAACTGAAAATAAATTTCTGCCGGAATATCTTCGGCGCGATCCGTTCCTGGAATCATTGAGCTATCAACTCCCTGGGCATCAAGCCAGGGGATAAAACTTGAGCGCAACATTTTGCGCTTTTGAGCGAAAGCGCGTCCAAGCAAGCTTTCCAAGAAAGCCATCACAGCAGGATCTAAACGCTGCTCGGGCGCCTTGGTGATTAGCCGCACCACTGCGGAATCTACTTTAGGCGGCGGATCGAAAGCGCTGGGCGGCACATTGAAAAGGTGGGTGGCATCAAAACAAGCCGCCAGCATGACACTAAGACGTCCGTAAGCGCTCGTGCCGGGGGAGGCCGCAATGCGCTCCACCACTTCCTTCTGAAGCATGAAGTGCATGTCGCTCACCTGCCCGCAAATCGAAAGCAGTCGAATCATTAATGGGCTGGAAATATTGTAGGGAAGATTCCCAACCAGTCGTAACTTTTGCTCAGTCGGTTTACCGTGCTTTAGCTCAGGCAGGAAACTCAGAAAATCAAAAGCGAGTGCGTCGCCTAAATGTAGGTTCAAACGATCCGGAGGAAACACTCTGCGTAGTAGTGCAGCGAGATCGCGATCAATCTCGACGGCGCGCAGATAGCTAATGCGCTCAAGTAAGGCGCCCGTCAGGGCACCGGGGCCAGGCCCAATCTCGACAATTATTTGATCATCACGCGGCTCGATCGCCGAGCAAATCGCGTTAATGATTGATCGGTCAACCAGAAAATGCTGACCAAATCTTTTTCGAGCCAATGGCTTCGGGGAACTCGTTTTGGCACTCTTATGCTGAGCACTGAATAGCTTCGCGCTCACGCGTCATTCATCGAAACGGTACTCAACATAGGCCGAATCACGCACTTGTCGAACCCAGGTATCGTAGGCCTCCTCCATGCGACGATCTCGCAGCGCCTGACGCGCCATGCCACGCTGTCGATCAGTCGACGGTGCATCCGTCTTGCGCTCCAAAACCTGCACGATATGAAACCCAAACGGCGAGCGGAAAGGTTCGCTCACTTGATTCACTTGCAAGGCATCCATAGCGCGTTCAAAATCAGGCACTGTGTCACCTGGGTACAGCCAACCAAGATCGCCGCCGCGCCCGGCGCTTCCATCGCCAGAATACTGACGCGCAAGATCTTCAAATTTAGCGGATTTATTTTCAACCCTTAGCTTGGCATCGGAGAGACGACGAATCGCTTCAGTTTCTGAGACAAGTTCGGTCGTGCGGATCAGGATATGACGGGCCCGTGTTTGTCTCACGACGCCAACGTCGAGCGTCTGGGTGCCTGCCGTGCGTTTGTCGAGTAGCTTCAAAATATGAAAGCCGGCGCCGCTTCGAACCAGCCCCGTGATTGCGCCAATGTTCAATTTATCGGCCTCCTCCACAAACAATTGGGGGAGCCGACCAGCGACTCGGTATCCCAGGCTTCCACCATTCAGCGCCTCACTCCCCGTCGAGAAGGAACTAGACAGGCGTGCAAAATCCGTACCGCGATCGAGTTGCTTGATGAGCTCCTCACCGCGCAGTCTTTGACGCTCGATATCTTCCCGCGATGCATTAGCAGGCAAAGGCAAGAGAATTTGCGCCAAATGGTACTCAGATTCGCCGCTCGCCGCCCCTCCTTGAGCCGCGAGATAAGCATCAATATCGCCCTCTGAAATTTGAATCCGAGAATCCACCTCCTTTTCGCGCAAGCGCCCACGAATCATCTCGGAACGAAGATCTTCGCGAAAGGATGCAAACGTGGAGCCTTCGCGCTCCATGCGAGTGCGTAGGTCTGCAACCGACACTTTGTTGTCGCGTGCAAACTGCTCGACAGCACGATCAAGTTGGGTTTCGTCGACCCGAATGCCTTGATCACGAGCCACTTGCAACAAACTTCGATCAACAATGAGCTGTTCTAGCACTTGCCGCAGCAAGACATCATAAGGGGGCACTTCGGCATTTTGACGCTTAATTTGCCGCTCTATTGAAGCCGCCCGAATGGTGAGCTCACGGTAGGTAATCGCCTCATTATTCACCACGGCCACTACTCGATCAACGGATTGAGTCACTTGGGCGACAACGGGATCCGTAGCGCCTAACCACGACCCGAACAGCAGCGAAGCTGCTAAAACGACACGGGCAAGGGGCGTTCTTACCCGGGCCAAGGGCTGCGCTCTTACGGGGTAAACATCTCTAAATTTTGTGATCATCACTTCATTTGCCGCGCAGGGTGTTACTGGTAACCAGAGAAACGGGAGGGCGTATCGATTCGGTCGCTAGGCAATCGATAACCAGGGATATTTCTCCGCAATATATCAAATGGGTCGCTTCCGATGCGTCCGATCCCACTGAGCTCAATCTGGAAAAAGAATGCCGTTCTAAAATCTGTTGGTGAGGTTGCGTACTTTTGGAACACGCTACGAAACACCCAACAGTCCTCAGTGTACTCAAAACCAGCGACCGATTCGACGAAGCCTTTGCGCGAATCGACAATCACCCCCGTCAGCGGATCCACACCTTTGTCCAGGAAAGAGTAATTCAAACGCCCAAGCGCCGTCCACTTTTGCGATACCGGCCATCGCCAGGAGGTGTCAAACTGTCCAAGCTCCTGCCTTTGATAGCGCACCGCCATATTTAAAATACGTCCGTCCGGTGGGGTAAACCTTGTCGAAAGGGAGAACCGCGGAATCAGCCCATCACGCACAGAATACTGCATGCCGCTGTCGAGGGACCAATGGTTCTCCAGTGCCGCAGAGGCTGCAAACAAAAGATCTGAGCGCGTGTCGGTTCGAGACAAGGCGCCAGGAATCTGTACGTCCTGCGGAGAAAAATAGAGCCTTTGACCGAAGGCAAAGCGGAATCGCTCGGCCCCGCTCTTCGGTTCGATTAGACGCGACACCAAAGCCGTAGTGAGCTGATTTTGATCGGAAATTCGATCCTGACCTACGAAAGTATTAGTCGCAAACAATTGTCCAAAATTGAAGTCAGCGGAGCTGGTGTCAAAGATCGGAAACGTCCTTTGATCTCTAAACGGTGAGTACACGTAGAACATTCGCGGCTCTAAAGTCTGGGTTAAGTCTCTATCAAAGAACCTGGTTTCACGCTCAAAAACCATACCGGCATCCAAGGATATGATGGGCACGAAGCGATTCAAACTGGTCGGATTCGAACCATTGCTATCGAGTCGATAGGCGGAGGTGTGCACGCCAATTTTTGGAGTGACAAACCAGCCCGCTTTCTGGATAGGATACGAAATCTGGGGGAACAAAACTGCCCGCCAGCCCTCGGCGGCCCCTGGCAAAGGCTGTCTAAAAAGTGTGGCGTCGGCCAATATGCTGAAGTCAAAACCGTTGACATCTCGCCCCGCACGGGTCAGCGTAAACTGGGGTACGCGCTCATAGGGTGGCGTCGGCCTAGCATCTAAAATACTTTGCCATCTGGAATAGCGGGCAATAAAATTCCAGTCACCGAAGCTACGCGATGCGGTGACTTCGCGCGGCAAAACACGAGTAGCACTGGTGAGCACAGTACGGGAGTAATCGACAAAGTAATTATCATCCGATACCCCTTGGTAATTGACGGCAACGCGCCAATCGCCAAGCCTTGGGATTGTGTGCTGCCAATTCCAAGCGTATCGTTTTTCGCCTGCGGCTTCACGGTCCGCAAAAACATAGTCATAGCGCAATTCACCAAATTGACTATCGAAAAGGTAACGGAACTGGCTGCCCAACATCAGACCTCGTTTGGTCATGACACGTGGTGTCAGGGTCAGATCGTAATTCGGCGCCATATTCCAATAGAACGGCATAGCCATCTCAAATCCGGTACGATTGGTCAAGGAAAAACTGGGTGGAAGAAATCCTGTTTTGCGCTCCTCCCCGATCGGAAAGAAGAAAAGCGGCAGACCGAGAACTTTAGTGTTGCCAAAGTACAAACTTGCCGAGCGCGCGCGGCCCTCACCCTGCTCCTCATCAATCGTAATGCTTTCGGCCCGCAAGCACCAAGCCGGGCTATCGCCTTTGCAGGTGGTGTAAAAACCATTGACAAAGCGGTACCTGCCCTTGCCTAAAAACTCCATGCGCTCAGCAGCGCCGTGCCCTCGGTAAGCGGGCAGGGAGAACTGGGGGTTGGTAAACACGCCCTCGGAGGTATCAAGCTTGAGCTTTAACTCCTTGCCCTCGAACACATTACCGTCACGGACCAAGCGGGCATTGCCGACCACGAAGATTTCATCTTCGGCCTCGTAGTAAGTGATGCGATCGCCTCGAATTACCAGGCCATCACGGCGCACAACCGCATCCCCCACCAAGCTCAGATCGCGATCCGTTCGACCGTCGATCTGGCGCGCCTCTCCAAACACCGGGGGCGTATTTTTAGAACCATCGGGTGCGAGGTCTTTGCCGGTGCTGGCGGTCCCGGGTACACCCGCCGGGGCTACCGGACTTTCGTCGAGACTTAAGGCCAGACCATTTGTCGCGGAGACGGCCCATGCGAAAACCAGCAACATGGCCTTAGCTAGGACGGCAGGTTGAGCGCGGGGCACATAGCGAAACGGGAAAAACTTAAATTGCAAAGCGCATTAATCTTGAAGATTCAATCAGACTAATCAAAGGAGGCGTCTAGGGTCGTCTATTATATGAGGCTTATGTCTAAGAACCATTCCGTCCCCGATCCGCGCCTGCCCTTACTTCTTGCTTGGCTTTCTCCCTTGGTAAGTCGTTATGGGTTAAAGCTTGAAACCCTAGCCCCGGCTTCTAACGACGCCAGCTTCAGACGCTACTTCCGAGTTTTAAGGGATTCTCCCAGTCGCGAATCTGCTAGCCTCATTGTTATGGATGCGCCGCCTCCCATGGAAAACGTGCGCCCCTTTGTGGATATCGCCAAGCTTCTCGCCACCAGCGGCGCAAGCTTTCCGAAAGTGCATGAAGCCGATCTCAGCCAGGGCTTTCTGCTATTGGAAGATTTTGGCGGAACCACTTATCTGGATGTTTTGAAAGCGGAAACAGCTTCAGCGCTGTACGGCGAGGCTTTCGACGCCCTCATCAAGATTCAAACCATTAGCCAAGATCATGTGCTGCCCCCCTACGATGAAGCTCTGCTCAAGCGTGAGCTGGAGCTTTACCCAGAATGGTACCTGGGGCACCATAAGCAATATGCGATCACAGCGCGCGATCGAGAGATCATCGATACGGCTTTTCGAAAACTGATCGAAAGCAATCTTGCCCAGCCTAAAGTTTTCGTGCACCGCGATTACCACAGCCGCAACCTCATGCTGATGCCAGGCGCTGCAAACCCGGGCATCCTGGACTTTCAAGACGCCGTCTACGGGCCGATTACCTATGACTTGGTTTCGCTCCTGCGCGACGCCTATATTGTCTGGACGGAAGCGGAAGTCATCGACCACTGTGTTCGTTACTGGGAAAAGGCCCGGGCGGCTGGCTTGCCGGTCGCAACGGATTTCAGCGCCTTCTACCGCGATTTTGAGTGGATGGGATTGCAACGTCACTTGAAGGTTCTGGGTATTTTCGCGCGACTTTGTCATCGCGACGGCAAGGATCGATATTTGAACGATATCCCGCTCGTCCTCAATTACGTCGTTAAAACGGCCAGTCGCTACCGAGATTTTGGTCCTTTATTGGCCCTCATTGAACGCGTCGACGCACAAGCCGTGACCTCCGGCTTCACCTTCTAAAATCGATTTGCCATGCTAGATACGGCGATGATCCTCGCGGCTGGGCGCGGCGAGCGCATGCGGCCCCTTACCGATCATCTGCCCAAGCCACTCCTTGAAGCGGGAGGCAAAGCGCTCATCGTTTGGCATCTTGAGCGCTTGGCCCATGCTGGTTTTAAACGCGTCGTCGTCAATCATGCCTGGCTAGGGCAAAAAATAGAAAGCGCCCTTGGTGATGGTTCTCAATGGGGGCTAGAAATTATCTATTCGCCGGAGACTGAGGCCTTGGAAACGGCCGGAGGCATTGCCCAAGCCCTGCCCTTACTAGGTGACAGCCCATTCCTGGTTGTGAACGGTGATATTTACTGCACTTTTGATTTGACGCGAGCCCACAGCATGGCGGTACAGCTCGAATCATCGCGCCGGCTGGGAGTCCTCGAACAAGCGTGGTGCTTAATGGTCGCCAATGCGGCCCACCATCCTGAAGGTGACTTTGCGGTGCATCACGGCATACTCGCCAGCCCCAGTCCAACTAGAGGCCTTCCCGGACTAACCTTCTCGGGCATCGCGGTGTATCAACCTGATTTTTTCAATACTGTGCCCAGAGGCAGCAAAATGCCACTGCGCCCCTTGCTTGAAGCCGGTATCGCCAAGCAAAGTCTCAGGGCGGAGTTTTTTGACGGGCTTTGGTTGGACATTGGCACTCCAGAACGTCTCAGCGCTTTGGATGCAGAGCTTCGACGTCAAGCGCGATCAAGGTGACATCACCCGCTGGCCTGATCACACTAGGACAGTAGCGAAAGAGCCCACAAAACGCTTAGCGGTAAAATCGGGTTACATGGAACACGAAAGACCGTCTTCTATTGCGGGAAGAGATTCCTGTTGAGCCCCTCAACCACACTGCACTGCGCCGGACCCTAGCGACATGACTCCAGAAGTTTTTAAGAAGCGCCGCCAAAGCCTGATGTCCAACATGCGTGACCGCGGCGGGGGCGTGGCGGTGTTATTTACCGCGCCGGAAGTACCTCGCAACCGCGACGCTGATTTTCCGTTTCGTTGGGACAGTTATTTCTATTACCTGACGGGGTTTCCCGAACCGGAAGCCGCCTTGGTCATGGTCGTATCAGACAGCGCCGAGAAATCCTACCTCTTTTGTCGTGAAAAAAACGACCTCCGGGAGATTTGGGACGGGTTTCGCTATGGGCCCGCGGCTGCTGCGGACATTTTTGGCTTTGATGAAGCCGCGCCTATTCATACGATCAATGAGGCCCTCCCCAAGCTTCTCGCCGATACTCCAGCAATTTACTACGGCCTAGGTATCGACCCCGGCATGGATCTGAAAGTACAACACTGGCTACAAGCCGTGCGCGCCCAGGCCCGTGCCGGCATCACGACACCCTCCCAGGCACTGGACGTTCGCGCGCTGATTGACGAAATGCGATTGATTAAGGACGAGAGTGAAATCGCGACCATGCGCCAGGCTGCTCAAATATCTGCGGCAGCGCATGTGCGCGCCATGCAAACCACCCGACCCGGTCAGTTTGAGTATGAGGTTGAGGCCGAGCTTCTCTACGTCTTTAAAAAAGGGGGTTCGCAGTTTCCAGCATATGGCTCGATCGTCGCCGCCGGTGTGAATGCTTGTTGTCTGCACTACCGCGAGAACAATCAAAAGATGCAGGGTGGTGATCTGCTCTTGATCGATGCGGGCTGTGAACTCAATGGTTACGCCTCCGACATTACCCGCACCTTTCCCGTCAATGGCAAATTCAGTGGCGCGCAAAAAGCAATCTACGAGATCGTTCTTGCTTCTCAGGAGGCGGCTGTGTTTGCGACCAAACCGGGCATGCGTTTTATTGATCCGCACCTGGCCGCAGTCCGAGTGCTTACGCAAGGCCTGATTGATTGTAAACTCATCGAAGGCCCGCTTGAAGACGCCATAGAGCAACAGCGGTATACCCGTTTCTACATGCATCGCACCGGCCATTGGCTTGGTATGGATGTGCACGATTGCGGCGAATATCGCGAACCTCCACTGCCCGGCCAAAAACTAGCCTCCGGGGTGGAAAAACCTTGGCGCATTTTAAAACCAGGCATGATGCTTACGGTAGAACCGGGTCTCTACATTAGTCCGGCCGCGGATATTGCGAAAGAGTTCCATGGCATCGGCATTCGTATTGAAGACGACGCTCTCGTCACGACCACTGGATGCGAACTGATCAGCTCTGATGTCCCAAAAAGCGTGACGGCTATTGAAGCTTTGATGCACCACTAATTAGCCGACCGTCAGACCCTCAGAAATTTAGAACCCCCATGGGCATGTTATTCGATAGAGCTATCGTCTTGGGTAAGCACAGCCTACCCAATCCGGTGTTTGTTGCCCCAATGGCAGGGGTGACGGATCGCCCCTATCGCCAATTGTGTAAGCAACTGGGTGCCGGGTACGCCGTAAGTGAAATGGCGGCCTCGAATCCTAAGCTTTGGGCGACTATTAAAACTTCGCGACGCCTGAACCACGAGGGCGAGACCGACCCTATAGCTGTTCAAATCGCCGGCGCCGACCCGCACATGATGGCCGAAGCCGCGCGCTTCAACGTGGAGCGTGGCGCTCAAATTATTGACATCAACATGGGTTGCCCCGCAAAGAAAGTATGCAACGTCATGGCGGGCTCGGCGTTGATGGCGGACGAAGGCTTGGCGCTCAAAATCATTGAGGCGGTTGTACGCGCAGTTGAGGTGCCAGTCACTTTAAAGATGCGGACCGGCCCAACTCGGAGCCAGCGCAATGCCTTAAGTTTGGCCAGAGCTGCACAATCGGCGGGCATTCGGATGCTCACGATTCATGGGCGAACGCGAGCGGACGCTTATGTTGGTGCGGCCGAGTACAACACCATTGCCGAGGTCAAGGCAGCACTGCACATTCCAGTCGTGGCGAACGGCGACATTGACTCACCCGACAAGGCGCTACAGGTGCTGCGTTATACCAATGCCGACGCCGTGATGGTCGGCCGAGCCGCTCAAGGCAATCCCTGGTTGCTTGGAGAAATCGCATATTACTTAAAGACGGGGGAGTCCCTGCCCCGACCGAGCCGCGAGGCGTTGGGTCAGACGCTGAAAAAGCATCTGCAAGATCACTATCAGTTTTATGGCGAGTACACTGGCGTACGGAGCGCGAGAAAGCATGTGGGTTGGTACTTGCATGACGACCTCAATCTTCACCCCACAGTACAGGCCTTTCTCGACGGCTTCAACAAAATTGAAGACTGTGACGGGCAGCTCAAAGCACTTGAAAAGTATTTCGATCTGACCTACGGCAACACCTCTGACCATCAATTTCTCAGCACGCATTTTTTTGATGCCCCACTCTTGGCCGCTTAAGGCTTGCTTCCACTTGGCTTTCCATTGACTTCCTTCAACTCCCCAACTGCCTTTCTTTTTGTATGAGCAAAGTTTCACGTATCGACGAGGCTGTCACCCAAAATTTGCAGTCCTACTTTAAGGACTTGAATGGCACAGCGCCCAAGGGTATCTATGACATGGTGCTGCACGAGGTCGAAAAACCGATGCTGGAAGTGGTGATGCGTGAGGCTTATGGCAATCAGATACGCGCCAGCGAAATGCTCGGCATTAATCGCAACACCTTGCGTAAAAAACTACTACAGCATGGCTTGCTCCGAAAGTACTAAAAATGACCCCTCAGAATCACGCTTATCCTAAAATTGCTCGCGCTCTGCTGAGCGTTTCTGACAAGACCGGAATTGTGGAATTTGCCCAGCGACTGGCCGCCCACGGGGTGCACTTGCTTTCCACCGGCGGAACCGCCAAGGCACTGATGGACGCGGGACTAAAAGTCACTGAAGTGTCTGAGCACACGGGTTTTCCGGAAATGCTGGATGGCCGCGTCAAAACCTTGCACCCGAAAATTCACGGCGGATTGCTGGCGAGGCGCGACACGCCGGCGCATATGCAAGCCATCGCCGCACATAACATCACGCCCATCGATCTCGTGGTTGTCAACCTCTATCCTTTTGAGGCCACTGTCGCAAAGCCTGACTGTTCTCTCGAAGATGCCATTGAAAACATCGATATCGGTGGCCCTGCCATGCTGCGGTCAGCCGCCAAAAACTGGAAGAGCGTAACCGTTATTGTGGATCCGAAGGACTATGTCGACGTACTGGCAGCCATTCAAGCCCACGGCGGCTTGGACGATGTGAGTCGCTTCAAACTAGCCCGTAAGGTCTACGGCCATACGGCAGCCTATGACGGCGCAATTGCGAATTGGTTGGGCACGCAGGCCCAGGCAGCAGGTGAAGACTTAAGCGATGAAACGACAGGCGCTCCGTCGAAGGACGCTCAATCAACCGGGCCAATATATCCCGAGGTATGGAGCGCGCAGTGGAGTAAATTGCAAGATTTGCGCTATGGAGAAAACCCACATCAGAGCGCCGCTTTTTATAAGGACCGAGTACCGGCACCGGGCACCTTGGCCAACTATGTGCAGTTGCAGGGCAAGGAACTTTCTTATAACAATATCGCCGACTCCGATGCCGCTTGGGAGACCGTGCGCAGCTTTCCTGATGTTTGCGCCTGCGTCATTGTGAAACATGCCAACCCCTGTGGCGTGGGCATAGGTGCCACGCCGCTCGAGGCCTACCAAAAAGCCTTTGCTACCGATCCAACCTCCGCTTTTGGGGGCATCATTGCCTTCAATCAGCCCTTGGATGAAGCCGCGGCCCAAGAGGTCTCGAAACAGTTTGTTGAGGTACTGATGGCGCCGAGCATTACCCAAGGCGCGCGCCAGGTGTTCACCGCCAAACAGAATGTAAGGTTATTGGAGATTGCCCTCGCCCCCAAGGACGCGCTGTTGACCGCGAACCTGCTCGACTTTAAAAGAGTCGGTGGAGGGCTCTTGATTCAAAGCAATGACACCCATCGCCTCAACCTTGGCGAGCTTCAAATCAAGACTAAAAAACATCCCACCCAGGAGCAGTTGCAAGACTTACTCTTTGCCTGGCGGGTCGCCAAGTATGTCAAGTCGAACGCGATCGTATTTTGTGCCAAAGGCCAGACCCTGGGTGTCGGAACCGGTCAAATGAGCCGGATTGACTCCGCAAAAATTGCTTCTATCAAAGCTCAGAATGCTGGTTTGAGTCTGCAAGGATCGGTCGTCGCCTCGGATGCCTTCTTCCCGTTTCGCGATGGACTCGACGTAGTCGCCGAAGCCGGCGCAATTGCCGTGATTCAGCCCGGTGGTTCAATGCGCGATGAAGAGGTTATTGCCGCGGCCAACGAGCGTGGCATCGCTATGGTGTTCACCGGAGTGCGGCATTTCAGGCACTAAGCAGACAGCGGTGAGTTAGCTTGAGCTCTATCCCACCGCGCCCTATGATTGCCGCCACCCCGGCTCCAATTCGTACCATTCTGGGCATCGATCCTGGCTTGCGCAAGACCGGGTTTGGGCTCATCCGAGTCGAGCGCGGGCAAGCGACCTATCTCGGTAGCGGCACCATTTCCACGTTGAGCGCTGGTAACGACTTAGGGCCTCGCCTCGGTGTGATCTTTGCGGGGGTCCGTGAACTCATTGACCAGTTCAAGCCCAGCGAGGCGGCCATCGAAAAAGTATTTGTGAACGTCAACCCGCAGAGCACGCTTCTATTGGGGCAAGCACGCGGAGCAGCCATTGTCGCGCTGAATCAAGGAGGGCTGAATGTTTCGGAATACACGGCGCTTCAGCTTAAGCAGGCCGTGGTCGGCTACGGGCATGCCACAAAATCGCAAATTCAAGCTATGGTACAAAGGCTGCTAACCTTGCCGCGCGAACCTTCACCCGACGCCGCAGACGCCTTGGCATGTGCGATCTGCCATTGGCACACCACCGGCAGCAGCAGCCTGATGGCCAAGGCGCGACGGCGCTGAAAAAATCTGCCGATACTGACACTGAGAGAATAAAGATGATTGGTCGGATACAGGGAATTTTGCTGCAAAAAGATCCTCCTCGAGTACTGGTGGATGTGAACGGCGTCGGTTACGACGTCGACGTCCCAATGAGCACGCTGTACGACTTGCCGGCCATCGGGGCCAAGGTGACCTTACTGACCCATTTTGTGGTCCGCGAGGACGCTCAACTTCTGTACGGTTTTCTCACTGAAAGCGAGCGCGAGGCTTTTCGACAATTGGTGAAAATCTCTGGCGTCGGTCCGCGCACGGCACTCGCAGTACTCTCAGGCATGTCCATTCAAGATCTGGCCCAGGCCGTGAGCCTGCAAGAAAGCGGCCGACTCACAAAGGTGCCCGGCATTGGCAAAAAGACTGCGGAGCGCCTATTGCTGGAGTTGAAGGGCAAATTTGCAGACAGCATCACCGGTGGGGGGCCGGTCGTGAGCGATACCGGTAGCGACGTACTTCGGGCTTTACTGGCCTTGGGCTATTCGGAGAAAGAGGCCGTATTGGCGATCAAATCACTTCCCTCCGGAGTAAGTGTTGCCGAGGGCATTAAACTTGCACTCAAATCACATCAAAAACTATGATCGAACACGACGACCTCGGCTCAGCGCCTACTCGTATTATCTCGAACGAACCGGTCTCTCCCAATGAGGAGGTGATCGAAAGAGCACTGCGCCCCAAAAGTCTTGCCGAGTACGTCGGTCAGCCCAAGGTGCGCGAGCAGCTTGAGATCTTCATTGCCGCTACCCGCAAGCGTAAAGAAGCGCTCGACCATGTGCTTTTATTTGGGCCGCCGGGCTTAGGCAAAACCACTCTAGCGCACATTATCGCCACCGAGCTTGGTGTCAGCCTCAAGCAAACCTCTGGCCCCGTGCTCGAGAAGCCGCGCGACCTCGCGGCAATACTGACCTCGCTACAGCCCAATGACGTGCTCTTCATTGATGAGATCCATCGCCTTTCGCCGGTGGTTGAGGAGATTCTCTATCCTGCTCTGGAAGACTATCAAATTGACATCATGATTGGCGAAGGCCCGGCCGCGCGCTCCATCAAGATCGACTTACAACCATTTACGCTGGTCGGGGCGACAACCCGGGCCGGGATGCTGACCAGTCCACTACGTGATCGTTTTGGCATCGTCGGTCGTCTTGAGTTTTATGACCTGCCGGACATGCAAAAAATCGTGACCCGCAGTGCCTCTCTACTGCAAGCTCAACTCGACCCAGCCGGTGCACAAGAAATTGCGCGGCGTGCGCGTGGCACACCTCGAATTGCGAATCGTTTGTTGAGAAGGGTACGCGATTACGCTGAGGTTAAAAGCGACGGCACCATCAATGCCTCCGTAGCGGACCGCGCGCTCAAGATGTTGGATGTCGACCCGCTTGGTTTTGACATCATGGATAGGACCTTACTTCGCGCTATTCTCGAAAAATTCTCGGGAGGCCCAGTCGGTCTCGACAACCTTGCGGCCGCCATTGGGGAAGAACGAGAAACCATCGAAGACGTGATCGAGCCGTTTTTAATTCAACAAGGTTTCTTGCAGAGAACACCACGTGGACGAATCGCCACGCCGAGCGCTTATCAACATTTCGGCGTTACCTTGCCCGAGCGGGGCGGGGTTGCCGACCTGTGGAGCACGCCCAATGAGAAAAACTAAAAAGAGAAGCGCGCATGGATGATTTTTTTGACCGCCTCTTCAAGGCCACACCAAACGCTTGGGTGACGCCGACCCTCGTGGCGCTCAATGTGCTGGCTTGGGGCGCAGCGCTTGCGCTGGGCGCCGACTTTATGAACCCCAGCTCGGAGGTGTTGCTTCAGCTTGGTGGCAATTACATCGAGTTCACCTTACGTCAACCGTGGCGGCTGGTGAGCGCCATGTTCTTGCATGCTGGCCTGTTTCATCTTGCCTTCAATATGTGGGCACTGTGGGACATGGGCAAGCTTGCCGAGCGCTTTTATGGCAACGGCCAGTTTCTGCTTATCTATATGTTGTCCGGCACGTTTGGATCCCTCGCGAGCCTATTTTTTGGTGCGAAGGTCACCGTAGCTGTAGGAGCTTCTGGCGCGATTTTCGGTGTCGCAGGCGCACTCGCTGCAGGCGTGTTCACGAAGCCCAACAAGCTGCCGCCGAGGCTTGTTTCCAGCATGCGTACGTCCTTACTAGGCTTCATTGGCATCTCTTTGTTTATGGGGTTTACCATTGCCAATATCGACAATGCTGCGCATATTGGCGGACTAATCTCAGGGTTTGTCTTAGCGTCAGTGTTGGCCGAGAAGTACGACTGGGAAGAGTACAAACGAAGCCGTTACCCGCGCCTAGGCGTGGCCAGTGTTGCTTCGGTACTGGTGATTTGGTTTATTTGGAGATCGGTCGCTTTGCCGGCCTAGCTTGGTGAGCTTAATGGCCCTGCCATAATTCGGTGACTGAGAGTTCGGTCGTGCCGGTCCTGTCTTCGAATTCAATGGAGTAAAGTGAGTGAAGCCCTGGAATTGGCAAGCGCGCGTCTATTACGAAGATACTGACGCCGGAGGTATCGTATTTTACGCGAACTATCTACGTTATTTCGAACGTGCTCGCACCGAATGGCTACGTCATCTTGGCCATGATCATGTCAGGATGCGCCAGGATCTTGGACTCATCTTTGTGGTGAAAGAGTTGCATGTGAATTACCACAGGCCCGCCAAACTCGACGATATGGTGCAACTTGGTGTAAAACTACGGGTCCTAAAGCGTGCTAGCCTCAGCCTCGAACAAACGGCTTACCTTCAAGCCAACCCTCAGGACGAGCCCATCATGCTTGCAAGCGCCGAAATTCGGCTGGCCTGCCTAAATGCACAGGCGCTTAAGCCGATGGCTTTGCCAAAAGAAATTTATTCGTCCCTTGCATGTTGGGCACCTACGCAAGACCTTACAGCACTCACTTAAAATGTTTGATGACGCACGGACATTTGTAAAAAAATCCGGCACCTTGATGAGAACGAGAAAACATGGGTAAAGAACTATCAATATTGAGTATGGTGACGAATGCCAGTGTGATTGTGCAACTGGTCATGTTGCTACTGTTGCTGATCTCGATTGTTTCCTGGACGGTGATCTTTCGGAAATTCTTTTCCCTACGCTTTGCGAAAGCACAAACACAAGAGTTTGAAGATGAGTTTTGGCGCGACCGAGAGCTGGCAACGCTATATCAGCAGACCCGCGCCTCCAAAAAAGACACCGGACCGTTGGCAAGGGTATTCCTTGGCGGCATGACCGAGTTCCTCAGAATTCGCCAGCAAAAGCCGGGAGATACACAAGGCTTGATGGACGGTACACGACGGGCCATGCGTGCCGCCTACCAAAGAGAAATGGACGATCTTGAGTCCAATCTCTCGTTTTTGGCAACGGCTGGATCGGTCAGTCCCTACATCGGTCTGTTTGGTACGGTTTGGGGCATCATGAATTCGTTCCGGGGACTTGCCAATGTGCAACAGGCCACCTTGGCGGCGGTTGCCCCCGGTATCGCCGAGGCACTGGTGGCCACGGCCATTGGCTTGTTCGCAGCCATTCCTGCGGTGGTCGCATTCAACCGCCTCACGACTGACAGTGATCGTTTGGCTAATCGCTTCGAGACTTTCATTGAAGAGTTTTCGAACATACTTCAGCGCCAGGCACGCTAGGTCAAGGCGAGCTTCGAGATGACTCCCCTACGCAATAGTCGCCGTAAAACTCGCCCGATGAGCGACATCAACGTCGTGCCTTATATCGACGTAATGTTGGTACTTCTGGTGATCTTCATGGTGACAGCTCCTTTGATTCCATCAAGCACAATTGAGCTTACCAAAGCTGGCGGAGCAAGCAGTACGCCAAGCACCTATGTGGAAGTGCAGATTGATAAGAATGGCAGCATCGCCGTTAAACGAAGTGATGCCAAAGAGGCTTTGAAAAAGAACCTCAATCGCAAGACCGTAACACCAGTAATTTTGCAGGCGCGCGGCTCGGAAGCACTACCCGTGGTGATCACGGCGGATCGCACGGTCCCCTACGGTGATGTCGCCAGTATCTTGGGAATGCTTAAGGAGCAGATCAAGGACGGTAACGCTGCGGCGCGCGTGGGCTTGATGGTTCGCCCAGAGCAGTAAGCCAAGCTCGGAACACTTAGGCCATGAAGCACCCGTTTAAAGCTCCAACCTACCTCACTCGCCCACAGGGTGGGCGGGGCATCCTGCGCTCGGTAGCTTTGGCGATTCTAGTGCATGGAATTCTTGCGATATTTTTATTCGCCGGGATACGCTGGAAGACCCAGCCGCCCGAGCCGGTGTCCGCAGAACTCTTCTCACCCCCTCCACAGGCTGCGGTTGCCGCAAAACCAGAAGTGCCCGTCGCTCCAGAGGTTAAACCTACGCCGAAGCCTGAACCAAAACCTGAACCCAAGGTCGTGGCCAAACTAGAACCAAAGCCGACGCCGAAGCCCGAACCGAAGGTAGAGATTGATACCGAGAAAGCCGCCAAGAAGGACAAGCCGAAAGACTTAAAGCCCCCTGAGAAAGATCTTAAGGACGCTAAAAAAGACGAGAAAAAGCCCGAGCCCAAAAAAGCCCCTAAGGACGAACCTAGGGAAGACAAAGCGCGGGAAAGCCCTAAGAAAGAAACCGAGGCAAAAATCGACTCAAAAAAAGAAGAAGCGAACCGTGAGGACTATGTGAAATCAATGGTTGCTAAAGCCGCTGCGGCTGAGGCCAAAACGAAGACAGGCACTGGGAATACCGTTAATGCTACGGCACCGACGCTTACGGCCGGAACGGATCGCGGCTACGGCGCTAAAGTTGCAGGGGCACTGAAAGCGAATACCAGTTATCAAATTCCTGAAGATATAGAAGGTAGCCCGGAAGCTGTTTTTTTGGTGAAGCTCAAGCCCGACTGTGGCATCATCAGCGTTGAAGTGAAAAAGTCGAGCGGGCTAGGCTCTTGGGATCAAGCAGCCGAGCGCGGCATTAGGCGTACCAATCCGTTTCCAGCCATGAGTAATGGCCTGTGTGATGCATCCTTAGAAATTGCTCGCTCACCAAAAGACTAAACCTCAAGTACTGATTATGTATAACCGAATACAACACATCCTGGCGGCCTTCCTGGCCACACTTACTCTGAGCTCACCAGCTCTGGCCCAGTTTCGCATCGACGTTACTGGCGTCGGTGCCAACCAGTATCCGATCTCGGTGGCCGGCTTCAAAACGGATGCTCGACTGCCCGTCGACATTGCTGCGGTGATCAAGAATGATCTCACCCGTAGTGGCTCCTTCAAACTTACCGAAGCGCCGACTACGATGTCCGAGAATGAGACTCCAAACTTCAGCGAGCTCAAAGCGAAAGGTGCCGATGCGATCATTGGAGGTTCAATTTCCAAGCTTGCCGATGGGCGCTACGATGTGCGCTACCGCCTCTCAGATGTCGCTAAACAAACCGAGATTGTAGCGGAGTCGGTGGTCGCCAGTGAAGGTGATCTACGCTTCGCGGCGCATCGCATCGCGGATACAATCTTCCTGAAGTTAACAGGTGAGCGCGGCATTTTTGCTACTCGAATTGCCTTCGTGTCCAAACAGGGTTCACGCTTCAGGCTCAACATCGCTGATTGGGATGGAGACAATATTCAGGTGGCCCTCACCTCACCCGAACCGATTATTTCTCCGGCTTGGTCACCCGATGGTGGACGTATCGCTTATGTATCGTTCGAAAGCAAAAAGCCCACGGTTTACGTGCATTCTTTGGGTACAGGACAAAGGGCCGTCGCCGCAAATTTCAAAGGCTCGAATAGCGCGCCCGCTTGGTCGCCCGATGGTCAAACCTTAGCGGTTACATTAACCCGTGACGGTGGTTCGCAACTTTATCTAGTACCTGCTGGCGGTGGCGAAGCCCGTCGTATCAGCATGTCGCAAGGCATCGATACCGAACCCAATTTTTCGCCTGATGGGCGCTCTATTTACTTCACCTCAGATCGTGGTGGTTCTCCGCAAATATACAAGCTCAGTGTGAGCGGCGGTGAATCCACTCGCTTGAGCTTCAGCGGAAACTACAACGTCAGCCCGAGGGTCAGCCCGGACGGCACCAAGCTCGCTTACTTGTCGCGACGCAACGGAAAGTATCTCGTAGTGATGCGCGATTTGGGTTCGAATTCGGAAGCGCTCCTGTCGGAAAATGGTACTGAAGAATCGCCCAGTTTTGCGCCCAATGGAAAATGGGTTTTGTACGCCACTAATCTGGTCGGACGGGACTACCTTATTTCGGCCTCAACCGACGGGCGAGTCAAGCAGCGTTTAAGTGCTGGGCCTGTCGATATTCGTGAACCAACCTGGGGCCCCTTCCCGCGCTAGGCGCACGGCAACAGTTATCAAAATTTGATTTTGTGTTTTAGCGCATTGAAGGTAAACAAATGAAAAAAATCGCAATAATTATCGCACTGGTCGCAGGACTAGCTGCCTGTAGTTCTGGCGTCAAACTGAACGACCCCGATATCGTTTTGGGCACCCGCAAAGCTCCGATCGAAAACCGGGGCGATACGGCCAATTCCTCGGCAGTTCCAGGCGGAAACACTACACAAAGCGCGGTACCGACGGTAAACGTTCCGGATCCCATGAACGACCCGGCCAACCCACTTTCGAAACGCAGCGTGTACTTTGACTATGACAGCTTCTCGGTCAAGGACGAATTCAAAACCGTGGTCGAAGCGCATGCCAAGTACCTCAACACTAACAAGTCTAGAAAAGTCATCATCCAAGGTAACACCGACGAGCGTGGCAGCCGGGAATACAACTTGGCTCTGGGGCAAAAACGCGCTGAGGCCGTACGTCGTGCGCTCGCTGCCCTAGGAGTGCCCGATGCGCAGTTGGAGGCTGTCAGCCTAGGAGAAGAAAAGCCCAAATCGACAGGCTCCGATGACGCCTCATTCGCCGAAAATCGCCGTGCCGATCTGGTCTACCAATAAGACTCGGGCTACAAGCGCCCGCTCATTGGCTAAGAGCTCATTCGCTCTCGGCTGAGCCTGGATGTTGAACTCAGCCAACTGTGAGGCCTTTAATGAGATCGCTACTTTTACGATATTTTTTGCCCACTTGTCGGCCCGCATTATTTAGTCTTGCGCTGTGCTTCTCGGCGACCGCTTACGCGGGACTTTTTGACGACGACGAAGCTCGTAAGGCCATTCTTGATTTGCGCGGTCGAGTTGAGGCCGTCAACAAGACCTTAAGCGCGCGACTGGATGCTCTGTCGCAACGCTTCGACGAACTCAATCAGCGTTTAGACCGTTTAGAAGCAACCCAGCGCGGGCAATTGGAGCTTCAAGGACAAATCGAGACCCTTAAACGAGAGCTAGCAGAAATGCGCGGCAAGGTCGAAGTGCAAACCAACGAACTCGCACGCACTCAAGTGCTTCAGCGCGATATCGCCAATACACTCGAGTCGCGGGTGAGCGCCATCGACAATCGTGTGAAAAAAGTGGAGCCCACCATTGTCACGGTGAGTATTGATGAGCGCAGCTTTAACGTTGATCAAGAGGAAAAACGCCGCTTCGATGCCGCGCTGGCCCTGCTTCGTAACAGTGATTTTCGGGCTGCATCAGTGGCCTTCGCCCAGTTTCAAGCCCAATACCCGGAAAGCCCCTACACCGCCAACGCTCTGTACTGGAACGCGACCAGTCTGTTTGGCTTAAAGGATTATCGGGCCGCCCTGTCGGCGAATGAGCGCTTTCTAGCGCGTTTTGCTGACCACCCTAGAGCGGGCGAAGCTGCCCTCAATATCGCCTTTTCCCACATCGAATTGAATGATCGCGTCAATGGTCGGAAATCGCTCGAAACGGTCATCGATAAATATCCTAATACCGATTCTGCACGTTTAGCCAAGGAGCGATTGGCAACTCTGCGAAAATAGACGAATGAGCACACTTACCCCGGCCGATATTTCGGCACTCCAAACGCAAGTTGTCTGGTCTGTTTTCGCCCTAGCCTTTGTGCTCGGGGCCATCATGCAAAAAAGCAATTTTTGTACAATGGGCGCAGTTTCCGACATTGTTAACATGGGAGACTGGACCCGCATGCGGATGTGGCTCGCGGCCATCGCTGTCGCCATTCTTGGCACCCAAGCCTTGGCGGCTATTGGATGGTTGGACCTAAGCAAGAGTTTTTATACCGTGGGCAAAATGCCGTGGTTATCAAATTTGCTTGGCGGCCTTCTATTTGGCCTGGGCATGGTTCTGGCAAGTGGCTGCGGTAGCAAGACCTTGGTGAGAATCGGCGGCGGATCCCTCAAGTCTCTAGTGGTTTTCATCACCTTGGGGCTGTTCGCCTACATGGCTATGAAGGGCATCTTTGCGGTCGCGCGGGTGGCCAGTGTCGATCAAGTCGTTCTCGATCTCGGCAAGGGGCAAGATTTGCCTACATTGCTGGGCGCAAGCACCTCCCCAAATGTTCGGTTCATCATCGCCGCCTTAGTCGCCTTGCCCATGATCATTTTTGCGTTGCTGGGTCGTGAGTTTCGAAGAGCGGAACCGCTGATCACGAGCATTTTAATTGGCCTGGCCGTGGTAACCTTTTGGTACCTGTCTGGCAAAGTCGGGTACGTCGCCGAAGACCCAGAAAGCCTGCAAGAACGCTTTCTAGGCACAAACTCCGGAAAACCCGAATCCTTCAGTTTTGTAGCCCCCATCGCCTACACGCTCGAGTTATTCATGTTCTGGAGCGACAAGAGCAAATTATTTACGGTGGGCATCACCGCAACGCTTGGCATGATCGTAGGCTCCTTCGCTATCAGCCTCCTGACTCGCCAGTTCCGCTGGGAAGGCTTTCGAGATGCCGAGGACACCGCCAACCACCTCGTTGGCGCGGCGCTAATGGGCGTCGGTGGCGTCACGGCCCTCGGCTGCACGGTCGGGCAGGGCTTGAGCGGAGTGTCAACCTTGGCCCTTGGATCCTTCATCGCTTTCAGTGGCATCATCGTCGGCGCGCTCCTAGGATTCAAGTATCAAACTTGGCGCATCGATCAAACTGAGTTATAATCTAAGGCTTTGCTGCTCCATACGCACGAAGCAGCATCAATATTGCAGACTACAAATTGCCATTGGCGCTAAGACTAATGCAATCGTTTGTTTTTCGGGTCGTTAGCTCAGCTGGTAGAGCAGCGGACTTTTAATCCGTTGGTCGCAGGTTCGAATCCCGCACGGCCTACCAAAATATCCATTAAAGCCTCGCCTCGTGCGGGGCTTTTTTCTTTCTAAAAGACGAAAGAAATCAATGGCTTACAGTGTGCCTTGGCCGGAATGTTGTCGGTTGATTGCTTCAGTCACTCCCCTTTTCCGAAATACCTTCGACTTATTATCAACATCGTGCACGCGCTGTCAATAAATTTTTAAAACATAAATTTTTAAAACTTGCCCGATCTCACGCGATTCAACAAAGCCCTCACGTCTTCAATGTCCGGGTGGTTGTAAATCATGGTCGAGCTTAGATTCGAATGCCCTAAAATCATTTGAACAAGCTTGGGATTGTTCGTTTCCCGCATAAGTTCCGTACCCGCAGTATGACGTAGCCGGTGCGCCGAAATGTCGATTCCAGTTTCGGTTCGTAAGTTTTGAAAAAATCGCCCGATGTGCTCTGCGCTTCGTTCCGGTGTCCACGGGGCGAGGCTTCGCTTTGAGAATAGTGTGGGGTCGAAGACGGGCGCTTCGTCGCGAAGCACGCCGGTCTTGATGATCGTTCGTCGACGTAACTCCAGCAAGTGGTCAAAGCGTTGTTGTTGAATCGGCAGATACCACTCTCGACGACTTTTGTTATACGAAGCATCAAGCCTAACCGTCGCGTTCTTAAAGTCGATATCGCGCCACTGAAGACCGACCATTTGACGCCGACGCATGCCTGTATGAAAGAGCATGGCAATGACGATAAACCAATACCACTTGGGGTCTGCCCATGGCCAATCCGTTCGCCGTTTAAGTTCTTCGCAGACAGTCTTCAACTTGTCCATCGAGACATTTTTAGGGCGAACCTTCGCGACCTGAGCAGGCGGAATATTGACTAGCGGCGAGCTCTCAATCAATCGCTCGGTAATGGCCAGTTTGAAAAATATTCGGAGATGTCCTCGTATGGTGTTCCAGGTCGTTGGTCGGCAACGAGAAAGCACATCGTCCCGAAAACGTAGCAGCATGTCCTCGGTGATGTCCACGCAACGCGGATCGCGCCCTAGGTGGGTGACAAGCTGGCCCACCTTTTCGCGATACGCCTTAGCAGTACGTGCAGCGGTCCCTTTGCGCCGGATATAAAGCTCAAGAACGTCGACAAGCGTAACAGGAATGTTCGGTGCCCCCTCTTCCGCAATCATTGCTTTTCTCACCGACTCAGTCATAGATACTTTTTGTAGTACTTCCACTGCAACCGGGAAAACAAGCCAACCAGTATCACGAACGGTAAAAGCGTATAGAGGGGATTAATTACCCAAGGTGCGCAAAGATACAGCAATATGCAAAATGCACCCGCAGTGAGCTGTAAATACTTAGCGCGGTGATAGAGACCACTCGACTCGCGACCCGCGCAGGCGCGACGGATATAGCGCTCACAAACCCCATCCGAAAACGCGACCGCGTAGGTGATGCCCAGTAACGGGATGACGCTCAGAATGACCGCCAGCCGAACGCCAAAGACCTGAATTGCCCACATCGCAACCCTGATTTCCGATTGGTACGGCACAATGACCGCATTGCGCCACATCGTATCGAGCATATTGACCGGGGTTGGATCAGCAAAGCGCTCTAAAGCCTGATGAAGCATCGTGAACTCAAAGAACAACCAATAAAGGCCTCGCACGATCAATTGTGCAAACGCCGTGGTCAAAGAAGGGTCTGCGCCGCTATAGGTGGACTCAATCGCTTGCCGGAAGATGTGGGCGGCAAACGATTCCGATTGCCCCTCCCACAGCAGACTGGAGGACATCAAAAAGAGTGTCATCACCAGTAGCGCCAGTCCACCGACGACCATAATCAGCTTGGCTAGCCACTTGAACGGCCACAAAAAAGCGTGGCCAAGGTGTGCTTCGTGCATCGAGACGGATTTAGAAGGCACTGCCCTTGCCCTCCACGATCAGCTCATCCATCATTTGTTGATGCTCCGCATATCGCTTCGCCATGTCTTGAGCGGCGTCCAGAAGTTCATTGGGGAATCGAACATCTTGCTCAGGTGAAAAGAGCGGCAAGCGAATTTTGTAGGTGGTGCCTCCTTCGATCTGCACGAAGGCCTGCCCCTTCGGGAGAGACATGATGTCGCCAGGCTCCAGCATCGGCACCTTTTGGGAGGAAATGCGATCCTCGTTTTTACTTCCAAACTCAGCAAAATCACGAGGGTCATTGGTGTCGGTTGCGCTACTGGCCAAGGTTCTAGAAACATCGTTGACCATGGGAAGCTGTTTGGTCAGCAGCTCCGCCGTCACCACTTCTTTGACGCGCAGCATGATCATCGAATTGAAGTTGCCACCAATTTGTCCCGCCTTTGGCTTTGATCCAGCACCGACTTCGAGATCGCTGACCGTTTGGGTATAGGCGGTCATTTGGAGGTTCGCGCCGCCGGCCATGTTGACCATGGGAATGAACTCATCCCCGATCATCTTGTGAACCTCATCCGCATGAATGGCAATTTTGCGATTTCCGCTGCGAACGCTCTGACCAAAGGTTTGACCATGCTTATAAGTTTGTCCGGCGACCGAGGTCAGGTCGGCCAGCATCGAGCTACTCACCGCGCCTGCGACTTCGTCATCGGACAACGCATCAAACCCACAGTAGACGATCCCGCCTTTGTTGATCACTTGCATCCAGTCAAAGATCGGCCGCGTGTCGGTCAGGTCGTCATAGTCGGGGGAAAGGAGACCGGCGGTTTTACCCGTGGTGAGTTTTTCGAGCAAAGGAAATAGAGACGACACGAGCTTCTCGAAATAGCTGCGATCATTCGACAGGATTGAGGCAATACCATCGGCTACCGGATCGTGCCAGCCCTGCTTTTGAGCGTAGATCATCAGCTCTAAGGCTTGAATATCTCGCCCCGTCTTTTGGGCCTGCTTCTGAATGTCCTTCATCGCCTCGGCGCTGACCTCGAATTGATCCTCCCAGCCGGGGTGATCGCGGTGGAGCCAGAACTCAAAATACTGGCGAGCCAGGCCATCGATGTGAACTGCGCTCTCGTAGAGGGTCACGTAGTCGGGCTTTCGTCCCAGAGCGATGAGCGCTCGTGAAATGACATTCACGAAGCGCCACACAAAATCCTTAAAGGCGGCAGACTGGCCTTCACTGGGTAAACGACCTGCGATGCGAGTGGCAACCTCGGTGATTCTGGAAAAGCTTCCAATCGGGTTGTACCGTGCGGAAATATCCGGGTAACCTAAATGAAAGAAAATGAACTCCTGTTCTCGACCAGAACGCACAGCCTCGGCGTACATTCTGAGCATCAACGCCGAGTCACCTTTAGGGTCAAACACGATCACCACTTCGCCGCGACGAATGTCCTGGGTCACCAGCACTTCGCAGAGTCGCGTTTTACCGACTCGGGTGGCCCCCACGACAAACATATGCCCGACCCGCTCAGCAAGATCGAGCGTAATGTCGCCCTCGTTGGGTTCCACGCCATGCAGGGCCGGATTGCCATGCACCGGCGGTAGAGGCAACACGGGATTCGTCAACCCCAGCCACTTCGGGCGCGTCGTCCAAGAGATGATGGGCTGCGCCCAACTCGCATGCTCAAATCGATATTCGAAGGCCCGTGCAGCCTTGTAATAGGACCGCTGTTCGCTGTAGTGCTGATTGTCGGGCAGTCGAACGGCAATCAAGCGCTGGGTATGCCGCTCGGTCCACTTGAAGCCACGCCCAAGGAAAAGTCGCTTGTTCGAGACCGGCACTTTGGCGGGGGATATTTCGTAGAGGGGTAATCGTCGTAGGTTCCGCTGATACCGGACGATGGCTAACCCTTGCCGCGCACGCCACACGGAGATGCCACAAAATCCACAGGCCGCAACCATGGCGAGCTTGGGTGGCAAGAAGAAAAGTGACGGTGCCATCACTGTGGCGACGGCGGCTAGCCCTGAGACGGTGGCGCTCACCAGCTCAACGGGCCGACGCAGGAGATTTTCGAGCGGATAGTCCATGGATACCCCTAGCTCTGCTTGATGCGAATGGAGGTTTCATGGCTGTAATGAAGCACCGCATTGATGGGCGGTACCGGATTCACAAATCGCTCAGGATAGCGTACCGCGATGCAGCTCAGCATGTTGCGTTCAGCGCCGGGGCGCTGCTTGGTCATGAAGCGCAAGATGTTGATATTGCCGGGGTTCACAGCCAGGTGCCAGCCCGCTTTGAGGAAATCACGCTGCACGTTTGAACCAGCGATGGCAATCGCCTCCCGGTCACTGGCATCCGAGGCCGTAACGGTCGCCTCAGCGAAGGCTCTAAAAATCACTGGCGAGACGAGTAACATGAACACTTCGTTTTGCCCCTCGTTGGCAAGAGTAGGATGCTCCACGATGCCAAAATGCACATGAGCGCGAGACTGGTTAATCGGGAACTCGCTGGCAATGCCTTCCTGTAGCCATCGCATGAAACGCTTCGCACCATCCGGCGCTTCCTTGCCGCGTTTTCTCATGGCGAGACTCGCATCCTTCGGTGTGGCGGGCACGACTGCGCTCAGGATCTCCGCAGGCGGCAGATCAGTGCGCGGCGAGATTCGCAGCCTAAGTCCGCCCGCTGGCGATGATGACCGCGATTTTGGCGCAGGGGTACGGTCTTCTTCCGCGAGGTATTCGGCAGGAACTTTGTCCCATAGAGGATCGTCGACTTTGACCTCAGCGAGATCTTGAATTTTGTCGACCACACCTTCGTCAGCTTGGCTCGCAGCTTGATTCGCTGAAACCGAGTCGTCGGCCAGCACTGCGCCAGGTAATTCATGAGCTGAATCAGTTGGCGCGCGCTCCACCACCGCCTCGATCGATGACGGTCGGGTATTGATCGGGTCTGTTGCACCCGAAGACTGCGCCAGGTGCGTTTCGAATCTCATCAACCAGGCGTTTCGAGACAAACCATACGTCTCCCTGAAAAACCCAGCCCGCCGCACCTTTGCGGTTCAGCGGTAGCGCGAGCTGGGCTTGCATCAGCTCGCGAAGTGCCTGCATCGTGCTCTCGATAATAGGCTGCGCTCGCGCACTGGCAAAACGGCTGCGCGAACCGTGCGCCAGGTTGTGACGCACCGACTCCTGATCGGCCCGGATCACTAGTGAGGCAATCTGGTTGTCATGGCCTGCACCAGAACCTTCCTCCTTGGCCTCACCCGAGAGGTACTGCACCAGTGTTTCAATACACTTTGAATCTTCTCCCAACCACTGCATCACAGGCTGCGGTACCAAGGTTTGCATCAAGGTGACCGCCAGGCGCTCGTGAGCGCCACTGACGCGCTCCTCCCGAAACGACACCCGATAGCCCGACATTTGACACTGCACCAGGGAACCCATCAAAGGGGACCATTCCAGAGGCTTTGAGCCTTTGAACCCGATCACACGCAGGTCGACCATGGGCTTGCCGATATCGTGCAGCATGGCACCAAGTAGCACGGCAAAGGTCCAGCGATGCTGATGCATCGAAATATCCTCCGGTGCCGCGCCACGCGGCATGATCATGCCTTGGCGCATGGCAAGCGCATGATTGGCGCACTCCAGGGCGTGTACGGCCAAGCCGCCAGGACTCGCATGATGGTGCGACTCCGAGGCTGGAAAAAGCTGCACCAGTTTCACGACCGCATGAATGACGGGAAGACAGTCCTTCGCAAAGTTGGCTTTCGTGAGTCCAGTCCGCGATTCGATGGATTGGACCACCGAACGTAAACCCAGCCGGTCGATCAACTCTGGGGTAAAATAAATCGGAATCTCCGACAGGCCCGACGGAATCAGAGGCGCATCTCCAGAGCTACCGATGACTGGCGCAGCTTTTTCGTGCGTTGAAGCAAAACCTAAGCGATCTGCCCACCGGACGCGAGCCTATCTAAAGAGGAGCATCGAGCCAGCAACAACCGCGCCGAAATTTCGCCTCGTCGGAAAAATGGCTTTATTCACAGTCTCGTAAGGCCCCACAAATGCATATCACCACCATTGGAGAGTTGCTGCACTGTTCATACGCGAACCTCGCCATGGCACATTCCGCTGTCACAGAAAAGGCGGAGTCGTACGGCCGACTCCAGTTCATGATTCGGGCTCGCCTCTACGCTGGGCTGAACAAGGGAACTATGAGCATTGGTCCGCTCGCTGACGACGAACGCCTCAAAATGGTTCTGCCGCAGGCGTGTTGCTATTGCGGAGGGCACGAACGATTGTCGGTTGACCATCTCATTCCAACAAAGCGGGGTGGAGCAAATGCTGGAGACAATCTTGTATGGGCATGTCGCTCGTGCAACAGCTCCAAGTGCGCCCGTGACGCGCTCGAATGGCTGGGAGAAAGGAAGCAATTTCCTCCGCTCCTGCTCCTTCGTCGATATCTCAAGTTGGCCATCGAAATTTGCAACCAAAGGAACATCATGAACACACCGCTCGCTGAAGCGCCTGATCTCCCGTTCGCATTGGCGGCAGTTCCCGTAACGTACCCCCCACCAAGCCAGCTACGGCTGTGGGTAGTAGATGTGGCCTAGGAGCGTGGGCGGATGTTGTTGACTGCAGATATTTTCTGCGAGTTGGCCCTTAGGACGGCCACTGAAGCGGCGGAGATCGCTGGCCCTGGAATATTCAAGCCTTCATTGCAACGGGTTTGATGCTTACATCGCTGAATTGGAATCCAATCGACTCCGTTGTCGACATATTTGACCAAGCGCGTCCCCAGAGCTCAATGAGGGCTATTTCGGGTTCTGGATCGCGATGGTTACGCGCAATCGTCTAAGTAGTAACGAAATACGTAGTAACGAAATACGCACCCATGCGCCGAATGGCGCGACGGTAAACATCGATGGTCTTGGGTTGCAGGCCCTTAAGCCGGAGTTGTTTGAGATGAGAAGCATAGCGCTGATCAAACTCAGCGCGAGTGTCGGGAGTCGTCATGTTGTGGTGCCTGTGCCCGCATTTCAATTCGGCCGTTAAATTTCAAATAAGCGGCACTGTGATACGCGGAAAAGCCTTGAGCAATTCCTTGTCGGTCGTCACAAGTTTCACGTTCAAATATTTTGCGAGGGCTACGAATTCGCAGTCATAGGCAGTGCAGCCGCTTTCCTGGGCAAGCCTCAAAACTTGCTCCGAGCTTACTTCGTACTCACCATCGCCCATGTAACTTTCGGCATCCTGTTGGAGCCGAAGTCCCTGTGAAAGTGTCAGGGAGCCATGCTTGAAGTACTTGGTTAAAATCACTAGTGTCCGGTTAAATTGACATTGGTTTAGCGTAAAGCCAATGTTGGCGGGGTGTAGCAGTCGATTTTATTTGGTGCCGATTTGAATCTTGATTTGCCATTTCTGTGTCATTTTCCGGGGTTTCGACCTTGGGGGATGCGCCA
>JANOPA010000121.1:0-32869 GCA_031421635.1 Betaproteobacteria bacterium | reverse complement strand
ACGCATGACGGCCTAGACCTTGATCCGCAAATGCTTGAAGGAATCTCGGGCGGTTGGCCGAAGGTACTTTCGAATCTCAAGACCTTCCTTGAAACGGGTCATGCGCTTCCTCAAACATCACACTTGAGTTGAGGGGCGACTAGACTCGACGTAGGCCGACCGTGCCGATGCGGAGTTTTGCGAGCAACAGAACGCAAAACTCCGGTATCGCACGTGAAACTTCATCATGTTTAAATGGTTTATTGCCTCAAAACACATTCTGTAATATTAGTTATTGATAGCTAGTACTACAGAACTTGAGTAGCTTCTGAGGCACTGAAATTTCGACTCAATCGTGGTTTGCACGACAAACTTTTTTCTACCGTGACAGCGACGGAGCCGAGGTCGATCTACTCTTGGAGTTCGCGAATGGCATTTACCCCATTGAAATCAAATCAGGGCTGACCGTGAACACGGATTACTTTAGGGGTTTACGGCATCTAGCAAAACAATTCACGCAGCCTTCTCAAGCTTTACCCAATGGCGGCGGCCTAGTCTATGCAGGCATCGATTGCAGGCAACAATTCGGCACTCAAATTGTCGGCTATCAAAGAACAGCCGATCTTCTCAAGGCCTGTGGCGCAAGCCTGTAACCAAAATCCTTGAATCATCCGAAGAGGTAGAATCGGGACGTACATCACCACATGCTCGCGGGTCTAGTGATCCCAATCGAAATTCAATTTTTGTGGAGGCCCCAATTGCGCGCCCCAAACGATGACATGGTGCTAGAACTTGCGGTGAATGGGCTAGGCCTCGGAGATGATGTTTGCATCATTACTTTTAATCGTGCTGACTTTCTGCCAGAGGTGAATCGCTTTGGCTTAACACTACAGACTCCAAAGCAGTTTTTTCAAGGAAAATGAAATGGGCTCACAAAGTAACTACGCATTGCGCTTACCAAGTTCACTGAAAGCTGGCGCCGAAATCGTTGCACGCGAAGACGGTACGACTCTGAATCAATTTATTGTGAGCGCCGTTGCCGAGAAATTGGCAGCTCTAAAAACGTCTGAGTTTTTCGTGGAACGGGCTCGTCGTGGCGATCTCAATGCGGCCCTAGCCATGCTCAGCCGGTCCGATGGGCAAGCTCCGGAAAAGGGTGATGAGCTACCAGATTGAGCCTGAAATCGGCCTCGCGTGCTCTCACATATTCGAGTACTTTGGATTTGGCCCTCGCGACTTTATGTTTGAGCTGGCCGGGGAAGAATATGCCTCTTTAAGGTTGCAAATTGCAACCTTAAAGATCGGTCGGTGCGAGCACCGAATATACCTTCCCCATGTTTTCACCGAACATGGAGCCATCATGGCCACAACCCTGCTCAACAGCCCTCGCGCCACTGAGGTCAGTGCAAGTATCCAAGCCTAAAGCTCGATCAGCAAGAAAGCATAATCCTGCCGGAGTTTGACGTACATCAGATTTTTGTAAATCAACTGAGGTATAGAGAAATGAATGTTCAACCAGCCCACTAACGCGATTTCTTTTTAGCCTTTAAGGGCAAGATCTCTTGGGCAAGGCCCAAGGCTTCAAATTCGGGGTCCTTATCGATGAGGATCGCATTGGATTTTTGAGCAGCGGCGATCCACGCGCTCCGATTCGCCTGCGCCCTTTCGAGAAGCTCGGCCACTCGACCTGCACCCGGTTCATTGTCGCGCGGAGCCAAAAGCGCAGAAGTATCTAGAAGGTAGATAATCACGGATCTTTTTTGGCATCAAACCTGCGTTCCGCGAGCAAGCCCGCCGTGGGGTAACCGAACTACCGGCTGCTCGGTGACGGTCAATCTCTGTCACTGACGGACATGAATCGCAAGAGGCGAGCAGATCTTTAGGGTTCAAAAGGTCTCGATAGTGTGTTTAAATATCATGTCCGTACATCCAAGAGGCCACAATGAATAAGCACCTCTCAGTGAGCAAGGGATCTCGAAAACACCCCTTCGTGCCTATCCTTGCAGCGCTCAACCTCGCGCTCGCAAGCACAAACCTCGCGGCACAAATGACACCGCATCAGCAGTTGGCGCGCGACATTCATAAAGAATTGGTCGAGATCAATACCGTCACCGCCACCGGCGATACGCTTAAGGCGGCACAAGCCATGGCGGCCCGTCTCAAAGCTGCGGGCTTTAGTGATGACGAAGTCAAAGTATTGTCGCCTGGACCGCGCAAGGGCAATTTGGTGGCGCGGCTGCGAGGCTCGGGCGCACGCAAGCCCATGATGATGCTGGCCCATATCGATGTGGTCGAAGCCAAGCCCGAAGATTGGTCGACCGACCCTTTCAAGCTTGTGGAGAAAGAGGGCTACCTTTATGGCCGAGGGGTTTCCGACAATAAATTTATGGCGGCGGTTTTCGTCGCCAACCTCATTCGTTACAAGCAAGAGGGCTTTAAGCCGGATCGAGACTTGATCGTGGTGCTTGAAACCGATGAGGAAATTCTGGACGCGAATGTTCAGGGCATACAATGGTTACTGAAGCACCATCGTCCTTTGATTGATGCCGAATTCGCGCTCAACGAAGGTGGTAGTGTCGGCTTGGTGAATGGCAAGCCACTGGTTAATTCTTTGCAAACCAGTGAGAAGGTTTCGTACAGCTTTCGACTGGAAGTGAAAAACCCGGGCGGCCACAGCTCGCTGCCCTCCAAGAACAACGCCATTTATCGCCTCGCCGATGGGCTGGCTCGCTTAAGTCGCTTTGACTTTCCTGTGCAACTCAATGAAACCACCCGCGTTTATTTTGAGCGGACGGCCGCTCTGGTGGATGCCAAGACGGCTTCTGAAATGCGCTCCTTGGTCTCGGCCCAACCCGACCCGGTCTTGGTGGCTCGGCTCTCAGAAACCATTCGCTTTAACGCTATTCTGCGCACCACCTGCATCACCACCATGCTTGAGGCGGGTCATGCGGTCAACGCGCTTCCGCAAACCGCGAGAGCCAGCGTCAATTGCCGGATTTTGCCCGGCGTGCCTGTTGAAGATGTTCAAAAAACTTTGGCCCAGGTTTTGGCCGACGATCAAATTAGCGTTACGGGAGTAGGGACTGCAGTACCTAGTCCACCCTCACCGCTCAATCCCGAAATCCTTAGCGCGATAGAAAAACTAAGCGCCGAGTTTTGGCCCGGTATCACCGTGATCCCGACCATGCTAGCGGCGGCCACCGACGGAAGTTTTCTGCGTAACGTCGGCCTTCCTACCTATGGCCATTCCGGCCTCGCCGGCGACGTCGCCGATGTGCGGATACACGGACGAGACGAGCGCATTCTAGTGAAGTCGTTTCTTGATGGGCTTGAGTATCAGTATCGCTTGGTTAAGCTACTGGCTAAGTAATTCCGCAGCGATGCTGCCCTGACGATTGGCCATCGCCTGAAAGTCTTCGTCTTTGGTGACTATGACGTAGTTTCGCTCCTTGGCATAGCTCCAAATCGCTACATCGTCGGCTTGATCAAGGCTGATATCCCGTACATGCAGACAATCCAAACCATTTGCCGACAGAAATCTAGCAAGAATCGACCGCAGTTGATTGTCGACCGATAAGGTCATGAAGCAAAAAGGATCGAGTGATCCGTTTGTGCCGCTGCGTATTCGAGAGCTGCCAGAATGTCGTCATTTTCAAGGGAAGGGTAGTCTTCGAGAATCTCTTGATGGGATGCTCCGGCGCGCTCACCGAGTGGGGATAGCATCATGTATTGACCTGCGCAACCTCAAGTGCGTTGTATTTTCAGTTGAACCTAGTTAAACTCATGCCCATAGGCTAGGAGAACCCAATGGGCGCACGTGATGTTTTAACTGTTTCAGCCAAAGGGCAAGTGGTTATCCCACAGGCGATTCGAATCGAGCTAGGAATAACGCCTGGCAGCGAGGTTGAAGTTCACCGCGAAGGCACTGGTGTGATGATTCGACTAAAACACGCGCGACCGGTGAGCAAGTTGGCGGACGGTTTTGGGATGCTGAAGTACGTCGGAAAAAAGAAGTTGGAAGACTTCGATATCGGAATAGAAATGCGCAAGCAAGCGGCGAAACGCAAGTGATTGCGGTTGACACAAACGTTTTAGTGCGTCTCTATGTCGACCCAGTGAATTCGAATGAGAGTGATGTGCAGCGAAGAAAGGCACTGGCGTTATTCAAGTCGGAGTCTTCGATCTATGTTCCAATCACCGTCGTTTTGGAGCTTGCATGGGTGCTACAAAGTTTCTACGAGTTTTCTGCACAGAGTTTGCGAGAGGTGCTCGCTCATCTGACTGGCTTACCCAACGTTGAAGTCGAGCATTGGGCAGACGTCAATACGGCGGCTGAACTCGCCTGCAAAGGCCTGGATATCGCCGACGCGCTTCACGCCTTGCTTTCTTTGCGCGCCGAAGAATTCGTTACGTTTGACGATAAAAAGCTTGCGCGGCGGGCAAAGCGGCTTGGCGTGCTCACACACGTTCGAGTGCTTTAGGATCGGCGCGGAAATACGCGTAGAGCATTGCACTGACCGCTAGCCACGCAGATCCAGGCGAAGTTTCCCGATGACTTCTGTTACCAGCTCAATGCCGAGGAGTATGGCTCTTTAAAGTCGCAAATATTTGCCCAAGGCGTTTACCGAGCATGGTGCCTTGATGACCGCCACCATCTTGAATACGCACCCTCGCCTTCACGAACCTCAATCGATAAGAGTTCCAGAAGTCCGTCGGGCGCAGGATTGACCAGCGCAAACCCGCGAATCCAGCGATTTGAACACTCCTAACGAAGTGCCCTTCAATGGAAAAGCCAAGCGCCTTGGGAACGGATTCGTCGAGAAGGATGCGCAAATTGTTTGTACTGCTTAAGCCGCGAACAACGCAAGGCGGCTTTCAGTAAGTACATGCACAGCAACCTCACGGGTCACTGTTGGAAACTGCTCTAGAAAATCTGACAAGCTATCCCCTGCCTCAAGATAGTCAAACAACGATTTGACTGGCACACGCGTGCCAGCGAAGCAGGGGGTGCGGCGACCAGCGCATAGCGCTTTTCTACACGGTTCCGACGGTTGAAGCCGGTGCTGGACGAACTGTCCAACATGATCTTGCCATCGCTGCAGACATATTTGCCGTTGACCAGGGCGGTATCACTTCGCGGATAAAAATACCGGTGTTGTGGAAGTCCCCCGTGCCAACATCACCACCACTAAACCGCCGCCAGATGAGCTATGGGTACCGGCTTGCCACGACCCTTGCGTTGGACCCGGAATTGATGGCGCTCGATGAACCTACTGCTGGTACGGATTGCGCGAGAAAATTTCGGCCAAGAAAAATTATCAGGAAGTGTCGACAAACCCTTTGGTGATCGAAGCTTATTTGGACATCGCGCATGAATAACTTAAGAAGCCCCTAAACAGACCACCCCGTTTCGGTAGAAGCCAAAGATAACGGCTCGAACTAAGCCTAGATGACCCCCTTGTCCCTTAAGCTCTCAATGCGCTGAACATCCACCCCAATACTAGCCAACACCTCGTCGGTGTCGCCGCCCAACGTGGGTGGCGCGGTGTTTGGCCCAACCGCCTCGCCATTCACTTTAAAGCCAAGTGTCGGCACATGAACCGGCGCAGCGCGTCCGGGTAGTGTCATCTCCGCCATGATGCCTCTCACCTGGGCCTGCTCTTCCCGCAACACCTGACCTAAGCCCCGAACCCGCGCCGAGGAGACACCACCTCGGTTGAGCAACTCTTCCCAATGGGCAGCGCTTTCTGTGCTGAAAATGTGGTCCAATACTTCGCGCAATGCCGCGCTGTGCTGGCCTCGTTGTTGCGGGTCGGCCCAACGCAGGTCCGCGAGAATATCTTCTCGGCCCAAGGCTTTGCAGAGGGCGCGAAATTGCCGATCATTATTGGCCGCCACCATCAGTATGCCGTCCGTAGTATTGAAGGCACCCGAGGAGGGGCTGCCGCTCCAGGCAGCGTTACCCGAAGGCGTAGGCTCCCAGCCTGCGCTAAGCACGCTGGTCATCAAGGAAGACATCAGCAGTAAAGAGGTATCGAGCATCGCCACATCCACATGAAGAGCCTCGCCGGTGCGCCGTGCCTCGTGCAAGGCACAGACAACGGCGAAGGCTCCGTTCATACCCGTCGCGTAATCCACGTAGGGCGCACCGACTTTGGTGGGACCACTCTCCGGGGTGCCCGTCGTTTGCATGATGCCGCACATCCCCTGAATCACATGATCGTAAGCCGGACGCGCGCCCAGTGGGCCATCTTGGCCATAAGCCGAGATCGAGCAATACACAAGATCGGGCTTAATAAGCTTAAGCACTTCGAAAGATAGCCCCAAGCGCGCTGCAACGCCAGGGCGATAGTTCTCGATGAACACATCGGCGTTCCCCACCATAGTCTTGACGAGCTCAATGCCTTCAAGCTGTTTAAGATCGATCACCACCGACTTTTTATTGGCGTTCTGGGTGAGGTAGCTCAAGCCCATCCCCGCCTTGCCGAGCGCTGTGTCGTGACCGCCTGATCGCGTCCAGTCACCACCGCCTGGGGGTTCAATTTTGATGACCTCGGCACCCATCAACGCGAGTTGGTAAGTCGCATAAGGGCCGGCCAACACCTGCGTGAGATCGATCACGCGAACACCCTTTAAGGGTTGAAACATAGGTCCTCCTGCTGGGTCCGATACGGGTAGGGCGCGCCTAGCTGCTCACGCCTGCGATGCGAATAATATCGGCCCATTTCTTATTTTCTCGACGCATAAACTCAGCAAAGGCCCTGGGGCTTTCCGAAGCTGCAATCGTATTGCCTGCGGCCTCAAACGCTGTCTTAATCGAGGCATCGGCCTGCGCCTGACTAATCGCCGCATGCAAGCGACGCACGACGTCCTCCGGCGTATTCAGCGGTGCCCAAAAGCCGAACCAGGAATCTTGAACTGTCAAATCGCTACCCATCACCTCATGAAGCGTGGGTACTTCAGGCAGCTCCCTGAGGCGTTGTGCTCCGGTCACCGCCAAGGCCCTCAAGCGCCCGCCTTTCACTTGGGGGATGGCAGTGCCCGCCGTAGGAAAGGCGAAGTGAGTTTCGCCACGCATCAATGAGCCAGCAATCTCGACCGATCCCTTCAATGGCACATGGGTCGCTTTAATGCCAGCAAGCGAAATGAATGTGGCGGCTGCCAAATGAGCGCCAGTGCCGATACCCCCCGAGCTGTAATTGAACTTGTCCGGGTTGGCCTTGCCCGCAGCGATTACATCCTCGACCTTTTTGTACGGGACCTCTGAAAGCACAACCATAATGCTGGCCGCCGCTGCCATGTTACTGATGGGTGTAAATCCGTTGAGCGGATCGAACTTGAGATCGGGTTGCAGAATTTTCTGAATCAAATGTGTGCTGGAACCCATCATCAGGGTATAGCCGTCCGCTGGCGACTGAGCCACATACTGGGCGGCAACAACGCCCGCCGCACCGACCTTATTTTCGAGCACAATCGCTTGGCCCAAAAGGTCGCCCAACTTGGGGCCGAGGCGGCGCACCAAAATGTCAGGACCGCCACCCGGTGCGTAGGGGACGATGACGCGTACCGGGCGATTGGGGTAAGTATCCGCGGCATGGACCGTGGTCGCAAGCAGATGTGCCAAAGGAATCGCGCCAAGTGCGGCGTTGCCAAAGCCTTGGACACCAAGGAATGTCGCGCCGTACGAAGTACCAGAAAGACAGAACTGACGACGATTCATAAAAACTCCCTTTTTGCCGAAGGTTAGGTTGGCCTATGCATTGTGCGCTTCATGTTGAGTGGGTATTTAAAATGATACATGTATCATGTATCATGTATACATGAAAAGCAATAAATCCAATACTCCAACACCTCGTGGCGCGGCAAAGGCCCTAGTCCTTGCCAAGGCATCTTCGCAGATCATAATGAAAGCAAAACCTTTTCAGGTGCTCGTTCGATTGCCCGAAGACGTGGCGAGCCGTTTTGTGCAGGTCGTGAAGCCTGGGCAGCGCAACAGCTATTTCCTCGAATTGTTGCGGCGTGACCTTGACCGCGAAAGCGATGAACTGGCGCAAACCGCCCAGGCCCTCACTGAGTTGGAGGCGAGAGACGATAAGCTGCACGAGGAGGATAGCGCGTGGATGAATTCGACTTTGCTGGTTAGCGATGGTGACTTTGAAGCTGCGGAATTTGAGCGTCAGTTCCGAGTTGTCCAACAAGAACGTGAAGCCGCGACCAGAGCGGTCAAAGCAACGGTTAACAATCGCACTGCGCGAAAAGTCTAGGCTTCCTACTTATGCCGACAAATTCCTATGCGCGGGGGCGGGTGTACTGGGTAGACCTTGAGCCCGCCAGGGGCTCTGAAATTACTAAGACTCGTCCTTGTGTGATTCTCTCGACCAACGAAGTGAATCTGCACCGCAAGACGGTAATTGTTGTTCCGCTCACTACCACCGCGACCCGACCGATGGCACCGCTTTTAATCGCGACGCCCTCGATGGGAGCGGACTCAAAAGCGCGTATTGAGCACATTCGTGGTATTGATAAATCTCGCATAAAAACTCTCATTGGAGAAATGAGCGCCGTCGATTTAAACGCGGTTGAAGACGCACTACGGCGAGTGCTGCGCCTCAATCAAGTTTAGCCGAGCGACTCTGTTCTTAGCCGCTCAATACATGACTGAAATTACTCAGTCAGGGCTGTCGCGAAAAAATAGATTGCTCCAGACAAATATTAGCCATCAATTCACCACACGACTGGCAATGACCCGAGGATTCAATGACAAGCCCTTATAAACTTCCGGCGTTTCCAGTAACTCAATCAGCTTTATAGCCTTCGCGGCGGGAACGTTGACGGCCCAAGTCCTGAAACTCGCAGAGTCCAAGGGGTCTAGTGCTGCCGTGGATAGTGCGTTGTTGAACCAGCCTCGAAAGCCACTTTGAAGCACAGTATGTTGTATCGACGGTACGTCCGCGAAATGATTTTTGTGAGTGCTCTCAAGAGGGGCTGACCAATTGCGCGTTTGGCTCAATCATTTGAACTATGCGATTTGCGAAAGACTTGAGCTCAAACAAGTTGAATTGATTCGAGATTTGCGCGTGAATCCTTGGCCCGTCTTTTACAAAGACTTGCAAAACCAAACGGTCATTAGTCCGTTCCAGCCTCCAACACTTCCAATTGGAAATTCCTCGCAATTGATCAATGATTATTTGACGACATTTCAAAGAATCAAAACGCCACTTACGCATGGGAAACAGCATCGTGGCACGGGACTGAATAAGGTGTAGATCTAACGTAGATCGCTCAAGTTAGACTCTTAGGCAGAGGTCGCCGTCGAACGGTATGCTGCCCTACAACGACTAAATAGCCATCAACTTCGTTTGGCTCAGCGAGTAGTTCAAGAACCCACTTCGCGGGTTCTGTTGGCGGAATCGGTTCCTGGCGTAGGTAAATAATCGCTCGAGGCGGAGGACACTTTCTGGAAAACACCAACTCTCCGTAATCTCGGTCAAAGGTAACAAGCCAACTACCAGTCTCGCTAGCTTTAGCCAATACCATTTCATCGGAGGCGCCCTGCATAGTCTCTTGCACAGAGATTAGATCAACACCCTTAGAGCGTAAGAGCCATGTCGCCGGTGCGGGGAAATTCTCGTTAACGATTAAGCTTGGCGTCAAGCGGCAGCCTTGTGTGAAGCAATGTATTTTTCGTCACGCAACATTTCCTCGCTGAAAGCCAGCGCAGCGAGGATGTCCTCACGACTAATGTGCGGGTAGGACTCAAGAATTTGCTCATAAGTCCAGCCTTTGGCCAGCCAGCCCAAGATAAGCTCAACGGAAATACGTGTGCCTTTGACGACTGGCTTACCCAGTAGCACCGCCGGATCGCTGGAAATACGCTCCCGCCAATTCATATTCGAGTTCCTTTTTCGCAATCTTGCATTGTCAGCTCGTTTGAGTAAAAATTCAAATTTATTTGAATTTCACTCCACGCACCCAATAGACAAACTCATCACCTCGGTCCGGTTTGATCGGTTGCATGATGTCAGTTTCTGTGTCGGCAGAGAAGAAATTTTTAGGCGAACAGGAAATTCATTGGCAATGCCTCGTGACTGCCGACCGTCCCTCGGAGATTGCAGGTTCGAGAAAGCTCGAAGCCCGACGGACTTTATTTTTGCCCAAATAATCAGTGTTTGCAAGAAATAAAGTGCGTCGGGATTAGTGCACGTAAGCCATTGATTTCGTTAGAGATCGCTTTTTAGTCAAAGTGCGTCGGGTTCAATCTCGTCGAATCTAATGAACGGTCCGAATCGTATCGCTAGACAAGATGTATTCGATAGAATACAATTAATCATGTTCACAATTCGCCAACTCCTTGAGTTTGAGAACTGGCTCAAAGGCTTGCGCGACAAAGCCACCCGCATTCGGCTAGCACGTCGCCTCGAAAAAGCTCAGCGTGGAAACCTGGGCGACGTTAAGCCCGTTGGTGACGGCGTCTTTGAAATGCGAGAATTTTTTGGCCCTGGTTGGCGTATGTACTACACCGAGCGCGACGGGACGATTATCGTTATGCTTGGAGGCGGCAACAAAAGCACCCAGAAAACTCATATTGGTGAGGCTATCGTTTTAGCAAAAACTCTACAGGACAGCCCATCATGACCAAAAAAGTAAAGAGTCAAGATCTTCCAGTATTTGATATGGCAGATTACCTCGATGATGATGAAGCTATCGCAGAGTATTTGACGCAGGTCATGAGCGACGGAGACGACAGTGAGCTAGCAGCCGCTCTTGGCCACATAGCAAAAGCACGAGGCATGACCCAGATCGCAAAAGATGCTGGCATTGGGCGAGAGAGTTTATATAAGGCGCTTCGCTCGGACGCACACCCTCGCTTTGATACGATCAATCGGGTTTGTAAAGCGCTAGGCGTGAAGCTTGTCGCGCAACCCATTTAGCGTTCACGCCTTAGAGCAAAGGAGCATTGAGGTCGTCACCAAATAGCTGCGCTTAAAAATCAGGGGCGCATCGCGAAGATTTCAATCCCTGTTTGCTTATCAACACTGCACACCTGGGAAACAACCTCGAAGTCTCGCCTAACGGATTCATGAGAATGCTTCAGGCGTGAATGACTCGGATCGAATGAAAAAACCGCATAAGTCGCGCCAATGCATTTTGCCAAACCAACCTCCTCGAACTTATTCCGACGCACTTTATTACCATCCGACGGACTTTACTCTTTCTTTACACTTTTGTTGGCAAGGAATAAAGTGCGTCGGGAGTGGTGATCGTAAGCCTTGGATTTTATTGTGCATCATTTTTAGATAATGTGCGTCGAGGTAACTATTGCGATTTCTGGGTTCGTTAGGTCAAATATTGATGTCATTATCCGGCATGCATTCGTAGTCGAGCGCAACTTATCCTTAACAGACGAGCGGCGGGTAACGGGCGTTATGTCAAACCGGCCAGGAGCTAGACAATAGCAGGCACCATAGTCAGTTTGCGTTGAGGACGACCCGATCTTTCCGAACCCACCCAATAACAGCACTATTCGAATCAAGCCTAATTTGCCACCAATCGCTGTCGGTTGTGCGAACAAGTATCGGTTCGCTAGGCCTTAGCCGACGCAACACTGGCGCTTCTACGCTCGTTTCCGCGCGTACATTTGTCTTGTCCGTCGCAAGTGCCATGGCTGGCGACCAAAGTCCTGGAATTTGTTCGGGTGATTTTTTGGGTAGATTGAGCGGGGGTCAGCAAAGGCTTGGTCACCTCTGAGGGTCGTTTCAGAAAACGGGGAAAATCGTACGCTAGGGATTTTTGGCCCGTCGTAAAACCCCTGTTTTCCGACAGGTCGAAAAGCGCAAGATAATATTCGACTCAATAACCATCGACGGATGTCCGCATGCACCAGCCCACCATTTTGGGTTCTTGACTCTTTTTGATCACAACTATTGTGACCGCAGCTCCCTTTAGTGTGACGATTCATCCTCCCGGAATCGGAAAAGAAGTGATGCAAGACCCGTCTTGGAATATTAGTATTCAGGGTGAAATCGACGCTAGTGCACCGGGCAAAGTCGAAGCCGCGCTTAAAAAGGCAGGTGCAAACGGCGCTGATGTTTACATCGATTCACCGGGAGGAAGTCTTGCGGCCGCCATGATGATTGGTCGAATGTTGCGCTCCTATGAGGCAAGATCCATCGTCGGCCGGTACAATTTGGATCGAACAAAATCTCTCATGGGGCAGCCTGAGAGCACTTATTCTCCCGCAGGTTGTTTCAGCTCCTGCACACTGGCTTTTCTAGGTGGGGTCTATAGGTACACAATTTCCGGTTCGCAATTCGGTGTTCATCGTTTTTCCAGCAGAGCCGGGCCAAGCGCTGATGATATGGATCTCGCCCAAATGGTTTCGGCGACCATCATCTCTTATATTCGTGAGATGGGAGCAAGCCCGGCTTTATTCGACAAGTGGGTGCAAGAGGGCAAGGACTCGATACGTCTGCTCACGAAGGCTGAATTGGACGAACTAAGCGTCGTAAACAACGGGCGGCTTCGGCCTGTCGGGCTCATTGAAGCCGTAGAGGGCGGCCAGATTCTCAAAGGGAGTCAGCAAACGCGTTTCGGGGAGGGTAAGGCTATTTTTGTCTGCGCAGATCGCGGCATTCTCTTTTATTCGTTCTACGAAATGAACAAAGCGAGATCGGATGAAATTCTTGGGGGCAATTGGCTTCACTCGCTGATGATTGATGACAATGCCACACCCCTCCCCAAGCCAGCAGCAGAAGGGTACCGCAGCAAGACTTATTCTGCTCTGTTTCCTTTAACAAGGGATCAGGCTTGGGCAACTGGAGCATCTGACAAAATCGGCCATGCGATGCAGCAGGCACGAGCCGCACCTACATTTATTGGCTATAGCATTGATTTGCCGAAGGATGCCAAAAGCAATGTCCAAAAATACATTGAGAACTGTCTATCGGAGACCCGCAAAAAGTGACTCATAGCTATTACTCCTGGACTGTACCTCAGATAATTTAATGCCGATAAAATAGGGTATTGGTATCTCGACGCAGATAAGCTTGTAGGGTTAGCGGAGATAAAATCAATCGCCATTGTCAGTAGTCAGCATAGGCATAACGCGTACGGCAGTGCTGAACATTATATTGAATCGGACCCGAAAACCGTCACCCCTGCCTAAGTGTTTGCACCCACGAAACTCCCTCGGTACGGGTTATGTATGCCCGACGGACTTTATTCCTTCCTTACAAACCTTGTTCGCAACGAATAAAGTGCGTCGAGTGCAATGTAGACCGGCGCAATCGCTGAAACTACAGCTCTAGCCTGACCAGGTGGCGTGGTCTGTACTGCATCAAAGCTTCTCTGATCAGCGGAACAAAGCGCAGAGCGGTTTCAACACGATTGTTAACGGCTACAAGCACGACGACGGCAACCGGAAGAATCGCATTTTGCTGATAGGGAAGATTTTGATCAAAGGTGATTAAAACTTCATAGTCATCAGCAACCATTGCGGCCATGAGATCCCCATTTTGTAAACCCGCGAATCCAGCGACTTGGACACTCCTAACAAAGTGTCCTTCGATGGAAAAACCAAGCGCCTTAGGCACCGATTCGTCGAGTAGGATGCGCAAATTGTTTGTACTGCTTAAGCCGCAAGCAACGCAAGGCGGCTTTCGGTAAGTACATGCACAGCAACTTCACGCGTGACGGTCGGAAACTGCTCTAGAAAATCTGACAAGCTATCTCCAGCCTCAAGGTAGTCAAACAACGACTTGACTGGCACACGTGTGCCAACGAAGCAGGGAGTCCCACTCATGAGCAGTGGGCTTTCGATGATGTACTGACTTTTCATTTGGCTAGTTTAATACTTTGGCCGGTATCACGCTAGAGTTTTGAAGAGCCGCACAGGAAGAGTTCCTTAATCAGAGGCGGTGAGATTGAAGACTTCGATGTGATGCGTCGAATTCAAATGTCACAGCATCAAATTCCCGACGCACTTTTCTTTTCAGCGTCATCCCTTGTAAATCAAGGATTTAGCCAACCCGACCCCGACGCACTTTATTCCTTCCATACACCCGTGCGAATCCGATCACTCCACCGTAACACTCTTAGCCAAATTCCGAGGCTTATCCACATCCGTACCGCGAGCCAAAGCTGCGTGATACGAAAGCAATTGCAGCGGAATGACATGCAAAATCGGTGACAGCAAACCAGCATGATCACCAAGGTTGATGATGTTGATGCCATCGCCCGGCTCGATCACGGCGTCTTGATCGGCGAAGACAAAAAGCTCACCGCCGCGTGCACGCACTTCTTGCAGGTTGGACTTTAGCTTTTCGATCAAGGCATCGTTGGGTGCGACGACGACGACGGGCATGTCGCTGTCGACCAGGGCCAGGGGGCCATGCTTGAGTTCACCGGCGGCGTAGGCCTCGGCGTGAATGTACGTGACCTCTTTGAGCTTTAAGGCGCCTTCCATGGCGATCGGGAAATGTACGCCACGGCCCAGGAACAAGGTGTGGTGCTTGGTCGCAAAACGCTTGGCCCAGTGACGAACAAAGGGTTCGCATTCCAATACTTTGTTGATGGCTGCGGGCAGGTGACGCAGGGACTCCAGAATTTCTTTTTCACGAGTCTCGCTTAAGCGCTGGCGCTGTTTGGCGAGCACCAAGGTTAACAAGAACAGGGCCGCTAACTGGGTGGTAAACGCCTTGGTCGAGGCCACACCAATTTCGGGACCGGCACGCGTCAGGAAGCGTAATTTCGATTGGCGAATCAGCGCCGACTCCGGGACATTACAAATCGACAAGGTATCGCGCAGGCCCATGCACTTGGCGTGCTGTAAGGCCGCCAAGGTATCGGCGGTTTCGCCGGACTGGGAGATGGTGACTAAAAGCGTATTGGGCTGAGCGACCGAGTCGCGGTAGCGATACTCGCTGGCAATTTCCACACTGGTGGGAATGCCGGCCAAGGACTCTAACCAATACTTGGCCACAAGGCCCGAGTGATAGCTGGTGCCGCAGGCTAGGATCAAAATTTGCTGAGCGCGGGCGAACACCTCTTCGGCTTCTGCGCCGAACAGGCCGCTGTTGAGGCTCGATGCGCCCATCACCATCTCAAGCGTATTGGCAATGGCACCCGGCTGCTCAAAAATTTCTTTCTGCATGTAGTGGTCGTATTTGCCGAGCTCAACCGCATCGGCGGATAACTGGCTTTCAACGATGGGGCGTGTCACCTTGTGACCCTCGCCGTCCACAATGCGGTAGCCCTCAGGCTTGATCTCAACCACGTCACCTTCTTCGAGATAGGTCACGTACTTGGTCACTTGCAATAAGGCTGAGGTGTCCGAGGCCAGGAAGTTCTCGCCTTTACCGGTGCCTTCTTTACCAATACCGAGCAGAAGAGGCGAGCCACGGCGCGAGCCGACGACGGTCTCAGGCTCGGAGTGACTAATCACGGCAATCGCATACGCTCCATGCAAGGTGCCGACCACTTTTTGCACGGCTTCAAAGAGCTTGACGCCTTTACTGACATAGCTGTGTACAAGATGCGCAATCACTTCGGTATCGGTTTGCGACTGAAACACATAGCCCTTGGCCTTCAAAGCCTGACGCAGCACTTCATGGTTCTCGATGATGCCGTTATGCACCACACAAACCTCATGGCCGCCGCCCTCGGAATAGTGCGGATGGGCATTGTTTTCGGTCACGCCACCATGGGTGGCCCAACGAGTGTGAGCGATACCGGTGGGCGCATGGGCCTTGGCTTCGGTAGCACGAAGTTGCAGATCGGCCACCCGTCCGACTGAGCGCACTCGCTCCAGGGAGCCGTTCAGTAGGGCAATGCCCGCCGAATCATAACCACGATATTCAAGCTTACGCAGACCCTCAATGAGGATAGGCACCACATCACGTTTTGCTACTGCACCAACAATGCCACACATCATTAACTCCTTAAGCTGCTTTCTTTACGCCCTTGACAGGGCGCTTCCAAGTTTCGATCGTCACTTGCTTGACGCGAGTGATCGTTAATTTTCCGGCCGGCGCGTCCTTCGAGAGCGTCGTGCCCGCTCCAAGGGTTGCACCCTTGCCGACCCGTACCGGGGCCACGAGCTGACTATCGCTACCAATAAAGGCATCATCTTCGATCACGGTCTGGTACTTGTTGGCACCATCGTAATTGCAGGTGATCGTGCCCGCACCAATATTCACTCGCTTGCCCACAATGGTGTCGCCCACATAAGCCAAGTGATTGGCTTTCGAGTGATCGTCCATTTGAGTATTTTTGAGTTCGACAAAGTTACCGATATGGGTGTCATCACCCAGAGTGGTACCCGGCCGAAGCCTCGCGAAGGGGCCAATTTTTGCCTTGGCACCTATCGAGGCACCGTCAATATGAGTATACGGCGCAATCACCGTGCCAGGACCAATGGTGGCATCTTTAATCACGCAGTTGGCACCAATTTCCACACCATCGGCCAAACTCACCTGGCCTTGAAAGACACAGTTCACGTCGATCACCACATCCATGCCGCAGCTTAATTGGCCCCGTACATCGATGCGCGCCGGATCGAGCAGCATGACGCCCTGTTCCATAAGGCTTTCAGCACGCACTTTTTGATAGACGCGCTCGAGCTCCGCCAGTTGCACCTTGCTATTCACGCCGTCGGCTTCCCAGGCAAAGCTGGGCTGCACGCCCTTCACCTCGAAACCGTCGGCGACGGCCATGCCGATCACATCGGTGAGGTAATACTCTTTCTGGGCATTGTTATTGGATAGGCCACCTAACCAGGCCCTGAAATTCTTGGTCGGGCCGACCATAATACCGGTGTTGATTTCGTTAACGGCCAGCTCATCGGGCTTGGCATCCTTTTGTTCAACAATGCGTTGAATTTTCCCGGCTTGGCGAATAATTCGTCCGTAACCCGTGGGATTGGGCAGTACGACGGTCAAAAGGCCCATTCCGGCGGGACCCGCGGCGTCCACCAAGCGCTTGAGAGAGTCTGCTCTTGTAAGCGGCACATCGCCATACAGGACCAAGGTGGGGTAGGCGTCGTCGAGATGGGGCAAGGCTTGCACCAAAGCATGACCGGTGCCAAGCTGAGGGTCTTGCTTGGCCCAAAAGATGGGCGCGTCGAAGGGCTGACCATTGGATCCGAGGCCACGCGCCTGTTCGCCAATTTTTTCGCGCACCAACTCGCCACCATGACCGTAAATCACAATCAGGCGCGCCGGGTTTAAACTGAGCGCAGTATCGATCACATGAGAAAGCAGGGCTTTGCCGGCAATCGTATGCAAAACCTTTGGAAGCGCCGAGCGCATCCGTTTCCCCATTCCAGCAGCTAGTATGACTATATTCATTTTTCGTTTATTTTCAATGACTTACAAGCAGACCATCGTAAATCGCAGGGGTATCTTAAACCATCGAGTTGTCGGAAATTTTAACACTCCGATCTTGCGCTGGATACTGACGATTTTCGTCACCCTCCAACTTTCCGCCTGCTCAGTCACGTCCCTGGGCTACAACACACTGCCAAGCTTGATGGTTTGGCAAGCGGATCGCTACTTTTACCTGACCGACGCACAGAAATCCCTGGCTAATGAACGACTAACGGCGGTACACCGTTGGCATAGAAGCAACGAATTACCGGTTTACGTGAAATTTCTAAGTGAAACTGACGATCATTTACAAAACGCCTCCCCCGACGAGACCACCGTGGCTCAATGGCGAGCCACGGTACTCAAACGCTGGCCGGTCATGGCCGAGAGAATGGCTCCTGGCATCGCCGAGTTGGTGTTGACCTTGACCCCGGAGCAAACTCAAAGAGCCCGGAAGAAGCTTAGCGACGACAACGAGAAATATAAAAAAGAGTACTTGCTTGAAGGCCACGCTCGGCTGAAAGCAAGGCTGGAGCGCTATACCAAGCGTGCAGAATTCTTCGTGGGCGACCTCGTTGAGCACCAGGTCAATTATCTGCGCGAGGTTTGCCAGAAGCTCCCCAATGCGGAAAGCGCCTGGTTTGTGGAGCGACAGGCTCGCCAAGCCGCCTTCTTTGCACTGGTGGAGCGCCTACAAAGTGAGAAAGCGAATCAAGCACAAGCCACCGAGGCGGTCACCGCTTACCTGCTCGGGCTGTGGACCTCCAAGGACCCGCAAAGAGCCTTGATCATGGAGCGTTCGGCGCAGGCCAGCGACCAAATTTCAACCGAGATTCTTCGTATTGCGAGCGCGGAGCAGAAGGCCTTGATGCGTAAGAAGTTACGTGGTTACGCGCAAGATTTTGAAAAGCTTTTCGCCCAAAACTAGAGAGCGCCTTCGACAATACCCATGATCACAGGCGCAAAAAACAGAGCCGAAATTAAGACTAATAAAAAGCTCAACAAAATCAACCAGCGGCGCGTCGAGCGTTGTTCGGCGACGAGCTTCTCGAGGATCGGGGCTAGGCTCTGTTCTTGATGATCCTCCGACACCTTGAGTAGGGCTTGCTGGGCGAGACGAGGCAATTGCGGAATAAGTTTGGCCCACTGAGGGGCTTCGTCCTTGACCTGCTCAAGGAGGCCGCGCCACCCCACTTGCTCATTCATCCAACGCTCTAAAATCGGTTTAGCCGTGACCCAGAGGTCGAGATCGGGGTCCAGTTGGCGCCCCAGGCCTTCGACGTTGAGCAAAGTCTTTTGCAAAAGCACGAGCTGCGGCTGGATCTCCACATTAAAACGCCGCGAGGCTTGAAACAAGCGCATCAACACCAGGCCCAGGGAGATTTCTTTCAAAGGGCGATCAAAGTACGGCTCGCAGCAGGCCCGTACCGCGCCCTCCAGCTCCTCTACCCGTGTGCCCTTGGGTGCCCAGCCACTTTCCACATGCAACTGCGCCACGCGCCGATAGTCGCGGCGAAAAAAGGCCAGGAAATTTTGGGCGAGATAGTTTTTGTCGAAATCCGACAGGGTGCCTACGATGCCAAAATCCAGCGCAATGTAGCGGTTGAATAAGGGACCAGAGTCGCCCACCAGAATATTGCCGGGATGCATATCGGCGTGGAAAAAGCCATGCTTAAACACTTGGGTGAAGAACACTTCAACCCCGTCACTGGAGAGTTTCTTGAGGTCGATGCCGGCTTTGACGAGCTCTTCCGTGCGCCCAATCGGGATGCCGTGCATGCGTTCCATCACCATCACGTTTTCGGCGCAATAGTCCCAATACATTTCTGGAATGGTGAGGTGCACCGAGCCTTCAAAATTGCGCCGCAACTGGTTGGCGTTGGCGGCCTCGCGAATTAGATCGAGTTCATCATGAAGGTAGGTATCAAACTCGGAAATCACCTCTAAGGGCTTAAGGCGGCGAGCATCGGCGGACACTTTGGTGAGGAGCGTTGCACCAGTGCGCAGCAGGGCCAAATCGCGGTCGATAATGGCCGCCATATTCGGGCGCAAGACTTTCACCGCCACTGGTTTGCCGCTCTTTAGGGTCGCAAAATGGACCTGAGCGATCGAGGCTGAGGCGATGGGTTCGCGATTGAATTCTGAGAACACGTCGCTGATGGAACGTCGTAAGCCGCGCTCAATTTCTTTCACCGCGAGATCGCCGGGAAAGGGCGGCACCTGATCTTGAAGCTTGGCAAGCTCATCCGCAATATCGGGGGCGAGCAAGTCGCGCCGCGTGGACAGCACCTGCCCGAACTTCACAAAGATCGGGCCGAGGCTTTCTAAAGCCTCTCTGAGCCGGACACCGCGCGGCGCGTCGAGCTTACGACCAAAGCGCAGGACCTTTGCAAACTTCAAGATCAGTGCCGAGCCGGTGCTGGCAGCCGCTCCGCTCACCGCAACTTCGTCGAGGCCATAACGCAGCCCCACCCAGAGAATTTTTCCGAGACGTGTAAAACCAAAATGACGCACGAGGTCTGGGTACTTTCTTAAGAGCGTAAATCAACAAGCGGTATTACGGGGCGGGCGATGGCGGTAGCGTTGAGCGGCGAAGCTACAACAGAGTTCAAGCCTACGTTCTCAGCGGACGGCTGCGACAAAGAAGGGAGGTCCTCTTCATCAAACAAGCGATCACCTTCCACGACTGGATCAGATGCTGCGCTTTTTAAATTGATGAAGTCATAGCGCCGAGGGTCCATCAAATGCGAGGGCGTGACCCGCGACATCGCCGCAAAAATTTGATCCACGCGGCCCGGAAAACGCTTCTCCCAGTCGCGCATGAGTTGCTTGACTTCACGACGTTTCAGGTTGGCCTGTGAACCACACAAATTACAAGGGATGATGGGGTATTGACGCCATTCGGAATAGCGTTCGAGATCTTTCTCCTCCACATAGGCGAGAGGTCGAATCACAATATGCTTGCCGTTATCGGAGATGAGTTTGGGCGGCATGCCTTTCATTTGACCGGCGTAGAACAGGTTCAAGAAAAACGTTTCCAAAATGTCATCACGATGATGGCCGAGGGCAATTTTTGTAGCGCCCAGTTCATCGGCGACGCGATACAAAATGCCGCGCCGCAAGCGTGAACACAGCGAGCACATGGTCTTACCCTCGGGAATCACTCGCTTCACTACCGAATAGGTATCCTGGTTCTCGATGTGGAAATCAACTCCAAGACGCTTTAAGAACTCCGGGAGAATATAGTCCGGGAATCCGGGTTGCTTCTGATCGAGATTGACGGCCACAATCTTGAATTCAAAGGGCGCGCGATCGCGATGGGTGATCAACAAATCAAGCAAACTAAAGCTATCTTTACCACCCGACACGCACACCATCACCTTGTCGCCAGGGCCAATCATTGCGAAATCGCTAATGGCTTTGCCACTTAAGCGCAGCAGGCGCTTATGCAGCTTGTTTCTTTCGTAGGCGATTTTTTCTGGAGTCATTGGGTTTATTGGCCGGGGCCTCTTGTGGCGGTCACTTCGATCCCGATACTGTCACAGTCTGGAAAAATGCTCGGCTTATCGACGCGTAGGGTCACCGACTCCACTCCTTTGAGCATCAAGAGTCGCTCAGAAATACGGCCCGCCAAGGTTTCGAGCATGTTCACATGGCCTTTGTTGATCTCGTCCAATATCGTGTCGCGTACACGGCGATAATCCATCACTTGATGAATATCATCGCTCTGAGGCAAGACTTCGGCCGCGGGCAACTCTAGAGTCACCGAAACGGTGAGGGACTGCTTGGCCTTGAGCTCATGCTCGAGAATACCGACGCTGGCTTGCACCCTTAATTTTTCGAGAATGATTCTTCGCATACGCGCTTAAAAAAGAAAACAGGATCGACTATAGAAAACTGATGTCGCGAGGCAGATGCATAAGATGCTGACCGCCATCTACGAGGATCTGGCTAGCCGTCATCGATTCATTTTCGAGCACAAAGCGTACCGTGCGGGCCACATCCTCGGGCCGACTGGAGCGGCCTAAGGGAGACACTTGATGTGCTTTACTGAAGGCTGCGGCGTCTTGCAAATAGCTGGGCATGGTCAGCCCTGGGGCGACACCGCACACCCGTAGCCGCGGCGCAAAGGACTGCGCCATCATGGTGGTGGCCGCTTGCAGCGCCGCTTTGGAAAGCGTGTAGGACAAAAAGTCAGGATTCAAATTCCAGAGCTTTTGGTCCAACAAATTTACGACGGCACCTTGTATTGCACCCTCTCGAGCACCGCCCGACTCAGGCCCCAAATGCGCTTGCACCTTACTTCTAGCCTCAAGATGCGCGTACAAACACTGAGCGAGCACAATCGGCGCCACGCAATTCACGGCGAGATGGGCTTGGGCAAGATCGGGGCGAAAACTGAGCGCGTCGTCATGATCGAATTGAGAGGCGCTATTCACCAATGCATCGACCTGGCCAAAATGCTTTTGAACCTGGGCGAATAAATCTTGACAGGCCTGCGCTTGAGAAAGATCGGCCTGAAAACTAGCGACTGGCCCAAGCAGCGCGATTTCGGCCTCGGTCGCCAGCGCTTCGGCCCTGGAGTGATGATAGTGCAAGGCCACCTGCCAACCCTGAGTGGCCAATTCGAGGGCGATGGCCTTCCCAAGACGCTTTGCAGCGCCCGTCACGAGGACAGTTTTGGCTTGTGGCATATTCGGCTGCATGGAAAACCGCCATTCTACCGAGTCAGCCGCGACTCGACTTACTCAAGCTATTCGCACCCCGCTTCTTGCCCAGAAGGGCTGGATGGGTTTTGACGAGTTTATGGCGCTCGCACTGTATTCGCCTGGCCTCGGCTATTACAGTGGTCCGGCACGGAAATTCGGCGTGCATGGGGATTTTGTAACCGCGCCGGAGATTTCTCCGATGTTTGGGGCATGCCTCGCACAACAGATTGCCGCTTGGATGGAAGCCGCGGAGATTTCCCATCTGGTCGAGTTTGGCGCCGGGACTGGGCAACTCGCTACTCAGGTACTCAATGAACTCGGCCGCCTCGGCATTACGCCTAGCCGCTACAGCATCGTCGAGCTTTCGGGTAATCTGCGCGCCCAACAACAAAGCACTCTGGAAGCGCTCTGCCCACAGTCGCTTCACCTGGTCGATTGGTTAGACCACATTCCGGCCAAGCTTCAGGCAGTCGTGTTCGCCAACGAATTATTGGACGCGATGCCGGTACGGCTCTTTGCCTGGGATGGCGAGCAATTGTTTGAGCGGGGTGTTTGTTTTGACGAGCAAAAACAAAGCTTCGCTTGGGAGAATCGACTCGCCAGCAATGAGTTTAAGAAAGTGGTGCAGGAAAGCTTGATGACCGCCGGCATTGAAAGCCTGGCCGATCTGCCTGTCCCTTACATTTCTGAAATTCATGAGCAGGGCCAAGCCTGGATTCGCACGGTCTCTGAGCAACTAGACACTGGTTGCATTTTGACTCTGGACTACGGCTTTCCTGCGCGCGAGTATTTCCATTCGCAGCGTGATCGCGGCACATTGGCCTGCCATTACCAGCACCGCGTCGGTTTCGACCCATTCATTCATCTTGGCGAACAGGACATCACCGCACATGTCGACTTCACCAGTATTCATCGCAGTGCGGCTGCTTCTGGAATGAAGTTGGCCGGATTTTGCGCCCAAGCGCGTTTCCTGATGAACACCGGCATACTTGATCGCCTCAGCCAACAGCCGATGGATCAGACGGTTGCCTATGCAAGCCAGGCCCACGCGGTGGGTAAGCTTCTGTCCGAAGCAGAGATGGGAGAGTTATTCAAAGCCATTGCATGGGTAAAGGGCTCTGATGCCGCCACCCAAGACCGTTTACTGAACGCAAGTTTTGCTTTTGATCCCGGTGGGCGCAGCTTATGAAATGGTTGATCGCCACCGTGCTGGCTCTGTTTCTTTTTTCAGGCTTATCGTCCATCCTCGGACGTTACGGCTTGGGCAGGCTTCCTGGGGATTTTCGGATGCGCATTCGCGGTCGGGAGTTCTCGATTCCTTTAACCTCTACGCTGTTGCTGTCTGGGATTGCGGCACTGCTCGTCAAGTTGCTTTAAGCCCCCTAAGCGCATTCACTCGCGCGTCCTGTATGGCGCCTTTTATTTGCGCGGGACTGGGCTGAGCTTTTGCTACCGAGGCTTCGTCCAGTGCACTCAAAATAGCCTGGGCTTTTTTCAGCCGGCTCTGCTCGAAGGGAGCAATGATTTGGCAGGTCTGAAGAATGCTGTCGAATCGGTTTGGCTTGCGCTTGGCATCCATTTTCTCCCATAATTGCACCAGTTCCTCGGCGCTAAGGTTTTGAGAGTTTTGAAGTTGACTGCGATCACGAGCCACAATTTGTGCCATGTCGCGACATTCCGTCGGTACGCGCCAATGCTGGGCCAGACCAAGGACCTTGTCGCCGAGCCGATGACACAGTACGGCATAGCGTTGCTCAAGTGAAAGGCCTGTCTTAGCGGAACGATCTAAAAGCTCGGCCAAGCTGGGATCGCGCCAAGCCAGTGCTAGCGGCTCAAAGAGCACCGGCAAAGCCTTTGCAGCTTGAAGCACTTCAAACATTCGGGAGGGCTGGGCCTCCATCAGTCCTCGAGCCAGTTCTTGCCAAACACGCTCGGGCACTAAGGCCGATAACTCTCCGGCATCCACCATCGCATGCATCAGTGCAAGGGTCTCAGGCGCGACCTTGAAATCCGTAAAGCGAGCGGCAAAACGCGCGACCCGAAGGACTCGCACGGGATCCTCAGCAAAGGCCGGGCTGACATGGCGGAACACCCGCTCGGCGAGATCGCGCTGGCCATGGAAAGGGTCAATCAGGGCGCCGCCTTCTTCCCGGGCGATCGCGTTAATCGTAAGGTCACGCCGCAAAAGGTCATCTTCGAGAGTGACGCCGGCATCGAATTTAACCTCGAAGCCACGATAGCCCGGCCCGGTACTTCGTTCGGTGCGGGCTAGGGCATATTCCTCATGAGTCTTTGGGTGCAAGAAGACTGGGAAGTCTTTGCCGACCGGGGTGAATCCCTGGGCGATCAAATCCTCGGGGCTGGCGCCCACCACCACCCAATCCAGGTCCTGCACGGGCAGGCCAAGCAGCTCGTCGCGAAGCGCTCCGCCAACGCAGTAGACCTTCATCGGCCTGCGCGCGCGCGGGCCTCGCCATAGCGATCGGCCACGGGGGCGAGATAGCCGGGCGCGATCTCGTGAATGGATTTCGGCTGCAAACCCAACTCCGGTGCAACGCCTTCAGCCGACACATTGTTGCTCGACATGGAATCGAAATTGTCGCGCGACATCAGGGTTGGCCCCGGCGCCATTTCCAAGGCGAATGCCTGTAAACGCCCCAAGACATCAGGCAATGCAAACACGGGTCGCTCGTGCCCCGCCAAGCGACCGGCCATTTGCACCAAGCCTTTCAAGCTGTAAACCTGTGGTCCCACCAGGTCGTAGGTATGGCCAATCGTCTCAGGCTTGTCGAGTGCGTTCACAAACGCTTCTGCGACATCACCCACATACACGGGTTGAAAGCGAGCAGAGGCGCGAGCCAGGGGAACGAAGGGAAGGAAAGCCTGCATGCGGGCAAAGGTGTTCAGAAATTTATCGTCTGGCCCGAACACCACGGAAGGCCGAAAGATCGTCCATTGCAAACCCAAGGTTTGCTTGATCATTTGCTCGCCAGCCGCTTTCGAACGAAGATACATGGAGGGCAGAGCGCGCTTGTCGCCATCGCCCAAACCCAAGGCCGACATATGCAGGATGCGCTTCACCCCGAGCTTCATGCAAGCATCCGCAATGCGCTTGGGCAGCTCCACCTGAGCCTTACTGAAATCGGGTCCGTAGGGGTCGCCACCATCACCCAATTGTTTTGGATCGGCGTTACGACCAGGACGACCATGCAAGATACCGACCAGGTTAATGACCGCATCGCAACCCTGCATCAGGCCTTCGAGCTCGGCACTATCGTGAATATTGGCCTCGACCACTTCTACCATCGGCAGGGGCCAGAGCGCCTTGGTGGCGGCGCGTCGGCGAGTGGCGACAACCACTTGCCGGTTCTGGGAGGCGAGCCTAGCCACGATACTTCGGCCGATAAAGCCAGTACCACCGATGACTAGAATTTTTTGATAGGTCATAGTGCTTTCAGTTGCGGTCCGAGACGCCTCAATTTAAGGAAGCTCACTCGGCGCCAAAGCGCGCGGTGACACTGTACCTAAACGTGCTTTCAGCGATTGAGGTTTGCCAGTAAACATTGCTGCATAGTAGGTTGTATTCGACAAAACCTTTTTAACATAGTCTCTGGTCTCTGAGAACGGGACCATCTCGGCAAAGATGGCTCCCTCGACAGACGAGGGTAAATTCACCCGCCACTGGCGTGGACGATTGGGGCCGGCGTTGTACGCTGCAGACGCCAGTACGGGCGAGCCGTCTAAATCATCGAGCACCGATTTCAAGTAAAAAGTTCCAAAACGCAGGCTGGTGTCCATTTCGCTGAGCTGTTCGACACGAAAATCGTTCACACCAAGCTTTCGAGCGATCCAGCGTCCGGTGGCGGGCATCACCTGCATCAGCCCGCTGGCCCCGACGGAGGAGCGCGCATCCATCAAAAACCTGGACTCTTGGCGAATCAAGCCGTACACCCAGGCCGGGTCCAAATTTCGTTCTTGGGCTTCCTTGGTGAGTTGCTCCTTGAAAGGAGTCAGAAAGCGCAGACTGTAGTTGTGCTCACTCTGGGTTCGATCCGCAGTGTTCACGCAACGGTCCAGAATTGACTTTTTACAGGCATACGTCGCGTAGCCCAATAATTGGCGGTCGCTTAGGCCGCGCAACTGATAGTTCCACTCGCGATTCCCTTCCATACGCAAACCGAGATCATAAAACTTCTGCGCTCTCAGCAAACCGGTGTTCTTGGCCGCTTCACTGATTTCCGCCTCGGTCGCAGGAGCGGCGCTTTGCGGAACGGTGGTGAGCTGGCCAAGTTCCTCGGCGGCGAGTTGACCATAAAACTGGGGCAGACTCGCGATGCTCTGCCACAGCGCCGTGGCCTCTTCGTTTTTCTTGGCAGCCTTCATTGCCCGCCCCTGCCAGTAGGTCCACACGGGCTCTTGTTTAAGCGTTGCGGGCAGCCTTGAGTAAAGCTCGGACACCAACTTCCAGTCTTGCGCGCGCAAAGCCGCACGGAGCATCCAACCCATCGATTCGCCCTGCAAGGCGCCCGCAGGTCCGGGGAAAGACATCGCCTTGCGAGTCCATTCCAAAGCCTCCGGTTGCAGCTTTCGCATCGCGCTGGCCGCCACCTGGGCCCAGGCGAAACCACTCTGCGCCGGATTAAAGCCGAGACCAGGCTCGTCCATACGCTTCGCGGCAATCTCGGGATCTTGCCGAGCCAAGCGACTGATCGCAATTAAAGCGACGTCCTGGCCCCACTTCAATTCAAAAACTTTGGCGGGCCGATTGAGGGCCATGTCGATGGCGGCTGGGTCGAGGCCCAGCAAAGATCCGGTGCGACGCATGCTGTCGATTGAATTGTCTTCAATGGCCTCATACATTCGCTTCAAAACGTCGGCTCGTTTATACGTACCCGCCTTTGCTAAGGCCTCCAGCAAATCGCCACACTCACTGCCGAGACCACGTGCTTCATTGAGGGCGGCGCTGGACTCTTCCGCAATGGCTTGCGACTTGGACAACGACGAAATGCCTGCCAAACAAAAAACTCGGGTGTCATCACGCAATTGCCAGCCAGGATAGTAGGCGTCGAACAGCGACCATTCACGCCGCTTGCCGAGCTGCAACATCCAATCACGGCGCAAGAGATCGGAGACCAAACTCTTACCGTGCTTATTGAGGAAAGCCTGCACGTCGATATCGAGCGGGCCGAAATCCTTACCCTCCACATTGCGCTCTTCGGTCAGCCTGAGCTTCAGGTCCCAATACGGCAAATAAGCCTGCAAAAGGTGCGCGTCCGGCACTGCTGAAGCCAAGCTCGACAGGCGCTCTCGCTGACTATTGGCGGTGGCCAGTCGTGCTGCAATGATGGCATCATCCGCTGTGAGAGTTTGCTCCGTGCGCGGCGTGCTGGCCCGGGCGGCCTTACGTTGAGCTTCAACCTGAGTGGGATTTAAGCCAAGGCTTAGGGTCGCTACGCAAAGTAGCGAAAGAGAGCGTAAGTTCTTCAAAAACATGAGGCGTACAGTGATCCAGAAAGAGTGCCCGACAAAGGCGCTTCGAGGATAGCACGCCTATTCGCGCAAAAAACCTGTTCAAGCCAACCCACAGTTCTGGTATTGGCGTGCCGTTCAGAGTGTGATTAGCGGGCCAGGCACCATTGCAAAAACTCCTTTGAAGGCATGGCTTTGGCATAATAATAGCCCTGCACTTCATCGCATCCGGCGTCCTTCAAGGTCGCCAATGTCTCAATATCCTCGACGCCTTCGGCCAAGGCTTTCAGCCCGAAGCCGTGGGCCAGATCCACCAGCGTTTTCACAATCCGGAGATCGGCCGGGTCGCTCGAACAGTTGCGAACAAAGCTTTGATCGATTTTGAGTTCATCGAGGGGAAACTTTCTAAGATAGGCGAACGAAGAATAGCCGGTGCCGAAATCATCAATCGCTAGTCGGCAGCCGTACTTCTTTAGCTTTCTCATGAAATCGATGGCTGAGGCCTCGTTTTGAACAATGGAGCTCTCGGTAAGTTCCAGAGTCAGTCGTTCGCCAGGGACGTTCCAAGTGGCAAGAGCCTGCCCAACGACATCTGGAAAAACTTCATCGGTCATCGTGACTGCAGAAAGATTCACACTTACCCGAATATCCAATTTCTTGGACTTCCAATAGATCAACTGTCGCAAAGAACTATTGAGGACAAACTGAGTCAGGTGGTTCATCAGACCGCGCTCTTCGCAAATAGACGCAATCAACGCTGGGCTGACAAACTGACCGTCTCGCTTCCAGCGAATGAGAGCCTCCGCTGAGATGCAACGGTCGTCATGAAGGGATAGTTGGGGCTGGAAGTAGGCCTCGAGCTCGTTGCCGTGAATCGCCACACGCAAGTCACGTTCGAGCGCATTTCGCTCGAGCGCCGAACTCGAGTGCTCGGCCTTTTGAACAATCACGTGTTCGTCGTGGCCACGGGCCTTGGTGAGCGAATCATAAGCGGCCGTCACCAAGCTTAGTGAATCTACGAAATGACCTTGGTCTACCCAGGCGCCACCAACGATGGGTCGAAGATTGACCTGCAAAGTCTGCTGCAACTCGGTTGCCACTTGAATGGGTCGGGAGAGATGATCACGTAAGGTTCTGGCGGCCATTTTGGCCAAGGCTTCGCTCGGCAAATTGGTGAGCATGACCCACACTTCATCGGTCGACACGAAGCTATAGAAATCCCCCGCCCGCAACACCCGTTTGAAACGTCGTGAGACCTCGGTATGGACTAGCCGCGAAGCATCCGATTGGGCCAAAGCTTGCAGCCGGTCTGAGCGATGCAACTGCAAAATGAGAAAGACATGTCGATGTTCAGCATGCGCTAGATGCGCCTGGCTCACCTGATGCATGAGCTCGGAAACACTGACCCTTAGCGCCGTCGGCCCAGGTGTCAGCGAATTTTGAAAGGCCTGCGATGAATCAGACAAGACCGTTTGCATTGGCGAGCTCGTTACCGTAATAGTTTTTTACCTGCAAACCATACGCGCCAGAGGCTAGTCCGCGTAAAATTCGAAGTGCGGTACCGTCACCACCGAGAGGCTTCGAATTCAGATCCCGCTCCAATGGGGTGCTCAAAGGTCGATGATCCGGCCACGAGATGATGAGGACCTTCGGCTCGAGGCGTTTAGTGCGGTTATGAGACAAGACGATGGCAATTTCACCGCTCGACAACTCGACCATCGAACCGACCGGAAAGATGCCAATCGCTTGTACAAATTGTTCAACCAGCGGCTCATGGAATGAGGTTCCGCACCACTCGTACAGGTTCATTAAGGCATCTTGCGCAGAACTCGCGTTGGCATAAGGTCGCGTGCTCACAAGGGCGGCAAAACTATCAGAAATCGCGGCCATGCGGCCATAGATGCCGATTTGTTCGCCTGCCAAGCCTAAGGGGTAGCCTGAGCCATCCAGCCTTTCGTGATGCTGAGAAATGCCCTCAATCACCGCTTCCGGCAATTTCATGGAACCTTTTAAAAGTGAGATACCCAGCTCGACATGGCGTTTCACTTCAGTGAACTCGGCCGGATCCAACATGCCTGGCTTTTCAAGAACACTGCGCGCCACCTTAGTTTTGCCAACGTCAGCAAGCAGCCCGATGGTGCCAAGGTGGGCCATTTCGTCTTTGGGAAAGCCTAAGTGCCGTCCAAGCGCGATCAAATAGATAGCGACCTTGACACCATGATCGTAGACCTGGGCATCGTCTTCCTTCAAACGTGCAACCCACATCAAGGCGTCAGGGTTTTGCACCATGGTGCCCACCATGTCCTCGACCGCATCTTTAATTTGAGCGATCTGAGGAATGCGATCATTGCGCAAGTCGCGGGACAAGGTCTCCAACGCTTTACGAGTACGCTCAAAAGCCTTTTCAGCTTTTGGCAGAACGACCGCAATTGGCTTGGGCTCTTGATAACGCTTGAAAGTAATATCTTTCGGAAGAATTTTCTTCAGTTCAGCCCGGTTTTCTCTTTTTGCTTTCTCAATGGCGCTCTTACTAGGGCGACTTGAGAAAAGACCTTGCAACCAACTCCGAACACCGGACAGCGAGCTCACGGAATCTGAAGGACGGAAATCTACCCGCAATAAGTCGCGCACCACGCGATCTTTTTGGCGACGATCCGTACCGTCTCGCGCTCGCATCGGGGTGGGGTCATCCGGTGGACCCACGCGCTCTAAGCGAATCTTTTTTGAACCGGGTTTCTTGTAGATCGTATCCGGTCCGGACTCCGCGTCTGCCTTCACCTGAGCATGCACCGATTCTTCAGTGGAATACTTTAGGCCGGTATCGCGAAATCCACGAAAATCTTTTACCTCGGGACCATCGTCCGCCAACAGCTCGGCCGAGCGAATCACATCAGCAAGCTCGGGATGGGACAGATTCAAATCAATGTAGACGTAACGGCTATATTTTCGCAGCGCCTTGATCTCATCGTCACGATCAACTTGAAAGCCCTGTATCAGGAAGGGCGTATCCAGCCAAGGGCGATCCAGCTCAGCGACGAACATGCCCAAGGCAATCCGCTCGCTTGCAATTTTGAAGCGATTTCCACGGTTTTCCTCAGCAGGAGCAGCCTGAGGAGCTTTTGTAATTGTCAGTAGATTTTCCACGCCTCCACTTTATCAATCCGGCGTGGAAATCACTACAGTCGCAGGATAGACGGCAAAACTCTCACGCTCATCCGCGCTTTAACTGATAAGCGGTCGAATTTCCTGCACCAACGCACTTGTCGGTGCCGTTTGGTTTAGAGTGTAAAAGTGCAAACTCGGAGCACCCTCTCGAATCAAGACCTCACAGAGTCTGAGCACAACGTCATGGCCAAACGCCTTGAGAGACTCCGTATCGTCCCCGAAATCGACCAGGCGCTGTTTAATCCAACGTGGAATCTCAGCCCCACAAGCATCGGAGAAGCGTGCTAACTGAGTGTAATTCGTGATCGGCATAATGCCCGGCACGATCGGCACCCCTATGCCTCGCGCGTGCACTTGATCCCTAAAATGCAAGTAGGCATCGGCATTGAAGAAATACTGGGTGATCGCGGAGTCCGCACCGGCATTCACCTTGGCGATAAACGCGTTGAGATCGGCACCGGCAGACTTGGATTGCGGGTGTGCCTCGGGATAAGCCGCGACCTCAATATGAAGCCGGTCACCGTAATGCGCACGGATAAAGGTCACCAGTTCGCTCGCAAAACGAAACTCGCCCGCCGAACCAAACCCCATACCGGAAGGCATGTCACCTCGCAGCGCCACAATTCGTTTGACCCCGAGCGCTAGATAGCCGTCGACCAATTGCCTGATGGTCTCGCCCGTAGAGCCAATGCAGGACACATGCGGAGCTACTTCGGAGCCCGTGGCCAAGAGTGTAGCCACGGTCGAAAGTGTTTTCTCCCGGGTTGCTCCACCGGCCCCGAAGGTGACTGAAAAAAACTCAGGCCCTAGGGCAGCCAAGTCCTGATGGACCTGACTTAACTTCTGTGCGCCAACTTCGGTATTGGGTGGGAAAAACTCAAAACTGAAGTTCTTCACAATTAATACCGATACGTATCAGGCTTGTAAGGGCCCTTCACATCAACACCAATATAGGACGCTTGGTCGGTGGAAAGTTCGGTGAGCTGAGCACCCAATTTCTTGAGATGCAGGCGAGCGACTTTTTCATCCAAGTGCTTAGGCAAAACATAGACCTTGCCGGACTCAAAGTCTTCTGGCTTGGTCCAGATCGCGATCTGGGCAATGGTTTGATTGGCGAACGACGAGCTCATTACGAACGAAGGATGTCCAGTACCGCAACCCAGATTCACCAAGCGACCCTCGGCCAGCAAAATGATACGGCGCTCAGGCAAACCATTGGCTGCCGGGAAAATAATGTGATCGACCTGGGGCTTGATATTTTCCCAACGGTATTGCTTTAAACCGGCAACATCAATCTCGTTATCGAAGTGACCAATATTACAAACAATCGCTTGATCCTTCATGCGAGCCATGTGATCGTGTGTGATCACATTGTAATTACCTGTGGCACTCACAAAAATATCGGCTTTGTCGGCGGCGTAGTCCATCGTCACCACGCGGTAGCCTTCCATACAGGCTTGCAGCGCATTGATCGGATCGATCTCAGTCACCCAAACTTGGGCCGACAAGGCGCGCAAGGCTTGAGCAGAACCCTTACCCACGTCACCGTAACCTGCAACCACGGCCACCTTACCGGCAATCATGACATCCGTCGCGCGCTTGATCGCATCGACTAAAGATTCGCGGCAACCGTAGAGGTTATCGAACTTACTTTTCGTGACCGAGTCATTGACGTTGATCGCACGGAACGCGAGCTCGCCTTTCTTGCTCATTTCGTAAAGACGATGAACACCGGTGGTGGTTTCTTCGGTAACACCTACCACGGCTTTGAGGCTACGCTCATAGAAACTAGGATCTTTAGCAAGCTGAGTCTTGATCGAAGCGAACAGTGCGATTTCTTCTTCGCTCTTTGGATTCGCCAAAAGCGAAGCGTCTTTGGCGGCCTTGGTGCCAAGATGCAGCAACAGAGTTGCATCGCCACCATCGTCCAAAATCATGTTGGTCAAGCCACCGTCGGCCCACTGGAAAATCTTGTGGGTGTAATCCCAATACTCGGTGAGGGTTTCGCCCTTGTAGGCATACACAGGGATGCCCGCTGCGGCAATGGCTGCGGCAGCATGATCTTGTGTTGAGAAAATATTGCACGAAGCCCAGCGAACTTGCGCACCCAAGGCCACCAAAGTTTCAATCAACACCGCGGTTTGAATAGTCATGTGCAAAGAACCGGTGATGCGCGCGCCTTTA
>JANOPA010000120.1:0-3212 GCA_031421635.1 Betaproteobacteria bacterium | reverse complement strand
TGACGATGCGCTTTGATGAATGGAGTCAAATGTGTGGGAGTGTGGTCTGAGGATTTTTGGCGATCACGCAAATACACGCCCAGCACAGTTAAATTGACGATGCCCTAAAAAACCTGCCGTTTGGGCGGTGATGAAAAAAGTTTAATTTTTTGTCACTGCGCATAATCTATCTTATGTCAACTACTGAAAGTGAGCCTTTGCTACCTTTTTGGGCCCCTTTCCATCGATGAATGAAGCACGCCTTTGACCTGGCCGAAGATCAAATTTCGTTGAAATTTCTCGGTAGATGAAATAAGATATGGTATCTTTGGAGATATGCTAAGAATTGTCAATGATACGGATGTTGTGGTGGCCGCTTTGCGCAGTATCAACGGCGGAAGTAATGCAGTATTGCGAGAAGTTGCCCTGGGCCGCTTAGTGCCGCTCATCACACCGGCCTTGTTCTTGGAGTACGAGGCGGTACTCAAGCGTGCCGAACATCGCCTAGTGCACGGACTCGATTTGGAGGAGATTGATCGGTTCTTGGCGGGTCTGGCCAGCGCGTGCCAAGCGGTGGACGTGAGTTTCCAGTGGCGACCTCAGCTGTCTGATCCCAATGACGAGATGGTTTTGGAAACAGCAATCAATGGACAAGCTGACGTGCTCGTCACCCACAACGTCAGTGATTTTGCGCGTGCCGCTCGCAAGTTTGGTCTTCGTGTGCTGCGCCCCGGTGAACTTTTAAAGGAGATACGATCATGACCAAGGCTTCCTACCCGCTAAAGCTCCCACTCTCCCTGAAGGCTGCTGCAGAGCGATTGGCCAAAGAGGATCATGTATCGCTTAATCAATGGATTTCCGTGGCTATCGCGCAGAAGATCGGCGTCGTCGAGACGGCCGCAGATTTTATATCCCGTCGTGCCGGAAGTGCGCGGCCAGCTGACATGCTGCCCTTTCTTGATCGAGCAAAGACTGGAGTCCCTGTCGATGGTGATGAGGTGATTTAAGGTGGCTTTAAACTTGAAAACGCCCCGCTGACCGAGATCGATCAGCGCGAATTCTTCGTTACTTGCGCTCTCTGCGAAAACAAGATCGGAACTAGCGCGCTGATCAGGGTGCTGGTGTCGATGACCACGCGCTTACGGACGAAGTTCATGCACTAGGCGATTAATCTGTTCGTCCGATAACGCTTCAGCCTCAGGATTCACGGGCAGATTCTGCAAGAACCGTGCATCTTTTGCCCGGCCAGTAGCCGCAGCGCCTCTTGGGCGTCCTCGTAACGCATCATCGTGACCACCGGCCGACCATACTGAGTGACGGTGACCGGATCGCGCTTGGCGAGATCGAGGACCTCACCAAAGTGGTTTTGAACTTCGGCCGACGGCAGGGCTTTCATGAAATGACACCAAATGAACTAGTGTCTAGCTTAGGTAAGATAGACAAAAAAGCAAGTATTTATCTGAGTAGTCGCTCACGCAAAACGAATCTCGGCGGTGAAATCAAGTTTATCGTCTTGCACTGTACTACCCAAAACTTAAGTCGATACTCCCTCCTACTGGACGGACCGCAAAGATCGCCCTTCCGCTGTTTATCGCCCACCCATCCGATAATTCCGCTCCAATCTCTAAGTTACTGATGGGACTTTACGCAAAAGATATTCATGAAACAAAGGGACCGTAAATGCGGTGTCCCCATGGATCGGACTCCACACAATCCCCTTCGAGATAAGACTAGACCGAATCGGGCCAAAGGATGACGCCTTCCGATTGAGCTTGGTGGCAATGTCGCCCGAGCGATGCGGCCCTGGGCCAAGCTCAGCCATGGCCCGAAGGTAGCGCTTTTCTGAAGGTGTTGTTCGATCTAGCCGGACTCGGAAGAAACTTTCATCGAGCGCCGCGATCGTGAGCTGTGAGGCGAGCTCGACATCCGCAACGGTGATCGGGCTCTGGGTCGCAGCGTCCCAGGCATGTTTTCCCCACTCTTGTAAGAAGTACGGATAGCCGTGGGTTTTCGATACGATCGCGTCCACCGCTAAATCTTCATAAACTACCCCAAGTGCTAGCGCTGGCTTACGAATGGCTTGCTCGGCGGCCACCTTGTCGAGCCTGTCAACAATGGGGTAGTCGAACAACCGCTCCGCATACGATTTGGCCTCACCCGCCAGACTTAATAATTGAGGCAAACCCGCACCGACCAAGGTTAAGGGTAGCTTGAGTTGACCACAGCGATGAAGTGCCGAGATCAAAGCAGCGAACTGATCCTGCTTGATGTATTGGAGTTCGTCTACGAAAAGTACAAGCACTGTACCCGCAGCCTTCGCGGCGTTTCCGGCTTCTATAAACAGCGCGGTCAGATCGCCTTCGAGATCGCCGTTGTCTGCAAGACCTTTTTCCGCTTCGAAGTCAATGCCGACTTCAATATCGTTGTACTTCAACTTTAACCCTTGAGCGATTCCCGCGATAGCGCGCAGCGCTTTGTGAGCCATCACTTTTGCAGTTTCGATCTGACTGAGCTTGATGAGCGCCAGGCGTAGTGCGGGCGCGAGCAATGCAGGAAGCGAGCGGTTTTCGGGGACTTCAATTCTGGCGGTGTGAATGCCGGACGCCTCGGCGTCAAATCGCATTCGATCAAGCAGCACGGTTTTACCGACGCCACGCAGGCCAACCATGATCACGCTTTTGGCTGAATTGCCAATTCGCAATCGTTCGATGCAGATTCTCACCTTTTCGCGCAGCTCGTCTCGACCCGCCAATTCGGGGGGAGCTGTTCCGGCCCCTGGCGTGTAAGGGTTCCTGATCGGGTCCATATGTATCGATATTAGTTAAGTTATTGAAAAGAGATAATATCACTAACTTAAATAGATATTAATTTGCAAAGGCTTTAAATATCGGTCTAATTGGACGGTGCGTCCATCGGCTTTACGATGGGCTATCCTTGGTATGAAAATTCGGGTGCCGACATGATTTCGCTGTGTGAATCGTCGACAAGGTTAGATCAAAGGTGGAGCTGAGCAATCTTTGGCCGAGCTTGGTTGGAAGTTCCCAAGGGTGCGTTCGATGGTGGTCTCCGGCCGATAATTCGCAAAAATCAGGGTCAAATTGTTGCTTTTTCTGCCAATCGAATGAGCGCGACTGAAGTTGTATGCGGCGCGAGAAACTTCTAAACGACAGGTAACCCTATATAAAACAAACACTTACGATTTCGCAAATTCACCGCACGAAAATCTCGTTTTT
>JANOPA010000119.1:0-4029 GCA_031421635.1 Betaproteobacteria bacterium | reverse complement strand
GTTCAATACAGTGTTCGACAGTTCGTGGACGCAGCCGCCAAGGAATTGGGTATTAGAATTCAATGGAACGGCAAGGGAGTTGAAGAAACCGGTACGGATGAAAAAGGCAAAGTAATTGTCAAAGTAGATCCAAGATACTTCCGCCTGACAGAGGTCGAAACACTATTGGGCGACCCGACCAAAGCCAAGGAAAAGCTGGGCTGGGTGCCTCAAACGACATTTGAACAACTCGTCACTGAGATGGTGCGAGAAGACCTTCGGAGCGCAGAACGCGATGAGCTCGTCAAGAAACACGGGTTTGCCGCCTACGATTATCACGAGTAAGCAGATGGCGAACAACCCTAAAATATTTATAGCTGGCCATAGGGGCATGGTGGGGTCGGCTATTGTCAGAAAGCTCGAATCAGGCGGCTATACCAACCTATTGACCAGGTCAAGATCAGAGTTGGATTTGTCAAATCAAGAATCGGTTAGGGCGTTTTTTGAGAAGCAAAAACCAGAATACGTGATTGTGGCAGCCGCGAAGGTTGGCGGTATTCATGCAAACAATACATTCAGGGCAGAGTTCATTTATGAAAACTTGATGATGGAGGTCAACATCATTCACTCGGCCTACTTGGCTGGAGTGAAGCGCCTTCTGTTTTTGGGGTCAAGCTGTATTTATCCCCGTGATTGTGCACAGCCAATTAAGGAGGAGTATCTTTTGACTGGTCCTCTTGAACAAACAAATGAGCCCTATGCAATTGCAAAAATTGCAGGGGTTAAACTCTGCGAGAACTACAATCGTCAGTATGGAACAGAATATGTTTCTGCCATGCCCACGAATCTTTACGGCCCGAATGATAACTATGATCTCAACAACAGTCACGTGCTGCCGGCCCTGATCCGAAAGTCACATGAGGCAAAATTGCGAGGTGATCGCGAGCTGGTAGTCTGGGGTTCTGGCAAGCCAATGCGGGAGTTTTTATATGTTGACGATATGGCCGATGCTTGTATTTTCCTCATGGAAAGTAACGTCAAGGACGGGCTTTTCAACATTGGAACCGGCACGGACGTAACGATTCATCAATTGGCAATGGTCGTTTCAAAGGTCGTCGGCCTTAATGCCGAAATTCGTTTTGATTCAACCAAACCAGACGGAACGCCCCGGAAGTTATTAAGCGTTGATCGCATGCGCGCGCTAGGCTGGAATGCGAAGACCACCCTAGAAACGGGTGTTGGTTTGGCGTATGCAAGCTATTTAAGTAAAAACGTAGGTTAAAGGTGACTGCCCCATTAGTGACGGTCGCCGTGCCGTCATTCAACCAGGGTAAGTTTATAGACCAAGCGCTAAATTCTATTTTTAGCCAAGGCGTACCTGTTGAAGTCTTCGTACTTGATGCAGGATCCACGGATGAAACCTTAGAAGTAATACAGAGGTGGCGGCACAAGCTCGCTGGCTTTCGAACCCATCCAGATGAAGGTCAAGCGAGCGCAATCAATGAAGGCGTATCTAAAGGTACGGCTCCTTATGTGTGCTGGGTGAATAGCGACGACTGGCTAATGCCCGGCGGCCTCAGGACTTTAGTCGACGCGATCTCTTCGAACCTAAATACTCCCGCCGTATATGGTCGATGCACGAATTTTGTGGAAAAATCTGGCAGGCAATATCCAGTATGGGTTGAGCCGTTCGACGAGCATAGACTTGCTTTGCGCTGTATAGTCTCGCAACCAGGAACACTTATTCGTAGAAGCAACTGGGAATCGGTCGGGGGGGTAGATCCTAGCCTTCACATGGCGATGGATTACGACCTCTGGTGGCGACTTTTTAAAAGTGCTGGGCCCATGAAATTTGTCGACGCAATAGTTGCGGTCAATCGGGAGCATGCAAGCACGAAAACGAATACGCAAAGACGGCTGCATTATCATGAAGCGATGATAGTTGTACAAAGACACTACGGTCGGCGGCCCTTGAAATGGTGGCTTGCTCAACCCTACGCCGTTTGGTTCAAATCCCTATTTCGCTAGACGGATGGCCAGCCGGGGATCGCTGGTCGCAAGAAAAGTTTGGAAGCGCAATGAATTTCCCCTTCGTCTACCCGCTCAAGTCACATATCAAATGCCTCCGCGTCTGCAAGCGCAAGGCCTCCTTGATCGCGTACCGACAGAAGTGGCGTTTGGCCTACGATCAATTTCCAGTCGATAGCCAAGGCGGGGTCATCCCACTTCAGGACCCGTTCGTATAGAGGCGAATAATAATCTGTCGCTTTATAAAAAACGTCCGCAGTCTTGGAAATCGTATAGAAACCATGAGCGAACCCTGGAGGGATCCATACCATGTAGTTATTGTCTTCATTCAGCTCAATGACTACGTGTTCACCAAAACTCTGAGACCTAAGCCTTAGGTCCACCACAACATCGACAATAGCGCCGTGGCTTACTCTCACAAGTTTTCCCTGGGCGTTTCTTAATTGATAATGTAGCCCACGTAAGGTGCCTTGATGCGACCGACACTGGTTATCTTGTACAAAGGAGGCATTCAAGCCAAGTTTGGATAATTTAAGAGCACTCCAGGTTTCCTGAAAGAAACCTCGCTCGTCTCGAAACTTTTTCGGCTCGATGATATTAACTCCAGGCAAGGTCGTCTCAATAATATTCATAGTTCAAGTGCATGTGTTTGACCGGTGGCATTAGACTGGTGTGACTGGGGGCCTAAGCTACTCTAGCTTGTCAGCGTCTGCGAGGTGGATGGTTACCCGCGATAATGCCTTATCAGGCCGGATTCTAAAGTTTTTCTCAACGTCTCGAGAGTTTTATCGAACCTACTTCCCCGATCGACAGGGAGGCCTGCTAGAAGCGACAAGACAAATTTGTATCGCGACGAATAAGGTCGGCATCTCCAATTCAATTTAAACCCTTAGTCCCTCACCTGTACCCCGCGAACTAAAACGACACCAAGCTAGGGTGGTTCGGTATCGTTCTTGGGCGGCACCAGCTTCTTGCGACATCGGAGACCTGCGAGCCTTTCTTGGTTTTAAGCGTTTGACTCAGCTGTCTGGCCTATTGCATTACTTTTTCCATTGGCCTTTCCCGGAACCTCTGCATCTTACGACCCAACCCAAACCGCCTGCGGTAATGACTTAAGTTTCCAATGTAGTAAGGCAGCGTTTGTTTAGTCAGATCTACCGCCCATTTATGGAGTCGACACTAAAACACATGCGCACAATTATCGCGAACGCTCCCTCTACGTCGATTCCGGCCCAATTTTGAGTCGCCCAGATAATCGACGTAGAGTCGAGATTGTTCCACTTGGCATCGACGAGTCTACGATCCCCAAGCGATGGACTACTCCATACTTGGTAGGCGAGGTCTCGTAGTCGGAGAACCGTTCTTTATATTCGTTGGCGTTCTGCGCTACTACAAGTGCCTAAGCTATTTGATCGAAGTTGCGAAAGGGGGTTAAAGCGAAAATCGCCATCGCCGGTAGTGGCCCCGAAGGCTCCGCGCTAAGGCAAAAATTAAAACTTGACGAAGTGGGCAACATTATCTTGGCCGGTCCGGTTACGGACAAGGTAAAAGCTTTTGATCGCGCTATTATTACCATCGCATCTTCGTTCGGAGGCTTACGGCATGGTGTTAGTTGAGGCTGCAATGCGCGGCAAAGCAATGATTTCTTGCGAAATTGGCACGGGCACATCGTTTGTGAATCAACCTTTGGTGACTGTTTTGTCGTTTGGCCTCAGTCCTCTCGCGCTTTGGCCGGCGCTATGGTCGCAATGCAGGAAGACTTTGCAATGACCGCAGAATTGGTCAAGGGGGCACGTAAGCGATACGAAGATTTTTTTCAGGCAAGGCTCTCGGAGAGAGCCTGTGCTTCAGTCTACCGAAACTCATCTCGCTGAACGTTCCTAAAGGGTTAACATGACACGCGCCATATTCACTTATTTCATTTTCTTAGTGAGTTTTTTCGCTACATCGTGCGGAGGAAGCGCGAGCGTGTCTAATTCCGTGTCCACGACTAAATATCTCATCGTCGCAGGCGATATCGCT
>JANOPA010000118.1:0-4801 GCA_031421635.1 Betaproteobacteria bacterium | reverse complement strand
GGCCGCGGCTGATCGACCGCAATGGCCTTCTCGTGAGATCACCGTCGTTAAGAAGAAGGACGGCTCAACAATCGATATCAAAATCGCTGAAGGATCACAAGTTCGTTGGTCAAACGCGCCGGTTCTAATCCACCCGCTTTCTGGCCAGACCATTGATTTGAAGAGCCTTTCTGAAACGGAGATCGGGGACATCAAGCAATGCACGTTCGATCACGTGAGTGACATTTTAGTCAAACTGAATCGAGCATCGGACGGCGAACGCGACTGGAAGAAAATCCTGTTGATCCTTTGGCGATTTGCTCCCAACGTGTCCGAAACTAAAGACAACAGCACCATTGGCGAACTCTGGAAACTCTTACCAGCCGACACCCGAGTTCCCGACCACTCCATTTGGGATCACCTTGATGTGACCAGTGCTTTCGCGGGCGCTTTCGCTGCGGATGCAGAACAAGACGCTGCACTTTTATCGCTTTCGATAGGGCCTGTACAAAAGTTTATTGCGGCCGCTCGGTCCACTTCCGACTTGTGGGCAGGCTCACATCTGCTTTCCCGCCTTAGCTGGGAAGCAATGCGTCCAATCTGCGAAGAATTCGGGCCCGATGCTATCTTATTTCCGCGTTTGCGCGGCGTGGCCCAAGTGGATCTCTGGCTCAAGGAGCAAGGGATTCCGGCAGAACTCTTTAAAGACGAACCTTGGAACGAAGGCGCTACCGATAACAATCCACTTTTTTCCGCCGCCTTACCGAACCGCTTGGTTGCGGTGGTACCCACCTCGCAGGTCAAGGCGATTGCAAAGCGTTGTGAAGCTAGTGTACGAGATTGGTTGCTTAGTCTGGGCCAAACCGTTGTTGATGAGCTACTAATGGCAGCCGGAATTGACGATCACTCTGATTTGCCAATCCATCTACAAATGCGGGATCAATTGGGCGAATTTCCAGAGGTCCATTGGTCGGCCGTCCCTTTTTCGTTAATTAAGCCACGCGATGAAAAAATGCAAAGAGACTTGGACGTCTCTGAATTGCAAAGCGCAATGGCGCCTTTTTACGGCACACAACCAGAAGTAGCGGCTGGCTTCTTGGCCTCACCTGCTTGGCACGTCTTAAAACAAGACGTTCGATGGGACGATCGAACCGCGTTTTTCATGCCTAACCCAGGCGTTCTATACCCTGCCATTTATGACCTTTCCGAACGCATGCTTGCCGCTACCAAGGCCTTGCGCCCTTTCAAGGCAATTGGGGCAGAAGGATGGCGATGTTCACTCTCCGGCGAGACTGAATGGCTGACCACTGACCGAGCACATTTAAGCCTTAGCCAAGGCCAGCGCTCCGACACACTTTGGACATCGCTCAGAAAGCAGAAGCCGTCGTGGGTCAAAAAAGGCGAACACCTTGGCGCGTTACCAGCGATCAAACGTCTGTGGCCGACAATTTTTGCTGAAGAAGTAGCTAGCGCCATCGGTAAAGACAAAGTTAGTCGCTTCGTCGTATCAACTCATACCATGGCCTTGGCCCACCAAATGGAGAATGCGTTAAATCACTCACGAGCGCCGCTAAAAATGAGCGTCGGTCTCGATCACGCGGCACTGCCCCGCCGGCTAATGCAAATAGCGAAGTCGCGCGAACAACGCGAATTGCTTACCACTCTACAGTCCTTGCCAACACTTATGGATGAGGCAGCTGAAAGCGAAGACGACGCCGAGATGCAGCGAGCAAGAAAAATGGTGCAAGAAGCACTTGGTGTCGAGAAAATTGAAAACTACTACGCGGTGCTGATGCTCGATGGAGACAAGCTTGGGCAAATCTTGTCTGGCGCGGGAAAACACGGGATCTCGTATCTCGAGAGTTTTCATCCCAAGCTTCGCAAGGGTGTTGAAAAGCATGCACAATTCAACTCTGCCATCGCCCAATATGTCGGACAGCGCAGGGCGATTTCACCCAGTAGCCACTTGGCTATTTCGGGTGCACTGAACGATTTCTCGCAGATCGTCGTGCGTCATATTATTGAATCGGAATTTCTCGGTCGACTAATCTATTCCGGCGGTGATGATGTCTTGGCTTTGCTTCCGGTCGCAGATTTGTTCGCCTGCATGGCGCGCCTGCGGCAAGCCTACTCGGGCGATGACCCCAACCATCAGCCTGAAGACGTCACCGCCGGAGAACGCGGGCAATTGCGCTTAAAGAATGGATTTGCGATGCTCAATGGCAGATTGATGCGGATGATGGGCAACACCGCTACCGCGAGTTGCGGGGCCGTGATCGCACATCACCAGATGCCGCTCAATATCGCTCTGCGAGAAGTCCGCGCAGCTGAAAAGCGCGCAAAAGATCAAGGTGGAAGGGACGCTTTTAGCGTAAAAGTTCTGAAACGCGCTGGTGGCGAGTTGAGCTTCACCAGTCCATGGAGCAGGATGGACCTGCTACAAGCATCTATCAATTTTTTGCGCAACCCTGAGGTCTCACGGCGCGCCGTTTATCACGTCGCAGAATGGCTAAGGGACCTTCCAGACCCCACCGCAGAAAACAAGGAGATGATTGCTCAATTACTCCGTTACCAATTCAACCGGCAGTCACAGAAAAAACATTGTGACGAGGTGGATTCATTGGTCACACAATTGATTGAGCTGATCGTAATTCCCTCAAATCAAAAAGTAAGCGGTTCGACTTCAGCAAAGGAACGCTTAGCTAACTTTCTGTCGATCGCTGAATTCCTGGCCCGTGAATCGCGTCTGGACACCGTACTCGAGCAAACCGGAGCGCTTGCATGAGTGCAGCACTAATGCACCAAAGTCACTTCGTGGAAGCGCATGACATCTTGTTCTTCCGAGGCAACAAGCTGTTTGGCGAGGCTGGCAGTTTTGGAGATGTCGCCATGCCGCCATCGCCTTCCGTCATCTCGGGAGCTCTGAGAAGTAGCCTTCTCAGCCATGACCGGTTTAGCTTTAGTGATTTCAAAACCATTGCACATCCAGCCCTTGGCACCGCAAGCGCACCTGGAAGTTTTGTCGTTCGCGGGTTTAGCCTCGCTCGACGAAGGAACGGCTCGGTAGAACCGGTCTTTGCTTTGCCCGCTGATCTGACCGTGGTTAACGACGAGATGCTGGGAATAGAAGTTCGCAAAGCCACGCCCCAAAAGGTTCATGAAAAGCTTCAGAGCTCCTCCATGGCAGAGTTTTTGCCAATTTTGGCAGAAGCCGAGCGTACCAAGGCATTAAAGGGGTTTTGGCTTGATCACAAAGGCTGGAAAGCGTATTTGAACGGTGAAAAGGTTTTAGGCTCGCAACTGGTGCCAACAAATAAGTTATGGCTGACTGAGTCGCGAGTAGGCATCGGTATGAGCACAAAAACAGGCACCGTCGAAGACGGCAAACTTTTCACGAGCGAGGCAGTCTGTCCCTTGACCGACGTCGGATTCGTAGTGCATACAAGCGGGGCAGATCTTAGCGAACTTCACACACTACGCTTCGGGGGCGATGGGCGCGCTGCACGCATCAAAACCTTGCAGCCGAATCAATTAATCACTCCCGAACCGGATTACGAAAAAATTGCGACCAGCAAACGTCTTAAGTTGGTACTGACCAGTCCCGGCCTATTTGATGAAGGCTGGAGACCCACGGGCGTCAACCAAGAATGGCGCTTTGAACTTGGAAACGTAAAGGGGCAGCTGGTTTGTGCCGCTGTATCGCAAAACGAAGTGGTCTCGGGTTTCGATCTTGCCCGTTGGATGCCTAAACCTGCCGAAAGAGCTGTTTCAACAGGGGGCACTTACTGGCTAGGCAATGTCGAGGCGAGTGCCGCCGATCTTCGCAAGCTTGCCAACACTGGTCTCTGGTTCGAGCAAGCTCACAATACAGCACGACGAGTTGAAGGCTTCAATGCGGTCGCAGTATGCGCCTGGTAATTAGTCAAAGTAATATCGAGGAATTAGTCAATGTTTGAGAAACAAGCCATCCTGTTTTTGTACGCTGTCAGCCCTGTTCACATGGGTGCCGGTACGGCCGTAGGAGTCATCGACAACCCAATACAGCGGGAACGACACACCAACCACCCGAGTTTCGCTGGCTCAGGAATTAAGGGCGCCGTCCGGCACGGTTTTGAATCACTTCAAGGTGATGCAAAATTAATTGACCTGATTTTCGGCCCTAAGTCCGACAGCAGTAATCTGCATGCAGGTGCCGCAAGCTTTGGTGACGCCCAGCTCGTACTCTTTCCTGTTCGGTCCTTGAAAGGTGGTTTCGTCTACGCAACTTGCCCACAGGCATTGGCTCGCGCGCAAAGAATGGCCGAAGGAGCAGGTTTGCAGACCCACTGGAGAATACCTGCACCGGCAGAAGGTAGCTGTATTTGTACCAACGCGATGCTGCTGAGTGATGGCAAGTTGCACCTCGAAGCGTTTGAGTACACGAGCTTGGCCGATAGCGGAAAGATTGCCGATGCGAAGAAGATCAGTGAATGGGTCGCGCAAAATGGTGTGCCAGCGAAAGACGGTCTGAGCTACTTCAAAAGCAAGATTGAATCCGATATGATTATATTGTCCGATACTGATTTCGGCTATTTCGCCGAGAACGCGACACTCGTCGAAGCGCATGTGCGTATTGATTCTGATAAGGGTGTAGCGGAGCCAGGTGGGCTCTTTTATAGCGAATCTTTGCCTCCGGAATCCCTATTGATGGCACCACTTTTAGCTGGCAAATCTCGCGCAATTGGGGAAGAGAAATCCGCAGTGGAAGTATTGCAGCATCTCACCACTGTCTTAAATACTAAGACTTTGCAGTTGGGAGGTGATGCTTCAACCGGCCGCGGCT
>JANOPA010000117.1:0-10361 GCA_031421635.1 Betaproteobacteria bacterium | reverse complement strand
CTAGCGCAACCTGTCGTCAACCATCGCTGAGCAACGGGTAAACCGTTTGGGCTTTGATTCAAACGCGACAGCACGACCGAGACAAGACTGTAAAGCTCTTGCTTCTTGCCCCACTTACCCGTCCCCCGTCCCCCATCCTCTGCCCATGCCCATGCCCATGCCCATGCCCATGCCCATGCGCATTCCCAATCCTCACCGCTCACCGCTCACCGCTCACCTCTCACCTCTCACCTCTCATCTTTCATCTTTTATCTTTCTCCTCGCTCCTCGCTCCTCGCACCTCGCACCTCGCACCTCGCACCTCTCGCCTCTCTCCTCTCGCCTCTCACTTCGGCTTCAAGACCAACAAGACTTTGCACAAAGCGTTTCACGTGAAACCACCCGAACCGGTCCACTCACTAAATTAAACAAAAAGCGTCCCTAAATGACCATAAAAGAAAACAATCCGCTATCCAAAACTTGCCCAAGCAAGAATTCACGGCCGATTCCATAAGACGGCTTTCCAAACTTTTCGCTACGCTGAGATTGCCCAAAGAAACGCCAAAATCCACTAGTTCAACAAACTTTCCTTGAAACCAACTGTTTAAATCTCTTATGAACGCATAAATCCTAAACTAAAGGTTGCCCCCTCTAAAAGCCGGCGGTATCCTTACGCCCGGACACCAAGTAGCCAAGAGACTTCACATGAACTTCCCTACCCTATTCGACGTCATTGTTGTCGGCGGCGGTCACGCTGGTACCGAAGCCGCACTCGCTGCGGCTCGCATGGGTCAAAAGACCCTATTACTCACGCACAATATTGAAACTTTGGGTCAAATGTCCTGTAACCCTTCGATTGGTGGCATTGGCAAAGGCCATCTCGTCAAAGAAGTGGACGCCATGGGTGGGGCAATGGCCGCGGCCACCGATGAAGCGGGTATTCAGTTTCGCATTCTCAATTCCAGCAAGGGTCCGGCAGTGCGTGCGACTCGCGCCCAAGCCGATCGTGTGCTCTATCGAGCCGCGATCCGCCAAAGACTCGAAAACCAAGACAATCTCTGGCTTTTCCAACAAGCAGTGGATGACCTCATCCTGGAAACCGATCCGGATAACACGGGTGGCGGCGAGCGGGTTGCGGGAGCCATCACCCAGTTGGGCTTGCGCTTTCTAGCGAAAACGGTCGTTCTCACTGCGGGCACCTTTTTGAATGGAAAAATCCATGTCGGCTTAGCGAATCATTCAGGAGGCCGGGCGGGCGATCCGCCTGCGATCACTCTCGGCCAACGCTTGAAAGACATGGCCTTGCCACAAGGTCGACTAAAAACCGGTACGCCTCCCAGGATCGATGGCCGTACCATCGACTTCAGCAAATGCTTGGAGCAACCTGGCGATCTTGACCCCGTGCCGGTGTTTTCCTTTCTCGGTCGACGTGAGCAACATCCTCGTCAGGTCCCGTGTTGGATTACTCATACCAATGCCCAAACTCACGACATCATTCGCTCCGGATTGGATCGTTCGCCTATGTTCACAGGCGTTATCGAAGGCGTCGGACCACGATACTGTCCCTCGGTCGAAGACAAGATCCATCGCTTCGCCAGTAAAGAATCTCACCAAATTTTCTTAGAGCCTGAAGGCCTGACCACCCACGAGTTCTATCCTAACGGCATATCGACCAGCCTACCTTTCGACATTCAGTGGGCATTGGTGCGCTCCATTCCTGGCTTGGAAAGCGCTCATATTCTACGGCCAGGATATGCGATTGAGTATGACTATTTCGACCCCCGTGCCCTAAAGTCGTCGCTGGAGACCAAGACGATTGCGGGTCTCTTCTTTGCCGGTCAAATCAATGGAACCACCGGTTATGAAGAAGCCGCAGCCCAAGGAATGTTGGCAGGCATCAATGCCGCCCTGAAAGTTCAAGGCAAAGATGCCTGGTCGCCGCGCCGCGACGAAGCGTATCTCGGTGTTCTGGTGGATGACCTCATTACCCGGGGCGTTAGTGAACCCTATCGAATGTTCACCAGCCGTGCGGAATACCGCCTAAGCCTTCGAGAAGACAATGCCGACACTCGCCTTACGGAAGTGGGTAGGCGCTTAGGCTGCGTGAGCGATGAGCGTTGGAATATCTTCTGTCGCAAACGTGACTGGGTAGATTCTGAGCTACAGAGATTACGTTCTACTTGGTTGACTCCTTCTATCGTCAGCCCAGACATTGCGACCAAGATTCTTGGGCACCCTCTTGACCGCGAGCACTCACTCTTTGATCTACTCAAACGACCTGAACTCAACTATGATAAATTGTTCGAGCTTCCGCTTCCTGAGAAGGCCACAGCGCAAGCTCCTGCCTTGAGCGACCCGATCCAGCATTCTCAAGCCTTGGAACAGGTGTTAGTACTTGCTAAATACTCCGGCTATATCGCGCGTCAAAAAATTGAAGTGGAGCGCCAAGAGCACAACACCGAGCTTCATATCCCGGCCGACTTCAACTACCTAGAAGTCAAAGCACTCTCGAACGAGATCCGCAACAAGCTCCACTTACAGCGCCCAGAGACGCTTGGGCAGGCAGCCCGCATTTCGGGGGTTACCCCTGCGGCCATCTCGATACTGCTAGTCCATCTCAAGAAAAAGCGCGGATTATCGCAGGCAGCTTAAGCCATGGAATCTGTCGCAACAACCATCAACAATCCACTCCGCGACAAACTTCAAGCGGGGCTGACGGCACTCCATTTCTCCGCCGCGCGCCAAGATGAGCTGACCGATCCTTTGCTTAACTTCTTAACCTTGTTATGCAAATGGAATCAGGCGTACAACCTCACGTCGGTGCGAGCCCCCGACGACATGTTGTCACTTCATCTCTTAGATTGCCTTGCTAGCATCGAACCGATCGAGAGCTATTTAGGCGCACCACCCACGCAGCTGATTGATGTGGGCAGCGGTGGGGGCTTGCCCGGCATCATGTTCGCCTTGGCTTGGCCCGACTGTGAACATCATCTGGTCGATACCGTGGGTAAGAAAGTGGCTTTCCTGCAGCAGTGCAAGCAACAGCTCAAGTTGTCGAATCTACAGACCCATCACCACCGCATCGAGACGATGCAGCAGCTCGAACACAATAACCCGCGCAGGCTTTTTACTTGTCGCGCCTTTGCCAGTCTGAGTGATTTCGTTTCCCAAACTTGGCACTTGAGACAAGCTCAATCCGTGTGGATCGCCCTAAAAGGACAACGACCCGACGATGAGATTGAGGCTCTCCGCCAACGTGCCGAGCATCAGCTACAGACCAAGCTTCGCATTAAGGTGACCGAGGTACATCCTCCAACCTTAGAGGGAAGTAAGCGCCACCTTATCTTTATAGAACCGGAATTGCTTGTCCAGCGGCACGATCAATAAGCACTGTTTGGTGTGAACCAAGTACTAACTTCCATCAAATCTAAAACCGTTACTATACGGCCATTAACTAAAACATTCTTTTAAAGCGATTGACCCCGTGGCTCTGATCTTTGTAATCGCCAATCAAAAAGGTGGTGTCGGCAAAACCACCACCACAGTCAACGCCGCGGCCGCTCTTGCCAAGCTAGGTAAGCGCACGCTTCTCGTTGACCTCGACCCACAAGGTAATGCCACCATGGGCAGCGGTATCGACAAGCGCAGTCTCAAGCGCAGTGTTTACCATGTGCTTATCGGAATGTGCGAAGTCAGTGAAGCTGCTCAGCGCTCTCATGCGGGCGGATACGACGTACTGCCCGCCAACCGCGACCTGGCCGGCGCCGAGGTTGAACTGGTCAGTTTCACGGAGCGCGAAACCCGTCTAAAGGATGCTCTAGCTGTTGTGGACAATCAATACGATTTCGTCCTCATCGATTGCCCCCCATCTCTATCCATGCTTACGCTGAACGGCTTTTGCGCTGCGCACGGAGTCATCATTCCAATGCAGTGTGAATATTTCGCACTGGAAGGTCTCTCAGATTTGGTCAATACAATTAAGAAAGTACATGCCAACTTCAATACCAATTTGAAGATCATTGGCCTGTTACGAGTGATGTACGATCCGCGCGTGACGCTCGCCCAGCAGGTCTCCAATCAATTACAACAACACTTTGGCGATAAAGTCTTCAAAACCATCATTCCCCGCAATGTCCGCTTAGCCGAAGCCCCCAGCTATGGTCAACCTGGCGTCGTCTTCGACCCGGTCTCCAAAGGATCGAAAGCCTATCTCGAGTTTGGCAACGAACTTGTTGAACGTTTAGGACAAATCGCGCCATGATTAAACCCAAAGGACTGGGCCGCGGCCTCGACGCCCTCCTAGGCGGATACGACGACCAAGAAGCCCCGACCCATACCCGCAGCAATCTCGGGATGCTTGCCTTGCACCGACTGCAAGCCGGCAAATATCAACCGCGCACGCACATGGACGAGACGTCGTTACATGAGTTGGCCGACTCCATCAAAACCCACGGGCTGATGCAACCCATCACCGTGCGAGCACTTACTAGACCGAATGGCGAGATTGATCACGAGATCATTGCCGGAGAACGACGCTTTCGTGCTGCGAAACTAGCCGGTATGACCGAGGTCGCTGTCATCATCAAAGAAGTGGGTGATGAAGCGGCCCTGGCCATGGCGCTCATCGAAAACATTCAGCGTGAAGACCTCAACGCGCTGGAAGAAGGGCAGGCCATCAAGCGTCTCATTGAAGAGTTCAGCTACTCGCACGATCAAGCCGCGCAAGCCATCGGTCGCTCGCGTAGTGCTACCTCGAATTTATTGAGACTTCTTAATTTAGCCGAGCCGGTGCAAACCATGCTGCTAGCCGGTGATATCGACATGGGCCATGCACGTGCTTTGCTCGCGGTCGAAAAAACCACTCAGCTTATGCTTGCGCAGCGCATCACAGCCAAGCAGCTTTCGGTTCGGGAAACTGAAAAGCTCGTTGCCGAAACGCTCAAGGGCGGCGACGGCTATACACCCGCTCGAGCAAGAAAGACCAAGGCGCCCTCGCAGGAAAACAAGTCCCGCGATTTAGCACGCTTAGAAGAAGAGCTTGCGGATGCTCTCGGAACCCGTGTCCAAATTAAGGCAGACGCAAAACGGCGCGGCACCCTGGTGCTGCACTTCTTTGGAGACGAAGAATTTGAGGGCTTGGTGGGCCGCTTGAAATCCTCAGCCACGACGTAAATAGTTACCATCACCGCGGGGCTTGGTCATCCTTCAAACTTTCCGACATAGCCCCCCTAGCCCAAGCTAGGCCGCTTCTTGAACGCAAAGTTAATCAAGAACTGATGCCCGTCCATACGACCGAGCTTATAAGTGTCCTCATAATTATCGGGTCGGGTGTAATCCCAACTTGTACTTGAGGGCTTCGCAGAAGGCTGCACATACACTCGGCCCTCCCGCATAAACACGGGCGCGTGTTGCTTGTAACAGCGGCTGGTCAACACCAACGTTGATCCGCCTTCGGCCTCCACCGCGTCGACCGGAACATTGTCGACCATCCCGCCGTCCATCGTCGGCCTACCTTCGCGGTACTCAATCGGCGTGAAGGGCGGCGTACAACTCGAGGCCATGATCAGCGAGATCAACTCGTCCTCGTTCTTACAGTCTTGAATACGAACCACCTCGCTTTTAAAGCCCAGCTTGCGGCCGTAGGTTGGATGCAAAGGCTGCGTCGTATGCTTCTCAAAATTGTAAGCCGCCATACCCGCTAGCACAGCCAAACGTGGTCCTAACCAACTTGGAATACGCGCGAAGCTAATTCGAATCTCCGGTGCCGTCGCCATGAGACGCTGATAATGCTCGCCGCCCAGCAGCGTCTTTAGCGCTTGGCGATAAATCCCCGCATGGGGAAACACCCTTTCCCCGCGGCGTACCAGATTGCCCCAATAGGCATTGCGCGCCTCTGGTTTTAAGAGCTCGCGGTAATAATCGAGCGCATCGCGCGAATTATTCGCGTGCAACAAACACGCCGTTGCGGCGCCCGCGGAGACCCCCGCGATCACCTTCGGACGCAGCTTAATCTCGGAAGCCACGACATCCCAAAATCCCGCTTGCCACCAACAACGATGCCCTCCACCCGCAAACACGACTTGATCAAACACGCTTACACTTCACCCTAAACAATTAACCCTCGCGAACTTTACGATTATGGCCCTGCGCATCATCACTACCGGCGGCACCTTCGACAAACATTACAGTGCCATTGCTGGCTCCCTTGGTTTTGCCGACTCGCACTTGGCAGAAATTACGGCCCGCATGCGGCTCGTTGACCCGATCATTAGTCAAACTCTGATGCTCATTGATAGCCTCGAAATGCAAGACACCCATCGTGATCAAATTCTGCAAGCCTGTATGGCCTGCCAGGAAACCAAGATCGTGATTATCCACGGCACCGACACGATGGCCGAAACGGGCCGAGTTTTAGGAGCTGCTTCGCTCAATAAAACCATTGTCTTGACCGGGGCCATGGTTCCGTACGAAGTCTCCGGCTCAGACGCCCTATTCAATCTCGGCTTTGCCCTCGGGGTTGCAGCACAAACTCAAAGCGGTGTTTACGTCGCCATGAATGCAAGGGTTCACCCCTGGCAGACCGTCCGCAAAAATCGCGCGCAAGGTATCTTTGAAAGCTGAGTTTTACACCACGTCGCTACACCATTGCCTAGGTGGTCGTGACTTGAGGACATAACTTGCCGTCCGACGCTTCAATATCTATTGCCCCTAACATCAAACTTTTACCCGGTTTGCTCACACGGGCGGTAATCCGCGCGTCGCCTATGACCGGCCGCATAAAACTGGTGTTTAGACACACGGTCGTCATTGGCCTAAATTCGCTTAACCGCCCATGACTATTCACTGACTTGATGCGCCGCTTCGGCCGTTAAGCTGACGGACCGGCCCAATGAGCTAGTTTTTACCCACGAGACATACTAAACTCAGTCAACATCAAGCTCTATCCAGACGTTGGGTCAAGATGCACAATCATATGCCGATCATCAAGCGCCAAGTAACTTATGCCCGCGCCTTCATTAAATGCGCGAACGGCGCCAAGGCTCAACCATGCTCGCGACTGGCTCGCGCCTCAAGTTTATGCCTCAGCGTTTCGCTCCAAGCCCTGGCAATGCTGTCCGTTTTCGCACCTCTTTGCCTTTCTGACGCCCAGGCTCAAACCTATACCGGCGGCAGCTCTAGCGATAACAACAACCCTTCGTCCACGCCAGGCTATGGCATCAACCGCCCACTTTCGGGAACCGCACCTGCGCCAGCTCGCCCACTTTCAGGTTTCGAACAACGCGGTGTCAGCGGGATCCGCCCCGGTCAACCGGGCAACCCACTTCCAAGCGCGCAAAGCGGCGGAAAAGACGGAAAAAGCGGGACCAGCTCCAGCACAAACCGACTTGCGCCTGGCCAAAAGGGTTATGTCCAGGGCCAAGACGGTAAGTCAGGCGACACGTCCGCCAAGGGAAAAGATGGTTTTGGTAGAGACGCTTTCGGCAAAGACTCCAACAATAAAGACCCCAACGGCAAAGATTCCAACGGTAGAGATACTTTCGCAGGCCCAGGCGCTCCCGCCTGTTTAAACTGCGCCACCATTTTGCAAGTTCGTACAGTACGAATGAAGCCAAATCCAAGTTGGATGCTCAATAGCGATGCGCGAGCCCCTGAAACCGCCAACAGCCACAACAGCGAGATGCCCTCGCGTTATCAAGGTTCGTCAATTGGAACCAGTGCCAATCACTCCATCCTCAACCCCGAGGGAGTAGGAACGCAATTCACCAAACGCATGTATGAAGTCACCCTGAAGATGGACTCCGGGCTCACTCGAAAAGTTCATCTCGAGATGATGCCGGCCTATAACCTAGGTAGCAAAGTTCGCGTCCAAGGCAATCGCTTACTTCCGCGCTAGACAAAACTAGCGCTTCATCAATGCCCGTGCCGCAGAGGCGATTTTCTCAGGACTAATGCGCGCCTCCGCTTCCAGTATTGGCGCATAGCCCACCGGTGTTCGCGGCGCACCCAAACGCGCAATCTTTGGTGCCACAGTCGAGCGAGACTCTTCGGCGATCACTGCCGAAATCTCTGCACCAAAACCGGCCACCTGTACGGCCTCATGGACCACCAGCATCCGGCCCGTTTTAGCCACACTAGCCAACACCGTTTCGCGGTCCCAGGGCCATAAAGTACGCAAGTCAATTACCTCGACATCCAGTGCTCCATTCGCCTCGTTGGCCAATAGAGTCGCGGCCTCCAATGACCAATGAACCGCCTTGCTCCAGGAAACAATGGTCAAATCCCGTCCCGCTCGTGCCACCGCAGCCTTACCTAAGGGGATCTTCAGCGAAGTGTCCACTTCCATACTTATCCCCCAAAGCTCCTTATGCTCCAGATAGGCGACCGGATCGCCGCAAGCGAGGGCGCTCTGCAACAGCGCGTAATTATCTTGAGCGTTCGAAGGCGCCACCACTACCAGACCTGGCACGTGAGTAAACCAAGCCTCTAGGGATTGTGAATGCTGAGCCGCAGACGAAGACCAAATACCAATCGGCATCCGAATCACCACGGGTACCCGGCCTTGGCCCCCGAACATGAAGCGATTCTTCGCCGCCTGATTGATGATTTCATCCATCGAGCACAGAGCAAAGTCCATGACCCTCAATTCCACCACGGGCTTCAAACCAGTGAGCGCCATACCCACGGCCGCGCCCATGATCGTCGCCTCGGAAATCGGGGTATCGATCACTCGAGCGTCACCAAACTTTTCGAGCAGCCCCTTGTACTGAGCAAAAATACCGCCGCGCCCTACATCTTCCCCCAGCACCACCACCGAAGCATCAAGACGCATCGCCTCATCGAGGGAGGCCGCCACGGCCTGAGCGTAACTCAGTGACACATTATTCATTGCTCAATCTCATTACATTCGCCTAGTTCGGCTACAATACTCATGCAGCGGGCACTCACTTCATTATGAGGCAAACGCTTACTTAGCACAATGAGCCCTAAAACCATTGTCCAGCGCCCACGTCCTGCACATCACTATAAGCCGCACCCACCGGGGGCCAAGCGGCCGCGTCTGCGGAGGCAATCGCGCGTGCGACTTCACTTTGCGCCTCCGCCCAAACCGCATCCAAGGCCGAGGCGGCAATGCCCATCTCCACAAACCGAGCACGTGCGGTCGCTATTGGATCGCCCTTTAAAGCCTCGACCAGTTCCGCTGGGTCTCGGTAGCTCGCCGGGTCCACCGACACATGGCCCTTAAATCGATAGGTCCGAGCATGTAACAAAGCGGGCCCGTCGCCAGCGCGTATGCCTGCTATCAATGGTCCCGCCGCTGCCTCTACCGCCCATACATCATTACCATCCACCCTCACCGCCCTCATGCCGTGGGCCTTGGCGCGCTCAGCCGCACCCTCACCAGCCGACATGGCAGAAGTTTTAGTGGTCGCGGACCATTGATTGTCTTCACATACAAACAGCATTGGCAACTTAAACACCGCTGCCCAGTTCAAGCTTTCTGCAAACGGCCCGCGATTAATTGCACCGTCCCCAAAAAAACTGACCGCGATGGCGCCACTCGGACCATCTGCGCTTTTTTGCTCGCGGATCTTGATCGATTGCGCCGCACCGACGGCAATCGGCAAGCCCGCAGCGACCACACCATTTGCACCGAGCATGCCCACGGAAAAATCTGCAATATGCATCGACCCACCCTTTCCCCCACAAAATCCACTGGCCTTGCCAAATAGCTCATGCATCATGCGAGTCAGATCGGCACCTTTTGCCAAGGTATGACCATGACCTCGATGAGTCGAGGTCAGATAATCACTAGATTTTAAGTGAGCACAAACACCTGTCGCCACAGCCTCCTGTCCGGTCGATAAGTGAAGTGGGCCGCGCACCTTGGCAGCGCCTGTCACGGCGCCAGAGGTCGAGCCAAACGAAACGCCACCTTGGCTGGCAATTTCGGCGGCATCCTCAAAGGATCGAATTCTGCACATTTGCCGGTAAAGCGCTAAGGCCTTGGCTTGCGTGGTCTGATCCAGATTCGGTTGAAGGGTTTCATGCGCGTTCAAAATCAACTCCTTTTTGCCGACAACTGTGTCCGACACACAAACGAATGTTCCTTCTTTCGAAAGGCTCACCGCCAAGAAACTTCATCCGGCTCAACACTAAAAACCCGAGTTTAGCTGCTCATAAAGCCTCTCTTGGGTAAAACCCGTCAGGACCAAACCGTAATATCCGGGGTGCTTCCGTTCTAGGCGAGACAAAAGTTATCAACTATCAACATAATACTATCAATCAATTAGATTAATTATAAGAGCTTTCCTATCATTCAATCCATGGCAATTGCCGTCGAATATCGCGACAACGCCTTGACCCTCACCCACTTTAAGGAA
>JANOPA010000116.1:0-2457 GCA_031421635.1 Betaproteobacteria bacterium | reverse complement strand
ACTGGAAACAGTGGCGCTGGCCGCGCACGAAGATCAAGAATCTGGTCGCCCTAGGGGTCGATCTCGTCACCGCCATCAAGCACGGGGTAAGTAGCCACGGGTACTGGCACATGGCGAGAACCCCAGGCTTGCAACAAGCCCTCAACAACGCGTGGTTGAAAGCACAAGGACTGGTCAGCATTAAAGACCTGTGGAGCAAAGCTCAGGGATACACGGCAAAGAAAGGAGCGTAACTTCGGCAAGCGTGCCAACTCGTTGAACCACCCACTGCGGACCCGCATGGTGGGTGGTGTGGGGGCTGAAAGTTAGAAACCTTCGGCTACCCGATTAGGATTCACGCCAAGGCTCTCAGCACTGCTTTAGGCTCCTTGGCAACAACATTCAACAGCGCCAGAGCGGGGCCATTGGGTGTGCGATCCCCCCTTTCCCAGTGACGCAGTGTTCCCAGGCTAATGCCAAACTTACTAGCGAACTCGGTTTGAGTGAATCCTAGAGATTGGCGTACTTGCGCCACATTGACCAGCTTGGGCTTGTGAACAATGGTGCTGCTTTTCTTACCTTCAGCATGGCCGATAGCCTCTTTTAAACCTCGAGATATTTTTTCAAAAGCTTTTCCCATTCATTTTCCTTTGGGTTCAATTTGGCCAAGCACTTTCGTCAGCTTCGCCAGCTCATTGCGTTCGCTCTTGGTGAGATTAGCCTTCTCATTCTTGCCAAAGACAGCGAGAAGATAAACAGGCAAACGATCGCTATGAAAATAGTAAACAATGCGGGCGCCACCGCTCTTCCCCTTACCTTCGATTGCCCAGCGCAGCTTTCTTACACCGCCGGTTCCGACCATAATGGCCCCGCTTCGGGGAAAGAAACTGAGATAGTCAACTATTCCGCCACGTTCAGATTCTTTGAAAATAGAAACCGAATCGTCTAGGTAGCTTGGGGTCTCACATACCGTTACTCTCATGGCGAGATGCTAATCCAATGGATTACCTATGTCAATCGCCGCTCATCGCATTTTACAGGTGTTGCCGTGAATTCTAACGGGCCCAAATAAACGGCGCGCAACGGATCCTTGCCGAGGCCGAAATGTGCGAGACTCTTCCTCACACATTTCGGCACATTCACCAGTGCTACTCGCGTCCGTTTCATGTATTGGTTATGACTCATCTCGATCATTGTGTGCATGCTTGCATGCCTCGGTGCCACTTGTAACTCTAAGACCAAAATTTAGGACTCTCCAACAAAAATGGTAGATGCTAAACTCTGCCATGTGAACGCCAGAATACACCACCTTCTAGACGAAATGTTGGCCCTTGAGCAGTCCGAGCGCTCAGCGCTGCTGCTCGCCTTGCTCGATAGCCACGAGGACGTGGAGCCAAATGCCCAAGTTCTTGAGACTTGGAAGAAAGTAGGTCTGGAAAGACTGGCAGCGCTCGATAGCGGCACCTCCCAGGCAGTTCCATGGACTCAAGCAAAAGAGAGATTCTTAGCTCTGTGATTCGGTATACGGTTGTCCTGACGCCTGAGGCTGAGGTCGACCTAAAAAATGGTTACGAGTGGTACATAGAATACAGCCTCGCTTCGGCCAACGCTTGGAGGGTGCGCGTGGTTGATGCGATTGAATACGTTGGCCGCTCACCCTTGACCCCGAAAATCTGGCACCGCGATCTTCGGATTTGGCACGTAAAGCAATCAAAGTACTCAATCATTTACCGTGTGAAGGAGCAGACGGTAACTATTCTCCATTGCCCATTCCCGAATGAACGACGAGCGATGGCGTGACCGCTAGCTACCTTTGGATATGCGGACACTTCTTCAATGCCCGACGCAAACTAACCATAATTTGAGTCCGTAGCGTGGCTAAAAAAAATGGGCAGCCGGTGGTAACTGATGAGGTATAACGGCTCAGTTAACCTGCGCGCAGCAGACGCTTGCCGGAGCAGATTGTGCGAAGCTTTTTTCGCACAATTGGCTCTGTCTCGTAAAGGCTCGGTCAGTACCGCATTGACGTGATCGATTTGATCGGGTTATGCGGCCAGAGCTTGATCAGCACTTTGATGGCGAGGCTTGAGTGCCTCTAATTTCTCAGCGAGATTCCAGGGCAAGAGTTCATCGATCTTATTGATCTTGTGATCGGCGATGAGGGTCAGGACGTATTTGAGATAAGCCTCAGGATTGAGACCGTGCATTTTGGCGGTGCCGATCAGGCTGTACATGGCGGCGGCTCTTTTGCCGCTCTCGTCGGAACCCGCGAACATGTAATTTTTACTGTTATGTGAAGCTTCCCATAACAGAAATTATGCTCATTGCTGAATTATGGTAAACGCTCGGTCAGTACCGCATGGACGGTATTTATTTGATCGGGTTATGCGGCCAGAGCTTGCTCAGTATTTTGACGATGTGGCTTAAGTGCCTCTAGTTTCTCAGCGAGATTCCAGGGCAAGAGTTCATCGATCTTGT
>JANOPA010000115.1:0-97015 GCA_031421635.1 Betaproteobacteria bacterium | reverse complement strand
CACTTAGCCTCGTAAAGCCACGAAAGATATCCCCATAAGTACTTATGCTTCTTCAATCTAGCGCGCGACGACATCCGTAATTTGGAGGGCTGACGGCGTTGAGCCGGCGACATTAACCTCCGGACGGGTTGCTGTCTGTGGAGCGGGTTGAGCATTGACGGCTCGGGAAAACCCAATCGCAATGAGCACTTCCAAGCGACTGATCCAAAGCGCCGATGCTTTAATACGCATGTTTATTGGCCCTGTAGATTAAAACTCTAACCTAGCGCTGAGTCGCACTGAACGTGGCTCGGCGGGGTGTATGTGACGATCATTTTGTTCGGCACTTTCGCCTCTTAAGCGCGAAGCGTAGTAGTACTCGATGTCATTCACTTTACGATTGGCAAGATTGAATACATCCACTGAAATATCCAAGCCTTTCCTGACGCGATAACCAAGGCGTAAGTTTAGCAGGGCGGACGAGGCTGCCATGACCGATTGGTCCTCGATCAGCGGGCGCGGTCCGATGTAGCGTGCTTGCAAGCTTCCTGACCACGCACCCAGGTTCTGCACTGTCACCGATGCGGATACGACCCGCGAGACTGACCCGGGAACATAAGGGCCGGCCGGATCTGCATCCATGAAGCGGGCGCGAGAAAGCGCTAAGTCCAGGTTAAATTCCAACCACGGTAAGGGTGTGTAGCGATTGTTCCATTCAATGCCCTGCCGGAGGCTAGGGCGGCTCGGCTCCGTCGTTCCCGCATCGCCGACAAAGAGTAATTCGGATCCAATCTCGAGTCGCCACAGCGCGAGAGAAGTTTGTAGATTTGGCACCCACTGAGAGCGCATACCAAGTTCGTACCCTGTGGTCCTCACCAATCCCGTCACCGGCGTCACCACTTGGCCTGATTTTGGGTCGACTCGGGTGACCGTGCCGCGACCATCATTGCTGTGAAAACCACGGCCCCAGTTCATGAAGTATTCGGTTTTGGACCAAGGCCCTAAGATCACGGCCAGTTTGGGTGACACTAAGAGGTCGCTCGTGCTTCCTGAATTAATGCCCGCGCTCGCGGCGATCTGGTTTTGGACATTCCAATGAAAGTGGTCTGCGCGCAGGCCCGCCGTGGTGCGTAGCCAGGGCGTCCAAGTGATGCCAGATTCCCCAAATAGACCAAGACTTGTCTGAGCAACGCGATCATCCCGGGTGGTTGCAGTCACTACGCGAGCGCTAGAGTCGAAAAGGCCGACCCTAATTCGATCATGGCGAACTTGAAGACCGAGCTCGTGATGGGTCTCGAAGCCAGCGAGCTTCATGGCCCATAGTCGTTTTAGCTCGGTACCGAAAACAGTCCGGCTATCCTGTTGTAGGAATTGATCGCCTTGGGTAAGGTTGTCTCTGAAATAGGTAAAGTTTGAGAAGAGCTGAAGCTCATAGCGAAGCAGATAGGCTGAAGCTTGAATGGACCCATCTTGCAAAGCTTTTTTCCATTGCGTAGAAAGGCTATAGCGAGAGGTTTGTCCTCCGGCGCTTGGATCAATTGCACCAAAGCGTGTGATTGTCCCAGAGTCAATCGCACGTTGCGGGATTTGATCGGTGCTGTTCCAGCGAGCGTTGTACGCCATGAGGGTGACATCGAAACCGTCGCTCGCACTTCCTCGCGAATAGCGTAGGAGGCCATTTATCTTGCGCAGGCCCTCAGGGTTATCCCAAGGTCCGTTTTGATTCATGAGCTCCAACCCGGCTAGCAAATTGGCGCCGCTCGCGAGCTCGGTAGAACCTGCGCTAAACAGACGGTGATATCCATACTGCCCAATTGTCAATTGACTAAAGGGTTCTGACACGCGATTGCGAAGACGAATTGCGGCGGAACCAGCCGAAGAGAAATCACCATTCGAGGAAAAGTACGGCCCTTTGCGATAGTCGATTCGGTCCACCAATTCGGGCAGTAGAAAGTTCAGGTCGGTGTAACCATGTCCATGTGCATGTGTCGGTAAATTGATGGGTATACCGGCCACACTGATCGAAAAATCAGTGCCGTGATCGAGATTGAAGCCGCGCAAAAAATATTGATTGGCTTTTCCATCTCCGGAGTGTTGAGTGACAATCATGCCCGGTACTGCCTCTAATAGATCGCCTGGACGTAATACCGGCCTGGCCTGAATACGCTGCGCCGACACCGTACCTTCCGAAGCTGCGTCGGTGGTGCCGATGCTGTTGCTGGGCTGTGCTCGGACTTTGATCTCGGGCAACTCCTGGTTCTCGTCTTCCTTAGGTTGGGGGTGGGCTAAGCAGGTAGCCGCCGCAAGCATGAAGAGCAAGCTAAAGCTCGTTTTTTGAACCGCATCTCGGTTTGATCCGAAGGCGCTTGTTATCGCAATTTCTGAATGGTGAAAATTCACGTGAAACTCCTAGCGACCATTCACTGGTCGGGCACTTCAACAATAGGGAGGGAACAAGCCGCGCACTTGCGCACGCACTCGAATAGCGCACTTCAACCTGCCGGGTACTATGCCGGAAGGAATAGCTATTGGATTGACTTGACCACGACGGGAATGTCCAGATTGCCCTCAGGGGAGCTAGCAGCTTTAGATTCCCGATGCGCAAGAACTCAGGCGGTGGGCGGGCGCTCAAGCGGTGCCAAGGGCCGACCACGAAAAACGCTAGTGATGCTGCGTGGGCGGGGGTGGAAGGCGTCGGTCCAGCTGGGGCGGTTTGAGCCCTGAACCAGCGCGGTGAGGTTGAGCGATGAGCCTGCACCGTTCCCGCCTTCTTCACCCACTAAGGCGTCGTGGTGGCGTTCGGCCTCTGGCATGAGGACCATATCGTCCACGTAATCGTGGTGATGGTGTTCAACCTCAGAATGCTGATGTAGACCTGCGCCCTTTGGGGTTGCGTTGCTCAGGGGCTGTGAGCTCACGATCAGCCGCCGTACTACTGATTCATTCTGGATCTGTTCATGGATGTGCGCAGGACCGCGCAGGTCAGCGCGCAAGACGCTGAGAGTTTGCAAAAAAATCACGAACAACAAAATCCACAGGACGAATGAAAGATGCTTAAACACGATGTTTGACTGGAAAGCTTTATGTGACCTATTTACTTACTGACGACCAAAAAATATAGTCAGCCTCGTAAGGCACAATGCTACGTTGACCGAGGCTCGAAGCTTCGCAAAGTATCGAAGGGGTAACACCGCCTCGAGTCGCAACTCTTTGAATGTAACTTACCCCGACCATTTGCCCTGCGCCTTGAGCGGGATTAGCCTTGATAAGCTGCAAAGCGATATTACCGGCTGGCGAAGGTGATACTGCGACTTGGGCTCCCGTTACCTTCGAGCCGTCTAGGCTTTCCCAGGTTGCCGGTGGGCCAAAATATTTACCGATGGTCTTGCCGCTGCGCAGATTGAGTTTTGCCTGGGGGCCAACGAAGACCCATTCAAAGGCTGGAGTAGCGGGTGGGCTGGCGCTAGTAGCGGCTTTAGCTCTACATTCGTAGCTAATCTCGCCTACCCCGACGGTTTCCATCAAGACCTTGTGTCCGGCGGGTACTTTGATGGCGTCAGGGAGAGCCGATTGTGAAAATACGGGTTGGGGGGTGGCACCACCCATTGAAGTCCCCGCGCAGCCAGCGACCAAAGACGAGGCTAGCGCGGCGATTAAAGTGGAGTGGCGGACCAACTTGGTTGACGAAACGGTGTGGTTTTTCATGGAGACTCTCTCAGTGGGTTGTAATACCTCATCCTCATTGCGAGCGAACAAAGAGGGTGCATAAAGTACTACGCAGTAAAGAGACAATTGGATTTTTTTAAACCATCACATGAGATACAAATGCCAACCCACTAATTTCATTGATAATTTACTTTCTATGAGATACAATTTAATTCTTAGAAAACTACGCTAAGTCCTTGAGCTAATTGAAGTTTTCAGGTTTTCGGCTTGACCGAGACAGGTTTTTTCTTTACAGTGCAATTCTGTGTGCAAAAGTGCATTTATGTGGCTAGAATTGGCCGCTTCAAAGATAAAACCGGGGCAAAGTCAAGATGTTCGAGGGGAGTTCTGCACTCGCTCTGGACGGCAAGGGTCGTATGACCGTGCCGGCGCGTCATCGCGACATCATCATGGCGCAGGCCCAAGGCCGCCTCACCATCACCCTGTCGTACGACGGGTGCCTGCTCATGTATACCCGCCCAGCCTGGGAAAAGATTCGCCCGACGTTCGCCGCACTCCCTAGCGAATCTGCGGATTTTCGCCGGATGTTGCTCGGTAATGCCATGCCTTGCGAAATGGATGGCACGGGTAGGGTTCTAATCGCGCCTGAACTACGCAAGCCTCTCGGCCTGACCTTGAAGGACGATGGGCGCGATGTCATGTTGCTCGGCGTAGGCGGTTACTTTGAAATTTGGGAGGCCGGTTACTTGGCCGCCAAGCAGGCCGAATTGAAGTCTGCACTGCGCCCCCCGTCGGTTTTGAATCTGCAGCTGGACCCGGATGTCTGAGCGCAATGAACCCAAGCTTCATCGCCCAGTTCTGCTCGACGAGTGCCTTCAGGCGCTTGGGCTTGTCGACGAAAATTCGCCGTCAAGCGGGGTTTTTCTCGATGCCACCTTCGGGCGCGGCGGGCATAGTGCGGCCATTCTTGAGCGACTGGGCCCCAAGGGGCGTTTATTTGCCCTGGATCGTGACCCCCAGGCCATTGAGTTTGGTCGTGAACAAAGCTCCCTGCGCCTCGACGAACGTTTCAGCATTGCCCATAGCCGCTTCTCCGAGCTGGCAAGCGTCCTCGATAAGGCTGGCATTAATCAGATTGATGGAGCTTTGTTTGACTTGGGCGTTTCCTCGCCGCAACTCGATCAGGCAGAGCGTGGCTTCAGCTTTAAAAATGATGGCCCTCTCGACATGCGCATGGATCCGACCCATGGGCACTCCGTTCGAGAGTGGCTTTTGGCCGCGTCGGAAACTGACATTACTGAGGTTCTAAAGCGCTATGGGGAAGAACGGCTTGCTTTTCAGATTGCAAAGGCGATTGTTGCTCGCTGCCGGAACGACGGCGAGTCCGCATTACAGACCACGGGCGAGCTCGCCCGTCTCGTGGCGGGTGTCATCATCGGCCGCCAAGGGCGGTCGGCGATGGGCAAAGATCCGGCCACCCGCAGCTTTCAAGCTCTACGGATTTTCATCAATCAAGAGTTTGAGGAGCTCGAGGCCGGTTTAGTCAATGTCTTGAGCCGTCTCGCGCCCGGCGGGCGCTTGGCGGTGATTAGTTTTCATTCTCTCGAAGATCGTATCGTGAAGCAGTTTTTGAATCAGCACAGTATGCAGGCTGCGCCTCGTCATCCAGTGACGGGAGTGCGCCTGCCGACGGATGCGCTGCAAATCGAGGTTTTCAAGAAAGTGTTACCGAGTGAGCTTGAGCGCGACCTAAACCCTCGTGCACGCTCGGCCGTTTTGCGCAGCGGGGCCAGATTATGTATTTGAATCGACTCAATATTCTTCTTGCCATCATTCTTTTGGGGTGTGCTCTCGCCCTGGTCACCGCTCAGGCCCGAGCTCGAAAACTGTTTGTCGAGCATGAGCGTGCGCGCGCCCAGTCCAAGCAGCTTGACGTTCGAGCCAATGAATTGCAATTGCAGCAGACTCAGTTCGCCAAGGCCTCCTTAATCGATGCTAAGGCGCGCAGGGATATGAACATGCAGGCTGTGCCTGCGGATCGGCTAGTACACCTCGAACAAAAGGTTCCGAACCCGAGTCTTCCAGCATCGAGTGAGGCGCCTGCTCTCAAGGAGCCCGCCAGCGCGCCATTGACCACCCTATCAATGGGTGGGCGTTGAGATGGCGAAACTCACCCGCGTCGTTAGTCGCATCCGCTCGGGCGGTGCGAGCACACGGCGCAAGGGGTCTTTCGGGGATAACGCGCTACTGAAGGTGAAGCTGCCTGAATGGCGCACAAAAATTGTCTTGGGCGGGCTTTCGCTGGGCTTTCTTGCGCTCGCGGGCAAGGTGATTTATTTGCAAGCCTTCTCCACAAGCTACTTACAAAAGCAGGGCGAGGCGCGCTATGCTCGTACCATTGATTTACCCGCTTCGCGAGGCAAAATTGTGGACCGCAATGGGACCGTGTTAGCGTCTTCCTTGCCTGCCAGTTCGGTATGGGTTGAGCCCGATCAGTTCGCGGCTCGCTCAGATCAAAAAATCCAACTCGCCAAGTTGCTCAATCTTTCGTCGAAAGAATTGGACGCCAAGCTGTCCGATGAAGACCGAAGTTTCGTGTATCTCCAAAGACAGGTTGATGCCTCGATTGCGGAGCAAATCTCTAGTCTTGGTATTCGTGGGATCCATCGCCAGCGCGAGTACAAGCGCTACTACCCCGAGGGCGAGACGATGGCTCATGTGGTGGGCTTTACCAATATCGAAGATCGTGGTCAAGAAGGAATCGAGTTAGCCCTCAACGGCGACCTCTCGGGTCAGGCCGGACATCGACGCGTCATCAAGGATAACCTTGGACGGGTCGTGGAGGACGTCATTCCACTGCGCGAGCCGGTCAATGGCCAAGACGTGCAGTTGTCGATTGATAGTAAGGTGCAGTTCCACGCTTTTGCGGCCCTGAAAGAAGCCGTGAAAGAGTACAACGCTGAATCGGGTGCCGTGGTGGTTTTAGATGTAGTGACGGGAGAAGTCCTGGCGCTCGCGAATTGGCCTACCTACAACCCGAATCAGCGCAGCCGTCTAAGCGGTCAACAGCTGCGCAATCGGGTGATGACCGATACCTTCGAGCCGGGCTCAACCATGAAGCCCTTCACCACAGCCTTGGCCTTAGAAACCGGGCGAGTCAAGCCATTGACGATGATTCAAACGGCGCCGGGAAAAATGACAATCGGTAGTCATACCATTCATGATTCACATGCGCACGGGATGCTAACTGTTGAAGAGATTTTGCAAAAGTCCTCGAACATCGGCACCGCTAAGATGGCCTTGCAAATGGCTCCCAAGGAAATGTGGGATTTCTATGCCAATCTCGGTTTGGGGCAGGCCCCGAAGCTCGGCTTCCCCGGTGCGGCTGCCGGCCGTATTCGACCCTTCAAAAGCTGGAAGCCGATTGAGCAGGCCACCATGTCTTATGGTCACGGCTTGTCGGTCTCTTTGATTCAGCTGGCGCGGGCATACAGCGTGTTCGCGCGTGATGGAGAGTTGTTGCCGGTTTCACTGATCCGCCAGAACCAAGCTGCCCCAGGTGTCCAGGTGGTGAAAGTTGAAACGGCTCGCGCCGTGCGCAAAATGCTCGAGATGGCGGCTGGCCCCGGAGGCACCGCCCCCAAGGCTTACGTACAGGGCTACCGCGTTGCGGGCAAGACTGGGACGGCTCACAAGCAAGAAAACGGACGCTACGTCAACAAATATGTCTCTTCCTTCGTAGGCTTTGCACCGGTATCGGCACCGAGAGTGGTAGTGGCCGTGATGATCGATGATCCGAAGGGAAAAATTTACTTTGGTGGCGATGTTGCGGCACCGATATTTGCAAGAATTACCAATGATGCTTTGCGTTCCTTACGGGTTGCGCCAGATGCGCCGATGCTACCTCTGAAGACCTCAGACTTAGGATTGAGCGACAGCCCCGCTCTTATGTCTTTAAGTCGAGGTCCGCAGTAATGACGCCGACTCCGCCAGTGATGGTGAGCGACCTGGTCGCGTGGTTGCAGGTGCAGCTTGGTGGAAATCCACTGGTCAGCGGTGCCGAGCTCACCATCGATAGTCGCCGAGTGCTGCCGGGCGACGTATTTTTGGCGATCAAGGGTGCCCAAAGTGACGGCCGCGATTACATTGCTCGGGCGATCTCGCAGGGCGCAAAAGCGATCCTCTACGAGGAGTCTGGCTCTGAAGGGCGAATCCCTCATCCTGGCGCCCAAGAACCGGTGCCGATGAAAGCGGTCAGCGGTTTGGCCGAGCTTTCGGCGGCTCTTGCGGCTGAGTACTACCAGCAACCCAGTCGTCAGCTCAAGTTAATTGCCATTACCGGTACCAATGGCAAGACCTCTTGCGCCCATTGGATCGCCCAAGGCTTTCACCTGGCAGGGCATCGCGCTGCCGTTATTGGCACGCTCGGCGCCCATATCGTCGGACAGCCCGATGTCGCTATAAGAACTGGCTTGACGACACCCGACGCGGTCGCCCTTCAGTCGATCCTGGCTCGCTTTGTTCGCCAAGGGGTTCAATATGTGGCCATGGAAGCCTCATCGATTGGCCTTGAGCAAGGCCGTATGGGCGAGATCGACATTGATACTGCTGTTTTTACAAACTTTACTCAGGATCATCTCGATTACCACCAATCAATGGCGGATTATCTTGAGGCAAAGAAAATCCTGTTTCGCTGGCCTGGTTTGAGCCAAGTCGTTCTGAATTGGGATGACGACCAAGTGAAAGCGATTCGAGCCGAAGTCGCCGCCGGGATCAAGCTCTTCGCCTACAGTATTTTCGATAATAACTACCGTAATCCCGAGTCGCAATGGCTCTACGCGAGCCCGATGTCGCCGCTCAAAACCGGGATGAGCTTTTATGTCAATTTTCAAGGACGTAGAGAGACATTACAGGTCGGGCTGATGGGCCGTTTCAACGTCTCGAACCTGCTCGCCGTAATGTCGACCTGGATGGCTTATGGGATGACCTATGAGCAGGTGATGGGCTTCGCGATGAAACTCACACCAGTCCCGGGTCGTATGGAGTTGATTCAAGAGGATCGAAAGCCACTCGCGATTGTGGATTATGCTCACACGCCTGACGCGATTGCTCAAGTGCTTGATACCTTACGGCCGGCTGCTTTGTTGCGAGGTGGCGACCTATGGATTGTTTTCGGCGCCGGAGGTAATCGCGATGAAAGCAAGCGCCCGCAGATGGCGAACCTCGCCGAAGGCCTCGCCGATTTTGTAGTGTTGACCAGCGATAATCCGCGTTTTGAGCAGCCTTTTAAAATATTGTCTGATTTGCGCTCTGGTCTTCGCAAGGAACCCTGGCTGACGGAGCCTGATCGCAAACGCGCCATCGAGCAAACACTTGCTAGCATGCCTTGGCGAGACATTGTTGTGATCGCCGGCAAGGGCCATGAAAACTATCAAGAGATAGAAGGGGTTAAGCACCCATTTTCCGATGTTGAAATCGCCAAGTCAGCGCTGGCTAAGCGTGCTCCCGCGCCACCCCCGGAAATTCCGACCAGTCATCGCAAGCGGCGCGCGTTCAAGCCAGTAGGAAATGACAATGTCTAAGCCTCAGGCCGTCACACTTCGACACGCGTTTTCCGCTTTGAGCAGCGCCCGGTTGCTTGGTTGTGGCGACGAAGTGCTGACCAGCGTTTCGACGGATACCCGACGCATCGCTGCGGGAAGTCTTTTCGTCGCCATTAAAGGGGAGGCATTCGACGCACATCATTTCGTGCCTGAAGCCAAGCGTAGTGGTGCGGCCGTGGTGATGGTCGAGCGTTGGATACCAGGCCTAAAACCGCCTGCGCTGGTGGTGAGCGATACCCGTAAGGCCTACGGTGAGATTGCACGCGCATGGCGACTTCAGTTTCGTCTACCACTCATTAGCGTCGCGGGCAGTAACGGTAAAACCACGACTAAGGAGATGATCGCCTCTATTTTGCGCGCCCATTTTGGAGCGAACGCTTATCTCTCAACCCGAGGCAATCTCAACAACGATATCGGCGTTCCTCAAACGTTGCTGGCACTACGCGCAAGGCATCTCGCCGGTGTGGTTGAGTTGGGTACAAATCATCCCGGCGAAATCGGCGAACTGGCGACCTATACCTGTGCAAGTGTGGCCTTAGTGACCAATGCGCAGCGTGAGCATCAGGAGTTTCTCCACGGGGTGGAAGCCAGCGCGCTTGAAAATGGGGCATCTTTCGCTGCGCTTTCGGTCGACGGTATTGCCGTTTTTCCAGGGGATGACGCCTGCGCGCCAATTTGGCGCAGGCAAATTGGCACGCGCCGCAGTATTGAATTTGGTTTGGCTGAGCGTGCGGGTCTCTTCCCAGTTTGGGCAATGTTCGACGCCAATCCCAACCAGTTCAATCTGATGTTGGATCAGACGACGCTTCGAGTTCGTCTCAGCATTGCCGGTCGCCACAATGTACGAAATGCGCTTGCAGCCGCTGCCAGCGCTTATGCTATTGGCGTGCCGAGTGAAGCGATTGTCGAAGGCTTAGAGGCCTTCCGGCCTGCCAGCGGCCGCCTGGTCAGTCATCAATTGGGTGAGGGACGTTTGCTGATTGATGATAGTTACAACGCGAACCCAGATTCTGTTCGTGCGGCCGTCGATGTTCTGATGAGCTTGCCAGAGCCAAGAGTATTGGTGTTGGGCGATATGGGCGAGGTCGGCGAGCATGGCGACCTGTACCACCGCGAAGTGGGCGAGTATGCAGCGCAACAAGGAATTCAGCGCTTGTATTGCTTGGGCCTTGCAACGCGCGCGAGTGTCGTAGTGTTCAATGCCGCACGACGCCACCTATCAGACACGACTTCTTCCGGGCAGGATCTCGAAAGTTCGTCCGCAGCTCAGTACGCAGAGCATTTTGAGACGATCGAAGCACTGCTTGAAAAAGTGACATCGCAGCGCGGTAGTTTATTGGTAAAAGGCTCACGCTTTATGAAAATGGAGCGAGTGATCGCCGGACTAGGTATTAAGCGGGAAGCCGCAGCAGGGGCGCACTAAGTATGCTGCTCGAACTCGCTCAATGGTTGGCAAAAGACATCCGGGCCTTTGCTGTCTTTAACTACCTGACGCTTCGCGCTGTCCTGGCAACTCTGACCGCTCTATCGATTGGTTTGTTTTTCGGGCCTCTGGTCATTCGAAAACTCGCCGAACTCAAAATTGGTCAGGCCGTACGTCTTAATGGTCCTCAGTCCCATTTGACGAAGAGTGGCACGCCAACCATGGGAGGGGTACTCATCCTCATCTCAATCGGATTGTCGACCTTGCTCTGGGCCGATCTTCAGAATCGCTTCGTTTGGGTGGTGCTGCTCATTTCGATTGGTTTTGGATGGATCGGCTGGGTCGATGACTATCGCAAGGTGGTACATCGCGACCCGAAGGGAATGAGCAGCAAGGAAAAGTACTTGTGGCAGTCTCTGATCGCAGTCGTTGCGTCGATCTATCTCACCTTCGCGATTCCCGCCGCGAGTGCGGGCGACGCGATTGACCTCTTTGTGAAATGGGCGGCCAGTGGCTTCAATATGAACCTGCCGCCCAAAGCAGACCTGATCGTACCTTTCTTCAAAAACGTGGGTTATCCCCTCGGCGCTTTTGGCTTTATGGTGCTCACGTATTTCGTGATCGTGGGCACCAGTAATGCGGTGAACCTAACCGATGGTGCCGATGGCCTGGCGATTATGCCAGCGGTTTTGGTCGGTAGTGCGCTCGGCATTTTTGCCTATGCGCACGGCAATGCCGTCTTTGCTAAATATTTGCTGATACCGCATATTCCCGGGGCCGGTGAGTTGGCCGTTTTTTGCGGCGCCATCGCGGGTGCGGGTCTCGCCTTTCTCTGGTACAACGCCTATCCCGCCCAGGTCTTCATGGGCGATGTGGGCGCCTTAGCCCTAGGGGGTGCTCTCGGTACCGTGGCGGTGATTATTCGCCAAGAAATTGTGCTGTTAATTATGGGAGGCGTGTTCGTCGCGGAAACCTTATCGGTGATTATGCAGGTGAGCTATTTCAAGTACACCAAGAGGCGCTATGGCGAAGGGCGTCGTATCTTTCGCATGGCTCCACTGCATCACCATTTTGAAGTCGGTGGCGTGAAAGAGTCACAGGTTGTCGTCCGCTTCTGGATTGTCACCATGATGTTGGTGCTCTTCGGCCTCTCAACCCTGAAGCTTCGTTGAGCGTGGATCATGAGTGAAATTCGAATCGTCTCCATGAGCCAGCAAGCACATGTAACTGAAGCACAAGGCACGGGCCTAGCTTCGGGTGCCGAGCTCATCGCCCAGGTGCAGCATTCCCGTCTTGACCCTGCTTGGTTTGGCGCGCGCGCATTGGTCGTCGGATTGGGGGAGTCTGGCTTGGCGATGGCGACTTGGCTGTCAAAATGCGGAGCCCAGGTCACTGTTCTCGATAGCCGCGAAGAGCCTCCCCAGAAAACTCACTTGCAACAAATTTTGCCGCAGACACGATTTGTGCATGCCGCCTTCGCCGAGTTCAAATGCGAAGGATTCGATCTGGTCGCTTGGAGTCCTGGGCTGTCCATTGAAGTCGGCGAAAGTGCTGTTTTGTTTAACACTGCAAAAGCACAAGGTCTTGAAGTTCTGGGTGAGCTCGATCTGTTTTTGTCGGCGCTCGCAAGTCAAGCTGACTCCGGGTATCGCCCCAAGTTGATCGGCATCACGGGTACAAATGGCAAAACAACGGTGACCGCCCTCGCGGCTCACCTTTGTAAGGCAGCGGGTGTCCTTGCCCAAGCGGCTGGCAATATTGGCCCGTCAATGCTTGAGGCCTGGATGCAGACCGGTGAGCGTCTTCCTCAGGTCTGGGTGTTAGAACTCTCGAGCTTCCAGATTGCCTTGGCGCACTTAAAGGCTGAGCAAAAAATCTTTGATGCGGCCACCGTACTCAATCTGAGTCAGGATCATTTGGATTGGCATCAATCTATGGCCAGTTACCGGGATGCCAAAGTCAAACTACTGACGGCAACCAAGGTGCAAGTGGTTGGTGATGATGCCGCGTTGATGTACAAAGAGATCGTGCCCGAGGTGTTGAAGCCCGGCCGATTGTCTGCTAAGGCTACCCAGGCGGCCGCGGTCGACAAGCCGGCGGAAGGTAGCGTAGCGGCGATGCTGACACCTGCGCTCTCGGCCCCGGTCAAGCAACCCTTGGTCAGTAGCATTGCTCGTTTTCTTTCAGGAACGCCAGCCTCCATTGGTGACTTCGGATTAGTACAAGAGGGCTCACTCAAATGGCTCGCCGCGGGCACGCCAGGAGAACAGATTCCTACGCGTCGCAAAGGCGTGCAAACCGAACTCATTATTACGCGCTTAATGCCCGCCGACGCGCTTAAAATTCGTGGTCAACATAATCATCTCAATGTCTTGGCGGCACTAGCACTCTGCCGAGCGATTGCCTTGCCTTTGTCTGCGTTGTTACATGGCTTGCGTGACTATTGCGGCGAAGCGCATCGTTGCGAGTTGATCTCAATTATTGACGACGTTGAATACATTGACGACTCCAAGGGAACTAATGTTGGAGCGACGGCGGCTGGACTGTTGGGACTCGGAAAGCCCTGCCATTTAATTTTGGGCGGGGAAGGCAAGGGCCAAGATTTTGCTCCACTGATCGATCCGGTTAAAAGATTTTCTAAAACGCTATTGATGATTGGCCGTGATGCCAGGCTGATCGCGGCTACCTTGGAACCAAGCGGCGTCGACACGATTTTTTGTGTGTCCTTGGAGGATGCCGTTGCACAGGGCGCGGCGCGCGCGAAAACAGGCGAGGCCGTTTTACTTTCCCCAGCTTGCGCCAGTTTTGACATGTTCAAGAGTTATGTACATCGCGGTCAGGTCTTTAAGGGCTTGGTCAATAAACTTGCTCAGGATCGTGGTCAGCTGGTCGGCTTGCACTCAGAGGGGGACGCATGAAACTTGTTGCGGCCATGAGCACTTGGATGTCCGGCTTAGTCGCGGGGGGTGCCGCAAGTGCTCGTACCTCGAGTGCTCGCATCCCGGCTTTTTCAGGCGCTCGAAATGTCGGCAGCAAAAATTATGATCTTGCCCTAGTCTGGGTTGTGGCCGGACTCATGGCCTTAGGTTGGGTCATGGTGTACTCGGCTTCCATCGCTTTGCCCGACGCCGCACGCTTCTCTTTGTATAAGCCTTATCACTTCATGATGCGTCATGGCTTCGCGATGACCTTTGGCGTGAGCGTCGGCATGCTGGCTTTCTGCGTACCTCTTGATCGCTGGCAAAAATACGCTTTTCCTCTATTCATTGTGGGACTCGTAATGCTCATCGTGGTCTTGATCCCGGGGCTTGGAAAGGTCGTTTACGGCGCGCGTCGCTGGCTCTCGCTGGGCGTCATAAACCTCCAGCCCTCGGAGCTCATGAAGCTGTTCGTGGTTTTGTACGCGGCGGACTACACCATTCGTAAACAAGAATATATGCAGGAGTTTAAGAAGGGCTTTCTGCCTATGGGTGTCGCCGTGGCCGTGGTTGGGCTGTTACTGATGTTGGAGCCCGATCTTGGTGCGCTGATTGTGATTACCTTCATTGCCATGGGTGTGTTGTTTGTGGGTGGCGTCAACGCCAAGTTGGCCGCTGCCCTTGTACTCTTGATGTCCGGCATCTTCGCCTTACTGATTACGCTTTCCCCATGGCGGCGTGAACGTATGTTTGCCTATCTCGCTCCCTTCGACGAGGGCAATGCCTTGGGTAAGGGTTATCAACTCTCGCACTCGCTGATTGCCTTTGGTCGAGGTGAGTGGTTCGGTGTGGGCTTAGGTGGTTCGGTCGAAAAACTCCACTACTTGCCCGAGGCCCACACTGACTTCCTGTTAGCGGTTATCGGTGAAGAGTTGGGCATGGTTGCCGTGCTGATGATCGTGCTGGCGTTCTTTTGGCTGGTCTATCGAGGCTTCGAAATCGGACGCACGGCAATAGTTCTGGACCGGACGTTCTCTGGGCTGGTCGCAAAAGGCATGGCGATGTGGATTGGTTTTCAGGCCTTCTTCAACATGGGTGTGAACACCGGGCTATTGCCAACCAAGGGCCTAACCTTACCTCTGATGAGCTATGGTGGCAGTGGCATCTTAGTCAACTGCATCGCTATCGGGATTCTGCTGAGAGTCGACTTTGAAAATCGCCGCATGATGAGACCGTCCTCGAGCGGGCGAACTGGGGGCTTGCTCTGATGCCGACCATCATGATCATGGCAGGTGGTACCGGCGGGCATGTGATGCCCGGTCTGGCGGTTGCTGCCGAGATGCAGCGTCGCCAATGGGATGTGGTGTGGCTAGGTAATCCGAACGGCATGGAGGCCGAGCTGGTTGCAAAGCGTGGCATCCCGCTTGAACCGGTGAGCGTTGCCGCGGCCCGTGGCAAGAGCCTGCGTCAACTCACCCTGTTGCCGTTTCGCTTAGTGCGTTCATTTTGGCAAAGTCTACAGGCCTTGCGAAAAGTGCGTCCAGCGGTTGTTTTGGGAATGGGAGGCTATGTGGCTTTCCCAGGTGGCGTGATGGCGCGAATGTTGAATCGGCCTCTGGTCATTCATGAGCAGAACTCCATTGCTGGCTTGACGAACAAGGTTTTGGCTCGCTTGGCTGATACCGTGATGGTGGCCTTTCCAGACGCCCTCAAGCGGGCCGTCTGGACCGGTAATCCAGTACGCGACGACCTCCTCAGCCTGCCGACACCTGCTGAGCGTTTTAAGGCCCGATCAGGTCCCTTGCAGATCTTGGTGGTCGGAGGCAGCTTAGGTGCGCAGGCTTTGAATGCGGCAGTGCCACGTGCTCTTGCCTTACTTCCTAAATCCGAGCGCCCGCATGTGACCCACCAAAGCGGCAAGGCCCATATTGAATCGCTTGAAAAGGAGTATCGCCAAACGGGTGTTGAGGCCAATCTTGTTGCGTTCATTGATGATATGGCTGGGCATTATGCTCGCGCCGATTTAGTGATCTGTCGAGCCGGTGCAATGACAGTCTCCGAGCTTGCCGCTGCGGGTGTGGCCTCGGTGCTCGTGCCTTTCCCGTTCGCTGTGGACGATCATCAAACCTCCAACGCGAAGTATCTGAGTGAGCAGGGTGCGGGAGTTTTGATTGATCAACCCTCGTTCACGCCCGACCGCCTTGCGACGCTGCTGCGCAGCCTTGATCGCCCCGCACTTTTGTTGATGGCCGAGAAGGCTCGAAAACTAGCTAAACCCCTAGCGACCCAGGCCGTAGCTGATGCCTGTGTCGCGATCGCTCGACCGTAAGAGTTTCATGAAGCATAAAGTTAAGCACATTCATTTCGTCGGCATCGGTGGCTCAGGCATGAGCGGCATCGCGGAGGTGTTATTGAATTTGAATTACAAGATTAGTGGTTCAGATACCTCCGATAATGTCGCCACCCGTCGCCTCGCCGAGCTTGGCGCGAATGTCATCAAAGGCCATGCAGCGGCAAACATTTTGGGTGCCGACTGTGTAGTGACTTCGACTGCGGTGAAAGGCGATAATCCGGAGGTAATCGCGGCCCGCGCTAAACGAGTGCCTGTAGTGCCGCGCGCCATGATGTTGGCTGAGTTGATGAAACTTAAGCAAGGCATTGCAATCGCCGGTACTCATGGCAAAACCACCACGACCAGTCTGACCGCTTCTATTCTTGCCGAAGGCGGAATGGATCCCACTTTCGTGATTGGCGGCCGCTTAAACAGCGCCGGAGCCAATGCTCGCTTAGGAACGGGCGACACTATTGTGGTGGAAGCCGATGAGTCAGATGGTTCCTTCCTGAACTTGGCTCCGATGATTGCTGTCATCACCAATATCGATCAGGACCATATGGAGACGTATGGCCATGACTTTGCCCGTTTGCGTCACGCCTTTGTAGAGTTCACGCATCGTCTGCCATTCTATGGCTCAGCGATTGTTTGTATCGATGATCAGGGCGTGCGCGAAATTTTGCCCTTTGTTTCGAAACCGGTCTTGACCTATGGCTTTGCCGAGGGCGCTCAATTTCGAGCGGTTGACGTGGTTGCAGAGGAGGGCGGTCAAATGCGCTTTAATCTCTTGCGCGAAGACCAAGAACCTCTCGCGATTGTCTTGAACGCGCCTGGCCGTCACAATGTTCAAAACGCGCTCGCAGCAATTGCCGTGGCCGACGAATTGGGCGTCGGCGATGAGGCCATTCAAAGCGCTCTGGCAAAGTTTAATGGGGTCGGTCGACGCTTCCAGCGTTATGGGGAAATTGTGGCGGCCTCGGGCGGCCGTTTCACCTTGGTGGACGACTATGGTCACCATCCGGTGGAAATGGCAGCGACTCTTGCGGCGGCCCGCGGGGCTTTCCCTGGCAAGCGATTGATACTGGCCTTTCAGCCCCATCGCTTTACTCGAACCCGAGATTTGTTCGAAGATTTTGTGAGCGTTCTCGGACACGCTGACGCTATTCTTTTGGCTGACGTGTATGCCGCGGGTGAGGCCCACATTGTGGCCGCTGATGGCCGCGCTCTGGCCCGAGCCCTGCGGGTGGCCGGAAAAATTGAGCCGATTTTTGTAGAAGACATTGCTCAAATGCCGCAAGTGATTGCCGAGTACGCTCGAGATGGTGATGTCGTGATCACCATGGGTGCTGGCTCGATAGGAACCGTAGCGGCCCTGGTGCGCGATGCTCAGGGTCAGGCGCCCAGTGTTGGAGCAAAAGTATGAGCCAGCACGTCTCCAACGCGCACTCTGACGCGCTAAGCGCAGTAGCTCTTGGCAAGGTCGCGGTACTGCTGGGCGGGGCATCGGCAGAACGCGAAGTGTCCTTGAAGTCGGGCTCGATGGTGTTGGCTGCCTTACAAAATCAAGGCGTAAATGCGATCGGCTTTGATCCTTCGCTTAGGGGTTTGCATGAGCTTCGCGACGAAGGGGTGGAGCGCGTGTTCATTGCCCTGCACGGTCGCTTCGGTGAAGACGGTACTGTGCAAGGTGCCCTGGAGTTGCTGGGTATACCGTACACCGGCTCTGGTGTTACAGCCTCGGCGGTGGCAATGGACAAGATTCTCACCAAGCGTATTTGGGCTTCCGAGGGCATTCCGACACCGGCTAGCCGGGTGCTTCATCCTGGCGATTCGAGTGCGGGTGTCGCGCTTGCCCTCGGTCTCCCCTTGATCGTAAAGCCGCCCCATGAAGGCTCAACTTTAGGTTTGACGAAGGTCATTCGACCTGAGGACGTCACCAAGGCGGTGGAGCTCGCCCTGGCTTATGACGTTAGTGCTCTTGCCGAAGAGTTCATTGAGGGACCTGAATTGACCATTGCCTTGCTGGAGCGCGACGGCCAGGTTGAGGCCTTGCCTGTGATCGAGATTCGGGCTCCCAACGGTAACTACGATTTCGAACACAAGTATCTCAGTAACGCCACTCAGTACCTCTGCCCTGCACCGCAGTCGCCTGAGCTGATGATGAAAGCGCAGGCCCTGGCCGTCGCGGCGTTTAAGTGCTTGGGGTGCAGTGGCTGGGCCAGAGTGGACGTGATGGTGCGTGAGAAAGATCAGGGTCTTTTCCTATTAGAGATCAATACCTCGCCGGGTATGACCGACCATTCACTGGTGCCGATGGCAGCCAAAGCCGCCGGACTGAGCTACGAGCAGTTGGTGATGCATATTGCAGCCAACGCCAGTTTAAAAAATAAGCAGGTGAAGAGCTGATGCAAGCCTTAGCCCGCTCCTTAAGTGTGTTTTGGAACAGCCCGCGCTGGGTGAGTTTCATTGCGAACGCAGTCACCGCCCTCGGGTTGCTGGTCTTGATGGCATGCGCCGCTTGGTGGTTAAGCGAGCGCCCGATTTTTCGCATTAAGGAAGTACGTGTCACGGCGACACCCGGTTTTGAGCTTAAGCATGTGGCTCTTGGGCCCTTACAACAACAGCTAAAAGGTTACCTGCAATCAGAGCACAGCGCGAGCTTCTTCCGGCTTAGTCTGGACAAGGTGCGTGAACTGTCCGAAACAGTGTCTTGGGTGCGTCATGCGCGCGTGCGTCGCATCTGGCCTAACCATTTGGAAATTAGTGTCGAGGAACATGAGGCGCTGGCCCTTTGGGACGATGGCCGAATCGTGAACACCTTTGGAGAATTGTTCAGTGCCAATTTGGACGAAGCCGAAGAGGACGGTGCCTTGCCTGAGTTCTCCGGCCCTCTCGGCTCGGAGCGCTTGGTGGTGTCGCGTTATGCTGAATTGCGACGCTTACTGATTCCCTTGAATGTTCAGCCGATTGGCTTGACCTTATCTTCAAGGCAAGCCTGGGAGGCCCAGTTGAACGACGGCTCGAAGCTCCTGATGGGGCGCGAGCAAGGCTTGCCCATTGATGAACGAGTAAAGCGCTGGGTCAGCGCCTACCCAGAAGCCAAGGCCAAATTGAATGGCCGAGCAGAGCTGATTGATTTACGTTACCCCAACGGCTTCGCCCTGGGTGAACTCACTAATGTTTCGGAAAGTAGGACGACGCAATGACCCGTGATACCAAGGACCTGATTGTCGGTCTCGATATCGGCACCACCAAGATTGTCGCGGTAGTGGCTGAAATGCGTGGCGATGGCCACTATGAAATCGTAGGCCTGGGTCAGCATGAATCCAAGGGCTTAAAGAAAGGCGTCGTGATCAATATTGACGCGACGGTGAACTCGATTCAGAAGGCCTTGGAAGAGGCCGAACTCATGGCTGACTGCAAGATCAAGCAGGTTTATACCGGTATCGCCGGCAGCCATATCCGCAGCTTTAATTCGAGCGGGATGGTTGCGATTAAGGATAAAGAAGTGTCTGAGATGGACATGATGCGGGTGATCGAGACTGCCAAGGCCGTGAACATTCCGACCGATCAGCAAGTGCTGCACATCCTGCCGCAAGAGTTCATCATCGATGGTCAAGAGGACATTCGTGAACCCATTGGTATGAGCGGCGTGCGCCTCGAAGTCAAGGTGCATATTGTCACTGGTGCGGTCTCGGCTGCGCAGAACATTATTAAGTGTGTACGTCGTTGCGGTTTGGAAGTTATTGATCTGGTGTTGCAGCCCCTGGCCTCTTGCAACGCGGTACTCACGCCCGACGAAAAAGATCTCGGCGTGGCGCTTGTGGATATCGGTGGCGGCACGACTGATGTTGCGATCTTTACGGGCGGCGCAATTCGGCATACGGCCGTGATTCCGATTGCTGGAGATCAGATCAGTAACGATATCGCGATGGCGCTGCGTACGCCTACGACCGAAGCTGAGGACATTAAGCTTCGGCACGGTATGGCCAAGCAGGTGTTGGCCGATCCTAACGAGCGCATTGAAGTGCCCGGTCTTGGTGATCGCGGCCCGCGCACCCTAGGTCGGCAAGCTTTGGCCGCCGTCATTGAGCCCAGAGTTGAAGAGCTTTTTTCGCTCGTACAACAGGTGATTCGCGAGTCGGGATATGAAGAGCTCTTGTCATCCGGTGTGGTGTTGACCGGCGGCACCAGCATGATGCCAGGCATGGTGGAGCTTGCTGAAGACGTGTTTTTGAAACCGGTGCGGATTGGTTTACCGAACTACGGCGGTGGCCTGTCAGATGTAGTGCGCTCACCGCGCTTTGCAACTGCAGTTGGATTGCTTGAAGAGGCTCGTCTGCAGCATCTGCGCGGGCGCAAGGTGATGGAGCAATCGGGGTCTTTTAAGGACACGATGCGTCGTATGAAAGATTGGTTTGTGGGCAACTTCTAACTGAGTGATCAGGCCGAGGTTGGGGTTGGGGATGATTCGGAATTTTAGTTTTGATTTAATGGAGGAACTACCATGCAGTTTGAAATGATGGACAATGAGGTCGAAGGTGCAGTGATCAAGGTCATTGGCATTGGTGGTGCTGGCGGAAACGCCGTGAACCATATGGTGAGCCGTGGTGTTGAAGGAGTCGAGTTCATCACCATGAACACCGACAAGCAAGCCTTGAAACGCTCGCAAGCAACACTGACTATTCAACTAGGCGATAAGGGACTCGGCGCTGGTGCTAAACCTGCGGAAGGCTTTGCTGCAGCCCAAGAGGCGGACGAGGAAATTCGTGCGGCCCTCCAGGGCTCCAACATGGTCTTCCTTACGGCAGGCATGGGCAAGGGCACGGGCACAGGAGCTACTCCTGCGGTCGCAAAAATCGCCAAGGAAATGGGCATTTTGACGGTGGGTGTAGTCACCAAGCCCTTTGGTTTTGAGGGCACGCGCAAAATGCAAATTGCCGAGGCAGGCATTGAGCAGCTCGTGGAGCATGTCGATTCTCTAATCGTCGTGCTTAATGAAAAGTTGTTCGAAGTGATGGACGAGGACGCGAGTCTGGAAGATGCCTTCAAGCGCGCCGATGACGTCTTGCACAATGCGGTAGCTGGCATTGCCGAGATTATCAATGTGCCCGGTTTGGTCAACGTTGACTTCGCCGACGTATGCACCGTGATGGGTGAGCAAGGCAAGGCGATGATGGGTATTGGCGAGGCCGCCGGCATCGATCGCGCGCGCATTGCGGCTGAGCAAGCGGTCGCCTCGCCGTTGTTGGATGGTGTCGACCTGCAAGGTGCGCGCGGCGTGATCGTGAATATCACTTCCAATCGCAGCTTGAAGTTGAAGGAAACCAACGAAGTGATCAACACCATTCGTGCTTTCTGCGCCGAAGATGCGACCATTATTCACGGTACAGTGTTCGATGATGAAATGGGTGACAAGCTAAGGGTCACGGTGGTGGCGACCGGCATTGGCAAGCGTAACGCTCGCCCGGTGTTGGTCCCACAAACCTCGCAACGCACGGGTACCTATGATGCGCCGATGAATATGTCGTCTTCGTTTGTGCCTGGCGCGGGTCACTCGCCCGCTATGGGCGCAGGTCAGGCTGAATCCGGCGGTAACTACGACCAGCCTTCGGTGTGGCGCAACAACCGTAACCAGGCCGCTGCTCAGGTCGCTGCCTTGGAAGAAAGTGGCGTGGAGCGTTTGGATATCCCCGCGTTCTTGCGCCGTCAAGCGGACTAAGCGGAAATCTGACGCAGATTTCCGAGCGAAATGCAGTGCGGGCTAAAATAGCCCCTCTGCATTTTGCTTCCTATTGTTTTGCCCCATTTTTTGGAGAAATTCATGATTAAAGTTGGAGATACTCTTCCCGAAGCCACTCTCACCGAGTTTTTCGATGTTGAAGGTAACGGCTGTGCTCTAGGTCCTAATGCTTTCAAAACAAGCGACTTAGTTAAAGGCAAAAAGATTGTTATTTTTGGTTTGCCAGGCGCCTATACACCTACTTGTTCTGCCAAGCATGTGCCTAGCTATTTGGCAAATTATGATGCTTTGAAGGCCAAGGGCGTCGACGAAATTTGGTGCGTGGCGGTGAACGATGCCTTCGTCATGGGTGCATGGGGTCGCGAGCAAAAAGCCGCCGGTAAAGTCCGCATGATGGGCGATGGCAGTGCCGAATTCAGCCAGAAAGTGGGCTTGACCCTCGATCTGACAGCGCGCGGCATGGGTGTTCGTTCCGATCGCTATTCAATGCTGGTGGACAATGGCGTCGTCAAAGCCGTCAACCGTGAAGCCCCTGGTAAATTTGAAGTCAGTGGCGCTGAGACGATCCTCACCCAGCTTTAATCTCTTTCTTTAATGACCCGTCAAAGGACATTAAAGCAGATCGCCCGGACCATCGGGCTTGGGATGCATTCGGGCGAAAGAGTCGAGTTGACGATTCGCCCGGCGGCCCCTAATACTGGTATTGTTTTTCGACGTGTTGATCTCGACCCTCCGGTCGATTTCCCTGCCCGTGCAGATTGGGTGAACGACACCCGCATGGCCTCGACCTTGTCGACCAAGATCGGTGACAAAGTCGTTCAAGTGGCCACGGTTGAGCATCTCATGGCCGCTTTGGCGGGCTTGGGTATCGACAATGCCTATGTAGACGTTAACGCCCAGGAAATACCCATCTTGGATGGTTCGGCTAGCTCGTTTGTGTTTCTGGTTCAGCAAGCCGGCATCGTTGAGCAATCTGCTTTCAAAAAGTATCTCCAAGTCAAACGAAAGATTGAAGTTCGTGATGGTGATAAGTGGGCGATCCTTGAGCCTCATTTTGGGTTCAAGCTCAGTTTTGCAATTGATTTTGGGCACCCTGCGATCGACGCCACCGAGCAAACGGTGGAAGTCGATTTTGCCGAAACGTCGTTTATTAGCGATGTTGGCCGCGCTCGCACTTTTGGGTTTATGAAGGACCTCGAAATGTTGCGCGCCAACGGCCTGGCGCGTGGCGGTAATTTTGGCAATGCCATTGTGATGGACGAGTTTCGCGTGCTCAATGATGAGGGCCTGCGCTCTCAAGATGAGTTCGCCAAACACAAGCTCCTTGATGCGATTGGTGATCTGTACCTTGCTGGGCATCCTCTGCTTGCAAGTTACCGCGCCTACAAGTCGGGGCATGCGCTCAACAACACTTTGTTGCGTGCTTTGCTTGCGGACGAGGCTGCTTATGACATCGTGAGCTTTGAGCAGCGTAAGCAGGCGCCTCGCTTGTTTGCTAGTGATTGGGGATATGCTTAGGGTTGCTTATTCGCCTTATCGGCAATGGTTACTGGCCAATATTTCGTTTGCCTAGTTCTGAATAAGATCAGGCCGACGTGACACTCGGCGGAGAGGGTGTCCTCCGGCCTTCGGCCTCCCCCTTTACCCCGTTCCGCCGAGTGTCACGTCGACCTGATCGTAGCAACTCCATTCTGGGAAGAAATCCCTTACGATCACCTGTGTGTGAGGTCACTAGTGATCTAGGCTGGCGCGAATCCAATTTCAAGCCTTTTTACTCCCTCGGAAAAGGCACGATCTCAAGCCGCACTTCCGCCTCAGCGAGCAACTGAGCAAAAGGATCCGGAGGTGCAAGTTCAGTAAAGAGCCGATCAATTTGCGAAAGCCGGGCGAGCTCCACCATGGCGTGCCGATTGAACTTACTGCTGTCCGCCGCCAACCAAACCTGGCGAGCGTTCTCGATGATGGCTTGGGCAACCTTGACCTCCCGGAAGTCAAAATCCCTCAGGCTGCCGTCAACCTCAATGCCCGACACGCCAATGACCGCTATATCGACCTTAAACTGCTTAATGAAGTCGACCGCAGCTTCTCCGATGATGCCGCGATCGAGCGAGCGCACGACTCCGCCGGTGACAATGACTTCGCAATCGGGGTTGCGGCTTAGGAGGTTGGCCACGTTCAAGTTGTTGGTGATTACACGTAACCCACGGTGATGCAATAGGGCTTTGGCAACGGCCTCCGTGGTGGTGCCAATATTTAAGATTAACGAACTATCGTTGGGGATTTGGGCTGCTACCGCCCGGGCGATCGCTTCTTTCGCGCCTCGGTTGAGACTTTCGCGTTGTGTGTAAGCAAGATTTTCGATGGTTGAACTGGGTAGACGTACTCCGCCGTGAAAACGCGTGACGATGCCCTCGTCGGCGAGCTTAGTAATATCTCGGCGGACCGTCTGTAAAGTGACCTCTAGCAACTCAGCAAGTTGTTCGACGCTTGCTGCGCCATTAAGCTTGACGAAGTCGAGAAGTTGCAACTGTCTTGGATTGGCGTCCATGATCTCTGGGGTTTGTAACGAATCGAGCTACTCGGTAGGTTAGCCAGCAATACGTGCGCGCTTTTTCAGATGATCTAGTGCTGCGCGAATTGCAGGGTGCGTAATTAAACCATCTTGTTGAGAGATTACTTTAAGTGTGTTTGCAGAAATTGTCTTTTGCGAGTTCTTGCTCGGTTCAATAGCTGCTTGTCTTGTTTGCGGTTTGAAGCTGATTCGCGTAATCTCGCGACCTTGGGTTTGTAGTGCACTAAGGATTGACGGTTCAATTTGCCTCAGCCTTGCTGCTTGAGCCGCGGAACCAGCGGAAAGCGATAGAGTGCCATCTTTAAGATTGCGAACCTTTAAGCGCATTTGAGGCCATTGCTGATCGAGCATTGACTGTAGCTCGGTCAATGTTTGGAGATGGACTTGCAGAGACTGAAAGCGCGGATCGCGCTTCAGGGCTTGCGAGACTGTTGAGTAGCTGGTTTTCAAGGGCAATAGTTCAGCAAAAAAGCAAAAATAAAAAACTAAAATTTGAGAACGGAGAATAAGACGTGCAAATAATTTTGGTGCACCCCAGGTTCAAGACGCCCAAGGCCTTGAACATTACACGAAGATGGGTGGTCGGGTTTTCAATGTTCCTGCTGTTCATCACTCTGACGAGTAGTGGTGTCATTTCCTATGTAGCATTGCGCAATGCCGTGCTGCTTAAATTGCCTTTTACTCAAGATTGGGTGCCAAGCAATTCTGCCAAGGAGAAAGAGGATCGCGATGAGTTCGTCCGACAAAACATTGATGCGCTCGCCGTTAAAGTCGGGCATCTACAAGCCAAGCTCACCCGTCTCGATGTGATCGGTGATCGGGTTGCAAGTATGGCGGGCATCAAGCCTCAAGAACTCAAGGGTCTGGATAGTGCGCCTGTGCTTCGACCAAACTTCTTCGCGCTGGGAGGCAAAGGGGGCGCTGAGCCCGCCGGGCCTCGCAATATGTCGCTACAAGAGTTGAGTACGGTCTTGGATAGCCTCGCGAATGGTTTGGATAACCGCGGAGACTCTCTCGCCTTTATCGAGACTGAAATGGTCTACCGCGCTGCCGGTACTCGTCTTGTGCCAAGCTACGAGCCCCTGCCGGATGGTTCGATGGGTTCTCGCTACGGCTACCGTACCGATCCGTTCACGGGTCGGGCAACCATGCATGAGGGTATTGACTTTAACGCGCCCACCGGAACGCCGATTTTGGCAGCCGGCGGTGGGACGGTGGTGTTTGCCGAGATGCATCCTTCTTATGGCAACCAAATTGATATTGACCACGGCGATGGTGTTCTAACCCGCTATGCACATGCTTCGGTCCTTCTCGTGAAGCAGGGCGATATCGTAAAGCAGGGTCAGAAAATTGCCGAAGTGGGTTCTACCGGCCGTTCTACCGGTGCGCATTTGCATTTTGAAGTGCGCAACAGCGGTGAATCGAAGGATCCTCTGGCCTTTCTCCAGAATGGCGTCTTGAATAAACGTCAGCTCGCCTCCAGTTCAGCTCAGAGGTAGGTTCGCGTTCTTCTCGAGCGGACTTGCCTTCAGGTAAGAACTGTTGTTCTGCGGACGATTTTTTCGTCCAGATGACCGTTGACCTATCGACAGCTCACCGCCGCTCAGTTGGTAAGTGGTTGCTTCTAGTGTGCGTGATACACTGAAGGGTTAGCTTGCTCCCGCTTTGCACCTTAGAACTCTAATGATCCCAAACGTTTTTACCAAAATTTTCGGCAGCCGCAACGAGCGTCTGCTACGTCAATATCGCAAGACCGTCGAGAAGGTAAACGCCCTCGAATCGGGCATCAAAGGACTGAGCGACGACGCCCTGCGAGCGAAAACCGAAGAGTTTAAAGCTCGAGTTGCCCAAGGGGAGGCTCTCGAAGCCCTTTTGCCTGAGGCGTTCGCCGTGTGCCGCGAGGGGGCCGTACGCTCTCTGAAGATGCGCCACTTCGATGTGCAACTGGTCGGCGGAATGGTCTTGCACGACGGCAAAATCGCAGAGATGCGCACGGGCGAGGGCAAGACACTGACTGGAACCTTGGCGGTGTACCTTAACGCCTTGGCCAACAAAGGTGTTCACGTCGTTACGGTGAATGATTATTTGGCAAGTCGAGATGCCGAGTGGATGGGCAAGCTTTACAACTTCCTGGGCCTGAGCGTTGGTGTCATCCTTTCGCAGCAAGAAACTGAGGCCAAGCGCGCCGCCTATGCTGCCGACATTACTTACGGCACTAATAACGAATTCGGGTTCGATTATCTGCGCGACAACATGGAGTACAGTCCGGCCGAGCGTCGACAGCGTGCGCTGTTCTACGCAATTGTCGATGAGGTGGACTCCATCCTGATTGACGAGGCTCGTACGCCTTTGATCATATCGGGGCAAGCGGAGGATCACACAGAGCTCTATCAGAAGATGAATGCAGTGCCCAAGCTGCTCAATCCCATGCCGCATGAGCCTAAGCCTCAAGAGCCTGAGCCGGAGGGCGACTACTGGGTCGACCTTAAAGGGCGTAGCGTGCACATGTCCGAGGCGGGCCATGAAAAAGCCGAAAAGTTACTGGCCTCCCAAGGTATTCTTGCGGAAGGAGCGAGCCTGTACGATCCGGCCAACATTAGCCTGATGCATCACCTGACGGCCTCGCTGCGCGCGCATACTTTGTTCCATCGCGATCAAGAGTACGTCGTGCAAGATAACGAGGTGGTGATCGTCGACGAATTTACCGGTCGCTTGATGGCCGGACGGCGCTGGTCCGATGGTCTGCACCAAGCGGTGGAGGCGAAAGAAGGCGTGCAGATTCAGCCAGAAAACCAAACGCTGGCGTCGATCACATTTCAGAATTATTTCCGCATGTATAACAAGCTTGCGGGCATGACGGGCACCGCGGATACGGAAGCCTACGAGTTTCAAGAAATTTATAAGCTTGAAACGGTGGTGATTCCAACCCATAGACCGATGGTACGGCTTGATCGCCAGGATCAAGTGTTTCGCACCGCGCAAGAAAAATACAACGCCATCATTGCCGATATCAAAGATTGCTACGCTCGCGGTCAGCCGGTGTTGGTGGGCACCACCTCGGTCGAGAACTCTGAGTTATTAGCGGGCTTGCTCACGCAGGTCGGCCTACCGCATCAGGTCCTTAACGCCAAGCAGCATGCGCGCGAAGCCGAGATCGTTGCCCAAGCGGGTAGCCCCAAGGTGATCACGATTGCCACTAATATGGCCGGTCGCGGTACTGACATCGTGCTTGGCGGCAATGTTGAAAAACAGGCGCAGTTTGTTCAGAACGACGCCGCCATCCCCGATGAGGCGGATAAGCTTGCTCGCATTGAAAAGCTTCGCTCCGAATGGCAATCCATTCATGACGCCGTATTGGCCTCGGGTGGCTTGCATATCGTAGGCACCGAGCGTCACGAGTCCCGTCGAATTGATAATCAATTGCGTGGCCGTTCCGGTCGGCAGGGTGATGCGGGCTCGTCACGCTTCTATCTATCGATGGATGACCAACTGTTGAAGATTTTCGCCGGTGAGCGTCTCAAATCCATTATGGATCGACTGAAGCTACCAGAAGGCGAGCCGATTGAGGCTGGCATGGTGACGCGCTCGATTGAATCCGCTCAACGTAAAGTAGAGGCTCGCAACTTCGATATTCGCAAGCAGCTTTTGGAGTACGATGATGTCTCCAATGATCAACGCAAAATTGTCTACGCAGACCGCAATGCGCTGTTGGATAGTAACGATCTGACGGAACGTATGACTGACCTTCGCCGTGCGGTGTTCACGGATATCGTCCGACAATACATCCCGGTCGAAAGTGTTGAAGAGCAGTGGGATGTTGCAGGCCTGCAAAGCGTCCTTAAAAACGACTGGCAGCTTGAGCTTGACTTACAAAACAAAGTTTCGAATGCCAAAGAGCTCAGCGAGGATGATTTATTGGCTGAGGTTTTGAAGGTGAGCGATGCGAGCTATCAGGCCAAGGTCGATCTCGTCGGTAAAGACTCCTGGATGGGGTTTGAGCGTTCAGTTTTATTGCAAACCATGGATCAGCATTGGCGTGAGCATTTGTCCTCTTTGGATCATTTACGCCAAGGTATTCATCTACGGGGCTATGCGCAGAAGAATCCCAAGCAAGAGTACAAGCGCGAAGCTTTTGAGCTTTTCAGTTTGTTGCAGCAAAGGGTGCGCGACGATGCGATGAAGGTGCTGATGACCGTGCACATCCAATCCGCCGAAGAAGTTCAGCAGGTTGAGCAGGCGCAGCAAGCTCAGCCAAACTACGACAACATCAGCTATACCCATGCCGACTTCAATGAAGGTGTTGCGGCCGCAGAAAGTGCAGCAGCGGCGTCCGGAACGACTATGGATGCGGAGTCGATTGCCCTAGCTCTGCAGAGCGCGCCCACGCAGGATTTCGAAGACGCTCATCAGCCCTTCAAGCGCTTTGGTGACAAGATTGGCCGCAATGATCCTTGCCCCTGTGGCTCGGGTAAAAAATTCAAACAGTGTCATGGGAAATTAGGCTGATTCAGCTCTAAGAATTTCAGCACCAATATTTTCGGCTTAGATAAGGGAAACCTCATGCCCGTCAACCTTCCTGCAATGGACCCGACGAATATTTTTCCTGTCAATGGGGTGAGTCTAGGCACTGCGATGGCGGGCATCCGAAAGGCCAATCGCCGTGATGTATTACTGGTGACCTTGGCCGAAGGCACTCAGGTCGCCGGGGTGTTTACGCAAAACCGCTTTTGCGCCGCGCCCGTTCAGGTATGCCGCGAACACTTGCAGCAAACGCCTGCCGTGCGCGCCTTAGTCTTCAATACAGGCTGTGCCAATGCAGGTACCGGTGCACTTGGCTTGAGCAACGCACGCGCGACTTGCGCCGAAGTGGCCCGCTTACTTGGAGTGCAGGCTGCACAGGTGTTGCCCTTTTCGACCGGTGTGATTCTTGAGCATTTGCCGATGGACAGGCTTCTAGCCGGTCTTCCGGCAGCGCAGGCGGATGCTTCGCCCGCACATTGGCCTGAGGCCGCTCAAGCGATCATGACGACGGATACGGTTCCAAAGTGTATTTCACGTCAATTAATTCTCTCAGGAAAAACCGTCACAATCACCGGTGTGTCGAAGGGTGCGGGCATGATCCGCCCGAACATGGCCACAATGCTGAGCATGTTGGCGACCGATGCGGGCATTCCTGCCGCCCTTCTTCAGTCTTGGGTGGGCAGTATTGCTGAACAAAGCTTTAATCGGGTGACAGTGGATGGCGATACTTCGACCAACGATTCCTTTGTGATGTTGGCCACGGGTCAGTCGAGCTTTGCCATCAGCTCTGAGTCCAGCGCTGGAGCCCTTGAGCTGAAAACAGTTCTGACAGAAATTGCTCAAGAATTGGCGCAAGCGCTGATTCGCGATGGCGAGGGCGCCACCAAGTTCATCAGCATCAAGATCGAACAAGCTAAGGACATGAACGAGGCCAAGGCTATCGCCTATGCCATCGCGCATTCGCCCTTGGTGAAAACGGCCTTCTTTGCTTCTGACCCGAATCTCGGCCGTATTCTTTGCGCAATAGGCTATGCGGGTGTGGGCGATTTGGACGTTGAAAAGCTCGATCTTTACTTGGATGATGTGCTCGTGGCTACTGCGGGCGGGCGGCATCCTGATTATCGCGAAGAGCAGGCCAAAGCCGTTCTCAAGCAAAGCGAAATTACCATTCGCGTGGTGCTGCGTCGAGGCACGGTCAACACGACGGTGTGGACTTGTGACTTGTCCCACGATTATGTTTCTATTAATGCGGATTACCGTTCATGATTGCTGGTCTTGGTCAATTTTTCGAGCGCGTCAATCGCCTACTAGACCAAATTGAACCGCTTCTACCGGTTTCGAGCGCTCCTGACTGGGATGCCGGAGTGGCTTATCGCTGGCGTCGTCGCACTACGAGTTTTGGCGTGCAGGGCATCTTGCAACCCGTGCGCACGGTGTCGAACATTCGCTTGGCCGATCTGCACACGATTGATCAGCAGAAAGAAGAAATTGAACGTAACACGCGACAATTTGTGCGCGGTTTACCGGCCAATAATGTGCTGCTCACCGGCTCGCGTGGAACGGGCAAGTCGTCCTTGATTAAAGCCTGCTTGAACGAGTATTCGAGACAGGGTTTACGTTTGATCGAAGTGGATAAGGAAGACCTGGTCGATTTGCCGGATATCGTCGACTTAGTGACCGAGCGACCCGAGCGATTTATTATCTTTTGTGATGACCTGTCCTTTGAGCAAGGCGAGGCCGGCTACAAGGCGATGAAGACGGCCCTGGACGGATCGATCGCCGCGCAGTCCGACAATGTACTGATTTACGCGACCTCGAACCGTCGTCACTTGATGCCTGAACAGATGAGCGAAAACCTCGAGTACAAGCATCAGGAGGATGGTGAGATTCACCCTGGCGAAACCACCGAAGAAAAAATTTCCCTGTCCGAGCGCTTTGGTTTGTGGGTGAATTTCTATCCTTTTCGCCAGGAGGACTACTTGGAGGTGTGCCGACATTGGTTGGCCTTTCTTGGCGTAAGCGAGAAGCAAATTGCTGCGTCGCGTGGCGATGCCTTGCGCTTTGCTTTAGAGCGCGGCTCGCGATCCGGCCGTGTCGCTTGGCAATTCGCAAAGGATTGGGCGGGCCAGCATTCCATTCGAAAGCCTGGCGCTGCCAAGCGAGTATCTGCCCCTAAGTCGATCACAGACAAGCGCACGGCCCCTCGTTCGTCAAAATAGATGCTCAGATGAGTGAAGGTACCTCGCGGAAGAAAGACGTAGGATCACCCAACGACTCACCTGACGATTCGCTTGCTGATCTTCGTCCGTTTACGGAGGTCGCAGTCGGGTTAGTCCACCGACCTCAGCCAGGGCGCCCTGGTCACTTTGAAGTGTTGATGGGGCAACGCCCCCCAGGTAAACCCTATGCCGACTGGTGGGAGTTCCCAGGCGGAAAGATCGAAGCAGGCGAATCGGTCGCATCGGCTTTAAGCAGGGAACTTGAGGAGGAGCTTGCGCTGCGCGTAGTGACGTTGCTGCCCTGGGTGGTTCGAACCCACTCTTACCCGCATGCCCGAGTGCGTCTGCATTTTCGGCGCATCTTTGACTGGAGCGGCGAACCCGTGGCCATGGAGAAGCAGGCGTTTGCCTGGCAGGCTCTGGATCGCATTACTTTGAAGCCGCTCCTGCCTGCGGCTTTACCCTTGCTCGATATGTTGCGTTGGCCGAGCCGGGTGTTGTTGCTTGGTTTTCGAGATGGGCCGGTGTTGATCAAAAACCTGCGGACTGTGCTTGCAGACCCAGCCTTGGCGCCAGGTGATCGTCTGCTGATTCGCATGGAGTCTCTACTCCCGGCCGTGGATGAAGAGCAGGAGGGTGTGAATCGATCGGCCGTTCTTACGCAACTCAGCGCGATGTTAAGCAGGGCTCGAGATTATGATTTAAGGATTTACCTGGATGAAGCTTGGCATGACCTGCTGCCGGAATCGGCCGGCCTTTGGCGAGCTTGCACTCGCGATGATCTTTCGTGCCTGGAGGTGTTCGCCAGCGAGACTTTTTTCGAGACGGATGATCAGGCCGAAAAGCTTGTGTTGAGGGCGTTGATTTTGTTGGAGGGGCCGAGCACTCTGGTTCGCCTCCAGAGTATTGCCGCGAGTGTTGAGCTACCGCTCTATTGGCCCAGTAAAGATCTCTTGGAGCTCGGGGGTCACGGTTATACCGTGTGGCTCTAGACCTCGTGGTCGTCCAGCGCCTGTTTGCGGCTAATCGTTTGCCTTGCCGGGATTGGCGACCTCGCCAAGATCATCCGCATCAATAACGCCTTCCTGCCCAGCGATGCGATAGCTTTCGGAAGCCCAGGCGCCCAGATCAATGGTTTTACAATGCTCGGAGCAAAACGGCCGATTAGGGTTTTGGGTGGAATAGGTTTGAAGTCGCCCGCAACGGGGACATTTTACTTTTGCACTCATTGGCTACAAATTGCATAGTGAAAGTTCGAAGTCGACATTTCCCTCAAAGGCTCTCGGTCGTAAGTCGCCGCCTTGACTGGTGAAGCGAATCCAAAGTACATATTTATTGGCGCTGACCTCGGGAATCGCACCTGTCTCCGGATTGACTCTGACCTGGGCCATTTGGTAGGTTTTACCCGCCAACTGTAGCTGAAAGCCGTTACTTGAGGCCTTTAGGACTTGTCGATGACCGCTTTCTCGAAGCAGTTTCAAAACAATTTTAAGGCTTTCATAGAGGGGTCGGAATGGTGCGACCCAAGCCATGATGTCTTCCCGTCGGCTGGCCGGAGCTCGATTTTGCCAAGCATAGTAAGACGGCAGGTCGAACTCACAGGCTCCTCCCGCGATGATAGTGCGGCTTCGAATGCTCATCAGCCATTCGTTATCTCGCAAATGTTGCCCCGTTTTGCCGGTCATCGCATTGACCGAATTCCAGGCTACATCAATTTCACCCAGGATTTCATCCAAAGCAGAAAGCGCGACGTCCGGGCTATTTCTGAAGTTGTTGAGGGTTTGACGCTGGCGTTCTAGCTCTTGCAAAAGATCGGTTTTAAGATCGGAGCGGGAGCCGATTTCTAGAATGTCGAAGAGCGTACCTAAGGCCGAATGATGAGACAGGGGGTGATCTTGCGCTGCGAAATAATCGAAGCGCTCAAAGGTATCTTCTAACCGTAGTAAGGTGCGGACCCGCTCATTAAGCGGGTATTCATACAACAACACCGTGTGCGCCCTTTATCTCGCTCGCCAATTCCAGGAAAACCCTGGCCTTAGCACATTTAGCCTATCAGCCCTTAAGAATAACAGACCATTGCACTGAACTGTTTATGCAACGCTTCTACTTGCGGTTTGAGCGATCCGACGTCGCCAGAATTGTCCAAAACATAATCGGCATGGGTTAATCTGAAATCTCGGCTGACCTGCTGGGCAATGATGGCCCGGATTTGTGCCTCGGCGAGCTGACTGCGCTGGATGACCCGCGTCACTTGGGTCTCGACCGGGCAATCGACCACAACGACTTGGTGGACACGCTCTTTCCAATTCTTCGATTCAAGAAGGAGAGGGAAATCGAGCAAGACATAGGCCCCATCAGACTCAGCCATCGCCTGATCCGTTTGCTGGCGAATCATCGGGTGCAAAATAGCTTCCAATTTCGCTTTGGCACTGGCGTCAGAAAATACCAAGGCTCTCATTATTTCGCGATTCATGGCACCCTCCGGCCCGATGGCCTCCGGTCCAAAGGAACGACGAATGTCATCGATGGCGTGGCCGCCAGGCGCGGTGAGCGCGCGCGACAGGGCGTCGGCGTCAACCACCGCGACCCCTAGTGCTTGAAAAAGATGGGCAACGGTTGATTTGCCGCAGCCAATGCCGCCGGTCAACCCGATACGGCATTTCGTGGGCGACTTCATGACTTATTCATAACCTATTCACTGGAAATTGCGAGCTTTGGAGCAGTCCGAGATTAAAACTTGAAGAAAGCCGCTAGGTTCGCCCCAAAGTAGAGTGAGATTAAGCCCGCCCCGGCGAGATAGGGCCCGAACGGCATTGGAACGTCTTTGGAGCGTTTGGTCACGGTCATGAAGACAATGCCGAGCACGGCGCCCACGACCGCGGACAAGAAAATGATACCGGGCAAAGCCTGCCAGCCAAACCAGGCCCCGAGCGCTGCGAGGAGCTTAAAGTCGCCGTAGCCCATGCCTTCTTTTCCCGTGACTAGCTTGAATAACCAGTACACGGACCAAAGTGCCAGGTACCCCGCCATCGCCCCTACGACTGCCGTGGAGATGGGTACGAAGGTGGCGCTGAGGTTGAACAGAAGCCCAAGCCAAAGTAGGGGGAGGGTCAGGCTATCGGGTAAAAGTTGCGTGTCGAAGTCAATAAGTGCAAGGGCGAGCAGGACAAGACTCAAGACCATTGCCCCAAACCCGACGGCGTTAAAACCAAATTTCCAGATCGCCAAACCACTGAGAAGCGCGCTGGTGAATTCAACGATAGGGTAGCGAGCGGAAATCTTGGTTCCACAGGCGGTGCATTTGCCCCGTTGGATGACCCAGGAGATGATGGGGATATTTTCAAGGGCGGTAATCTGATGGCCGCAAGCGCCGCAGCGCGATCTTGGGCGCACCAGGCTGAAAGGCTCAGGCGTGGCAAGGGTTTCACCCCTTGCCTCGGCGGCTTGGGCGGCCATTTCATGCGCCCATTCCAGCTCCATCATCTTGGGCAGGCGGTAAATGACAACATTCAAAAAACTGCCGACCAGCAGACCCAAGAGGGCCATGACGACCAGGGCGAGCGTGGGATTGAGACTGAGCTGTTCAATCACCGGGGCGTATAGGCTTTCAATCACGAGGTAGTTCTTTCAGACGAGGAACGCCATTAAACCATTGGCTGTGTGTCGGCGTAATGTTTGCATTGAACTGCCTTCTGTCGACAGACTCTGCGCGTTCCTTGTCTTGATCGTTTTCAGTTTCTTTAGACCACCTGACCCAACTTGAAAATGGGTAGGTACATGGCCACCACGAGGCCGCCGATCAAGGTACCTAAAATGGTAATGACGATCGGCTCCATCAAGCTGGCGAGGCCTTCGACGGCATCATCGACCTCTTTCTCGTAAATGTCGGCTGCTTTTCCGAGCATCGAGTCAAGCGAACCGGACTCCTCTCCGATCGAGGACATCTGCATCACCATATTGGGGAAAAGATTCACGTTATGCATCGCGACGGTCAGACTGGTCCCGGTTGAGACTTCGTTTTGAATCTTTTTCGTGGCTAGCCAGTACACATGGTTTCCGGCCGCACCGCCCACTGAGTCGAGCGCTTCTACCAGTGGCACACCGGCCGCGAACATGGTCGATAGGGTTCGAAGCCAGCGTGCAACGGTCGCCTTTTCGACGAGTGCGCCAAAGATTGGGACCTTCAAAAGAATTCGGTCCATTGCAATTTGCACCGGTTTGGATCTTTGCCAGGCTCTCATGAAGAAGTAGATTGAGCCCCCAATGCCTCCAAAGATTAAGTACCAATAACTCACGAAAAACTCTGAGATCGCCATCACAATCAAAGTCGGTGTTGGTAAGGTCGCACCAAAGCTTGAGAAAACCTGTTTAAAAGCGGGCACCACAAAAATCATGATCACGGCCACCACCACAAAGGCGACGACAATCACGGCGATGGGGTACATTAAAGCCGACTTAATCTTACTTTTGATCGCCTGCATTTTCTCCTTGTAGGTCGCTAGACGGTCTAGGAGGTCGTCCAAGATACCGGCCTGTTCACCAGCATTGACGAGATTGCAAAATAGGCTGTCGAAATAGATTGGGTATTTTCGAAAGGCCTGAGCCAGAGAAGTTCCCGTCTCGATGTCGGCCTTGATATCGGAAAAGAGTTTACCGACCGAGGCGTTCTCTGCGCCCTTGGCAACAATGTCGAATGACTGCAGCATGGGCACGCCTGAGCGCAACATCGTCGCTAATTGACGCGTGAAGATGGTGATGTCTTTTTGAGTGATTTTTTTACCGCGCTTGATTCTCCGTTTTTTGATGGAGGTCACCACGATGCCCTGGCGACGCAAAGTGCTTTGCACGACGGCTTCGCCCCCAGCCCGCATCTCGCCCCGAATGAGCTTGCCCGCACGGTCCTTGCCCTGCCAATCGAAAGTCGATTCTTGAGCTTTCTTGGCGCTGAGCCCAGTCTTGCCAGTGCTTTTAGATGTCGCGCTTGCCATTAGATGTTCCTGACCTCGTAATAACTTAAGTTAATCGTTTGTGCATCCCAGCACTTCTTCAATGCTGGTGTGGCCTTGCATGACCTTGATGAGGCCAGAACGGCGCAAGTCCTTAATCCCCTCAGCCTGGGCTTGTTTTGCAATATGCAAAGCATTGCCGCCAGTGAGAATGATGGATTGCGTGGCCTCCGAAATAGGCATGACTTGATAGATTCCCACCCGGCCCTTGTAGCCGTTCCCGGAGCAGCGCTCGCATCCCACGGGTTTGAAGGCTTGCCAAGCACCTGTCATGTCTTCCTCGCGAAAGCCAATCTTGAGTAGAGCGTCTTCATTCAGGTCGGCTGGAGCCTTGCAGGTGCATAAGCGCCGCGCCAGTCGCTGTGCAGTAATGAGGATGACCGCCGAGGCAATATTAAAGGGCGCGATGCCCATATTAATCATACGGGTCAAGGTGGTCGGTGCATCGTTGGTGTGCAAGGTGGAGAGCACCATGTGACCGGTTTGGGCGGCCTTGATCGAGATGTCTGCGGTCTCAAGGTCGCGGATTTCTCCGACCATGATCACGTCTGGATCTTGCCGGAGGAATGACTTAAGTGCCGCACCGAAATTGAGACCAGCCTTGTCATTAATGTTGACCTGATTTACGCCAGGTAAGTTAATTTCAGCGGGGTCCTCGGCAGTGGAGATGTTGACGCCTGGCTGATTCAAAATATTCAGTCAGGTATAGAGGGAGACCGTTTTCCCCGAGCCCGTCGGCCCGGTGACCAGGACCATGCCGTAGGGCCGCTGTACGGCATTCATGAGCAGCTCTTTCTGGTCTGGGTCATAGCCCAAGGCGTCGATACCCAGTTTCGCAGAGGAAGGATCGAGAATACGCATCACGATCTTTTCGCCAAACAGTGTGGGCAAGGTCGATACCCGGAAATCGATCGCACGTTGCGCCGACATCACGAGCTTCATGCGACCATCTTGCGGGATGCGCTTCTCCGAAATATCCAGTTTCGAAATCACTTTGATGCGTGACGCCAACTTCTCCTTGATGGCTAAGGGAGGTTGAGAAATTTCGCGTAATTCACCGTCAATCCGGTACCGGATGCGATAGAACTTTTCGTAAGGTTCAAAGTGAAGATCCGAGGCCCCCGCGTTGATGGCGTCGAGCAGGACCTTCTGCAAAAACTTAACGACTGGCGCATCGTCGATTTCGGCGTCGGACACGGCACTGGCTTGCTCGTCGCTCGTCATCTCGACGTCCATCGCGTCATCAGAGAGATCGCCGAGCTGTTCATTCGCGCTCTTGCCGAGTTTCTCGAGGAGCTTCATGAGCTTGTCGTGTTCGACGACGATAGCGTCGACGGTCGCCTCGGCGGAGAACTTGATGCGGTCAAGCGCCTGGAAGTCGGCGGGGTCTGACACCGCGATCGATAGCTTGTTTCCCCGCTTCATGAGCGGAATGACCTTGGTTTCAGCGGCTAGCTTTGGGTCCAATAAACCGGTGGGAAGGTTGTTGAGGTCGAGAGAGCTGAGATCCATCAGCGGGCAGCCGAAGGCGTCTGCACAGAAACGGGCTAGTTGCGGCGCTTTCATGGAACCAGAGGCCAGTAGCTCGTCGATAAAAGCGGTCTTCTCGGCGCTGGCCTTATTTTGAAGGACGACGGCCTGATCGACCCGCATTATTTGATGCTGAACCAAAGCGCGAGCGAGCCCAGAGAGGACGACTCTTTCGTCGCCAGCGGCTACACTTCCCGAACTCGATAAAACGCTTGACATGCCAATTCCTGAATAAAGGACTTATTTGGCACTAATGATCGGGCATCCGGGGGGGCTTTGAATAGCCTTAGGGCCAGGGTAGTAGATGAGTGGCCGAGAGCGTTGGGATGAACGGTGCGCCCTGTCGCCGCAGCGCTCTCAGTGGGGTGTGGGCCAGCGTTTGAGCCTTACGGAACGGATGGAATTGTCCTCCACCTGGGTCACTTCGATGACCAATTCCGCAAACTTTAAACTGACATTCGCTTCGGGCAACTCCTGCAAAAGCTCGAGGATAAAACCGTTCAGTGTTTTCGGGCCGTCTAGGGGGAATTGGGTGCCGAGCCTGCGATTGATCACTCTCAGGCTGGTCGCCGCATCGAGGCTGACTTCCTGATGCTCGTCCCAGGCAATGCCCTTTTGCCCGCCAGGAATGGTGGTGGTGAATTCGCCCACGATCTCTTCGATAATATCCTCGAAGGTCACCAAACCCAGCACTTCGCCATATTCGTCCACCACCAAGCCCATGCGTTGTCGGTTTTCTTGAAAAAACTGTAGTTGCTTAAAGGCTGGCGTGCCGCTGGGAATAAAGTAGGGCGGCACTAACATCGCTTTCAAGTCCTCCACTTCAAAGCTGGATTTTTGGAGTAAGGCGAGTACTCGCCGTACGTGCAGTGTGCCAATCACCTGGTTTAATTCGCCTTCGTAAACAGGGAGTTTGTTGTGGTAGCAGGTGACGAGCTGCTCTTTAATGTTCTCCGGGTCGGCGGCGACATCAAGCGCCTCGACCTTCATGCGAGAAGTCATCACATCATCAACGGTAATGTGTTCAAGATCAAACAGGTTAAGCAAGATCGAACGATGCTTTTGCGGCATGAAGCCACCGGTCTCAAGCACAATCGAGCGCAGTTCTTCGGTGGATAGTTTGACTTGCGTCACTTCGCCCGTTTTGATCCGCATGATCCGAAACAATTGCCGAACCACGAGATTAACCGCCCAAACAATCGGTTTGAAGGCTTTCATGAAAAAGTTCAGCGCGTAGCTCGCTGGCAGGGCGACTTTCTCCGGGTAGGTCGCACCGATCACTTTCGGGGTGATTTCGCAGAACACGATGATGAGTAGGGCGACCACAGTCGTGGCGACGAGCAGCACCGTGTCATTGTTGCCAAAGTAATTGATGGCAAAAGCAGTGACCAGCGTGGTGACCGCTGTGTTGACCAAGTTGTTACCGAGGAGAATCGTTCCAAGTAGCTCCTCCGTGCGTTTGAGAAGACTCTCGGCAAGTTTGGCTGAGCGGTTTCCCTGCTTGGCGAGATGTCGCAAGCGGTACCGGTTGAGGGCCATCATGCTGGTCTCGGCAATTGAAAAGAAGGCCGATATCAGCAAAAGCACCACGAGGGCGAGGGCTTGTGCCCAAAGGGGTAAGTTTTCCACAAATCAGCGTCCCGCCGGGACGCCCAAAGCTAGGGGGACCTATAGGCTACCCGATCCCCTTCAAATTCAAAAACAAGCAGTTCCAGGCGATTTTGGACCGGCGACAGCGCTACACTAGCGATATTCAAGGCAGGAGACATGATGATTAAAAAGAGGGCGCAAGAGCCTAAGAAAACGCTCCAGAAGGCGGCCCTGAGATCACGTGCCTGGTTCGATAACCCCGACAACCCCGGCATGACGGCGCTCTATCTCGAGCGCTATATGAACTTTGGTTTGACCCTGGACGAGTTGCGCAATTCGGGCAAGCCGATTATCGGCATTGCCCAGACCGGTAGCGATCTCTCGCCCTGCAATCGTCATCACATTGAGTTGGCGCAAAGAGTGCGCGAAGGCATTCGTGATGCTGGCGGCATTCCCTTTGAATTCCCGGTGCACCCGATTCAAGAAACGGGTAAACGTCCGACTGCAGCGCTCGACCGGAATCTCACCTATCTCAGTTTGGTAGAAGTGCTGCACGGGTATCCGATGGACGGCGTCGTACTGACTACCGGCTGTGACAAAACCACCCCAGCGATGTTGATGGGAGCTGCCACGGTCAACATTCCTTCAATCGTGCTCTCTGGTGGGCCGATGTTGAACGGTTACTGGGGTGAGGGTCTAGCGGGTTCAGGCACGATTGTTTGGCATGCTCGTCAAGAGTTGGCCGCGGGTCGAATCGACTACGATAAGTTCCTGGCGATGGTGGCCTCCGGGGCGCCTTCCGTGGGCCATTGCAATACCATGGGTACAGCCCTGTCGATGAACTCCGTCGCGGAGGCTCTGGGTATGTCTTTGCCGGGCTGTGCCGCAATTCCTGGACCGTATCGTGAACGGCCTCAAATGGCCTATCTGACCGGGCGTCGCATCGTAGAAATGGTGCACGAGGACTTGAAACCTTCTGACGTCCTCACCCGAAAAGCGTTTGAAAATGCCATCGTGGCGGCGAGCGCGCTCGGTGCCTCGACAAATTGCCCGCCGCATGTCACCGCTATCGCACGCCACATGGGTGTGAAGTTGAATATCAAGGACTGGGACAAGGTTGGCTATAAAATTCCGCTCCTGACCAATTTAATGCCTGCGGGCGAGTATCTGGGTGAAGAGTTCCACCGCGCCGGTGGTGTACCCGCCGTCATGTTCGAATTGCTCCAAGCCGGTAAGTTGCATGCTGATGTGCTCACTGTGTCGGGCAAAACGACGGGCGAGATTTGGAAGACGAGCGTGACGACTAATCGCAAGGTTATCAAGGCCTATGACGAGCCCATGATGCACAGCGCCGGATTCGCCGTATTGTCAGGAAATTTATTCGATTCCGCCGTGATGAAAACTTCGGTCATCTCTCCAGAGTTTCGCAAAAAATATTTGGAGAACCCCAAGGACCTCAATGCCTTCGAAGCGCGGGCGATTGTGTTTGAGGGGCCTGAGGACTACCACCACCGGATTAACGATCCGAAGTTAAAGATTGACGCAAACTGTATTTTGGTCATTCGTGGCACGGGTCCGGTGGGTTATCCAGGTGCTGCGGAGGTGGTCAATATGCTGCCACCCGATGCGCTCGTCAAACAGGGCATCACAATGTTGCCCTGTCTCGGCGATGGCCGTCAGTCGGGCACCTCGGCAAGCCCTTCAATTTTGAACGCTTCACCCGAGGCGGCGGTGGGAGGAGGGCTAGCACTTCTCAAGACAGGCGATCGGGTGCGGATTGACCTTAAGAAACGTCGCGCGGATATGCTGATTACGGATGCTGAACTCGCCAAGCGGCGTGCCAAATTCAAGCCGAACTATCCAAAGAGTCAAACGCCGTGGCAAGAGCTTCAGCGTAAGCATATCGGTCAGCTCGATTCAGGAGCTTGTCTAGATTTTGCGGTGAACTATCAACGGATTGCACAAACCATGGGGATTCCCCGTGATAATCATTAAAATAATTATGGTCTAAAAGTTTCGAGCGGAAGTTTTGAAATATTTTGGAGCGGCAAGGGAGAGGCTGCACTATGTTAACCAATGAACAAGATTTAGGTCGGATTGGGCAGCTTGGCTTTCAAAGATGGTATCAACGGCAGTTGCGAGAGTCGCATCTTTGGCTGGTCGCAGCGTTTGTGTGTCTGATCCTTCTAACCATCGGGTTTGAGCTATTTTCTTCGCGCGAGCGTATCGTGACCGTGCTGGTGACGATGGTGATGATCGTTTGTGGAGTCTCAATCGCCTGGGTCGCTTTCAGGAAGTATTCACGCTCGATCCTGCTGGCGCGCTCGATGGGTGAAATTGCCGTGTGCCCGCCTTGTGGCTATCCGAGTTTTAGCGTAGTTCGCCGCGAAATTCCGGGTGTCAATAATATGCCAACCCGGATCGCTCATGACCTCAACCGAGACGGGCTCTTAGTGAGCTGTAGGCGCTGTCATCACAAATGGCGCTGGGGCTATCAGAGCGAGTTAAGGGCGGTCGAGAATGTGCGTTTGCCGAGAGGCACCATTGAAGCTTAATCTATCCAAGAGGGTGTTCTTGGAGACGGCGGGTGCGGGTGTTGCCTTGGCACTTGCTCCACTCAAAGCGAGTGCTGCCGAGTGGCCGAGCAAGACAATCCGTTTCGTCGTACCTTTTGCTCCTGGGGGTACCTCAGAAATTGTTGCTCGCACGGTGGCCGCTGAGATGAGTAAGCAACTGAGCCAAAATGTTTACGTCGAGAACAAAGCGGGTGGTGCAGGCGTGGTCGCGATGAGCGAGGTGGCAAAAGCTGCACCTGACGGACATACCATCATTCTTGGGCACGTTGGCACACTTGCCGTCAACCCGTACATGATGAGTAAGCATGCTTACGATGTGAACAAAGACTTTATACCCGTGACTCTGCTCGCCAAGGTGCCGAATGTCTTTGTGATTCACCCGGATGTACCTGCCAGAGACTTTAAAGAGTTTGTGAAATATGTAAAGGCTCATCCAGGTCAGCTTAATTACGGCTCGGCGGGTAATGCCAGTGCAGGCCATTTGGCCATGGAGTATCTAAAGTTAGTCACCGGAATGTTCATCACCCATATTCCTTATCGCGGAACGGGCCCGCAATTAACGGATTTACTGGGTGGCCGAACCCAGGCTGCCTCGGCTGGTATGCCGGCTCTCGCAGCCCATATTCGCTCTGGCAAATTGCGCGCCATCGCGGTGGGTACGAGTAAGCGTATTCCGGCCATGCCGGATGTGCCGACGGTGGCTGAAATGGGGTTTAAGAATTTCGAAACTTCTCAGTGGTATGGGGTGTTGGCCCCGGCCGGAACTCCACCGGAAATTGTTAAGCGTTTACAGGAGGAGTGTCTGAAAGCGCTCAAATCTTCTGCCGTCACTGAGCGTTTTGCGAACGACAACGCTATTGGCGGTGGCGGACCACCAAACGAATTCGCCGCCTTTATTGCGGCAGAGCAGAAGATTTGGAGCGATATTGTGAGGCGGGCTCAAATTAAAGCGGATTGACCAAAGCTCAGCGCACTTTAGACTTCTGCCTGCAGTTGCTTACTTAAGCAGACCGGCACTCTTCGCCGCAGCTTCAATACCCTTGTAGTTTTCAGCCTTGGTGGCCACGAAGCGCGTAGCACGCTGTAACTCCAAAATATCTTTGCCTTCCGGGGTGTTTTTGTTGAGGTCCAGGAATGCCTTAGTCAGCTTTTCTTTTAGAGCAGCGGGCATGTCGGCATGGACGGTCCAGTTGTAATCGTAGTAGGTGGGTGTGGTGTAGAACGCACGCACTTTGCTCGTGTCGACTTTCTTGTCAGCAACAAACTTTTCCCAAACTGAAATATTCAACGCACCTGCGTCCACTTTCCCGGAGGCCACGGCGGCAATGGTGGCGTCATGCGCTCCAGAATAAGCGACCCGCTTAAAGTCCGTATCGGGATCGAGCTTGGCTTCTAGCAAGTAGCTACGCGGCATTAAATGACCCGACGTACTGGACTGCGAGCCGAAGCTAACCGTCTTGCCTTTGAGGTCGGCTAAGGATTTGATGTTCGCATCGGTCGTGATAAACACCGAACGGAACTTTTCGTCTTCCTCACGTTGCACCAAGGGAACCGCCTTGCCGCCCGAGCGAACGTTGGCCTGAACAAAGGTAAAGCCGCCAAACCAGGCCATGTCCACGGTTTTATTCGCGAGCGCTTCAACCGATGCGGCGTAGTCCGTGACCGGCGTGTATTCCACCTTCATGCCGAGCTTGGCTTCCAGGTACTTCACCAGCGGCCCTGCCTTGCGCGCCAATTCCGTGGGGGATTCGTCGGGGATTGCCGTGATACGGAAAACTTGTTGGGCTTGGCTGATCGCACTGACACTTAGAGCAGCACAAAGGGCGATTGACTTGAGAAATTTTGTCGTTGGGAACTGCATTCTTATTTCCTAAATATTTGGGTTCACTACTCGCAATTGTGTCGTATCCAAGCACTAGGCATTACAGCGCGATTTTAGAGATCGCGGTGAGGCCTAGCTTGGTGTGACCTAGGAGCGTGGGCGGCTAGTGCCGAAGCCGGGGCTGGACATTCAGAGGCGACTCAGGAAAGCGAGAATAAACTATCCCGAGGTGCCGTCATGATCGCACGGTCTCGTTGACTTGCGCTGGCATATGACTGCTCGATCAAGTCCACCTGGCTTAAGGCCTCGGGGAAGAGCTCAACTTTTGCGCTGCGCCCGGTGTCGAGGTTGCGGATGGTGACTAAACCCAAAGAGTGATTGCGCTCTCCGGCAACTTCGTCAAGTTGCAATCCATGAACACTGAAGGCTTGCTGTAGCCCTAGGCGTAGACCGTCGCATGAGGGGCCGGCTGAATCAAGAAAGTGTACCGAATAGCCTGCATTGGCACGGCCCAGTTGACTTTGTACCTCGATGGCAATGCGGGTGCCGAGAGATATCAATAGATCTGGGGCCGGACTCGTGCTCGAAGCCGCTTGGGCTATGCTGGTCATGCCCAAGCTCGTAACTCCGCTCGTGGTTAGACTCAAGGCAGCCAGCGCTACACTGGATTTGGCTGAGCCGGTCATAAACCGACGACGCTTCGGTTGCGAGGGTACAGCGCGAGCCACAGTTGTATCAGCCATTGAGTTCTCCCTAGGAAAAGTTAGTTTGTTGGTCCGTAACGACCCGTCGCCCGCTCCGGTTGACTGCGCGCTAACTAATCACCAGCCCAATCAGTTCCGGGTTGGCGGCAGGCGCCTTAAGCTTGAGGTCTTTCAGCGTCGACACGAGGAGTTCTGCAATCATCAAATTACGGTGCAGTTTGTCGTCGGAGGGAACGACGTACCAAGGGGCGATCTTGGTCGAGGTCGCGCGTAAGGCTCTTTCGTAGGCCTTCATGTAGCTGTCCCATTGCTTGCGAACTTCAAGATCGCCAAGACTGAATTTCCAATGCTTGGACGGGTCGTCAACGCGCTCCTGTAAGCGTTTTTTCTGCTCATCTGGGCTGATATGCAGCATACACTTCAAGACCACGGTGCCGGTTTGGATGAGCATGGCTTCGAAGGCATTGATCTGCGCGTAGCGCTGCTTCGTTCGATCCTGGTCGATCCATTGATTCACCACAGGAACCAGCACATCCTCGTAATGGCTCCTGTTCCAAACCATCAGCTCACCGCTCCTAGGTACGACCTGATGGCAGCGCCACAAAAAGTCGCGGGCGCGCTCTTCTTCCGTGGGCGCTTTAAAGCTGGCCACCTTTACGCCCAGCGGCGATGTGCGGCCAAACACCCAGCGCACTGTGCCATCTTTACCGCTAGTGTCCATGCCCTGCAGCACCAAAAGTATTTTGCTCGAACCGTTAGCGTGCAGAAGATCTTGAAGCTTATCGAGTTCTAAGGCCAATGCTTCCAGCCGCTCTTTTTGTGCTTCGTCATTGTCCTTCGAGAAAGGGGTGGCCCCTGGCTTGATCGAGCTAAGTTTGAGCTTGTCCTTAACCCGGTATTTTTTGATGAGATCGTCAGTTTTGCTCATGCATGCTCCAAAATGATCCAAACTTGTTTGCACTTGTTTGCACTTGTTTGCACTTGTTCCACGCCGTGCGCTTGACGCGAAATTCTTTTGTCTCGGTTTAACTCACCACAATGAAGCCAGGCTAGTTGAGCTTTGCACCCGAGGCCTTCACAAAGGGATTGAATTCAGTCACTTGCTTTTGGACGTAGCCGGTGAAGCCCGCAGGCGTCAACTTGCTGAGAGCGAAGCCCAGATCTTCGAGTCTAGTCACAATTCTTGGATCATTCAGGGTCTCATTGAGCGCCGCGTTGAGTTTGCTTGTCACAGCGGCTGGCGTAGAGGCTGGTCCGGAAATTCCGACGAAGTTTTCGGCAACCAGCTTGCCGTAACCAAGCTCAAGAATGCTGGGTACGTTTGGCGCAATCTTGGAGCGACCCGGGCTTGTAACCGCAAGCACCTTGAGGCGCCCTTGCTTGGCGAGCTCCCAGACCTCGGGAAGGGTGTTCACGCCCACCAGCAAGTGGCCACCCATCATGTCTTGGAACATCGGCGCCGAACCTTTGTAGGGGATATGGTCCATCTGTAGACCCAGTTCGTTCTTAAACATTTCTCCAACGATGTGACCAATCGAGCCACCTCCTCCCGAGCCATAAGGTACGGGCTTGCCTTGGGTCTTCACCCAACTTACGTATTGAGTCATGGTGTCGACGGGGACGTTCGCGGCGACAAAAAATGCATTAGGCACCGTGCCCACCATGCCAATATGGCTAAAGTCTTTCATGGGGTCATACGGGGCGACATCGAACAACAAAGGTGCTATGGAAATCGGTGCACTGTTCGAGACCAAAAAGCTGTGACCATCATTGGCAGCAATGACTGACTTTGCCGCGATGGTGGTGCCGCCCCCAGGCCGATTCTCAACAATCACCGATTGCTTGAGTTTTTCGCTCAGGCTAGGCGCAAGGATTCGGGCCACGATGTCACTTGTACCGCCAGGCGGAAAAGGTACGACCAATTTGATCGGTGCCTTGGGCCATTCCTGAGCTTGAGCGGCGCCGAGCAGGGTGCACAGTCCAAGGCCTAAAAGGCTCCAAGAAAACGTTCGACGAGGGTTCATAGCGAGTCCTTTTTTGAATTTCAAGGTTGACTAAATTTAGGGATGGCGGTCGACTACTTCATGAAGACTAGCGCAATTAAGGCAGGGATCGGGCCAGACTGGTCACCCTTTGATTGGCCAAGGGCAGGTAGGACGCCGTGAAAATCTCCTCCGGCCGTGGCCGGTGGGGGTAGTTCTTGGCCTCAACAATCAGGTCTATGCTACTTTGGATTCGCGCCACGTCCATGTAGCCAATGCCGTGGTCTGCACCCTCGGGATGGGCCATCTCAAGGGCAAGGGTGCCTGCAAGTCTAGCAAGATTTGCCTGACGGTTAATCGTCGGATCGCGTCTGGCGACGGCCTCTATCGCAGCATCGATGTCGAGAATACAAACCTGTAAGCCCCGATTGACCGCTCTAACCAGGCCCGACAATAGTTCAGGGTGTTGTCTGGCGAATCGATTGCCCACCATCAAACCTGCACCATAAAGCTCAGGCACAAGATGACGAAATTCAAAAAAGCGCAAATCCTGGTTTGGATCAACACCTCTTTCAATGCCTGCCGCCCGCAAGGTGTTCACAAACCCGAACATGGCCTCCCAGCGCTGCTTTAGCACCATGTCGTGAACCATGCCGGAATGAGGCTCCGAGCATAGCTCCACGATGAAGTCCTGGACTGAAAATCCGCATCGTAAAGCGAGCTCAGGAAGAAGCTTGAGGGCGGCATCGTTAGGATGCGAGGCTATACGCTTGTGGCGCAAATCTAGCAGGCTGAGCACATCACTGTTGGCCGGCACGGCAATGGTATAGGGCGAGGCATTATGCAGGCAATAGATTACTTGGGCACAGGGGCTGCCACGCTGTGCCGCCCACTCTATCAAGGCATTAATATCGCCGAATCCACAATCAAAGCCCAGGCTTTCGTCGCCCAGGCGGGGCACGACATTGGCGGCGGTGTCGCCCTCAATGAAGCTCACCTCGAGGCCTTCCTCTAGGAAAAAGCCGAGATCATCCGCCAAGAAAAACCAAGCTTGCGGGCCTGAATAAAAAGTGTTCAGGGCCAGCTTGATTTTGACGGTTGGTCGATTCAGCAAGGTTTAACGATCTCTTCCCACTGCAAAGGATGCAAAGTAAAGCAAGGCGCGACCGTACTCACTTTGAGTGGCATCGGCTGTATTGAGAATGCGCTTGACACAATCTCGTGCAGCCTGCGCTTCGCACTCTGCGAGCTGACGGGTGTACTGGAGCGAGCCGCAACGTTCGACGGCACGATGAATTGCGTCAAACTCGGTAGTATGCCCGTCCCGAATCGCCGCTTCGACCAGGGCTTTTTCGTCGGCGCCGCCGTTTTTAAGTACATGGATCAGTGGCAGGGTGACTTTGCCTTCGCGTAAGTCGTCACCGACGTTTTTACCAAGTGCCGCTGGATCGCCGGAGTAATCCAGAGCGTCATCAATGAGTTGGAAAGCCGTACCTACCCGGCGTCCGTATTCGGCGGCGGCTTGAATAACTTCTGGCCCGGCGTCGGCAATCAAGCCGCCTAGCACTGCTGAGGCCTCAAAAAGCTTGGCAGTCTTGTATTGAATGACCTTGAGATATCGAGCTTCGTCCACTTCAGGGTCGTTACAGTTCAGGAGCTGTAAAACTTCGCCTTCAGCAATGGTATTGGTCGCATCGGCCAGCGTTCTCATCACGGCCAGATCGTTCACGGACACCATCATCTGAAAAGCGCGCGAGTATAGAAAATCACCGACCAAGACCGATGCGGCGTTGCCAAAAGCTGCATTGGCCGTTTTTCGACCGCGCCGTAAATCGGATTCGTCGACCACATCGTCATGTAAAAGCGTGGCGGTATGGATGAACTCCACGACCGCTGCGAGCAGGCTATGGTGTCCGTTCCCACCCTCGCCAACGCTGCGATGACCTAAGGCTCGGGCGATGAGAAGGAGCAGCAGAGGTCGTAAGCGCTTACCCCCGGCGTTCACAATGTAATCCGAAACCTGATTAATGAGAGCCACTTCAGAGCTCAAATGCAGGCGGATCATGGCATCAACCTCGGCCAGGTCGGACGCTAACACCGGAAAAAGCTCAGCAGGTTTCAAGGAGAATGGTCAAATAAAGAAGGTCACCGGACAATTGCCCGGCAGGATGGGTGCCCTTTTTGGGCACAGGAATCTAGTCTAGGCTCTATTATAGAGACGCTTGGCCCAGTTAAGAAACAGCCCAGCAATGCCCAAACTACAGAGTTCTTGCCGGATCTGCTCAGGCCGGGGTATAATCTAAGGCTTTTCGCCATTCTCCTCAAACCTTTTTGGGGGTCGGCCCTACAAAGCTCACCGAAATACGCTAATCGAAAGATCGCGAAAGTTTTCGTAAGACTTCCAAGGGTTGTTCAGAAACGGTGGAAAGATATTTTAATTTTCCCTTCAGAGGTTTCCATGTACGCGGTCATAAAAACCGGTGGCAAGCAATATAAAGTTGCTGCTGGTCAAAAATTGAAAGTAGAACAGATACCGGCGGAACTCGGAGCTGAAGTGACCATTGACCAAGTGTTGGCAGTGGGGAGTGGCGATACATTATTGATCGGTTCTCCTCTTGTCGCAGGTGCGATGGTTTCAGCCACGGTGATTTCCACGGGTCGTCACGACAAAGTACGCATTTTCAAGATGCGTCGTCGTAAGCATTATCAGAAGCGCCAAGGCCATCGCCAGAACTATACCGAGTTGTTCATCACCGGTATTACGTCTGCTGCTGGTTCAACAAGTGCCGCAGTTCCTGCCAAAAAAGCAGTGCCTGACGATCTGGTGTTAATTGAGGGTATTGGCCCAAAGATCAACGAGATCATGGCTAAGGCAGGCATCACCACTTTCCAGCAATTGGCCGATACTTCGGTCGACAAGCTGAAAGAGTTGTTGAAAGCCGCGGGCGGGCGTTTCGCCTCTCACGATCCAAGCACCTGGCCTGAGCAATCAGCTTTGGCCGCTAAGGGTGACTGGGATGCGTTCAAGAAGCTTACCGATGCACTTGATGGTGGACGTCGGGTTTAACCGGCTTAGCTCGTTAAAACGTTTTTAGGAGATCCTAAATGGCACAGAAAAAAGGCGGCGGCTCTACGCGCAACGGTCGTGACTCCAAGCCCAAAATGCTTGGCGTTAAGGCCTACGGTGGTGAAGTGATCAACGCGGGTTCGATCATTGTTCGTCAACGTGGTACCGAGTTTCATCCAGGTACCAATGTCGGCATTGGCAAGGATCACACCTTGTTCGCGCTCATCGACGGCAAAGTTCAATTTGCAGTCAAAGGCCCGGCATCCCGTAGAACCGTGAATATCCTGCCCTTGCAGTAAGGTTAGGCGCTCACGGTTCAAAGGCCCCCAAGCTTTTGCGGGGCCTTTTGTATTTGTGGCGGAGCAAGATGTGTTTCTAAATAGGTCCTAATTAGCAAAAATGAAATTTTTCGACGAAGCAAGAATCGAAGTGACCGCGGGAGACGGCGGCTCCGGTGCGAGTTCGTTTCGTCGCGAGAAGTTTATTCCCCGTGGCGGCCCTGATGGTGGTGACGGTGGCAAGGGCGGCTCAGTCATCGCCGTTGCGGACCGCAACATCAACACCCTGATCGATTACCGATATGCGCGTAAGCACATTGCAAAAGACGGTGAGCGCGGCCGGGGCACAGATCAATACGGTGCCGGCGCCGAAGACGTGATTTTGCGCATGCCGGTCGGCACCAGTATTTTCAACGAAGAAGACGATACCCTCTTGGTGGACCTGGTGCAGCATGGCCAAGAGTTTGTGCTTTGCCAGGGGGGCGAGGGCGGTCTGGGCAACATTCACTTCAAGTCCAGCACCAATCGAGCACCTAAAAAATTCACGGCCGGCAAAGAAGGCGAGCATCGCAGCGTAAAGCTCGAGCTGAAAGTCTTGGCCGATGTGGGTTTGCTCGGCATGCCTAATGCAGGCAAGTCCACTTTAGTAGCGGCGGTGAGTAACGCGCGTCCGCGTATTGCAGATTACCCGTTTACCACTTTGAGTCCGAGCCTCGGTGTGGTGCGGGTGGCTCCTGAAAAAAGCTTTGTGATCGCCGATATTCCGGGCTTGATCGAAGGGGCATCTGAAGGCGCGGGCCTGGGCCACCAATTCTTGCGTCACCTGCAGCGCACCAGCCTGCTTTTGCATGTGGTCGATCTTGCGCCGCTCGATGAGGGCGTAGACGTCGCGAAAGACGCGCGAGCGATTGTTGCTGAGCTCAAGAAGTACGATCAAACACTCTTCGACAAACCGCGTTGGATAGTTTTCAACAAGCTCGACCTCCTCTCGGATGAAGAGCGAGAAAAGCGTATTGAGGCTTTTCTTAAGAAATTTATTGGTAAGGGGCGAAACGCTCTTCCAGTGGATCGCAGTAAAGTATTTGGTATCTCAGGCATCACCCGCGAGGGCTGTCAGGCGCTCTTGCTCGCTATTTACGATCATTTGGAGCGCCAACAAAAACTTGTGGTCAAGCAAGAGGAGCTGGATGTCGACGTTCGCTTTCAAGAAGCGCCCGTGGTCGAAGTGGTCAAGCCGAAACAGCGCGTCGGAAAAGCCAAAACCAGAATTCAGTTGCCTAAGGAGCGCGATGCGGACGGAAACCCGATTAAGGTGTTGAAGGCCAAAACGGCTAAGCCGAAATTGCTCACTAAGTCGACCTTGTCGCTCGAGGGTCTTGTGCTACAGCCTGCCAAGGTTGCGATTAAAGCTGACAAGAAAGATAAGGAAGCCAAGGTCGAGATTGATCCGCGCTTTCGGCCCATCGATGATGGCGACGAATGAATACCTTAGCGTAAGACGTCATCCGTTGGTTGTCGCCAACCCAGTTCGTTCCCACTTTATAAATCGCTCCTGATGAGTAAACTCGCCAACGCTTCCCCGCCATCTCTTCAACAGTTACAAGCGCTGCCCTTGGTTCAAAATGCGCAGCGCCTGGTGGTCAAGGTCGGATCAAGTTTGGTGACGAATGAGGGTAAGGGTTTGGATGCTGCTGCGATTTCGCGCTGGGGCGCCCAATTCGCAGAGCTGCGCAAGCAAGGTAAAGATATTGTCATGGTGTCGTCCGGGGCAATCGCTGAGGGTATGAAGCGTCTCGGGTGGGCCAAGCGCCCCACCGAAATGCACGAATTGCAAGCCGCAGCCGCGGTCGGACAAATGGGTCTGGCGCACGTTTACGAAAGCACCTTTCGCGATCACGGTCTTGCCACCGCACAAGTGTTGCTGACCCACGAAGATTTAGCCGATCGAAAACGCTACCTCAATGCCCGCTCCACTTTGTTGACCTTGCTCAAGCATAAAGTCGTGCCGATTATCAATGAGAACGATACAGTGGTCACCGATGAAATTAAGGTGGGTGACAATGACACTTTAGGCGCCTTGGTGGCGAACCTGATTGATGCCGATGTCCTCATTATCCTGACTGATCAGGAGGGCCTTTTTACAGCTGATCCGCGCAAAGATTCTGCGGCGCAATTTCTTTCGGCCGTGTCGGCCGGTGATCCCTTGCTTGAAGCTATGGCTGGAGGCGCAGGATCGTCGATTGGCAAAGGAGGCATGATCACCAAGGTGCTTGCTGCCAAGCGTGCCGCGAGCCGTGGTGCCCACACGATTGTTGCGTCCGGCCGGCAGGACCGCATCTTGGAGCGACTCGCCGCCGGGGAGTTTTTTGGTACCCAGTTTATTGCTCAGACCCAACCTCTGGCGGCACGCAAGCAATGGCTGCAGGACCATTTGCAGTTGAAAGGTGCGCTTGTGCTCGATCCGGGTGCGGTCATCGCTTTGCTTCAAGGCGGCAAGAGTCTATTGCCGATCGGCGTGGCGCAAGTCCAGGGCGAGTTTCAGCGCGGCGAAGCGGTCGCCATTCTTGATGCGGAAGGCCGGGAAATAGCGCGCGGTTTGAGCAACTACGCCAGCGCTGAAGCGCGCATGATCATGCGCAAGCCCTCCTCGGAAATTGAATCAATCCTGGGCTTTGTTGAAGAATCGGAATTGATTCATCGCGACAATCTCGTGCTTCGCTAGGCGTTCCCAGGGTCCTTGTTCGCCCGAACGATCAAAGCCGATAAAGCTGAGTCGCTACCGCCCGTCAAGACCTTAATCGTCGCGATGGCCGCGGTCATGCGATTTGCCCTTGTGCTTGCCATGTCCTTGTTCATGTCCATGGTCATGATCGCGATCACGTTGACCGTAAAGCGACTGCGCTACTTCTCTCTGGTACCACTGGTCCTGAACAAAGTACACGGGCTGGCCGCAAGCATTGTACTTACTGCAATGTTTCGCCCAGTGCTTTGAATGTCCTGGTGGCACTCTCAAGTAGAGCGGAGCTTGTACAACGGCGACTGGCGCGGGCACAATGACCACCGGTTGCGGATACATCACCTGAGGCTGGGGGAACCTGCCGATGTCGATGCGACCGTAAAACCCTGGCTGACCGATTTGCACCGAAACTCCGACGTCAGCGGCGAAAGCCGGGCTGGAAAGTACGGCACTTGCCGCAAGCGCTAAGGCTAAGAACTGCTTCATCTGTTTCTCCCAATGAGTACACTATGTAGTGTGGTCGCTCAAGGAGCTGAAGTCTTGCAAAGACGGAACGAACGGTCGGTGTTTCGATCTGAACGGTGACTTTGTAGGACAAGTCGCGAAGGTAAATTTTAATCGGCCTTGACGCCCGCTTCACGAACCAAGCGTGTCCATCGTTCCGCTTCAAGTCTAACGAAACTCTCCGCTTCCCCCGCGCTCATTTTGAGCGCTCGCCCCCCTGTTTTTTGGAAACGTTCTATTAGCTCCGGTTGAGCCATTACGTTCGCAAACTCTACTCTGAGACGTTGGACTATCGCCGCCGGTGTCGCTGAGGGCGCGAACAGACCAAACCAGCTTTGCATATCCAATTTGGCCACGCCGGTTTCGCTCACCGACGGCACCGAAGGATGGAACGATTGCCGATCTTTTGAAGAGACGGCAATGGCTTTTACACGATCCGCCTCAATTTGTATTTTCGCGGTGGGTGATAGGTCGAAGAATAGATCAACTCTGCCCGCGATGAGATCTTGATAAGCCGCCTGCGCACCGCGGTAAGGGACGTGGGTCATCTTTACACCAGCGAGATTGCTCAGCACGGCCCATGCGATATGCTGTCCCGAGCCATTGCCAGCCGAGGCGTAGTTCAGTTTTTCGGGATTGCTTTTGGCATACGCGATCACCTCTGAAAGTGAGTTCATGGCCAGATCCTTGCGGGCGACCAAGGTATACGAATAAGTCACTGCCAAGCCGATCACGGCAAAGTCCTTGATGGGGTCGTAACTGAGCTTTGGGTAGAAACCTGGATTCAAGGCCATATTGGACAAGCCGCCGAGCAACAGGGTGTAGCCATCCGGCGCGGCTTTCGCAACCGCTTCGGTGCCCACCAAGGTGCCCGCACCGGTTCGGTTCTCGACGATCACTGCTTGCCCAAGTGCGCTGCCCAAGCGTTCAGCGAGGAGGCGCGCGACCGTGTCGAATCCGCCGCCCGGTGGTTGAGGGACCACGATCTTGATGGTTTGCTGAGGAGAGGAGGTTTGAGCCAGCGCGTTCCGAGAGAAGGTTGCCGCAAACGAGGCAAGTGCGACTAACCCAAATGCCATGAGTGCGCCTGTCACGCCTCGCGTAAGGCGCGACGGGAGTTGCCTAATGTTCTTCCCAATGCAGATCATCGTACGGTCTTCGCCCAGGCTTCGTATCGCTCCTTATTCGCTTCATTGGGAGGGTAGAGGCCTGGTAAAGCCATACCTGCGTTAACTTGAGTCATGATCCAACCCTCGAGCCGTTCCTGCTCAACTGAGGCCTCGATCACGTCCTCCAAAAGCGCTGCTGGAATCAAGACTGCGCCATCATTGTCGACCACGATGATGTCGTTCGGAAACACTGCAACGCCGCCGCATCCCACCGGCTCTTGCCAGCTAACGAAGGTCAGGCCCGTGACTGACGATGGGGCGGCGGTGCCTTGACACCAAACTGGGAGGTCCGTGCCTAGTACGCCCTCAAGATCGCGAACTACCCCGTCGGTGATTAATGCCGCGACGCCGCGCTTTTGCATGCGTGCGCAAAGGATGTCACCGAAAATGCCCGCGTCTGTCACGCCCATGGCATCGACAACGGTAATACAGCCGGAGGGCATGGCCTCAATGGCTGCACGGGTTGAAATGGGTGCTCCCCATGAAGCTGGTGTGGCAAGATCTTCGCGAGCGGGTACAAAGCGAAGGGTGAAGGCACGGCCTACCAGGCGAGGCAGGCCCGGTTTCAATGGCTTCGCGCCTCGAATCCACACATTGCGCAGACCTTTTTTTAATAGCACGGTCGTTAAGGTGGCAGTGGTAATGCTCGACAACACACGAACAACATTGGGGTCTAAGGGAAGAGGATCAGCGCCCATCGAAAGTTTCCAGAAAAAGAGTCTACGAATAATCGCTAATGATAACCGCGATACATTGACCCTGCTTGCCAATTGCTCTAGGATTTGCCTAGCATATTGAAAGGGCCGGGCTTACCTCTTTACCCTTAAAATTTGGAGTGAACCAGTGATGAAATTCTTTGGGTCGGTTGTGTTCGTGACGCTTGCGGCCTTGGGTCACGGATTAGTACTCAGTCAAGTGAGTCAGGAGCAAGCTCGACAAATCATCGTTGAAGCGCGTAGCGCCTTGGATTTACAGATTTCTAGGCAAACCGGCCCCTGGCACTTGGGCGAAGCACAGACTTGGTCGGCTGATTTTTTGGACGGCACTCTGCGTTTTCGGGCAGGTGAAGGCTTGCTGGGGTCGGCCAAGATACAGGTGATTGGCAGTTATAACAAGACAGATCAAACGTTCACATGGGGTTGGGATCATCCTGCCGTAGTGAGTGAAGCACTTCGCCGACATGCCATGCTCGCTCGAGACTGGGGCCGCAATGCGGGTTGGCCGGCGCTACTGAGTCGTAAAGTGGCGAGCTCAGAACAAGAAGCCTGGAACTTCGCGGCTTTGACCAATCACTTAGCAAAAACAGAAGGGGTGTTTCGTGGACCTTCAGGTACGGCTTGGATTTTTATGACCTTGAGTGACCTCAAAATTGAGGCAGCAAAACCATAACTAACCCAGCACGGATCGACATAAAAACGGCGAACGTTTAAAGTTCGCCGTGGGTGTTTAGTCGACTTGAACGCCGATCGATGTCTTGAAGATTAATCCTCTAAGCTAATGCGCTCCGCATCCACATTGCCGTTGGCAAGTAGGGTGCCCTTGATTTCGAGCAAGACACCGGCAACCAATTGAGCCCTGGCGATACGACGAAACACCGTGCTGGAAGTCAGATTGACCGTTCGAGTGCCAATCACCAGGGTGTTACCTGTGAGGCTTATGATACGACCTCTAAACTCAAACTCGCCTGCTCCACTACTCGAGCCAGAACTCGAAGAACTGTCTTCAAACTTCACCTTGGTGGCTTTGAGGATCGAACCATTTGCACTGGATTGGAGTGAACCTTCTACTTCGAGCTGACGCCCGTTGGCGATGTTGGCGGCGACCCCGCGCTCAAACAATACTCCCGCGCCAGAAGCATCCACTTTAATGCCGCGTAAGGTGAAGTTAGAGAGACTCGTGAAGTTGCTCACTGCTCCATGCAACTCGAATTCATCCAAGCTTTGGCTGTCTTCGAATTTCACTAACCGAGCCGTCAAGACATTGTTGCTAAAGCTACCCTTGATCTCCACTCGACCGCCATTCGCCAGCGAGCCCACCGTGCCGCGTACGAATACCGCATTACTTGCGTTCACCGTAATGCCGGCAACAGTGAATTGGCTGACCGAAGTAAAGCCGCTAATCACGCCTTCGAGCTCGGATTTTGCGCTATCGTCAAAGGTGAAAGATCGCGAGCCGAGAGCAACCACACGATTCGCCGTTAGTGTCGTGCCACTTGGGCTTGAAGTTGAACTTACGGCCACGAAACCACCTTCCGTCAAACTGCTATTGGATGGAGTGACTTGAGCGCCGGAAAAGGACACCACTAACCCCGCGAGGTTGAAGGTGGATGCACTGGTATTCAACCCCGTGATGGCACCGCGAAGTTTTACGACCGCCTCACCTGCGCCCGGAGTCTTGCGCTCAATGCGGCTGGCCGTGACGGTGTTGCCGCTGCGAAGGCCGTAAATTTCAACTACGTTGCCATTGCTCAAGGCTGCGAGGCCGGAAGCATCGGCAAAGACGGTCTTGGCATCCACAATAACTGAGATTCCAAATAGGGAAAAGGTGCCCGCCGAGGCATTCAGAGCGGAGATCGGACCCTGTAGTTCGGAAAACACGTTAATGCCACTGGCTGATCCGGTGCCATCGTCGTTCGACTTCCCTCGAAGGTGCACCGTCATGCCTAGTCCGAGGCGGCTGGTGGACAAACTGCTACCGAAATCGTCTTTGACGGTGGCGGAACTATCGTCGTAGCGAACGCCATTAACAATCACACTGCCGAAGCCTGAAATAGTTCCGACCGTGCCATCTTCGGACGAGGCGACAGTGTTTGGGGTATTGCCGGCGCCGGTCCCAGTGCCAGTAGTGCCGCTACCACCGCAGGCGCTGAGGAGGGCAATAGTGGTGAGACTAAAAAGCCCTGCGCGAGCGAGGCGGGTTGCGAATCGTTGTTGCGGTTTCATATCAATTCCTTTGGCGTGCTTGCCCGGCCGGGCGGCCAGTCTCTCAGGGAGCGGTGCGCTCAAAATAAGCGCGTAGAGGAATGGTAAAAGGGATTTAAGACCTTGTCAAGGGAAATATTCCCTTTTAATAAGAAGTGGACTGAATTTGGTAGTTTTCCTCGGGGGTCACCGCTAGGAACAAGACCCTAGGTCGTCATTCCTGGATGCTGCGCATAATTTGTAAGGCATGGTCGATTTGGTCCGCACTGATGTCGAGGTGAGTCACCGCTCTAAGTTTTTTGCCGATCGCGGAAAGCTTCAGACCTAAGCTAGCGGCATTCGCAGCGAACGCTCTATTGTCTCTGGAGGGATCTTCAAATTCAAAGAACACAATGTTGGTCTCAGGCAGGCCAAAACACAGCTTAATCCCTGGGATTTGCGCGAGACCCGCCGCGAGCGTCTTGGCATTTGCATGGTCGAGCTTGAGGCGATCAATGTTATGGTCCAGCGCATAGAGGCAGCCGCCTGCTGCGATCCCGGCCTGGCGCATCGCTCCGCCCACAATGTGTTTTACACGACGGGCTTTCTCTATAAACTCCCGGTCACCCGCCAGTACGGCACCGATGGGGCAACCCAGGCCTTTTGTAAAATCCATCCAGACCGAATCCACGGTGCTGGCCCAGGTGGCCGGAGAGACGCCACTGGCCACCACTGCATTCATTAAACGCGCTCCGTCGACATGAACCGAGGCCCCACTCGCTTTAGCCACTGCGCACACGGCCTGCCAAGAGGCGAGCGGCCATACCGCTCCACCGCCGAAGTTTTGAGTTTGCTCTAAACACACCAGACTTGGTTTGGCAGCGTAGTTGTAAGGCATCATGGTAATGCGGTCGATAGCCTCGCTCAGTTGCTCACCTGTAAAGCAGCCGAACGGGCTCGTGCCATCAATGGACTCGGTCATCACCCCAGAGATGAGTCCCGGTGCTCCGGTCTCGGCGCGCAAAATGTGCGCCATGCGGTCGGCGATCATGAATTCACCGGCTTGTGTATGGGCCTTGATCGCGACCAGATTGCACATCGTGCCGGTGGGCAGAAACAGTGCCGCCTCCTTGCCCAGCAAAGCAGCGACTCTTTCGGTCAAAAGATTAACGCTCGGGTCCTCACCTTTTTGCTCGTCGCCAACTTCTGCGCGCATGATGGCCTCACGCATCGCAAGGCTGGGTTTCGTTTCGGTATCGCTGGCCAGTGGGATCATATTCAAGGTTGCTTAGAGAGAAGTGACTGTAAAAACAAGGGGAACGACTTCAGAAGCGACTACCTACGGTCAGGTAAACCACCGTGTCGCCTTTGTCCTTGGTGCGCTCAGTTCGTTGCGTGCCCGAAAAGCTGTCGACGTCATAGCGTACTCGATTGATCTCGCGATTATTAAGGTTGACCAAACCAAGTCGCCAAAAGCCTAGCCCCGGAATAATGCTGCCGACATAAGCATCGAGACCAAAGTAGGCCCGCTCTCGTCCACCTGAGCCCGTCACGTCTCCAATATCTGAAGCTCCCGTGAGACTCAGTGTTGCGCCACCATACCAACCGCCTGTTGTTGCTCGCGGGAAGGGCTTGGCAATACCAAAATTCACCATATAGTGGGGCTGGCCGGGAATGCGGGTGTGGCCACCACTCAGTTGATCCACTTTAGACTGTAGAACGGTCGCATTGGCTGTGAAATCCCAACTCGGTTGTCCCAACCATCCGAGGTCGCTCTTCCAGTCAGCTTCGATACCGTACACCTTGGCCCCACCAAAATTTTCCGGGCGCTGCTGCCAACGGTCCGTGGGCAAGGAGCCTCGGGTGGTCTTGCGGACGATCAGATCATCAATATCGCGTAGGAATAGATTCAGTCCGGCCTGGCCTCGAGGCGAAAGCCGCTTCTCCAAACCAATATCGAAGTTGAGTGCCACCTCGGGCCTCAAACCAGGATTGCCCACACTGTCTGCTCGGGAGACCGTATTGGTGCCGAGACTCGGCACAACACGATCAAGCACATCGGTGAGTGAAGGTAACTTGGTGGTGCGCGCAAGATTGGCGCGAAACTGCAAGGTGGTGTTGATCGGTTGACGGTAATTCAGGCTTGGCTGCAAAAAGCTGCGCACATCTTGGGTGAGGACGGTGCCGTCATCACTTTCGCGATTGAAATGCTCGTAACGGAGGCCCATCGTCAAAGTATTTTTAGCCGCGACCGTCCATTCGTCTTGCACGAATACGACCGAACGCTGAATACTAGAGTTAAACACCCTGTTCACGTTGCTGGTGGGTCCAAGCGAAGGGGTGAGTACAGTATTGTTCTCGATGTCCAGCTTGCGTTTCTCGTACTCTGCACCAAGCAGCCAAATATGGGTGCCGTCTGCGCCAGTCAGTTTCATGGCGCCGGAGACTTCCTTCTCGCTACGCTTGTCCTCATAAATGGAGACCAAACTGGAGGCTTGTGCCCCGGTGACGAAACTGCTTTCCTGACGGGTGCGCAACGCATCCTCGGTCCACTTCTGTGTGGACAGGCGGGTTTCGAGCTTGCTGTCCTTGAAGTTGTGGGTCCAGTCCGCGCGCAGGCGAAGCAAATAGCGTTCACTGGTCAGTGTCTCATTAGAGTTGCCTGCGACGGCATTGGCTCCCGCCGTACCCGTCGAGGCGCCTTCGCTCGAAGAAGTGACTCGATTGGTCGTGAAGTAGGGCCGAAAGATAATGCTGTCCTTGGGGCCAAGCCGCCCATTGACCCTTGGAAACATCGAGAACTCACGGGTACGGGTTCGAGTCGATTCCACACCGTCTTCTGAAAGCTTGCTTAGACCAGCGCTATCTACTTCATCGGTGTGACGAGTGCGATCATTGCCCGTGACTCTCTCGTTAAAGGCCATGCCCAGAAAGTAAGTCCAGGGGTAGAAGGGCTTACGTTCGCTCGCCAGGGTTGCTACTACGTCCGGTTTAATTTCGAGCGTAGCGTCAGACTTTCCGTCCGGCTTGGGTTGCTGAGGACTGCCTGCTTTCGCGGGCTCTTGCTTAGGCAAGGTTTCGGCAGAGTTAATCGGTCCGCTACTAGCGAAAAACGCCGTGCCCGCACTCCGACTAAAGGCAAAGCCATTCGTAAAACGAACATTGGTTTCGCGCTTTTCCAAGGGTTCGCGCAACACAATATTGATCGTGCCACCGGTCGCCCCGCTGTATTCAGCCGTCGGAGAACGGATGATCTCAATGCGCTCGATCATTTCCGAGGGAAGTTGATCAAAAGGCAATTGACCGCCTCGTCGACCGCCACTGACGCGCTCACCGTCGACCAAGATTTGCGTGGCGCTACGATCCATACCGCGCATGCGAATTCCGCCGCCTTCGCTGCTTTGTACGCCTGGTAACTGCTTAAGCACGTCGGCAATCGTGTCCGCGCCCATATTCTCGATGTCGCTGCGTCGAATGGTCACTCTTGAGCCGGGCGCCTGAAAGCGTTCTTCGACCGACTGACGATTCTCCCGAACTTGTACCTCAGGTAATAGTGTGGGATCGCTAGACTGTCCAACACCTGTCGTGCCGCGTCCACCGGGAATGTCGCTTTGCCCGTAGCTCGCACCTGAGGCGAGCATCAAGCTCAAAGCAATCGGTTTTATCCTAACAGTCATATCACATCACCGCGCCGAGCTGCCAGGGCACAAACTCATCATTGCCAATGCCCAGCGCCTCGCTCTTGGTTGGCTCACCACTGGCTGCACGCAAGATCAGTTCGAAAATCTCTTGACCTTTTTGCTGCACAGTTTTGAGGCCATCCACAATATCGCCACAGTTAATATCCATATCCTCAGTCATGCGCTCGTACAGGGCGGTGTTGGTGGCTAATTTGATCGAGGGCGAAGGCTTGCAGCCATACACCGAGCCGCGCCCTGTGGTGAAGCAAATCAAGTTCGCCCCACCCGCTACCTGGCCTGTGGCGGACACCGGGTCGTAGCCTGGTGTGTCCATAAACACGAAACCCTTGGTGGTGACCGCCTGAGCGTACTCAAACACATCCATTAAATTGGTCGTGCCTCCCTTGGCGACTGCACCGAGCGACTTCTCCAAAATTGTCGTGAGGCCACCGGCTTTATTGCCCGGGGAGGGGTTGTTGTCCATTGAGCCATTGTTGTGGGCTGTGTAGTTCTCCCACCATTTAATGCGGGCAATCAGTTTGTCGGCCACGGCCTGCGAGATCGCGCGCCGAGTCAGTAAATGTTCAGCACCATAAATCTCAGGGGTTTCGGACAAAATCACGGTTCCACCTTGTGCTACCAAAAGGTCGCAAGCGGCGCCCAGCGCCGGGTTGGCTGTGATGCCGGAGTATCCGTCTGAGCCGCCGCACTGCAGGCCGACGGTGATGTGGCTCGCAGAGACCTCGCTGCGAGTGAGTTTGTTGGCCTCAGGCAGCATCTTCAATACCGCAGCAATGCCCGCCTCGACGGTTTTGCGAGTGCCACCGGAAGTTTGCACAACCAGGGCTTGTAAGGCGGTGTGCTCCTTCATGTCCTGGGCCATGAAGAGAGAGCTCATTTGGTTCGCTTCACAACCCAGCCCAATCATCACCACGCCGCTGAAGTTGGCATGTCGGGCATAGCCCGCGATCGTCTGGCGCAAGAGATCGATTCCAACCCCATTGCTGTCCATGCCGCACCCGGAGGAGTGGGTGATGGGCACCACTCCATCCACATTTGGGAAGGCTTTCAACACTTCGGGAGTGAAATGGGCCGCAACATATTTCGACACCGAGGCCGAACAGTTTACGGTTGAAATCACGCCGATATAGTTTCGAGTGGCTACCCGGCCGTCGGCCCGCAGGTAGCCCCTGAAGGTTGCAGCCTGGGCGGGGTTAGGTGTCGGTTTCACGTCCACCCCGACACAATAGTCGCGCTCGAAAGTGTTGAAGACGAGGTTGTGAGTATGGACGTGGTCGCCAACCGCAATATCTTCGGTGGCAAAACCAATAATTTGGCCGTAGCGCTTGACCGGGCTGCCCTTGGGCACCGCTTTCACAGCCATCTTATGGCCAGCGGGGATGTCTTGATGCGCGCTAATGCTCTCTTGCTCAATGACTAGGCCGGCCTTAATGGGGCGGGCCGCGATGACGACATCGTCGACTGGACTGAGACGCAAAGTGGGCTTACGAATGAGGGAAATAACGGTGGCCATGCGAACACTCTTCTAAGTAGCTGGGACAGGGAGCCTGATTATCGCCTAAGTTATAGCCCAGTTTCACTTGAGGTTTTCGTAAATCGGTAGAATCGAGGCCCGCGTCCCAAGGCCATTCAGTGTCCATCGTTAGTCCAGAATCTCCCCTCGAAGCTGCCCCAGAAAAGCGAACCGCGCTACAACTGATGCGCTCTCTTGCGCCATTCTTGATGCGCTACCGCTCCAGAGTTTTGCTCGCTTTGTTCGCCCTCCTGGTCGCTGCAGCATCCACCTTGAGCGTCCCGGTAGCTTTTCGCTATCTCATCGATCTCGGGTTTTCCGGTGGCGAGATCGCCAAACATCCCGGGCAAGTCAATCTGGTGTTCGTGGGCTTGTTTGGCCTTTCCGTTGTTCTGGCTTTGGGCACAGCGTTACGTTTTTATATGGTCACTTGGTTAGGTGAAAGGGTGACCGCCGATATGCGCGAAGCCGTTTATCAACAGGTGCTGATCCAGGACCCTAAGTTCTTTGAAACGCTCAAAACAGGCGAAGTGCTGTCGCGCCTGAACACCGACACCACTTTGATTCAAACCCTGGTGGGCACCAGCCTGTCACTAGGTCTTCGTAACTTGGTTTTGTTTACCGGTGGCCTGGTGATGCTGCTGGTGACGAGCGTTAAGTTGGCGTCGCTCATTGTGTTGCTCTTGGCCGTGGTGGTTTTCCCGATCATCATGTTTGGCCGCCGGGTACGTAAGCTCTCGCGCGCTAGCCAGGACCGCCTTGCCGATACCAGTGCGCTGGCGGGTGAGGTCTTGAATGCCATGCAGGTTGTGCAATCTTTTGTCCGTGAACCCTTTGAAGGCAAGCGCTATGTAGATTCCACCCAGGAGTCCTTCGCGACCGCTCGGCGCCGTTTTCGAGCGCGTTCTATCTTGGTGGCCGTGGCCATTATTTTGAGCTTTGGCGCCATCGTTTTTGTGTTGTGGCTAGGCGCTCAAGCGGTGATCGAAGGCACCATGACCGCCGGCCTTTTGATGCAGTTTATTCTCTACGCCGGGTTGGTGGCCGGTTCGGTGGGCGCGATCGCCGAAGTACTCGGGGATATTCAAAGAGCGGCGGGGGCCACCGAGCGCTTGATGGAATTGATGCAAACTCAGCCTGCAATTGCCTCGGGGTCACAGCGTTCAGACCTTTCTTTGTTGAGTCGTCACGGTGTTGAAGCTATTACTTTTCACGCCGTCGACTTTCATTATCCATCACGCCCTTTGCAGAGATCGCTAGAGTCGTTTTCCTTAAGCGTCATGGCGGGCGAGACGGTTGCGCTGGTGGGCGCATCAGGGTCTGGCAAGTCCACGGTGTTCCAGTTGCTACAAAGGTTTTATGATCCTCAAGCTGGAAGTATTCAAGCGGCGGGTATTGAACTGCGTGATTGGGACCTGGCGGCATTAAGAAAGCAGATCGGCGTCGTGGCCCAGGACAATACTGTTTTCTCGGCCGATGCCATGGCCAATATCCGTTATGGTCGACTTGATGCGAGCGATGTGGAAGTCATGGCTGCGGCTCAGGCCGCACAGGCTCATGAGTTCATCATGGCCTTACCGCAGGGCTATCAAACTTTTCTGGGCGAGCGCGGTGTTCGTCTTTCGGGTGGGCAGCGTCAGCGCATCGCGATTGCCCGTGCGCTGCTCAAAAATCCGCCCATCCTTTTACTTGACGAGGCGACCAGCGCGCTCGATACCGAAAGCGAACGTGCCGTGCAACTGGCGCTGGAGACTGCGATGGCGGGCCGCACCACCTTGGTCATTGCCCATCGCCTCGCAACCGTCGTGAAAGCAGATCGGATCATTGTGATGGACAAAGGCCGTATCATCGAGTCCGGAACCCATGTCGACCTTCTGCAGAAAAACCAAACTTACGCTAGGCTTGCGGCCTTGCAGGAACTGTAATTAGGCGAGCTAAGGAGGCAACATGGCCGGACGACTAGAGGGCAAACGAATTTTAATTACTGCGGCAGCCCAAGGCATGGGTCGCTCAGCGGCTGTTGCTATGGCTAAAGAAGGTGCGATCGTGATGGCTACCGATGTCCGGGGCGATTTATTGGAGAGCCTTTCTGAGGAGTCGATCAAGCAAGGTGGAAAGTCAATACAAACCCGCATTCTCGATGTGACCCAGAAAGCGGGCATCAACAAGTTGGTGGCCGAAATGGAACCCTTGAACGTTCTGTTTAACTGCGCGGGCTGGGTTCACCAAGGGTCGATCTTCGACTGTGACGACGATGCTTTCGAGCGTTCCTGGCAAATCAATGTGCGCTCACAGTATTGGATGATCCAGGCCTTCCTGCCCAAGATGCTGACCAATGGGGGTGGGTCGATCATCAACATGGCGTCGGTGTGCTCCAGTGTCAAAGGGTTTCCGAATCGCTTCGCCTACGGCACCACCAAGGCTGCCGTGATCGGCCTCACTAAATCCATCGCGGCCGATTATGTCACCAAGGGTATTCGCTGCAATTGCATTGGCCCGGGCACGGTAGAAACCCCGAGCCTGCACGAGCGCATGAGAGAGCTAGGCAATATCGACGAAGCCCGCAAAATGTTTGTATCGCGACAACCCATGGGTCGCTTGGCACAGGCTGATGAAATCGTGCCGATCCTGGTCTATCTTGCGAGTGACGAGAGCCAATTCGCGACCGGTCAATTGTTTAACATCGATGGTGGCATCACCATCTAATTTTTATCCCAGGAGAAACTATGAAATTAGTACGTTACGGAAAAGTCGGCAAGGAAAAGCCCGGCCTGATCGATGCCGCTGGCAAGTTACGCGATCTCTCGAAAGTTGTGGGCGATATTGGCCCTGCACAATTGTCCGCGGCCGCACTCGCCAAATTGTCGAAAATCAAGACTGACAAACTCCCCCTAGTGCGTGGCAAGCCGCGTATGGGCGTGCCTTTCACGGGTGCGACAAAGTTTGTGGCGATTGGCCTGAACTACAGCGACCACGCTGCTGAGGCCGGTATGCCCGTGCCGAAAGAGCCGATCATTTTCATGAAGACTTTGTCGTGCATGCAAGGTGGGGATGATGACGTGATGCTACCCAAAGGTTCGGTCAAGACCGACTGGGAAGTTGAAATAGGCATCGTGATCGGCACCAAGGCCAGCTATGTCACCAAGAAAGACGCACTGACTTATGTGGCTGGTTATGTCGTTTCGAATGACGTGTCTGAGCGTGAGTACCAGATCGAGCGCGGTGGTTTGTGGGACAAGGGCAAGGGGTGCGACACCTTTGGTCCTCTCGGCCCCTGGCTGGTCACGACGGATGAGATCCCTAACCCCCAGAAGCTCGATATGTGGTTAGACGTGAATGGCGAAAAAAGACAGCGTGGCAACACCAAGACCATGATCTTTGATTGCGCCACCATTGTCAGCTACGTGAGCCAGTTCATGACCTTGAACCCCGGCGATGTCATCATCACCGGCACACCACCGGGTGTGGGGCTTGGCATGAAGCCGCCTCAGTTCTTGAAGCCTGGCGATGTAGTCACTTTGGGCATTCAAGGTATGGGTCAGCAGACTCAAAAGATTGTGAAGTACAAGAAGGCGTAAAAATCATGAAGACGATCTCGATGTTTGGAATGTTGGCCAAACGAGGACTGGCAGCAATTGCGGTGCTAGCCGCGAGTGCTTGTTCGAGCCTACCGGGATCGTCTGTTCCCGAGCGCGCCTATGTCGCTAATGAAAAAACCGGAACGGTATCCGTGTTGGATGTCGCGACCGGTAATGTTTTGACTAGTATCCCGGCCGGGAAAAAACCCCGCGGCATGGCGGCGGACAAGAGCGGCAAGTATCTGTTTGTGAGCGATCAGCCCGGCAATGATTTGTTGATTCTCGATCTCGACAAGGGCTCTATCGTGGGCCGCATTGCTCTCGGAAAATCACCCGAGGCAATTTATGCTTCCGCTGACGGAAGTATGCTGGCGGTTGCGGTCGAAGAAGACAATGCAGTGATTCTGATCGACACCGTGAGCCGTAAAATACTCGCTCAAATTAAAGTAAAGGGTGAGAACCCGGAACATGCAATTTTTTCGCCCGATGGCCGCTGGATCTATGTCAGCGCTGAGAACGCAGAGCAAGTCGATGTCATTGATGTCGCCAAACGTGAAATGCTGGTCAGCATTAATGTCGGCAAGCGGCCCCGGGGCATCGGGTTTTTGCCGAACGGCAAGAAGGCCTATGTGGCGAGTGAGCTGGCCGACGAGGTGCATGTGATCGACGTGGCGAGTCACAAGCCTATCAAAGTCATCAAAGCCGGTCAGAGAGTCAATGGCGTGGCCATGACCTCGGACGGCAAACTCGCCATCGTCAGCAACGGCGGCGACAACAATGTCTTGTTTATTGATACCGCGACCGATGCCGTGGTGGCCAATGTCCCCGTGGGTAAACGCCCTTGGAACATGGCGATAGATTCCAAAAACGAGAAACTCTATGTCGCCAATGGTCGCTCCAATTCGGTGACGATTGTGGACATCGCACAGCGGAAGGCTATCCAGGAAGTGCCGGTTGGCGAGCTGCCGTGGGGCGTCTACATTCCCCCGCGCCGTTAGTTCGACCCACCGACAAGCACTGGTGCTAGACTTCAAAAAACTCTGCACGATGTTGACAAAACATAGGCTTGGCATGCGCGTGCAGGAGTTTCCGTACAACAGGAGATACCCATGAAGTTACCGATGAAACGCCTCGCGGCCGCCCTGAGTTTTGGTATGGCTGCCATAGGACTTGTGGCTGTAGGAAGCGCCCAAGCCCAGCAATTTTTCCGAATTGGTACTGGCGGCACAGCCGGGACCTACTATCCCATTGGCGGCATGATCGCCAATGCCGTTTCTCAGCCTGGCAAAATTGTGGCCACGGCGCAAGCCTCGAATGGTTCGGTGGCCAATGTCAACGGCATTGTCAGCGGCTCGATGGAGTCGGGTTTTTCTCAGGCCGATGTGGCGACCTGGGCCTACACCGGCACCGGCATTTGGGAAGGACGTCCGAAAGTCGGAGATCTACGCCTGATTGCCAATCTCTACCCAGAGAGCGTGCATATTGTGGTTAAGAAGGGCTCGGGTATTAAGACCGTTGCCGACTTAAAAGGTAAGCGGGTGGCACTCGACGAGCCGGGCTCAGGCACCTTGATCAATGCCAAAATTATTTTGGCGGCGTATGGTCTCAAGGAAGCCGATATCAGACCCGACTACATCAAGCCCAATCAGGCGGCTGACAAATTGAAGGACGGCTCACTTGATGCCTTCTTCTTTACCGGTGGTGCACCTGCAGGTGCAATCGCTGAGCTGGCCTCAAGCGGTGGCGGCATCGAGCTGGTGGCCATCGACGGTCCTCAGGCCGAAGGTCTGCGTCAGGCGAGCCCTTTCTTCTCAAGCGACCTCATAGCGGCAGACACTTATAAGGGCATCAGTGCTACCAAGACTTTAGCGGTCGGTGCGCAGTGGGTGACCACGGCCAAAGTGGATACTGAAACGGTATATCAAATCACCAAGGCCATGTTTAGCGAGGCCGCTCAAAAAGCAATCAAGGCTGGCCATCCTAAAGGAGCCTTTATTAACCTTGGCAATGCTGTCAAGGGTGCGGGTGTTCCCTTCCATCCTGGTGCTGAGAAGTTTTACAAAGAAGCTGGCGCGTTAAAGTAAGCCTAGGTGGTGGTGATGGTCGTAAGCGCAACCGCCTTAAATGACAAGGCCCTCCAGGAGCTCGAAGAAAAATTCGATCCTGAAATGCGCTTCCGGCCATACGTGCCGCCTGCTTCGGCGATCGTCAAGGGCTTGTTGATCGCCTTATCCTGCTTTCACTATTACACGGCCGGTTTTGGCCTGCTGCGCGAAACCACCCACCGAGGCATTCATCTGGCCTTTGTGCTGGGATTGATTTTTCTGGTCTTTGGGTTGAGTAAGCGCGCCTATCAAGAAACGCCCAAGCACTCGACATTTGCTCCTGGCGGCATCCCTCTGTTCGATTGGTTGCTTGCCGCCGCCTGTGTGCTGAGTGTGCTTTACATCCCGTATATTTTTGAGGATCTAGCTTTTAGGGTAGGCAACCCCGGCACGATAGATGTCGTGATGGGAACTATTTTAATCGTGTGCCTACTCGAGGCCACGCGCCGCTCAATGGGCTGGCCCCTTCCTTTAATCGCCATTGGTTTCATGATCTACGCTTTAGTGGGCCCTATTTTCCCAGGCCTGCTTAAGCATGCCGGCTCCTCTTGGGGGCAGTTGGTGAATCACCAATACCTCACCAGTCAGGGGATCTACGGCGTGGCAGTCGGGGTCGTTGCGACTTATGTTTTTCATTTCGTATTATTTGGGGTGATGGCCACCCGCATTGGTCTGGGGCAATTGTTTTTGGACATCGCGTCCAGTGTCGCCGGTCGCTATGCTGGTGGGCCGGCCAAGGTCTCTGTGTTTGGTTCGGCAATGTTCGGCATGTTGAGCGGTTCCTCGGTCGCCAACGCGGTTACGGTGGGCTCCTTGACCATTCCCGCCATGATTCGGGTTGGTTACAAGCGCGAGTTCGCAGGGGCGGTGGAAGCCGCCTCAAGTACCGGTGGCCAGATCACGCCGCCCGTGCTGGGTGCGGCGGCCTTCCTCATGATTGAGTTTCTCAACGTGCCGTATCAAACAATTATCGTAGCGGCGATTGTGCCGGCCTTCATGCACTTCTTTGGTGTGTTCATGCAAGTGCATTTTGAAGCCAAGCGATATGGCCTGCGTGGCCTGACCGAGGCAGAGATGCCAAAGCTCAAGGAAAGCCTCGCCGAACGCTGGCCCACTTTAATACCCCTGGTGTTGTTGATCTCCATACTCGTGAGTGGTCGCACTCCCTATCTGGCCGCGTTTACGGGGATTTCTTCCTGCGCAATTATTGGCCTCACCTTGGCCAATCGAGGCAATACCGCCAAGAACTGGTTGCTGTGCCTCGCTCTGCATGTCGCGTTGGGCCTAATCTCCTTCGGTGGCTTTGACGAGCCGATCAAGATCGGGCTCTTTGCGGCGGCTGTGATTGGTGGGTTTTTGGTGAAGAAATTCTCGGATTTACAAGGGCGGATCACCAATGCGGTTTTGGTCGAGGCCTTCGAAACCGGTGCCAAGTACGCGATAGCTGTAGGTGCGGCTGCCGCTACGGTGGGCTTGGTGATTGGTGTGGTCACCTTAACCGGCGTTGGTTTTAAAGTAAGTTACATCATTACCTCGGCCGCTCAATCGATGGCCTCAGGGCTAGCGATGGTCGTGCCCGATTCTCTAATGACCATGAAGTCGCTCACCCTGCTTGCCGCCCTTATTATGACGGGCCTAGTTTGTATCGTGCTTGGCTGCGGCATACCGACCACAGCGAACTACATCATCATGGTGACGGTCGCTGCGCCCACCTTAGTGCAGTTAGGTGTGGAACCCCTGGTCGCGCATTTCTTCGTCTTTTATTACGGCGTCTTGGCGGACATCACGCCGCCGGTTGCACTGGCGGCCTATGCGGCCGCAGGCATGGCGGGAAGTGACCCCTTCAAAACCGGTAATCAGGCCTTCAGGCTCGGTATGGCCAAAGCCTTGGTGCCCTTCGTGTTCGTCTTTTCACCCTCGTTATTATTGGTGGCCAAGGGCTTTACCCTCTATGACTTCGTGATCACGTTCGTCGGCTGCGTACTCGGCATCACAATGTTGGCTGCTGCTTTAAGCAAATACCTGTTTGTTGAAATGCGCACCTGGGAACGAGGGCTTTGTTTTCTCGGTGCCTTTTTGCTGGTGGCCCCAGGCCTGATTCCGACCTTGATCGGCATCGGTATTTCAGTGCCGGTCGTGGTATCGCAATGGGCGCGGCGTGATCACAAAGTGGCCCAAACTAACCCAACGCCAAGTTAATCGTTTTACCCGTCTTTTCTTCCTTTTTTATTCATCTTTGCTTGCCCTAGGTCTCTATGAAAATCTTCCATTCCCCGCTCTCTCCCTATGTCCGTAAATGCATGGTGGTTGCACTTGAACTCGGCCTCGCCAATCGCATTGAAATCGTTCCTGGCGCCGCGAATCCGATCACTCGCGACCAAAGTATTGTCGCCAGGAACCCGCTAGGCAAAGTGCCCACACTGGTCACTGACGATGGCGTCGCCCTCTACGACAGTCGCGTCATTTGCGAGTATTTGAATGACCTTGGTCAGGGCAAACTATTGCCTGCTACAGGGTCTGCTCGCTGGCAGATTCTCACCGAGCAATCCATGGGTGATGGCATTCTCGATGCCGCACTTTTGGCTCGTTATGAAAACGCGATGCGCCCGGAGGCGTTGCGATGGACGGATTGGACCAATGGACAACTAGAAAAAGTCCATTCGGGTCTAGCCATGATCGAGGCCCAGGCCGCCGCATGGGGTGACGCTTTTGATCTTGGCAAAATCACACTCGCCTGCGCACTTGGTTATCTGGATTTTCGTTTCCCCAATATCGATTGGCGCAAGCAATATCCGCAAGCGGCGCTTTGGTTTGCGAAATTCAACTCGCGGGCTTCAATGCAGGCGACGATTCCTAAGGCTTGATTTTTCTTAAAAGCACTAGGGCTTGGGCGTTTACGATGAGGCGCTTGATCACGATCAGCAAGGGGCTGTTTGCACTCGCTGTCGTACTCGGCCTGGCTGCTTGGCTTGTTTTTCGTTTGCCTAGCTTTGGTGGAGTGTCGGACGGCCAGCGCCTTGAGCGCATGCAGCAATCGAAGCAATTCATCCATGCTCGTTTTGAAAACACACCACCATACATAATAACTTCTCCCTTGCCGGTGAACTACGCGCCTACTTCGGCGACCAGGCACGTGAGCCAAGCTTTGATGTGCCGGTAGTAAAAATGTCGGCTGAGCTCCTGGTTAATCCCGCAGCTCAGGGTTTGCGAGTCTGGTGGCTGGGTCATGCCAGCACGCTAATTGAAATCGACGGCGTACGCATTCTCACCGATCCGGTGTTTTCCCGGCGTGTTTCTCCGTTTCAATGGGTGGGGCCTGCGCGCTTGCACCCAGCGCCCTTGGCCTTGGAACAATAGAAAAATATCGATGCCGTAGTGATCTCTCACGATCATTTTGACCATCTCGATATGGACACCATTCGCCATCTAGCGACGCAGGGAACTCATTTTTATGTAGGGCTTGGCATTGGCGCGCACCTTGAGCGGTGGCAGGTACCGGTCGGCCAAATTCATGAGATGGACTGGTGGGACCAAGCCATCGTAAAAGGCGTGACTATTTTTTGCACACCCGCTCGCCATAACTCTGGACGAAAGAGCATGAATAACTCTACGCTCTGGGCCTCCTGGATGTTTAAGAGTGCCCGACACTCAGCCTATTTCAGCGGAGACACGGGCTATGCTCCTCATCTCAAAGCGATTCGGGAGCGTTTGGGCAACCCCCAGCTCGCGTTAATCAAGATTGGCGCTTATGGCGACACTTGGTTAGACATTCACATGAATCCGGAGTCTGCCGTGCAGGCGCATCTTGATCTGGGCGCGACGACTCTTTTACCGATTCACTGGGCAACCTTCAATCTGGCCTATCACGAGTGGGCCGAGCCCATCGTGCGTGCTCAGGCTGCCGCGATAAAGCACGGGGTGCAATTAGTGACGCCTCGGCCAGGGGAGAAGTTTGAGTTTGGGCTGCCTTTTGAAAATCGAGCTTGGTATTTGCCGGGGCCACCCACCGTTAGGGTGCCTTAACCGGGTTTGAAAAGGGTAATCAGACCGCGCGAGCAAATCACTGAAGCAAGTAGCCCGAGCTGATCAGGTGATTGTCACGCCACCGTCTGCAACCAAAGCCTGCCCAGTCATGAAACTGCCCGCAGCGCTGGCTAGAAACACTGCTGCACCGGCGATCTCGTCGGGCTCGCCAATACGCCGCAACGGTGTGACCGCGGTGTAATGTTTCAAGGTGTTGGGGTTTTCCCAAAGTGCTCTTGCAAAGTCTGTTTTTATGAGGCCAGGCGCAATGCAGTTGACGCGAATATTGTCTGGGCCGTATTCGACGGCGTAGTTGCGCGCCAACTGAAAGTCGGCGGCCTTGGAAACGTTATACGCACCAATGATTGGAGAGCCACGCAGGCCTCCAATAGAAGAGACGATGATGATCGAGCCATCGCGTCGCGCGCGCATTTGGGGTGCCACCATGCCAATCAACCAATGGTTCGAGAGCACGTTATTGTCGAGAATTTTCCTAAACTGATCATCTTCAATGCCCGCTAAAGGGCCGTAGTACGGATTGGAGGCCGCATTGCACACCAGGATATCCACCTTGCCGAAGGTTTTGTTGGCAGCATCCACTAAGGCTTGAAGCGCTTCTTTGGAGGAAATGTTGGCGGGCACGGCGATCGCACGACCTTCTCCAAAAGCGCCATTGATTTCCTTGGCGACCTCTTGGCAAGGCTCCATCTTGCGCGACGAAATGACAACCTTGGCGCCATGCTCAGCCAGCCGGTAGGCAATGGCCTTACCTATGCCGCGAGATGAACCGGTAATCACGGCTACTTTGTCTTTGAGATCGAATAGGGTCATGATGCTCCTCTGTTTTTATTGAAGCCTTCGTGACCTAGCCTCTCAAAAAGACTATCCCCCAAAAGCTGGACTGTGATGAGAGGATTGTGCCCCTAAGAGGTGGGTACTAGAGTTCAAGAGTTTCAATAAATGAGGTGGTGTGGATTCAAAAATCGTAATCGAGCTATTGGCGATGCGCGCCGGCACGGTTTCACCATTGCGCAAACCCAGGTGGGCCTCAATGAAACGTCGAATGACCAAACCGTGACTGACGACCAGCAGCACAGGGTCAGGTGGCGCACTGCCGTCTTCCGCAGCATCGTCCATCAGGTCTTGATGGACATCGATGACATGCTCGAATGCAGCCGCAACTCGTTCTTCAAACTGTGCTATGGACTCGCCCCCTGGCGGTGCGTCTTTGAAATCTAAGAGATCGGCACCAATAACTTCATAGGGTTGACCCCGTAAATCACCAAGGTTGCGCTCATGCAGCAAACTGCTGGTGCGCAAGCGCAAAGGACCTTCCTTTTCTGGAGGGCGCTCGGCGACGATGGCTTGTGCGGTTTGCAAGGCACGGCTAAGGTCGCTGGTCAGAATGGCGTCAACATGCTGGTTCAGGAGCCTTCGACCGAGCGCTTGAGCTTGCGCCACGCCCTCGGCGTTGAGAGGGGTGTCAGGAGGCTGCAGGATGCGGCTAGCGTTGAGAGCTGTCTCGCCGTGTCGGATGAGATAAATGGGCATGGGATTTCAGGCGTTATAAGCGAGGCGATGGCCAGGTACTGGCCAATCATCAATCGCGATGAGTTTGCCAATGCCCGACAAAGTAACGTAGGCGGTGCGCATGCCTGGCCCACCAAAGCAAATGTTGGTGGTCATAATGTCATGGGTGGGCACGAAGGAGAGCAAGGTGCCATCCGGCGCAATCGTACTGATACCGCCTTTGAGCAAAGTGGCGATCACAATATTGCCATAGGCATCCACGGCAATTGAGTCAAAGCGCTGATACCCGCCCCCTGGGCAAGCCGCAATCAGGCGCCCACCGTGCGGGGAAGGAAAGGGTAGTTTAGTGTTAGTGCCTGCACCGGTAAGATCGAAGGCCCACAAACGAGCGCCTTCGGTTTCGGCATAGTAAAGCGTTTTGTCGTCGGGAGAGAGTGCCACGCCGTTAGGTGTCAGTGCCGGATGGGCAATGACCTTGGTTTCACCGCTGGTGGGGTTAAAGTAATACACGCCGCCCCGATCCATTTCGGTGGCGCGTACCTTGCCGAGATCGGTGAAGTAGAGTCCGCCTTGATGGTCAAAGACTAAATCGTTGGGGCCTTTTAGAGCAATTTTGCTGCCCTCTGCCTTGGTCACTTCTGTGATCAGTCGCTCGAACTTCCCGGTGCTGAGATTGACTCGCTCTAACCTCCCTCCGTCATAATTTCCGGCCTGCGCAACCGGCCGGAAAGTGCCGTTACTTTCAGTATGAAATTCGAAGCCTCCATTGTTGCAGACGTAGATCTGACCCTCAGGGCCGATCGCTGCACCATTGGGGCCGCCGCCCATTTGGCAGGCGACAGTCACCTTGCCGTCGGCGGTGACACGGGTCAAGGTGCCACGGGCGATCTCGACCAGCAAGATTGAGCCGTCGTCCATAGCAATTGGACCTTCAGGGAATTGCAGGCCGGAGGCGATTTCTCGAATTCTCATGTCATGTCCTTAGATTGATTAGTAGGGATGGCGGGCTGCAGTGAGTGCCTTCCACCTGTACCGACGTCCAGCGCGTTTATTATTCACGCACTCTAGTTCTTACCTATTACAACCGGATAGTCGGGCCGCCCAGTAGTGAGCCAGGTGACCACATTGACGGCCGCTTTGCGACGTAGCTCGATCTCGGATTCCACCGAATAAAACGCCGCGTGAGGCGTAAAGGTGACGCGCGGATCATTGAGCAGCGGATGGTGTTGTGGCACCGGCTCAATGGGTAGAACGTCGAGACCGACTCCGGCAAAGCGATTGGCTTGCACTTCGGCCGTTAAATCTTCCAGGTTAATAATCGCGCCGCGCGCGGTGTTGACCAAATAGGAGCCTGGTTTCATGCGGCCCAGGAGATTGCGATTCACCATTGACTTGGTGTTGCTATTGAGTAGGCTGTGAATTGAAATCGCATCCGCTTGTTCGAAGAGACCCTCCAGGGAAACGCGTTCAACATATTGCGGAAAATCGCCGTCGATCAAATAGGGATCATGGGCGATCACTTTTTTAAAGATCGGTGCGGCATAGTGAGCAAAGCGCTTACCGATGCGACCCAGGCCGAGGATTCCAACGGTTAAGTTTTGAGCTCTTGGAATTTTGCCGGCCGTGGTGTAGTGCCAGTTGCCGTGATGAATGTCTTTGTCATAGCGTGATACGTTGCGTATCGCGTTGAGCAGCATGGTTAGAGCGTGCAACGAGACCTCTCCTACGCCATAGTCCGGCGAGTTGGACACCCACACGCCGTATGCGGCAGCATCGTCGGTGTTAATGGTGTCGTAGCCTGCGCCGATGCGCGAACACAGACGAATTTCGGGGCGTGCCTCGAAGACCTTTTTGTTGACCGGAGCATACTGAATCAACAATGCTTGGCAGCCGATCGAGGCAGCAATGACTTGCTCTTCGGTCCTGCATTGAGCTTCAATCAACTCGATGCCTGCATCTTGAAATATTTTGCGCTCAAGAGAGATGTCGAGCATGTCGTAGTCGGTGAAGAGTACTTTGGCCATGGATATCGAATGCTTTGTTGGTTTTGAATTGAAAGAAGAGAGGTTTGTTGGGCGCTTTTACTCTTGAATTTACCGCTTGTTCTTCAGTGCATTTTCTCGAAGAGCCTCTAAGGTGGTGCCCGTCGTGATGGCATTGGGATCAATTCGGATCTCGATGACCGACGGTTTGCCAACCTCACGACAACGCGCTAGCGCGGCGGCAAATTGAGACGTCTCCGTGACCAGCTCTCCATGCGCTCCGTAGGCTCGCGCTAGCGCCGGGAAATCGGGGTTCGTGAAGCTCGTGCCATGTACTCTCCCTGGATACTCTCGTTCTTGATGCATTCGAATTGTTCCGAACATCCCGTTGTTCACAATAATGAAGATGATATTCAAACCGTAATGAACGGCCGTGGCCAACTCCTGACCATTCATCATGAAACAACCATCGCCGTTGAAGGAGACGACCATGCGATTGCGATCCGCCACCTTGGCGGCAATCGCAGCCGGCACGCCGTACCCCATTGAACCCGCTGAAGGTGCGAGCTGGGTACGGTACATGCTGTAGCGATGAAAACGCTGCAACCAGCCCGAGTAGTTTCCGGCGCCGTTGGTGTACACAGTGCTTTGGGGCAGGCTGCGCTCCATTTCGAGAACCACTTCACGTAGATCGACCAGGTCGGTTCGGCCTCCGGGCATGCCCTTGTAAGCGCTGGTTTGCCAGGCCTCGTAATCGGCACGCGCAACCCGGGTTAAGGGAGCGTAACGTGGGTTGGTGGGAGGGCTTAATGCGCGCGCCATTGACGCAAATTCATTCATGCCGCTGGCAATGTACAGAGCGCCATAAAAGACTCGGCCAAGCTCGTTCGGGTCGTTATGAACATGGATCAAGGCCTGCTTTGGGGTAGGCACATTGAGCAAGCTATAGCCCGAGGTGGTCATTTCGCCGAGCCTGGCACCGACAGCGAGAATGACGTCTGCTTCGCGGATGCGTTGGGCCAGCGCCGGGTTAATGCCGATGCCGACATCACCCACATAATTTTTGCTGCGGTTATCGAGAATGTCTTGAAAGCGAAAGGCGCAACCCGCCGGCAAATCGAAGCTTTCTACAAAGCTGCGAATGTTGGCGATGCCCTGTTCATTCCATCCCGCACCACCCAGGATAACCATCGGTCGTTGCGCGCTCTCCAGCATGCTTTTGAGCTTTTGCATGTCCTCCTGGCGAGGGGCGCCTTGCACCACTTGGTAGGGAAGGGCGTCGGGAACATTCACGACTTGAGTCAGCATGTCCTCGGGCAAAGCCAGCACGACCGGGCCGGGACGGCCAGATACGGCCTTCTGAAACGCTTGCTGCATATATTCGGGGATGCGATCCGCGCGATCAATCTGCGCCACCCATTTGCAGAGCGGTCCAAACATGCGGCGATAGTCGACCTCTTGAAAGGCTTCGCGCTCGACTTGATCGCTGGCCACTTGCCCCACCAGTAAAATCATCGGGTCGCTATCTTGAAAGGCTGTGTGCACGGCGATGCTGGCATTGGTTGCACCGGGGCCGCGAGTGACCAGGCCAATGCCGGGCTTGCCGGTGAACTTGCCATAGGCTGCCGCCATGAAGGCGGCGCCACCATCCTGGCGAGCCACAATCAGCTCAATTTTGTCGCGTGCGCCGTACAAGGCATCTAGCACTTCGAGGTAGGATTCCCCAGGTAAGCAGAATGCATGTTTCACGCCGTGTACCAGAAGCTGATCGACTAACACTTGGCCACCGCTACGATTGCTTGAGGCGAGTGTCGGGCCGGCTTGGCTCGTATGACTAGTAATCGGTGAATTCATTTGAAAAATCGCTTGAAATTGAAGTGAAGCTGGCCCGAAGTTTCGCATTTTTCTTACAATACGAACTTCACCATCTCGAAAGTGCATCTGATGAATAACATAGATTTGAAGGGCCGCTGTGCGGTGGTCACCGGAGGGGCGGCGGGAATTGGCTTGGCGATTGCCCAGCGCTTTGTCCAAAGTGGTGCAAGAGTTGTCCTTTGGGATTTAGATGCCAAGGTCGGCGCGGCCTCGGCGGCGGCGCTAGGCCCCTCAGCTTCTGGTCAAGCGCAATTGTCATTTCAAGTCGATGTCTCGAACACAGATTCGGTGGCTGCTGCGATGATGGCGACGATGGCTCAAACCGGTCAAGTCGACATCATGGTCTGTAGTGCCGGTATCGCGGGCCCCGCGAAACCGAATTGGGAATACAGCCTGGAAGAGTTTCAACAGGTGATGTCCATCAACGTCAACGGCATTTTCTTGTGCAATATTGCAGCGGTCAAGGAAATGATGAAGAAGGACTACGGTCGCATCATTAATATCGCGTCAATCGCCGGTAAGGAAGGCAATCCCAATGCGGGTGCGTATAGCGCTTCAAAGGCTGCCGTCATTGGTTTCACGAAGTCGATAAGCAAGGAAACCGCCAAGACGGGCATTCGAGTCAATTGCATCACGCCTGCCGCAGTTAAGACAGCGATTTTTGATCAGATTACTCAGCAGCATATTGACTTCATGCTATCGAAAATTCCAATGGGCCGATTTGGTAAGGTCGAGGAAATGGCCGCGATGGTGGCCTGGTTGGCCTCCGAGGAATGCTCCTTTTCGACCGGAGCCGTGTTTGATCTGTCGGGCGGCCGCGCGACCTATTGATGAACGAACAAGCGAAGCTGGGAGGCACAAGCTGCAATGAATGCTGAACGTTATAACGCGGATCATTTGACAGAGTTTGCGCATGCAATCTTAATGCGTGCTGGCATGCAGGACGCGATTGCTCTCGATGTGGCTGAAGTGTTGGTCGAGGGCGATCTACTGGGGCATGACACTCATGGCCTACAACTGCTTGGCCCCTATCTTGCCGAGCTTGAACGAGGCACGATGCTCAAAGAGGGGCAGGTCACTGTCCTTAGCGAGCAAACGGTCGTGGCCAGTTGGGACGGCCAACGCCTGCCTGGGCCGCACCTTGTGCGCCGCGCGATTGCCTGGGCCTTGCCCCGGGCTCGTATGCATGGCCAAGCCAGTGTGGCCATCCGGCGCAGTCATCACATCGCTTGCCTAGCGGCTTATCTCGAAACCGTAGCGCGATCCGGCATGATGATGATCCTGTCTTGCTCCGATCCTTCGAGTGCCAGCGTGGCGCCGTTTGGAGGTACGCAAGCGGTGTTCACGCCCAATCCTTATGCGGTCGGCATACCCACTAGCGCTGAGCCGATTTTGATTGATATCTCTGCCTCGGTGACCACGAATGGTATGAGTAATCGCATGAAGGCCTTGGGACAAAAAGGCGAACATGCCTGGTGGTTAGACGCGCTGGGACAGCCTAGCCATGACCCGGCCGTGATCACTGAGCAACCTCCAGGCACGATTCTGCCGGTTGGAGGGCTCGATGCTGGTCATAAGGGCTATGGCCTTGCACTCATGATTGAGGCGCTCACCGGCGGTTTATCGGGTCATGGGCGAGCCGATGTCTCAGAGGGCTGGGGCGCCACGGTTTATCTGCAAATTCTCGATCCTGCCGCGTTTGCTGGCCTGGGTGCATTTACCTGGCAAACCGATTGGTTGGTTGAAGCTTGCCGAAACAATCTACCTCGTGATTCGCGAAGGCCGGTGCGCCTGCCAGGCCATCGTGGGCTCGCACTCAAAGCCGAACAGTTAGTTAAGGGGGTGGCTTTGCATGCGTCGATCGCGCCGCAACTCAAAACCTGGGCGGGCAAGCTCGGCGTCACCATGCCTGGTCCGTATTTCTCATGAGTCGGTTCTGAACAGATCTTCAAAATACACTGTCGCCGTTTATCCCTTTAAATTTGAATCGATTGAAAGAAAGAATTGGAATGAGTACATCCCCAGCAGCAAAGCCCCTGGTCGTTTCGGTAGGCGCAATCCATGCCCCATCGCAGGCCAAACTAGAAGCGCTCTATGACGTGCGTCGATATTTTGAAGCGTCTGATAAAGGGGCCTTTCTCAAAGAGGTCGCCAATCAATGCCAGATCGTCGTCACCAATGGTGGCCGTGGCGTAGAGGCCGAGATCATGAAACAATTACCCAAGTTGAAATTGGTCGCGAACATGGGTGTGGGCTACGACGCAGTGGACGTCGCCTACTGTAAAGCCCAGAAAATTGGCCTGTCGAATACCCCAGATGTGCTCACTGAAGATGTCGCCGATCTCGCTCTGGCGTTGTTGCTCGGCAGCATGCGCCGTATTCCTTTTGGCGACCAACATGTGCGCACGGGTGCTTGGGCCAAGGCTGGTATGCCTCTAACTTTGAGTTTGCAGAAAAAGAAGGTGCTTATCTTGGGGATGGGCCGAATCGGCCAGTCGATAGCCAAGCGCTGTCTCGCCTTTAATACCGAGATTGGGTACAGCGGCCCGCGCAAGAAATCCGAACTCACATTCCCCTATTTTGCAGACCTGGTTGAAGGCTCGAGGTGGGCCGATGTGGTGATCGCGGCGCTTCCCGGTGGCGCTTCAACCCAGGGCACGATGAGTCGGGCCGCATTGGAAGCGCTTGGCCCCCAGGGCACTTTTGTCAACATTGCTCGCGGGTCAGTGGTCGATGAAACTGCCTTGATCGAACTGCTCGGCAACGGCAAGTTAGGCGCTGCCGGTCTGGACGTTTTCTTAAATGAGCCGAAGATTAACCCAGCGTTTTTTGAGTTGGGCAATGCGGTTCTGCATCCCCATCAGGGCAGCGGAACAAATACCACTCGCGATGCGATGGGGGACCTGACTCTCGCCAATGTGGCCGCGTTTTTGCAAGGCAAGCCCTTGGTTTCAGAGGTTTTGCCGCTTGCTCATTAGGCAATCTTTGAGCGCGCGACCGTGCCTGAGTGCGCTTCTAGCCCAGGCGCGGTGGATAAGGCGTAGGAGGTTTGCGATCTAAAGGGCTAGCCTTTGGCGCATCGCTCTTCGTCGAATCTTTCTTTGCTGAATCCGCCGAATTGCCGCCGCCGCGTTGTTGCAAGATTAAGTGTAACTCGCTCAGTGCGGAACGGTAAACTTCGCGCTTGAACTCGATTACGGACTCGAGTGGCACCCAAAAATCGTGCCAACGCCAGGCGTCAAACTCTGGGTGGTCTGAGAAACGGAGGTTAATGTCCGCGTCTTTACCCACTAGGCGTAGCAAAAACCAAATTTGTTTTTGCCCGCGATAATGTCCTCGCCACTCCCGCCGGACCCAATGCTCAGGGACGTCATAACGCAGCCACTCTCGGGTGCGGCCGATTAGCTGCACGTGTTCACGCTGCAGCCCAACCTCCTCTTCGAGTTCACGAAACATCGCCTCCTCAGGCGATTCGCCACGGTCGATTCCGCCTTGCGGAAACTGCCATGAATGTTCCCTAACCCGTTTTCCCCAAAATACTTCGTTGTCCTGATTGAGCAGAATGATTCCGACATTGGGGCGGTAGCCGTCTCGATCCAACATGGCCAACCCCGTAATCCTTTAAACTTGGGACGATTATATCGGCGAATCCTCGTCTTGCGTATCCCCCAACTGAATGAAGATCTAATGAAAGTCTCGCAATTCCATCTTTCCACCCTCAAAGAAGCACCTGCCGATGCCGAAATCGTCTCTCACAAACTGATGATGCGTGCCGGCATGATCAAAAAAGTGGCTGGCGGCATTTATAACTACATGCCTATGGGCCTAAGGGTGATTCGGCGGATTGAGAACATCATTCGTGAGGAAATGAATAAGGCGGGCGGGATAGAGCTCCTGATGCCGGTGATCCAACCGGCTGAGCTTTGGCGCGAAACCGGGCGTTTTGACAAAATGGGCCCGGAATTACTGCGGCTGGTGGATCGTCATGGCCGTGATTTTATCGTTCAACCCACCTCGGAGGAGGTGGTGACCGACATCGTCCGCCAGGAGATCAAAAGCTACCGACAACTGCCCAAGAATTTTTACCATATTCAGACCAAGTTTCGCGATGAGCGTCGTCCCCGGTTTGGCTTGATGCGTGGCCGCGAGTTCACAATGAAGGATGCCTACACTTTCGACCGCGATAAAGAATCGGCGTTGAAGAGCTATCAGGCGATGTATGACGCCTACGTGGCGGTGTTCGAGCGTATGGGGCTTCGCTTTCGGGCGGTGGCTGCCGATACCGGGGCGATTGGCGGTTCTGCTTCGCATGAGTTTCAAGTGATTGCAGATACTGGCGAAGATGCGATTGCCTACTGCCCTGCTTCTGACTATGCCGCGAATATTGAGTTGGCGGAAGCAGTCGCTTTGTCGCCCACTCGAGCGATTGCGACTCTGCCGTTCACCAAAACGCCGACGCCTGGCCAAGCAAAGTGTGAAGATGTGGCGGCTTTGCTCGGGCTAGCGTTGGAGCGCACGGTGAAGTCCCTGGTGCTCGCCGTGGATCAACTGGATGCTAAAGGAGCGGTCGTGGGAGCGGTGGTTTGGCTTCTCTTGGTTCGCGGCGATCATGACTTGAACGAGGTCAAGGCAGGAAAGATCGTAGGCCTAGCGGGCTTTAGATTTGCAACTGAAGCCGAAATTATAGAAGCCTTCGGGACACCTCCCGGCTATCTTGGTCCTATCGGCATGAAAAAGCCAGTCAAGGTTGTTGCGGATCGTACCGTCGCCAACATGGCCGATTTTGTCTGTGGCGCGAACGAAGTGGATTTCCATTTCACCGGTGTGAACTGGGGACGTGACTTGCCTGAGCCACTGGTTGCTGACATTCGTAATGTGCGAGAGGGTGACCCCTCGCCTGACGGTAAGGGTGTGCTGGCGATTCAACGTGGCATTGAGGTTGGGCATGTGTTTTCAGGCTTGGCTTATCCCCAGTCCATGAACGCGACCTATATCGACGAACAGGGCAAGTCCCAATTCATGGAAATGGGCTGCTACGGTATAGGCGTGACTCGCCTGCTCGGCGCCGCTATCGAACAAAACCATGACGAAAAAGGCATTATTTGGCCTGTACCTCTGGCGCCCTTCGAGGTGGTTATTTGCCCAATGGGTTGGGGCAAGTCGGAAGCCGTGCGTCAGCATTGCTTGGCGATCCATGATGAGTTAGTTGGCGCGGGTGTGGATGTGATTTTGGATGATCGCGATGAGCGGCCGGGCGCAATGTTTGCCGATTGGGAGTTGGTCGGGGTTCCACTACGGGTCACTATAGGGGATCGTGGATTAAAAGAAGGTCAGTGTGAGTTGACCACTCGGCGTGGTATGTCCATGGAATTGGTGGCGGTGGGGTCGGCTGCTTCTGTGGTGAAGGAGAAATTGGCGGCTTTGCGGACGTTGGAGCAGGGGCGTAATCGAGCGTAAACGGAATGGCTTTGCTGGAGCTTTCGGGTTCGGGCTGCCTTTAAGCATGCCGCAATAAGTTCGCGACCTCGGAGCGCTGATGTACGCCGAGTTTCGCAAAGAGCTGTTTAGTGTGATAACCGGCGGTATTAATGGATATCCCCAGTTGCTCGGCGATCTCCCCATTACTCAGGCCACTCGCCATCATGACGGCCACTTCGCGCTGTTGTGCGGACAGTGACAGGCGTGCTGCCCCTTCAGTGAGGCGGACGGTGTCCACTGAGAGTCTTGATATCTTAAGGGCAGTTGCACGACTACCTTTGATGCCATCGAGGTCGTAAATCCGAAAGGCAAATTTGCCCCAAGGCGAATCCACTAAATGGATTGTGTTTTTGCCTGCTGCGGATGCCATCATCACCCCACGCAGGAACTCGTCCAAGCCCTTGCCTTCAGTCTTAGCTTTTGCGGGCGAAATGGTCTCACCGCGTGCTAAACGGATAAGACGTGACCAAGCAGCGTCGGCGAACAAGACGTTGCCCTGCGAGTCAAGTACAACGATGGCCTCTTCGGCGATTTGGTTGGCCGTTAAGGTCACCGGGCCATGCTTAGAGACGGAGAGTACAGGGCTTAGGTAGTGCAGCACTTCCCGGAGCTTTTCTGCATCTTTTTTATTGAATGCCTTGCTTTCCAGACTGCGGTACAGGCTCAACTGCCCGATGGGTTCGCGTGCAGCCGTTGGGGCGCGCACGATCGCATACATGATATGCTCGACGTCGAGCCGCGACAGGACCTCTTTGTAATATGGAGTATCGCGTTCGCTCGCCGATACAGTGCGACAGGAGACTGGATCCGGGGCGGCAGCGAGACGTAAATAGGCGTTCGAAAAATGGCTGCTTGCCGCGTGATAGTGGTTCTCATAGTATTCGGCCATCTCCCCAGGAGGCAACATACGCTCGGCGTACATATTGATCATCTGACCTTTTGGGTCGCAGAAAAAGAACGCTGCATGGTCGGCGGCTACAACGGCGCGCAGAGCGGGTAGTAGCGAGGGCAGGAGCACTGACGCTGGCAACCCCAGGTTGCAAATTTGCCTGAGTGTTACTCTGGCTGAGTCATTATCGGATTTGGCCATGTGTGAATGGAGTTCAAGCACTCGCTCTAAGCAATTGGGTTCAACAGGTCGAGTCCCAAGCGCTCCTGTTCTTCGGTCACTGAAGTCACCAGAATGCCTTGTTGTGTAAACTCTTTTGGAAGCAGATAGGGCAGTTTAGCCGACTGGGTGCGATCAAGATTAATGCCTTCGAGTGCGGCAAAGTAAGAGGCCGCGACACTCGTGCCATTCATTCGATATGTGGCCGCAGATCGATTCCCAGCGTTGCGAAACCCAGGTAGCCAGGCCGATTGCTCAGAGGGCATAGAGTAGTTGGGTCCCGGCATGTGCCGCTTGGCTTGCCTGGATCTGTCCCCGCCGTTTGCAGGTCCGGCACTGGTGTAATCGGCGGGTAGGTTGGCAAGCAAGCTAAACACCTTGCCGTCGTCCTTGGGCTGTTCGACCCATTCTTTCCATGGTTTATGAGCACCTAAGACGATGGAATTGCGCCCGGTCGCGGCATCGCTTAGGGTCCCTTCGGCCGAGACCCGGCCATGCTTGCTGCTCGGGTTACCGATGAATTTCGATTGATTGGCTCGTTTGAGACTCCCTAATCCACCTCGCGCCTTCGAAACATAAGCATGGAGAGGCTGGTAAATGGCCTCTTCAGTGGAAATTTGAATGCGCCAGTCACCGGCTCGCGCGGAGCCTCGGTTAGCCACTTGAAGTGTGGGAGAGAACCGAAGCAGCACTAGAGTTTTGGCTTCACCGCTCCAGCCAGTAGAAATAATGGCGCACTCGGGTCGCTCAATTGTTGGCGTAACCATTGATTGGTTCTTCGCTGAGCGCGCGATCACCTCCTCGCCCCGCGGATCGAAGACTGAGATCAAAACGGACTGAGTGCCAGCAGGTAGCCAAAGCTCAACAAACACCGGCAACTCGGATTCTGCAGCGAGCCGCAACATTGCTTGGCAGGAGCTTCCTGTGTCTAGGCTATCGCACACCCAGTGCAAGGCTTCGTTGAAATCGTTTCCGCTGGGCAGTATCACCTCAAGCTTGGTGCCCGCCTTCGCGGCTTCATCGATTAGCGCATCAAGCGCTTGCGTGAAGATGCTGCTTCCGTCGTGGGGACCCACCACGGAGCCGTAGGGGACAACTACTCGGACAGTTTTTTCGTTCGGCAATGCACGGCTCAAGGCCCAGCGCACGCCGTCTAAGATCGCTCTAAGCCGTGCGCCGTGAGCGGGCACGTTGGTGACGTCTCTAGGAAGTTGCACGAAGAGAACATCAGATTGTTCATTGGCGTGAAGTGCATCTACACCTGGGTTGATCCCTAAGGGCCCTTTTAAGTACATGCCCAAGGTGTGTCCTCCATGCGAGCGCACTCGGACGGCTGCTTGATAATCGAGTGACTGGTAGCAGGCCTCCTCGTTGACTCGGCCGCCCTCGCTATGAGCCTTGATGTGGGCGAGAAGCGCTGCCCGGTCGGCCTCGGCGCCGTAGCCGAACTCCTTAGGCGGTTCGCCAAGTGCAGCGAAGTCTGCATCCCTGTCCTGGTCCCAGATCGCCCTCAAGCGGTAAGTCTGCTTGGTCCACAACATTTGATGAGCGAAAGGGCAGCCGTCGTCGACAACCGCAAGTAAGGTGTTTGATCTATCCGCTACGTACTGTGGGCGCGACTTGTCGGCCATTGCTAAAGTTGTTCGCGCCACGGATTTACCGCGTCTTAGTGCCCTAGGAGCGCGCAATGGAGAGGCCAGTTGAACTCGCTTGACAAGATCGGGGAGTTCGAGAAGCGTTTTTAACTCCTGCGCATCGACCATGACACTGGTGACGCCAATAGGTGGGCTTTGCGCGGAGAGCGACGCAATTTGGGCGAGTAAATTCGGTAAGGCAGACCCTAAGTCAAAGGCCGTTTTATTGCCTGACCATTCAATCATTACGTCGAAGCGGTCACTTTGCCGTCTGACAAAGTCCTGAAAATTTGAAGCTACGAACCAGTATAAATAGGGATCAAGCGCCACAACAGATCTGCTGTCGAGGCCGCCGATAGTCGGAAGATTGATGCTCATGGCCTTGGGCCTCAAGCCACTTGCTTAAGGAATGACCACTCCGACACAGCTTGGTCATGAATCGAACGCAGAATAGTGGACGATTTAGCATGGGGAAACTGAGTGCTTGGTCCACTCGCCCGGCTCATGACTAAATCAGCCAGATACATGCCCAACCAGCGACCAGCTTCTAAATCGACGGGATAGTGCACCCCGGCGACGATTCGGTTGTAGCCGATACGATGGGCCAGCTTGTAGAAATTGACGACCAGCGCTGTGCTGCCGGGATCAGCAAGCGATGCGGCATTGGCAGGATGAAAGGTTGCGGGCCATGCCGAGGGAGCGTGACCTGAGGTCAGCCATTCCAATACTCTTGCAACCGCATAGGCCTGAGTCGCGTGGCCCATAGGATAAGCGCCGTGCTGAGGTACAGCGATCATCGGCTGTACCTGAGGCGACCTTTGGCTCGGGCGATAGGCACCGAAGTTATGTTTGAGGCGCATCCCCAGATACGTAGACAGGTAATACACCACATCCAGTAGCACCTGAGTCGAGCGCGCCTGATCCAGAGGTAAAGGCAGCAAGGCAGACCAGAAGTTCCATTGCTCGTGAATTTGCGTAAGCACTTCGGACGAACGCTCCTCACGCAACTGGGCCGCAGCAAACACCTCCGAGAGTTCTTTCTCAAATTGTCCCTCGCTCGGGGCGAGTATCACACCATCTGAAAAACCGGGGTAGGAAATCCGTACGGCGTTGGCTTCGCAGGCGATGTTGACGCCACTAAGCACTTCCTGAAGTGCGATTTGCACCTGCACCCAGGGGTTCCATCGGGACAGTCGACTCTTGACGGTATCCAGATCGCTATCGGTTGAGGGATTTAGGGCCGGGTTTTTTGGGGCAGCATAGAGCTTGAGGTCGGACGGATCGGCCAGCGCGTCGCGAGTCATGGCAATGGCGGTAGTGCTGGCAATTTCGGAGCCGCGCGCGGTACCCGCATAGCCACCGTTATACCCCCCGTTATAGCCGCCGTTGTAACCTCCGTTATACCCACCGTTGTAGCCAGCCATTTGTCGTTTCCTTTCTGAGTTGCGTTCGGATGCTTCTCTTGCAGGTCTCGATGTCACTTGCTCTCATCAAGACCTTTCTTGACTTCTGCTTTTCAGCCGTTGGGCACACCGGCGATGCGAAGTGATTCCACCGCGCGGCGCTTGGCTTCGACCGGCAGGCTTAGTCGCTTTTCGTACGCTGAGACGGTGAGGCCGGGCTCGAGGCTTAAGAGACTCTTGCAGGCAATCTGTGCTTCTTGCACCTGGTCGCTTTGCACCAGACCAATCACTAAGGTTCGCCAGGCCGCTGCATGAACTGCGTTCTCTTTGAGGGATTGTCGGGCGAGCAGCACGGCATGCTCATAGCGCTCGGACGACAGCGCACAGGCTGCGGCAATCATTCGCATGTAGGGACGGAGCGGGTCGAAAGGGGAGAGCGTCAGCGCCCGCTCCGCAAGGGTCCAGGCGCGCTCAAACTGGCCCGATGCACTGACCAAGGCGGCATAGAAAACATTCGCTAGAGGCTCATTTGGGTTGATAAAGACAGCCTGTTCAAGTCTTTTGCGAGCCAGCTCAGTGTCTTTCAGCATATGAAAGTGCACGAAGCCTTGAATGGCGAGCGCGAATGCGTCGTCGTCACGGGAGTCGAGCGCCCGTGATGTCTGCTCCAAAGCTCGTCTGGCCTCGTCCTGTGTGGCGGATAGCATGCCCCGAGTCGTGCGCAACACATACCACTTGGCCAGCCATGGCCTAGCCGAATGCATTCTGGGTTGCCGTTCAAGCAAATGCTCTAGTGCTCCCTTGCTACGCAGAAAGTCAGCCGGACCGCTGCGATGCATCAGCCCCACCGCACCTAGCAGCAAAGAGTGGCTAGAAAGCGATGGCAGTGGATGAGTCGAGACTCGGCGAGCCTCCGATTGGGTGACACTGTGAACCATGGCATTGGCAAGGCTCGCGGCTAACTCGCACTCAGGTCGTAGCAAATCCGCAACCGGTCCTGAAATACGCTCGGAGTGCTCAATGACCTCGTCACTGACTCGTATAAGTTGAGCGTTTACTAGGATGCCGTCGCCCACGAGACGGCAAGAGCCGCCAATCACCCAGTCGGCCTTGAGCGCCTGGCCAGCGGCTTTAGGCCCTATGCCTGTTGCAGAAATAGCCTTGCTCGACAGCCAAGAGATAACCGTCAAGCTGCCTGCACGGGAAAGGTAATGAGCCAAGGTTTCTGTTAGAAGATTTGCTGCCTGCGAAGCCTCCAGTCCGAAGGCTTCTAGACCTAAGACGGCAATACTTGGAAGCGTTTCAAGCCTTGAGGCCGCGCCCTCCGGGATCACTGGCGCGGGCCCAACTTGGCCAAGCCTAAAGGCCCGAATGGCCTCTGGGACATGCTTGAGATAACACTCCCCTAAATCTTCGATGTCGGCGTCAAAGCCTGCAAGCAACTGATCACGCGCCAGGGAGCTGACTACCGTTTCACCGGGGCCCGCCAAACTGGCGACTCTGGCGGCCAAATTAATGCCTTGTCCATAGATGGAGGCGTGGTCGCTAAGGACCTCGGAGTGATGTATGCCAACGCGCAGTGCGATGGTTTGAGCGCTATCGCAATCTTGATTGAATACCCGACACTCGGCATGAAAGGCAAGAGCACAGTTTGCTGCCTGGCGAGTCTCATTAAACCGCATTAACAGGCCGTCGCCCCGCCTCTCCAGCACGGTACCACCGAAGCGTGTGGCCGTGTCCGTCGCTAGTTGTAAAAGAAGGGTGCGAATTCTGATCACGTTCGCCCGCTCGTCTTGTGCGATCAGGCGAACCGACTCCACGACGTCCGCAAACATAATGGTCGTGGTTTCCGTCTGAAGATCAGCGTTCGCACTGCCCAAAGTATCCAACTGCACCCCAGTCCTAGTGGTTCTTGTGGAATTTGAGGATAGCGCATTCGAATGCAATTGGATAGATGAATAGTCAATGACTTGGAGCGCTGGAGGCCAAATGCTCCGGAAACCCGCCTCTGAAACCAGTAGAGTCGGTCGTAGCGGCGCCAAGATCAGGCACATGTCAGCCGTTGTTGAGCAGGCCGCGTTCCCGAGCTACATGCAGCGCTCGTATGTTTGAGTGAACGTCAAGCTTGCGTCGGATGTTCTTAAGATGGGAGCGCACGGTGCTCAGCCGAGTAGTCGTGGCTTGCGCGACATCCTTGGGGACAAGGCCTACGGCCAGCAAATTAATGACCCGTGTTTCTTGAGCGGTCAGATGCTCTATGGGGTAGAGCTGGTCAAACGAGCTAGTAGCTCTGGGGGTCTCGTGCTTCGCGCTCGGGTGAAGTTCCATGATGGGTCCTTGGGGGGGGGCGCAAGAGTTGCGCGAACGACCTAATCATGTGGTGTGAGGGCTGGTTTGAATACTACCTGGATGGGTAGGATGCTGTTGCCTAGCAACGGGTAATCCTGCCCTCACAAAAAAATAATTCAAGTTGAACCGACAGCGCCTCAGAACGCCATGCCAAGATACCACTCAATTTCGCGAGAAGCCATTGTGAATGGCAAGTATGTCGATCGACCTAATGCAGATCACTCGTTCTGACTAGTCAACGGACACGGCCTCACCGACACGCAATTGCGGTTCAACATCGAAACTAATAATACGAGTCGTACCGTTGGACATCCGGACGTTTACATTCCAAACGTCACGCGTGCCCTGCCGTTTCTCGAGCTCACGCCCCAATACTCCACCCGCCACGGCGCCTCCGACGGTCGCAATTGTTTTCCCATTTCCCCCGCCCACTTGACTTCCCAGAATGCCGCCAACAATTGCACCACCGACCGTGCCTACCGCAGAAGGTGATCCGTCGACCCGCACCTTCTCGATGGATTGAACGACTCCACAATTTGAGCAAGAACTATTCTGATACGTCGGACTCCCACGCCCTTGTACATTTGGCTGTTGGGTCGGGCTAGAGGACTGACAAGCAGCCATCGTCAACGCCGCTGTCACAATTGATAGGCTAAGATAGTTTCGTTTCATTGCGAGCACTCCTTCGTATTCCGTTCCCGGCTTAATACTCATGCATCAGGTTTATGATTGAACAATATAGCAACAATAGATATTTTTTCTGTTCGTTAGCACGCACAATCTCGAAGTGAAGAACTGTAAAACTATCAAGCGGAGACTTTGGCCGTCTCCACAAGGCCGCTAATCTCGGCCAAACCTGGCACACACCTTAGCCAACCGAGGCGCGTGCCACTCGTGCACCTGATCCCAAGAAAACCGCCAAGCCCAGTAGCCCTGACCAACACCCGGAAGATTCATCCGACTCTCAGCGCCCAAGCCAAGTACATCTTGCAGAGGATGTAGCACGGTCGCCGCAACGCTTGAGCAACAGGCTTCAATGAGTTTCCAGTGAATCTGTGCCTCTTCGTCGCCGCGTAGAGAGAGATAGTCACGGACCTGATTGCGGGTGCTTTCATCGAGCTCTGCCCACCAACCTCGACTCGTATTGTTGTCATGGGTTCCGGTGTAGGCGACGGTGTTGGCGTCGTAGTTATGGGGCAGGTAAAGATTGGTCGCCGAGCCGCTAAATGCGAAATGCAGAATGCGCATGCCGGGGTAGCGAAGTCGCACGCGAAGGGCCTCGACCTGTGGTGTCAGGATGCCGAGGTCTTCAGCGATGATGGGGCGGTCTCCCAGGGCAGCACGGATGGCTTTGAACAGTGCCCCGCCTGGGCCTTTGACCCATTTGCCTGTCATCGCGGTGGGCTCGGCCGCAGGAATTTCCCAATAGTCGACAAACCCACGGAAGTGGTCGATGCGCAAAATGTCGACGAGCTCAAAGCTGTGGCGAATGCGTTCGATCCACCACACATATTTTTCTTGCTTGTGGGCTTTCCAATCGTAAATCGGATTGCCCCAACGCTGACCTGTTGCGCTGAAGTAGTCTGGTGGAACGCCGGCGACCACAGTAGGTTGGCCCTGGCCATCCAATTTAAACAGTTCTGGGTGAGCCCAAACATCGGCGCTTTGATGGGCCACAAAAATAGGCGCGTCACCGATAATTTGCACGTCGGCTTGGTTCGCGTAGTCCTTGAGCGCGCGCCATTGACGAAAGAAACACCATTGGCAGAATATCCAAAAGTGAATGCGAGTTGCGTATTGAGTGCGCGCTACTTGCAGGGCGTTCGGTTCACGTAGTGCTAAGGCTCGGGGCCAAGTGGTCCAGTCACCACTGCCTAGGTCGTCACTAAGGCTCATGTAGAGCGCATAGTCATCTAACCAGTGAGCATGCTTCTTGTAAAAGTCACGCAGGGTCTTTTGAGCCTCGGGGTCGATTGCGGCTCTAAAACGATGGGCCGCGATGTCGAGTTTGGCCATTCGCCAAGGAACGACTTTGTCAAAATTCGCGCGGTACGGTGAGTCATCACTCGACGTAAAAACTGCGCGATCCGCCAACTCTGTCTTTGTGAGCCAACCGCGTTCTTGCAGGTCTTGCAAGTCAATCATGAGCACATTGCCCGCGAAGGCCGAGCAACTCATGTAGGGCGAATACCCTGGGCCGACTCCGCCTAGGGGGAGCACTTGCCAAAGCTTCTGTCCGGCGATTTTTAACCAGTCCACAAAATGAAAAGCCGCCGCGCCAAAATCGCCGGAACCGTGGGGGCCGGGCAGGCTGGTGGGATGCAAAAGAACGCCACTGCTGCGCGGCAAGCTCATGGGTTACTCCGGCGTCTTAGCAAGATGAGGGTGTGCGATTCGGCGCGCAGGGATCCGGTGATGGGGAGTTTCGTGACGGGAGGTTCGGTGATCGGTGGCGCGGCGGGTAAGGGTGTCGCTTTACACGAGGCCTTGGGCGCGCGCCCAGCAACCGACGTATCTAACAACACATCCCAATCTCCCGCGGGCAAGCTGAAATCCTGCGCTTGATGTTCAGGATTCAACAACAAGGCCATCTCGCAGCCACGTTGGATCAAGCATGCAAGTGCGTGAGCGTCAGGATCATGCCAATCCGGTGCCTGCAGTGCGCCGCCATCGGGCTTGAACCAAGAGAGATCGATCAGTCCCTGTGCGTTTGCACGGCCCGTCGCCCATTCATTGGATGAGAAGGGCAGCCATTGCCTGCGCACAGCGATGACATCGGCCGTGAACTCGAGCAGTTGCTGATCAATTTTGCTCCAGTCTATCCAGGTGACTTCATTATCCTGACAGTACGGGTTATTGTTGCCATCCTGGCTGTGGCCCAGTTCGTCTCCGGCCGCGAGCATGGGCGTGCCCTGCGAGAGGAGAGTGCTCGCGAGCAAGGTCCTTTGCAGGCGCTCCCGCAGCGCGTTCACCTCGGCTCGCGCGCTCGGGCCTTCGGCACCAGCATTGAAGCTTAGGTTGTTGCCGTGACCGTCATGATTGCCCTCGCCATTGGCCAGATTGTGGCGTGCTTCATAGCTTACTAAATCGCGCAGGGTGAAGCCGTCGTGTGACACAACATAGTTGATCGATGTGGCCGGGGCGCGTCTCTGATGCTGATACAAATCTGCCGAGCCGCATAGGCGCATTGCAAAAGCCCCACGGGTGATGAGGGGCTGATCGCCATGCAGCCAAAAGCGTCGTGTGGTGTCTCGAAACTGGTCATTCCATTCGAGCCAGCCACGAGGAAAGTTCCCGACTTGATAGCCGCCCGGTCCAATGTCCCAGGGCTCGGCGATCAGCTTGATCTTGGACAATGTGGGATCTTGTGCAAGCGCTAAAAAGAAGGCGCCTCTGGCATCAAAGCCTTGATCGCCTCGGCCCAAGACCGTGGCCAGATCGAAGCGAAAACCGTCGACATGCATTTCCTCTACCCAGTACCGAAGACTGTCGAGCACCAGTTGCAAAACCCTGGCTTGGCGAATGTCCAAGGTATTGCCGCAGCCAGTATGATTTTCGTAGCTCGCCTGATCGTTCGCATCGAGTCGGTAGTAGGTCGTATTGTCCAAGCCGCGAAAACTGAGTGCTGGGCCGTGTTCGTCGGATTCAGCGCTATGGTTATAGACCACGTCAAGCAGCACTTCAATGTCGGCACGATGCAAGGCCCTGACCATATCGCGAAACTCATCGCCCGGACGATGTTTCGACGGTCCACTCACCAGGCGTGGATTCAGAGCGAAAAAACCTAGAGTGTTATAGCCCCAATAATTGCTCAAGCCCATTTTCGTCAGGCGCTCTTCATCGATGACATAGTGCACCGGGAGTAGATTGACGGCGCTGACCCCTAAGCGTTTGAGATGGGCGATCGAGCTCGGATGCGCAAGGCCGGCAAAGGTGCCGCGCTGTGCCTCCGGTATTGACTCATTGCGTTTTGAAAAGCCTTTGACATGCATCTCGTAAAGTATCGAGTCCGCGAGAGGTCTGCGCAGCGCTTGATCGCCCTGCCAATCATAGGGTTCGTAGTGGTAGGGCTCACCATGTGTTGCCAAGCTTGGCTTTTGAGCAGTAGGAGCGACTACTCTGGCCTTTAAAGCCCAGGCAGCGTTGTCTCTTGTGTCGATGATGGTGGGTCGTTGTCGATCATGCGCAAAGTGTTCGTCGCGCCATTCGAAACGTCCGACAATTTCGCGTGCGTAAGGATCCAGTAATAGTTTATGGGCGTTGAAACGCAGCCCAAGTTCAGTCTGCCAGGGACCGTGAGCGCGAAAGCCGTACACCTGACCCGGACGCGCTCCGACAATATAGCCGTGCCAAATGTCATCGCTGCGCGCGGCTAGTTTGATGCGTGCAACTTCTCCGATGCCCTCTTCATCGAAGAGGCACAGATCAATGGCTGTCGCATGTTGTGAGGCGAGCGCAAAATTCACACCGAAGCCATCAAAATGCGACCCAAGTGGCCAGGGGCAACCGGGGAGCATTCGTTGGGTCAAGCCACCCACTCCAACACCAGAGTGGCGAGGGGCGGCAAGTTGATCAACACGGAATAAGGCTGACCTTGCCACGGCATTTCTTCAGCCAAAGTCTGAGCGAGTGGAGTGCCGACATTGGATCCACCATAGTAGGCAGAATCCGTATTGAGCCGCTCCCGGTAGAGCCCAGCTTGTGGAACGCCCGTGCGGTAGGCCCGGTGCGTCATGGGGGTAAAGTTGCAAACCACCACGCATAGAGATTGCTGCGCGTGGCCGCGTCGTAAGTAGCTTAGGATAGATTGTTCGGCATCATTGGCGTCAATCCATTCGAAACCGCGGGGTTCGAAATCGAGTTCGTGAAGTGCCGCCGTGCCTCGGTACAACTGATTGAGGTCACGCACCAAGCAACGAACGCCCTCATGGCTGGGCTCGGCGAGCAAATGCCAGTCCAGGCTTTGATCATGATTCCATTCTTTCCACTGCCCAAACTCGCAGCCCATGAACAGCAATTTTTTGCCCGGATGGGTAAACATGAAGCCTAGATAGGCTCGAAGATTGGCAAATTTTTGCCAGTGATCGCCCGGCATCTTGCCGATGAGCGAACCCTTACCGTGCACGACTTCATCATGGGAAATCGGCAGGATAAAGTTTTCGCTATAGGCATAGGCCATGCCAAAGGTCATTTCATTGTGGTGATGTTTGCGATAAATAGGATCGCGTGCCATGTAGCTCAAGGTATCGTGCATCCATCCCATGTTCCACTTGTAGTGAAAGCCAAGGCCGCCCGCATAGGTCGGGCGAGACACCGCCGGGTAGGAAGTCGACTCTTCAGCGGCCGTCATGGCCTCGGGTCGTTCAGTGCCGATGATTTCATTGATGCGCTTGAGTAAAGCAATGGCCTCGTAATTTTCTCGTCCACCCTCTTGGTTTGGAATCCATTCGCCGGGCTCTCGGCTGTAATCTCGATACAGCATCGAGCTGACAGCGTCGACCCGCAAACCGTCAACACCGAAGCGTTCCAACCAGTACAGGCTATTACCTTGCAAAAAGCTTCTGACCTGAGGTCGTGCGAAGTTGTAAATGAGCGTATTCCAATCTCTATGAAAGCCTTCGCGAGGGTCGGCGTATTCATAGAGCGGGGTGCCATCAAATTGAGCCAAACCATGCACATCATTGGGGAAATGCGCTGGCACCCAGTCCAGTAAAACGCCTAGATCCCTAGCGTGGCAGGCAGAGATGAAGCGCGTCAGGCCTTCGGGGTCGCCAAACCGCGAGGTCGGCGAATACAAGCCAATCGGTTGATAACCCCATGAGCCATCAAAGGGATGCTCCTGAATGGGCAGAAGTTCGAGATGCGTAAAGCCCATTTGCTGAGCATATGGAATCAGCGTTTCAGCAAGCTCATCCCAGTTGAGCCACTGCCCATGCTCCGCGTCGGTTCCTCGGTCAATGGCCTTGACGAGTTTGCGTCGCCAGGAGCCCAGGTGGACCTCGTAAATGCTCATGGGAGCCTTGAGGCTATTGGCCTCACGCCACTGAGATGCGCCCGCTACTCGTGGCGGGAGATCCGCGACGATGCTGGCTGTGGCCGGGCGCAACTCGGAACGCCTGGCGTAGGGGTCAGCGCGTGCGGGCAGAAGTTGCCCCTCGCGAGACCGTATTTCAAACTTGTAGAGGGCACCGCATGCCACATCGGGAAGAAATAATTCCCAGACACCGCTGGGCGCGCGCAGCCGCATCGGATGGCGGCGACCGTCCCAAAAGTTAAAGTTACCCACCACACTGACCCTTGATGCATTCGGCGCCCAGACACTAAAGCGGGTGCCTGCTACTCCTTCTATTTGGAGAGGCTCGGCGCCAAGCATTTCGTAGGGGCGTAAATGAGTCCCTTCGTTGAATAGCCAGAGGTCGAGGTCGGTGAGTAAGGGCGCGAATTGGTAGGGGTCGTGCGCAATGCTTTCGCTGCCATCAGCCCAGGTCACTCGCAGACGATAGGTCGTAGGCGTCGTAATAGGAAATGCACGTTCGAAAAATCCCTGGCTATTCAAGGCATGCAACTTGCCAATGAGGCGCCTACTCGCCATTTCGATCACTTGAACCTGTTGAGCGTTTGGCAAAAACGCACGTATAAAGAGGTGCTTGCCTTCAACAAGGTGGGGGCCGAGAATGGAAAACGAGTCGCTGTGTTGACCGTTGCAGATACGCTCGATATCGAGCGCCGTCAAGGGTGTCTTCACGCCCGCTCCACGCTTGGCAAGCACGGTCCCAACTTCGCTTGGCGTTGCGCTTGTAACTTGAGCCTAGCGCGCATTCGGCTCTATTCCCCAGATCTTGCGAGCGTATTCGCCAATGGTTCGGTCGGATGAAAACGCGCCCATGCCGGCCACGTTGGCGATTGCGCTACGTCGCCAGTCTAGAGGAGACCGGAAGAGTTCATCGACTCGCAACTGGGTCGCAATGTAGGAATCATAGTCGGCCAGGAGCATGTAATGGTCACCGCCCCACAGTAAAGAGTCCACCAGTGCCCGATAGCGGCCCGGATCTTCCGGAGAAAAGCGTCCACCCGCAATGGAGTCGAGGACGGATTTTAAGGTGGCGTTGCCCTCATAGTGGCGCATGGGCTGGTAGCCGCCTTGCTTCATGGCTTGAACCTCCGGGGTCTTGAGGCCAAAAATAAAGATGTTGTCGTCGCCCACGTTCTGGCGAATTTCAATGTTGGCACCATCATCGGTGCCAATGGTGAGCGCACCGTTTAATGCGAGTTTCATATTGCCCGTGCCCGAAGCTTCGGTACCCGCAGTCGAAATTTGCTCTGATAGATCGGCGCCTGGCATAATTATCTCGGCCACGGAAACACTATAGTTGGGGATAAACACCATCTTGAGTTTAGTTCCCACCCGAATGTCTTTGTTAATAATCGCGCCAACATCATGAATCAGGCGAATGATGGACTTGGCCGTGTGATAGGACGAAGCGGCCTTGCCCGCGAAAATCACAGTACGTGGCACCCAAGGCGCGTTGGGCTCCGCCAGAATGGCTTGATAACGGGTAATGACATGGAGCACGTTGAGTAGTTGACGCTTGTACTCGTGGATGCGCTTCACCTGCACATCGAAGAGGCTGGTGGGATCGACCTTGAAACCGGTCGAGCCCTCAATATGTTTGGCGAGTCGAATCTTGTTCGAATTCTTAATGGCCATGAAGGCCTCGCCGAACTGAGGATTATCTTTGAGCGCGTTCAGACGCTGTAGCTGATTGAGGTCTAAGCGCCAGGTGTTGCCTATGTGTTGATCGAGCAAAGCGGCTAGTCCAGTATTGGCCTGAGCCAACCAGCGACGTGGTGTGATGCCATTGGTCATATTGGTGAAGCGCTCTGGCCAGATGCTG
>JANOPA010000114.1:0-6722 GCA_031421635.1 Betaproteobacteria bacterium | reverse complement strand
GCCAGCGCGCCGGCGGCCAATGAGGGAGTACTCGTTTTGAAGCCTGGAAAATATCGAATTCAAGCTTTAAGAGGTAATCGCTTGATTGTCGACCTTCACCACTAGTTCAAAATCCATATTAATAAAGGAACGTATCTTGGGCACATTTAGCATCGTCGTCTTGGTTTTAGTGGTTATTTTCGTCTCTCAAGGCCTCAAGGTGGTTCCGCAGCAAAACGCCTGGATTGTGGAGCGCCTCGGCAAGTTCAATCGAACACTTTTGCCGGGGCTTAACTTCCTTATTCCCTTTGTGGATCGAGTGGCCTACAAGCACTCCCTCAAAGAAGTTCCGATGGATGTGCCGAGTCAAGTGTGTATTACCCGCGACAACACACAATTGACCGTCGACGGAATTTTGTACTACCAGGTCACGGACCCGATGCGCGCTTCCTATGGGACGAGCAATTACGTGGTCGCGATTACGCAACTCTCTCAAACCACCTTGCGCTCGGTTCTGGGCAAGATGGAGTTGGACAAAACATTTGAAGAGCGCGACATGATCAATTCCGAGATCGTATCGGCACTAGATGTTGCCGCGATGAATTGGGGTGTCAAGGTCTTGCGTTACGAGATTAAGGATCTGACCCCGCCAGCGGAAATTCTGAGATCAATGCAAGCTCAAATTACTGCGGAACGCGAAAAGCGGGCGCGCATCGCAGAGTCAGAGGGCAAGCGCCAAGAGCAAATCAATTTAGCGACTGGCTGGCGTGAAGCCAATATTGCTCGCTCTGAAGGAGAGCAACAGGCGGAGGTCAACCGCGCGATGGGTGAGGCAAGCGCGATTACCGCCGTGGCCGAAGCGCAGTCCAAGGCGATTGTAAAAATTGGTTTGGCCATTGAAGCCCCAGGTGGCTTGGCCGCCGTGAACCTGCAAGTTGCCGAGCGCTACGTGGCTGCCTTTGCGAATATGGCGAAAGCAAACAACACCTTAATCGTGCCGAGTAATATGGCCGATCTACCGAGCTTAATGGCGGCGGCCATGACTACGATCAAGGCGACTTCGGTGAAACCAGTTGAAGCAAAGGCCAATTAACCTTGCGAGGGCTTGTCTTTAAACGTTCTATTCTTTCGCGCCGTTCTTCATGATTCTTTGCTGATCGCGTTTCCATTCTTTTTCTTTTTCCACAGCGCGTTTGTCATATTGCTTTTTGCCCTTGGCCAGACCAATTTCGAGCTTAATGTAGCCTTTGCTGAAGTGAAAGTTAAGGGGCACGAGGGTGTACCCGGCACGCTCGACCTTGCTCAAGAGCTTATGTATCTCGGCGGTTTTGAGCAAAAGCTTGCGGGTACGCACAGGATCGGGCGTTACATGGGTTGAGGCCTCAGGGAGCGGGCTAATATGCGAGCCGATCAGAAAGAGCTCTTCCCCTCGTGAAATGACGTAGCCCTCCTTGATGTTGGCCCGTCCCCCGCGAATGGCTTTGACTTCCCAGCCCTCAAGGACCAGACCCGCTTCGTAGCGTTCCTCGATAAAATAGTCGTGAAACGCTTTTCTATTGTCGACAATACTCATAGCTCATTTTAATTCACTCAAGATGCCCTCGGTACAAAAACAACTTCTTCTTGCCTTCAGCGCCGAGCAAATGTTTGATTTGGTGGACGATATTGAAAGTTACGCCAGCTTTTTGCCCTGGTGCGGGGGGACCAAGGTTGATAGAGTTTCGTCGGCTGAGGTGCAAGCGACCATGACCATCGCGTTTCGCGGTTTGCGTCAAGATTTCTCCACTCGCAATCTTCAGAAGCACCCCACTGAAATACGACTTGAGCTCAAGGATGGGCCATTCGCCAGTTTGCGCGGACTCTGGTTGTTCAAGCCACTAGCCGTCGATGCGTGCAAAGTAGACTTTGAATTGCATTACGAGTTTTCCAGCCGACTCTTGGGCGTGGCCATTGCGCCGGTTTTTGATCAAATTGCGAAGGGTTTTGTGGATGCCTTCGTACAAGAGGCAGAACGTCGCTATGAGAATTGAAGTTTTTTGGTGTGCACACGATGGCTCTGTGCAAATGCTTGCGCTGGACTTGGGAGGGTCGCAAAACCCTTTAAACACCGTAGGGCAAGTCGTTAATCTCTTGCCGGATTCACTCAAGCAAGAAGTGCATTGCGGTGCACTTCATTTGGCCTGTTTTGGGCAGCATCGAAGCTTGGAGTCACCTTTAATCGAGGGTGATCGTATCGAATTGCTCGGGCCGGTTTTGCTTGACGTGAAGGCGGAGCGGTCCGCCCGGGTTAAAGCGGCCCGGGCGCGCGAGCGCGGGCCCTACAATCGCAGTTTCTCAGATCCCGCGAAGGCGAAACGCGATTAGGACGAGCACTGGCTGGTCGACAAGTCGCGATTCGTTTTACTCATTTCTTTCTCGCGCTCGGCCGCTTCCATGGAAGCGATTTCACCGTTTTTCTGTACAGTGTTAATTCTCATTTCGCTGGCAAGGGTACGAATTTTTTGCTGAAGCGCCTCGCAGTGTTTGATCTTTTGTTCGGTCGCAGCTTGTTTTTCCGCACCCGTTTTCTGAGCCTCGGCCTGTTCTTTGCGTCGTTTTTGGAAGTCGGCTTCTTTCTCTGCCGTCGTCATCGGACCTTTCGCAACCGACAACTTAGCGTCCTTCGCATCGGCCTTGGGCGCCGGGGCGACCGGTGCGGCCATCGGCGCGCTCTTGATGATTTGCGAAGGCTTGACGCTGACCGGTGGAGGTTGATCAGAGATGATCATTTGGCCATTGGCATCGCGCCATTGGTACTGTGAATGGGCAGGCGCGCTTGCGATGGTAGTCAACGCAAGTATTGAAACCACCACTGCAGGGCGTAGCATAGGGCGAAGGGAGAGCATTAGAAATCCTTATTCAAGCTTAGTCTGAGGCCCCAAAGGCGTGGGACTAGACTTTGAGTTTCGCTCTTAGGCTTTTGCCGTGCCTGAGCATTTCGACGAACGGTCGACGCGATGGATTCGAAGGTGTTCTTGCGCTGCCCATTGAGCTTCCGAATGGGTTCTGCATTGAGCGCGCGAGGGCGGGTTTAGTGACTTGCGTATAATGTCGCTTTGCCCGAGGATGTCCATGCGACTCACTGCTCAGGGGCCCATCAAGGCGCTAACCTTTGATGACGTGCTGCTCAAGCCGGCCTATTCCGAAGTTCTCCCTAAAGATACCTCCCTCAAAACTCGCTTCACGCGCGATATTGCCTTGAACATTCCCCTGCTTTCGGCGGCCATGGACACGGTGACTGAAGCACGCCTGGCCATCGTTATGGCTCAGGAAGGCGGGATCGGGGTCATTCATAAAAACATGTCACCGGATGAGCAAGCTCTTGAGGTGTCACGCGTTAAGCGCTATGAGTCTGGCATTGTTTCAGACCCCATCACGATTGATCCGGATATGAGTATCCGAGACGTACTTGCGATCACTCAGCAGCACCGTATTTCGGGACTACCCGTGGTTCGAGATGGCGCTGTGATTGGCATTGTCACTAATCGTGATTTGCGCTTCGAAGACCGTCTTGATGAACCCGTGCGTAACATAATGACGCCCCAGAACCGACTCGTGACGGTACGTGAAGGCGCGAGTTTGGATGAAGCGCAATATCTTATGCACAAGAATCGTCTCGAGCGAGTGCTGGTGATTGGCGCCGGTTTTGAGCTGAAAGGCTTAATCACGGTGAAAGACATTCTCAAAGCGACTGAGCATCCATACGCCGCTAAAGACTCCAAAGGGAAATTGCGAGTCGCTGCCGCGGTGGGTGTTGGCCCCGATACCGATGAGCGGGTTGAAAAGCTGATTCGCGCAGGCGTTGATGCCATCGTCGTGGATACCGCCCATGGGCATAGTAAAGGCGTGATTGATCGGGTTCGCTCAATTAAAGCTGAATATGGTATTCAAGTCATTGGCGGCAATATCGCGACCGCCGAGGCTGCACTGGCCTTGGTTGAGGTCGGCGTCGACGCTGTCAAGGTGGGCATTGGCCCTGGGTCGATTTGCACCACTCGTATCGTTGCTGGTGTCGGCGTCCCTCAAATAACAGCGATCGCCGATGTGGCGACCGCCCTGATTGGTACCGGTGTTCCGGCCATCGCGGACGGTGGCATTCGTTATTCGGGCGATGTTTCAAAGGCCATTGCGGCCGGCGCCCATACGGTCATGATGGGATCAATGTTCGCGGGCACCGAGGAAGCGCCTGGCGAAGTAATTTTGTATCAAGGCCGATCGTACAAAAGCTATCGTGGCATGGGCTCACTGGGAGCCATGCAGGATGGGGCTGCAGATCGTTATTTCCAGGACCCGGCCAACAACGCCGATAAGCTTGTGCCCGAAGGTATTGAAGGCCGCGTAGCCTATAAAGGCAGTTTGGGAAGTATTCTGTATCAACTCTGTGGTGGTCTTCGCTCAAGCATGGGCTACCTCGGTTGCGCCAATATCGAAGAGCTCCGTGAAAAGGCCGAGTTTGTACAAATCACTTCGGCCGGGATGCGTGAATCCCATGTCCATGACGTGCAAATCGTCAAGGAAGCCCCTAACTACCGCTCGGACTAATTGTATGACGATCACGGTAATGCATGACAAAATTCTGATTTTGGACTTCGGCTCGCAGGTCACTCAACTGATTGCACGTCGAGTCCGCGAGGCGCAGGTCTATTCCGAGGTCCATTCTTGTGATGTGAGCGAAGCTTTCATCACCGACTTCATTCAAAACAAGGGCGGCAAGGGCATCATTCTTTCCGGCAGTCATGCCAGTGCTTATGAAGAAAGCACGGACAAAGCACCTGAATGCGTGTTCAAGCTTGGGGTGCCTGTGCTCGGCATTTGCTATGGCATGCAGACCATGGCGCATCAGCTCGGCGGCAAGGTCGAGGCTGCGCCCACGGTCGACGGCATTGCCAAACGTGAGTTCGGCTATGCCGAGGTGCGTGCGCGCGGCCACACCAAGCTGTTCCAAGACATTCAAGATTTTGCGACCGCCGAAGGGCAGGGCATGCTCAAGGTGTGGATGAGCCATGGCGACAAAGTCACAGAATTGCCGCCAGGTTTCAAGCTTATGGCCAGCACCGCCTCGTGCCCGATTGCAGGTATGGCCGACGAGGAACGAGGCTTTTACGCGATTCAATTCCATCCCGAGGTGACGCACACCGTCCAAGGCCCCGCGATTTTCAAGCGCTTCGTGCGTGATATTTGCGCCTGCAAAGGCGACTGGATTATGGGCGACTACATCGCGGAAGCGGTGGCCAAGATGCGCGAGCAGGTGGGTAGTGAGCATGTGTTACTGGGCCTCTCTGGCGGAGTTGATTCTTCCGTCGCAGCCGCCTTGATCCACCGAGCCATTGGAGATCAACTCACATGCGTGTTCGTTGACCATGGTCTGTTGCGCCTCAACGAAGCGCAAATGGTGAAGGACATGTTCGTCGGCAAGCTCCATGCGCGAGTGATTGCTGTCGATGCGAGTGAGCAGTTTCTCGGACACCTGAAAGGGGTGACAGATCCTGAGCAAAAACGCAAGATTATTGGACGCGAGTTTGTCGAAGTGTTCCAGGCTGAAGCCGCCAAGCTCAAAGCCGAAGGCGGCACCGCGCCACAGTGGTTAGCCCAAGGCACGATTTACCCGGACGTGATTGAATCGGGTGGCGCCAACAGCAAGAAAGCTGTCACGATCAAAAGTCATCATAATGTGGGTGGCTTACCAGCGAGCTTGGGCTTGAAGCTACTGGAGCCTTTACGCGAGTTGTTTAAGGACGAGGTGAGGGCGCTCGGGCTGGCCTTGGGTCTGCCGCGCGAGATGGTCTATCGTCACCCCTTCCCTGGGCCAGGGCTTGGCGTGCGGATTCTCGGCGAGGTGAAGCGCGAATACGCGGATTTGCTGCGTCTAGCTGACGACATATTTATTCATGAACTATGGAACACCAAGGATGTCGACGGGCAAAGTTGGTATGACAAAACCTCCCAGGCTTTTGCAGTGTTTTTACCGGTGAAGTCGGTGGGTGTGATGGGTGACGGGCGTACCTACGATTTTGTAGTGGCCTTGCGCGCTGTTCAGACGAGCGATTTCATGACGGCGGATTGGGCCGAGCTACCCTATGACTTACTCAAGCGGGTGTCGTCCCGGATTATCAATGAAGTCCGGGGTATCAATCGGGTGACTTACGATATTTCTAGTAAGCCACCGGCTACGATTGAGTGGGAGTGACGGGTGATGGAAATATCTATATAAATCAATTGCTTACGCTTTATTGAAGATGATCGTAAATACGACATCAATAGCAGCATAAGTTATTGAAAAATAACAAAAATTTTATTTTGACGGCCGGAATTTTTAGAGATGCAGAGGGCGTTTTTTGACGGTAAATCTGCCGGTGAAAATTGGCGTTGTTCGTTGACGCGAATTTTTACCGTCAGGCCGCAAGTGAAAACGATCCCTCGCCAGCCTCAATTAGCCTGCGGTTCATTTGTGTTCATCATCGTAAAACGAGCCGCGCATGTCAAAGACCGAAGCCGAACTCATTCAGTTACGTGCTGAGAATAACGCGCAGAAGGCCCTGCTTGCACAGCACGGCATCGCGGCGCCGCAACCATCAAATTCCGACATTGGCCCCGTTGGCGATTCCGCGCTGCAACACAATGGCAACGAGTTGTCTCCCGATGCGAAGGTCAAGCTCTTCCGACGACTCTTTCGTGGGAGGGAGGATATCTATCCAGTTCGCTGG
>JANOPA010000113.1:0-85127 GCA_031421635.1 Betaproteobacteria bacterium | reverse complement strand
TTCGAGTTCGGTATTGAGTGACTTGCCGTCTTCAACGGTGATCACGCCTTCTTTACCGACTTTTTCCATCGCTTCGGAGATGATGCGGCCGATTTCAACATCAGAGTTGGCAGAGATCGAACCGACCTGTGCAATTTCTTTATGTGTTGAGCAAGGCTTGCTGGTTTTTTTGAGCTCTTCGATCAGGCTGGTTACAGCTTTGTCGATACAGCGCTTCAAGTCCATCGGGTTCATACCGGCGGCAACGAACTTCATGCCTACTCGAACGATAGCTTGAGCAAGCACGGTTGCAGTAGTAGTACCGTCACCGGCATTGTCAGACGTTTTGGAAGCAACTTCCTTAACCATCTGCGCGCCCATGTTCTGGAACTTGTCTTTGAGTTCGATTTCCTTAGCGACTGAGACACCGTCCTTAGTCACAGTTGGGGCACCGAAGCTGCGCTCGAGCACAACGTTACGACCCTTTGGGCCGAGGGTGACTTTAACGGCGTTGGCGAGAATGTTCACGCCTTCGACCATACGGCTACGAGCGTCGTCGCCGAAAAATACTTGTTTAGCTGCCATGTTAGTAGTTTCCTAAATTCTTTAAAGGATCAATGGTGAGTGGGGGAATCCGAAATTCTTTCGAATTACTTCTCAACCACGGCCATGATGTCTTCTTCGCGCATGACGAGCAGTTCGTCGCCGTCAACTTTGACGGTTTGGCCGCTGTACTTGCCGAACAAAACTTTGTCGCCGACTTTCACAGCCAGCTTGCGCACTTTGCCGTCGTCGCCAACTTTACCGTCGCCTACAGCGAGAATCTCGCCTTGGTCCGGCTTTTCAGCGGCGTTTTCAGGGATAAAAATGCCAGAGGCTGTCTTTTTCTCGGTATCGAGGCGCTTGACGATTACGCGATCATGCAGGGGGCGCAGTTTCATGCGTTGAACTCCTAAAGTCTTGAATTACAAGGGTTTTATGGCTTCCCAAGCAAGGCTTGGGGAATAACCCAACGAAGTTGCCGGATCACAACTTAAACCAAGGTCGGCTGGCGAGCTGAATTTAAATTGTTAGCACTCATCGAGGGTGAGTGCTAATTATAAGGCCTGTTTGTGACAATTCAAGAGTTTAGGAAAGAAATTTCCTAAACCAGCGGCGCCACATGTTTAGAAATGCGGGGACTTAGGGTCGAATGCTCCAGGTGGTGCGCTCTAGGTCCCGATGATGCCGCCGTCTATCTTTTGAATCACAACAGTCGCTGAACGGGGACGCTTAGCACCTGGCCCGTCAGGCCAAGTGGAATATTTGGTAGGTTCGGCAGGGTCGGAGCGATCTGACGCGTTTTCGCCAGGATGTTGGATGTTGAGAAACATCGTTCGCATATCCGGGGTAAAGGTCAGTCCGGTGACTTCGCAATTGATTGGGCCCGTAAAGAACCGCCGAATTTCTCCAGTCTTTACATCGCAAGCCAGCATTTGATTGCTGCCAATTTTTTCCAACTCGCCTTTGTACATTTGGCTAGCATGGGCATCGGTCTGAATCCATAACAGGCCTCGTGCATCGAAGGCCAGGCCATCAGGGCAGGCGAAGATATCGCCCTTGATGTTGCCTTTGGCCTCGGGGCGCGCGTTAGCAGGGTCGCCTGCCAAAACGAGATGATTCCAGTCAAAGTTTTTGGAATCAAAGTCCCCGCGCTCTTTCCACCGAATAATTTGTCCCATCACATTATTGGCGCGCGGGTTGGCCCCATCTACACCGGGTTGGCCGGGCTTGCCGCGCTCGCTATTATTGGTAAGGGTGCAATAAATTTCTTTGTTGGCAGCGTCAATGGTGAGCCACTCTGGGCGGTCCATTTTGGTGGCCCCGAGAATATCGCTGGCCTGGCGGGCCTTGATCACGACTTCGCCTTGATCGGCAAAGCCATTGGCGGCTGTGAGCGGGCCGGTGCCATGCACAAGAGGCAGCCATTGACCTTGGCCATTGTTATCAAACCGAGCGACGTACAGGGTCCCATGATCGAGCAGTACACGATAGGCCTTTCCTCCACCGGGTGCAATTTTGTCGCGACTGACAAATTTATAGATGTACTCGAAGCGCGCATCTTCACCGGAATACACGACGGCGCGGTTGTCGTCTGTCACGGCAATCCATGCGCCTTCGTGTGCGGCCCGTCCGATGGCTGTGCGCTTAACGGGGGTGCTAATAGGGTCTAGCGGGTCGACCTCTACTACCCATCCAAAGCGATTGAACTCGTTGGGGTGCCTTTCGAGGTTGAAGCGCTCATCGAATGGGGCCCAGCGATAGAAGCTCGTCTTGCGCGCACCCCAGCGTTTTTGATGAGGGGTAGGGTTGTCGCCTCCGTCAAAATAGAACGCCCAGTTCTCTTCGCCCGACAAATAAGTACCCCAAGGGGTCATGCCGCTGGCACAATTGTTGAGCGTGCCGAGTACGGTGCGACCGGTCGGATCGGCAGCGGTCTTCATCATGGTATGTCCTGCGGCCGGTCCTTGCACCGCAAACGGAGTATCGGACGTGAAGCGGCGTGCATAAGGGCTAGGCCGAACCGCTTGCCATTGACTAGAGCGGTTCTCAACTTCAACGACGGAAATGCCATGCGCCGCTTGCGCCTTACGGACTTTTTCGGCGGACCAAGATGCCGCTCCACCAACATGCAGTAGCCCGTCATCAACATACTCGTGGTTCATCACCAGTAAGCCGCGACGACTGCTCTCCAACGGGTAAAAATGCAAACCATCATGATGCATCCCCATTTGCACCGATTGCTCAAGCGCTGTGTTGCTGGCATCGTCTTTGAAAGCAGGCATGTTGCCTGGAACGCCGACCGGCTCTCCCCAGGGGATCATCGCGCGTGCGGCATAGCCCTCGGGCACCACCATCGTATCAATCGCTGAGGTGGAGATCCCTTTGAAACCAAGGGTCGCTGGACCCCATTGGCCGGTCGGACCGCTTTTTCTGATGACCTCAGATGAGACACAGCCCGACAAGGCGCTTCCACCGAAAAGTGCGGCCAGACTTGCAGCAAGACCGCCCTTGATGGTGATGCGCTTGGCGGGATCGGAGCTGCGATGAATGTCGGTATTGGTGGACGGATTGGAGTCTTCCATCGTGCTGAAGTCTTTGCTCATTGCGATTCCCTCAATCAATCGCCACAGTGTAGTTGAGCGCCAACCTTCCACCGTCTGGATAAATGGTTTGTCCGGTCATGTAGCTTGAGTCTTGACAGGCCAGGAAAAGCGCCACAGACGCCACTTCGCTCGGCTCGCCGAGGCGCTTCAGCGGCGTGCGAGCCATGATCTTTTGACGCCCCGCTTCGGAACTCATTACGGCCTTTCTGGCGAGCTCAGTGGCAATCGTGCCTGGCCCAATAGCGTTTACGCGTATGTTGTAAGGCGCAAGGGCGATCGCCATGACCTTTGTTAATTGGTTCACTGCACCTTTCGATACAACGTAGGGAATCTGGTCGGGTATTGCGAGGATGGCGTTGACGCTCGACATGTTCACAACCACCCCCGCCTGCTTGGCGGCGACCCAATGTTTGGCGAGCGCTTGACCGAATACGAAATAGCTTTTGAGGTTGGTGTTCAAGACTCGATCAAAGTCTTCTTCCTTCAACTCCAAAAAGCTTGCGGCATGGGTAATTCCTGCGTTGTTCACCAAGATGTCACATCGGCCAAAGGCCTTGATGCAGGCTTTAAGTGCTTTGCTACCCGCGCCGGGGGCGGTGACATCGAGTGCCAAGCTCTTGATGCTTGAAACTGAATTGCTAGAATCGGCCTGCAATGCTTTCACTTCTTTGCGAAGAGCAGACTGATCCCGATCAACTAAAAGCACTTGCGCGCCTTCGGCCAAAAAGCATTGCGCAATGGCTGCCCCGATGCCCTGCGCAGCACCGGTGACGATCGCCGTTTTGCCCACGAGCTTGGCGGACATGTTTTTATTGCTCTTGACGCGTTTGTTTTGAGATTGTTGAAGCAATGAAGTCTCCTTAATTTGAATTGACCATGGATTTGCATAGCCCCCTGGTTTGGTCAAAGTATACGACGCGCCTCGCGCCTTCAATGCATGGGATAATTCCGCATGATTTTGATTTTTAAGAAAAGGCTTCTGCGGATCTTTCCGTTTATAGGCACTCTGGTCCTAAGCGCGCTACTTGGCTTGTTTTTTCATGCGTCACATGCGGGCGAAATGCCTTTGGGGAAATGGCTTCAGGCGGCTGGGCTTCATCACAAGCAAGTCGGTGTCGCAATATTGGATCTCGGGAGCGCCGCGCCAGTATTTCTCAGCAATGCGGACGAACCACTCAATCCCGCGTCGACCATGAAAGTACTAACCACCTATGCAGCGTTGAGTTTGCTGGGCCCAAACTATCGTTGGCGTACGCAGTTCTTTCTAGGCAAACCTCTGGACGGGGATGTTTTGCCAGGCGACTTAATCATCAAAGGTGGCGGTGATCCGAAAATGGTCATCGAAGACGTCCAGGAGTTGGTCCTGAAGCTGCGCGCGAAGGGGCTTAGAGATATACGAGGCGACATCTTGTTGGACGCTTCGATCTACGACGTTGGAGAGCAAAGTGTCGAGCCCTTTGATGGCGATCCTACCCAACCCTATAACGTACGCCCCAATGCAGCCTTGATGAATTTCAAGGCGACCAATTTCATTGTAGGCCCCGGCCCGCAAGGGCTCAACGTGCGCATGGATCCAGAGTTGGCCGACGTTGCCTTAGAGGTTGACGTTAAAATGGTAACTGGCCCTTGTCGTCATGGCGTCACAGGCTTGTCAATTCGCGATGACGCAAGCCCGAAAGCTGCTCGTATCCTTGTGTCGGGCCTTTACTCGAGCGCTTGTGGCGAGCAGGGTAATTATGTATCCGTACTCACTCACCAGCAGTTTATCCAAGCATTCTTTAAATCGGCTTGGCTTGCGGCGGGTGGAAGTTACGCGGGCCAAACACGCTTTGTCAAAGACGTCAGCTTTAAAAATCTGAAGCCTTGGTTTGTCTGGGAGTCGCCTCGCAACTTAGCCGATGCTGTGCGAGACGTTAATAAGTTTAGTAACAACGTCATGGCGCGTCAGATGTTGTTGCAGTTGAGCTATGAGATGACTAAGCTCCCGGCCACACCAGAGCGCGCGCGCAATGCCTTAGTCACGTGGCTAAAGAATCGTGGTTTGCATTTTCCTGAAATGCATATTGATAACGGAGCAGGCTTGTCGCGTACTGAGCGCTTGAGCGCGCTGCATCTTGCAACCTTGTTGAAAGATGCGGCGGCGAGTCCAGTGGCATCAATATTAAAAGAGTCGTTTCCGCTGGTGGGTGTAGATGGCACAATGCGATCTCGCTTGAGTCGAGACCCGATTGCAAGCAATGCTTGGATCAAAACGGGTTCGATCGCCGCGGTGAGAAGTATTGCTGGCTATGTGCGAAGTGTTTCTGGGCGCGAGTTTGCGGTTGTTGTCCTGGTCAACGGCCCAAAAGCGGAAGGATCGCAACTTCTTCAAGATCAAATTTTAAAATGGGTTCATGCGCAGTAATAGCGAAATTTCAGCGTAAAACCGGCCTTTTCCCACCCAATAGCTAGTGTTTTGCTAGGTTTGCGTCACTAGAGCTAGTGGTTTTTACCGTGTTTCGGGCTTTTAGGGTTTGACCGAAGCGCGATTGCCGCCTAAACTTCGCGCCGTTCGAGTGAAAAGCTTGTGGCCGGAGAGCCGGGGCTCAGTCACTTGACCACTAAGCTGCATCTCCAGGCTATCCTGCCTCGAGATACCCAAGACTGCGGTGACTCGCTTTCTTGAACCGGTGTAAGCCGACGGAGGTTGATGTTGAAGCAGCATCAAGTTGATAAATTTTATGGCGCACTGGTGTATGCGGTGCACATGACTCGAGCCAGCATTGCGCAATCTCCCTTCTTGGGCTACGCGCTCCTTGCTGGTGTGTCCGTATCGATAGTGCCTGTGGTTCAACCCTATTTGAGACCTATGGCGCAGGAGATCGCGTCGTCTGAGATGGCCGTGCAAGCGGAGATGTCGATTCGTTCAAGTTTGAATGCCGTCGAAGCGAGCTTGCGTTCGGTAACACCCGAACTTGAGCCGGATGTGGCGGGTCTGGGCTTGAGCCGTGAGCAATTGCGGGTCGCGTCCTACGTGGCCAAAAAGTATCGCGTCGCGCTAGACGAGGTGCAACAGTACGTTGGGCTCTCGTTCCAGGAAGCTACACGGCAGCGTGTCGATCCAATGCTTGTACTCGCTGTGATGGCCGTCGAGTCGAACTTTAAACCTGCAGCGCAAAGTCATGTGGGAGCACAAGGCTTGATGCAGGTTCATTTAGTGGCTCATAAGGATAAATTTGAGCCCTTCGGCGGCAAGCATATGGCGTATGACCCGGCCACCAATATTCACGTCGGCATTCTGATTTTAAAAGAGTATTTGCGTCGCACGTCTTCCAACGAAATGGCGCTGAAACATTACGTAGGCGCAGCTCATCACGAGAACGACGGCGGCTATGCCTACAAAGTTCTTTCTGAGCGAGAGCGTATTCTCGCCGCGGCAGCAGGACGTGTTGTGCCGGCGGCGCCGTTGAAAGCGCCGGAGTGGCTGCTTGCGAAATGGCAGACTCCCAGTAAGGTGTCCGAGTCAAGCGCCGCCGAAGTTAGAAAAGCGGAAACGAGCATGCTCACTGAGGGTTTATTAACTCCTGGTCTGGCCTCTGATGCCCCCGCCAGGAGCGGTGCGACCCGCGAACTTTTGGCTCCAGCAAGCGAGGTTCCTGTAGCGCCAGTCCTTGAAGACAAGTCTAAGGAAATCAGTGTCTCCCCGGACTTGGTAAAGGTTTCGCGAACCGAGAAATGACGGCTTGGTTTGCCCTGGGATTAGCGTCTTGATACCGTTGATCCCGCCAGTACCGCCGTCAACCTCGCAGGCCTAACTGGTTCGCTGAGCTTTTGGCAAGCTTCATGAGTCTTTGTATTACAAAGGCGTTCATGGAAGGTTTGTATGAAAAATCTTGTTAGCTTTTTGAGACCCCTGGTTTCTGGCCTGGTACTTTTATCGGTGCTTGTTCTGAATGGATGTGCAAGCCGCTTAAAGCTTGATTCGGATGCGCCAAATGCGCCGAATGCAACACCCGTAATTGCGCTTGCCGCATCGTCGAACCATGTGGACACCGGCGCGACCCGCGCCACTGAAGTGGCCAATATGGCTGCGCTTCTCGCAAATTCGGAGATGATTCCCTTAGTGTCTGAGCGTTGTCGCGTGATTTACAAAGACGATTGGTTGACACGAGAAAAGCCTCGCGCCTTCGTGGTCGAGAAAGGCGGCCGCTGCTTTGGTGCCTGGGGTACTAAACCCTCTAACGTTGCTGAGGTGAGTGACCCTGCTGAGCGTGCCATGAAACGCTGCAAAGCTGCTGGGCTAAAAGCTTGCGCGATATACGCCCAGGATGATCAGGTGGTTTATCAGGCCGCGCGCTGAATCAGCTCTGCAATGCGCCTGACAGCTTCTTTCATCTGTCCGAGTTCAGTGGCGTACGACAGACGCATATAGCGCTCGGGCTGATTGCTACCGAAATCGGTGCCCGGCACCAAACAGACATTGGCCTCAATCAAGAGTTTTTGGGCAAGTTGCGTACTGCCTGTCACTCGGAGTTTTGCGCACAAGGCAGCGCAGTCGAGATACACGTAAAAGGCCCCGTCGGGCTCAACGGGTACATCAAAGCCGAGTGATCGCACGGCACCTACAATGTATCTGCGCCGCTCATCGAAGATCGCTCTTCTTTGTTTGTAGATCGCCATATTCTCCGGCTCGAAACAAACCAGGGCAGAATACTGCGCCAAAGCCGACGCACAGATAAATAAATTCTGGGCCAGCTTTTCGAAAGTTGCGCCGAGACCTTCCGGGACGACCAACCAACCTAGCCGCCAACCGGTCATGTGAAAGAACTTCGAAAAACTGTTGGTGATAATGATATCGTCACCCAGCTCCAAGGCCGAGCGAACCTTGGCCTCCATGCCTTGCTCGTTAGCATACGACAAACCCAGATAGATTTCGTCGACAATAGTGAAGCCGCCACGCTCACGCACTGCCTCGACGATCGCCCTTAATTCTTCGAACGGAATCGAGGTGCCCGTGGGATTGGCGGGTGTCGCTAAAAGTGTGCCCCGGGTTCTATCGGTCCAGTGGGCGAGGAGTAGATCGCGGGTCATTTGGAAACGTGTTTCTGGCCCTACTGCCACCAGCTTAGGGAGACCATCAAAGGCCGCGATGAAATGCCGATTACAGGGGTAGCTTGGATCGGTCAGCAGTACCTCATCACCCGGATTGACCAGCGCGCAACAGGCAAGCGTCAGGGCTGCTGAAGCACCTGCTGTGACGATAATCCTGGAAGGCGCAATCTTTAGTCCGTACTCGTCAGCGTAGTACTTGGCAATCGCTGCTCGAAGTGGGGCGATACCCACTGCGGCGGTGTATTGAGTCTTAGGCGCTTGGGCTGCCTTTGCCAGGGCTTCAAGGACCTTCGGCGGCGCAGTAAAGTCCGGTTCGCCAATACTCATGTGGATTATCGGGGCACCTTGCGCTTCGAGAGCCGCGGCTTGCTTGACCAGCTCCATCACTTGGAACGGTGAAATATTACCTGTGCGTCGGGCCAGTTTGGGCAGGGTGTGTTGTGTACTCATGCCGCTATTCTAGTGTGACTTGCACACATAAGGACTTGCAAAAATACCTAATTCACTGCACCGGTGGAAAGCAAGTCGTCAATTTCCCCGTCCAAAAATTCAAACTCGCGCAAGATTTCTCGCGAGTGTTGACCGAGGTTTGGGGCGGGACGGGTCATGTCCGCTCGGTTGTTGGAAAGCTTGATCGGATTGCCTAAGGTTCGAAGGCGTCCCGCTTGCGGGTGATCCACTTCAACAATCATGCCACGCGCGAGCGCCTGTTCATGCTCAAGTGCCTGTCCGATGCTATGCACAGGTCCGACCGGCACACCGGCGGTTTCAAACATATCGACCCAGTAGTCGGTAGTCTGTGCGCCGAGTTCCGCTTCCATCAGAGGGGCAAGCTGATCAATATTTTTATGTCGATTCGGGCTCAGCTTGAAACGCTCGTCATCGATCCACTCGGGGTGGTTGAGCACTTGTGCAACACGCTCCCAATTGGCCTGATTAGCGCCGCCAATATTGACGTAGCCATCTGCGGTTTTGAAGGCCTGGTAGGGGGCGGTTAATACATGCGCAGAGCCAGTAGGTTGTGGGCTCTTGCCGGTTGCAAAGTATATGGCGGCATGCCAGTAGGTTTGCTGTAGCCCGGCCTCCATCAAGGAAGTGTCGACCATTTGGCCCTGGCCGGTGCGTAGTTTTTCAATATAGGCGGCAAGAATACCGGTACAGGCCAGCATGCCCGAATTAATGTCCGCAACGGAATTGCCGGTTTTAATTGGAGGTCGACCAGGTTCGCCGGTAATACTCATCAACCCAGAGAAGCCCTGAGCTATGAGATCAAACCCGCCTTTGTCGGCCATCGGGCCCGTGCGACCGTAACCAGAAATGGCGCAATAAATCAGACCAGGATTGATCGACTTAAGTACTTCATAGCCCAGGCCCATTTTCTCGAGCGTGCCTTTGCGATAGTTCTCAGTGAGCGCGTCGCTTTTCAACACCATTTTTTTGAAGGCGGCCTGGGCCTGAGGCATTTTTAAGTTCATGCCGATGCTACGCTTATTGCGGTTGAGCATCAGGAAGGGGGCTGCGATACCGTTGATGAGCGGATCTTTGTAACTGCGGACGTCGTCGCCGCCGGGAAGCTTCTCGACCTTAACGACATCTGCTCCGAGATCGGCGAGCATCAAACCACAGGTAGGTCCGGCCATGATTTGGGCGAGCTCGAGCACCTTCATGCCCGCTAACGGGCCGGCCTTCGGGCTTGATGGTTGGGTTGATCTAGGACCCGAACTAGTGCTCACGCTGCTCATCGATTATTCTGCCTTAACTTGCAGCTCTTTGACCATTTTTGCATACTTGTTTAGTTCGGCTTTGATGAATGCATCGTATTCCTCTGGAGTCTTTGGTCCTTGCGGAATCACACCTTGTGGCTCAAGCTTGGAAGACACCGCCGGGTCCGCCAAAGACTTCTTGATTGCATCATTGAGTTTGGCGACAATATCCTTGGGCATACCCTTGGGTCCAAGAACGCCGTACCAATTGGTGACATCGAAGCCTTTAATGCCGGCCTCTGCAAAGGTTGGGACATTCGGCAGTTGAGGCATGCGTTTCTCGGTAGAGATGGCCAGCGGACGCAACTTGCCCGACTTGATGTGGGGCAGCACAGGAGGCATGGTGTCGAAGTTCATTGTCACTTGGCCTGCGAGCAAATCAATGACCGCCTGTCCACTGCCCTTGTAGGGGACATGGTTCATTTTAACGTCGGTAATTTGACTAAACAATGCGCCCGCCAAATGCTGCGAGCTGCCAATCCCGGACGATGCATAGGTTAGAACGCCCGGTTGCTTTTTGGCGAGAGCAATCAGTTCCGCGACCGTTTGGACTGGCACCGAGGGGTTAACGACCAAAATATTTGGAACGAAACCAATATAGGTGATGGCAGTGAAATCAGTTGCGGCGTTATAGCCGACCTTGGTAAGGACGTTGGGAGCGATTGCATTGGGAATGGCATGGCCCATAACCAACGTGTAGCCGTCTGGCGCTGACTTGGCGACGAGTTCGGCGCCAATCGCACCCGAGGCCCCCGCCTTATTTTCGATGACCACCTGAGCACCCAGGAGTTCGGACAACCTGGGGGCCATTTCGCGGGCAATAATATCGGTGCCGCCGCCCGGGGGAAAGCCAACGATGAGGCGAATAGGCTTGTTCGGCCAGCCTTGGGTTTGGGCGCTTGCTGGACCGACACTCAAGCCTAGAACGCCTACAAGCGTTAGGTGAAGCGTGAGCAAAGAAATTGAGCAGCGATTGACGAGCATCGAAGGTCTCCGGAAGTATTTTGATTTTTGATTTGAAATGAGTTGCAATTATGCTGCTTTTGCGAGATGGCTGGGCGATGCGCTGCTCAAACTATCCATGGCAGCGTTGACGCCGCCTTTTTGATACGGGATCGCAGCGAGCTTCAGGCCCATCTCCACGCCAGCAAGCGTGCCCATCAAGGTAAGGTCATTGAAATCGCCCAAATGGCCGATACGGAAAATTTTGTCGGTCACCCTACCTAAGCCTTGTCCAAGAGACATGTTGAAGTGTTCGAGAATAATTTTGCGCAGGGCATTGGCGCTGTGCCCTTCGGGAGTCATGATTGCGGTCAATGCAGGGCTATATTCGGCAGGGTTTTCACAAAGAATTTCAAGTCCCCAGCCCTTGGCCGCAGCGCGGGTTGCGGCGGCGTGTCGTTGGTGGCGCGCAAATACCTTGTCGAGGCCTTCTTCCATCAGCATGGCGATGGCTTCGTGAAGGCCATAGAGTAAGTTGGTGGCGGGGGTATAGGGGAAATAGCCGGTCGCGTTGCTTGCAATCATTTCCTCCCATGCCCAGTAGGCGCGGGGCAGGCGAGCCGTCTTACTGGCGTCCAAGGCTTTTGCGCTGATAGCGTTAAAGGACAGGCCCGGTGGAAGCATGAGACCCTTTTGTGAGCCGGCAACGGTCACATCGACGCCCCATTCGTCATGGCGATAATCGACCGAGCCGAGAGATGAGATGGTGTCAACAATGAGCAGCGCCGGATGCTTGGCGGCGTCTATGGCCTTGCGGACGTCGGCAATGCGACTGGTCACACCGGTCGAGGTTTCGTTATGGACGACGCAGACCGCTTTAATTTGATGTTGAGAGTCTGCGCGAAGTTTGGCCTCAATGGCAACCGGGTCAGTGCCATGCCGCCAATTGCTCTCGATAAAATCAGTCTTCAAGCCCAAACGGGTGGCGAGTTTTTGCCAAAGCGTGGCAAATTGGCCGGTCTCGTACATCAGTACGGTGTCGCCAGGAGACAGTGTGTTGACCAAAGCCGCTTCCCAGGCGCCTGTGCCAGAAGCTGGGTAGATCACCACGTGACTCTGAGTTTGGTAAATTTTTTTCATGCCATTGAGCACTGATTTCCCAAGCGCGGCAAACTCCGGGCCGCGATGGTCAATGGTTGCGTAATCCATCGCGCGAAGCACACGATCTGGAACATTGGTTGGCCCGGGAATTTGCAAAAAATGACGACCTGATGGGTGGGAGTTAAGGCTGAGGTTGCCGGATAGTTTCATGGGGAGTCCCAGGGTAGATAAGGTGATTTGACGGGAATACCAGCCGGGTAAGCAACCAGGGGCTAAGAGCTCGCTATGGACGACATTCCATTGATATTTTGTATTTTGTATGCAAAAATACCTAAAGTCAACCTCATTTGGACGAGTATTTTGTATGCAAAATAATTTTATCGAAAGAAAGCCGCTTCACGAGGAAGTGGCCGAGTGCTTGCGACTGATGATCACTGAGGGTCAACTCCAGGCAGGCTCGAAGCTAAATGAGCGGGTACTTTCTGAACATCTCCAGGTGTCGCGCACGCCGTTGCGCGAGGCGATCAAGATGCTTGCGGCGGAAAAGCTTGTGGACTTGGTGCCCAACCGCGGCGCGGTGGTTGCAGCACTTAATGCCGATACTATTTTGCATTTGTTTGAATTGATGAGTTGCCTGGAAGGTCTATCCGGTGAACTGGCCGCACAACGCTGTGATGCTCCCAGCCTGAGCGAGATCAAGGCTTTACATTTCGAGATGCTGGCGGCTCATGCTCGTAGTGACCTGCCGCTTTACTATCGATGCAATAAGGCGATTCATCAGGCGATTAATCGAGCGGCCGGAAATCCCGTGCTCGCTGAGACCTATGATGCGATCAATCTTCGAATTCAAGCGCTTCGCTTTCGCTCCAACTTTAATCGTGACAAGTGGGACCAGGCCATGATTGAGCATCAGCAAATGATGGACGCACTTAGTGCAAAAGACGGAGCGACGTTACGTCTTTTGCTCGAGCAGCATCTGCGTAACAAGCGCGATGCAGTGATGGATTTGCGGCTTGCAGATGCCGCATTGTAAGCAGCATGAGTAATAAAATTAACCTACATCAAAAATGAACGCCCGTCTATGAACGCCCCCCTTGCCTTCCATGTTCTAAATGCTAAATCTTCGCCGTCTCTGGAGCGTAGCCGAATTGCGACTCGCCTGCGTCGGGTTCTGAAAGGTGAGGTGTTATTTGATGCAGCTTCGCGCGGGCGCTATTCCACAGATGCGTCAATCTATCAGATCGAGCCCATCGGAGTGGTGGTGCCGCTCGATGAAGCCGATGTTTTAGCCACTCTAGACCTCGCTAAAGAGATGAGTTTGCCGGTCTTGCCAAGAGGCGGTGGGACGAGTCAGTGTGGGCAAACAGTGGGCGAAGCTTTGGTCATTGACCAAAGCAAGTTCCTCAACAGGATCATTCATTTCGACGCCCAGAACCAAACTGTTGAGGTGCAGCCGGGGCTAGTGTTAGATCATCTCAACGCCTATCTTAAGCCTCATGGCCTTTGGTATCCGGTCGATGTTTCCACTTCAGCTCAAGCGACTCTCGGCGGTATGGCGGGAAACAATTCCTGTGGTTCACGCTCGCTCGCCTATGGCAACATGGTGCACAACGTCTTGGGTATCGACGCGGTTCTTGCCGATGGCACGCAGGAGTATTTTGGCGACTTTGGAGTGAACGCGGCTCGCCCCATGACAAGCACCCGAACGGCCGAATTAGTATCGCGCTTGTTTGCAATTGGTGAGCGTGAAAAAAGTGAAATTGAACGCGTGTGGCCGCGCGTTTTACGGCGTGTCGGGGGCTACAACCTCGATGTCTTTCATCCGATGTCTGAGCGACCGTACACCGCGGACAACTCTGTGAATTTGTCGCACCTATTAGTGGGCTCGGAAGGCACCTTGGCTCTATTTCGACGCTTGCATTTAAAGCTCGCCCCTTTGCCCTCGAAGAAGCTGCTTGCGGTTGTGAACTTTGAGAGCTTTTATCGAGCCATGGATAGCGCACAGCACATTGTCAAGCTCGGGCCAGTCGCGGTTGAGTTAGTAGACCGAACCATGATCGATTTGGCGCGTCGAAACCCGGCATTTAAGGGCACGATGGAGACGGCCCTGGTCAACCCGCTCGCGCAAACGCCAGAAGCCATTCTCTTGGTGGAGTTTGCCGGCGATGATCTGGTTGTACTGCAACAGAGAATGAAGGCCTTGGGCGAGCTTATGGGCGATCTCGGGCTGCCCGGTACGGTCGTGGAGATGCTCGACGCATCGCGCCAGAAGGAGTTATGGGAAGTTCGCAAGGCGGGCCTGAACATCATGATGTCACTTCGTGGTGATGGCAAGCCAGTGAGTTTTATTGAAGACTGTGCGGTGCCGCTCGAGCACCTTGCTGAGTACACCCAGTCTCTCACCGAAGTCTTCGGCAAGCATGGTACGCGGGGCACTTGGTATGCCCATGCCTCGGTGGGAACCTTACACGTCCGGCCTATTTTGGATATGCGTCAATCAGGTGCGCAAGGCGGTGCGGCCAAAATGCGTGCAATCGCCGAAGAGGCTTCCGCCTTGGTGCGCAAATATAAAGGGGCTTATTCGGGCGAGCACGGTGACGGTCTGGCTCGTAGTGAGTGGGTGCGCTGGCAATTTGGTGAGCGCTTGAATCACGCCTTCGAAGAGGTTAAGGACTTGTTCGATCCCAAGGGCATGATGAATCCAGGCAAGATTGTGCGACCAGCGCGCATGGACGAAGCGGCTCTGTTTCGCTATATGCCGGGCTATGTGGCGCGCGCGATGACAACGGGTTTGGATTGGTCCGCTTGGAATGTGCAGGCCGATCCGGTGACGGAGGAGGTCGGTGAGGCGGGCAGTGGCGCAGACCCTTCGCAGGGTTTTGCAAAAGCCCTCGAGATGTGCAATAACAATGGCCATTGTCGAAAATTTGACGCGGGCACGATGTGCCCAAGCTATCGAGTCACACGCGACGAGAAGCACCTTACTCGAGGCCGCGCCAATACCTTGCGCCTGGCCATATCTGGACAACTCCGCCACGAGCATCCTGACGGCGCGCTAGCGCCTGGAGCGCAGAGCGCAGTGGATCTTAATTCTCCAGAAATTGTTCAAGCACTTGAACTTTGCGTAAGTTGCAAGGGTTGTAAGCGCGATTGTCCGACAGGCGTAGACATGGCCCGTATGAAGATTGAGGTACTGCATCAACAGCGTCAAAGTGGCAAGCGATTGAGCCTTGGGCAATGGTTGGTGGTGCATTTGCCGCGCTATGCACCACTCGCCAGTAAAGTTTCTTTCTTGATGAATATGCGAGATCGGCTGCCAGGGGCTGCTCGGCTGAGTGAGGCACTACTCGGTTTTTCCGCCAAGCGCAGTTTGCCAACCTGGCCTGGTCGGGTGTTTACCAACCTCAGTGGCACCAACCTGTCGCGCAACGCCAGTGATGGTGCGGCCGAAGTAGTCCTTTGGGCCGATACCTTCAATAACTATTTTGAGTCCGAAAATTTGCTCGCGGCGAAAGAAGTGCTTGAGGCGGCAGGTTATCGAGTTCATCTCGCGCAACCGACCTTTAAAGATATTGAATCGCGCCCTTTATGCTGTGGGCGAACTTATCTCAGTCAGGGCATGCTGGTTGATGCCAAATATGAGGCTGAGAGAACTTTGCGAGGCCTTCAAAAATGGATTGGTAAAGGTGTTCCGGTGATCGGCCTTGAGCCGTCATGTCTTTTGACGATGCGTGATGAGTTCTTGTCTTTGAAGCTTGATCCGGCCCTGCGAGAGTTAGCGCTGAAGCTGTCTGGTCAAGCATTCTTATTGGAAGAATTTATTGCTAGAGAAATCGACGCTCAGCGTTTCATTTTGAAGCTCAAGCCAGCGAGTGACCGTACTGCTTGGTTGCATGGCCATTGTCACCAAAAGGCCTTTGATGCGGTGCGTCCGATTGAACAAGTCCTGGGTCTAGTGCCGGGTCTAAAGGTGAGCACGATAGAGTCAAGCTGTTGCGGCATGGCGGGCAGCTTTGGTTATGAAGCCGCGCACATTGAGGTGTCGATGGCTATGGCCGAGTTGAATCTCTTGCCTGCTGTACGAAAGGCGGGTCCTGATGACCTGATCGTCGCCGATGGCACAAGTTGCCGACATCAAATCAAAGACGGTGCGCAGCGCTCGGCGATCCATGTGGCGAGAGTCTTGCAGCAATACTTGGCTTGATCTGGGGCGGCTGGGTGGCAGAAGGCGCGCCGGGCCGCTTTACGAAAATAGATCTCCAGTCGTGTCCTGGCCTGGGATTTGTGCAGTGTTTGCATTGCGCTGTTTACCTTGGTCATCCGCAGACTCGCGCTGCTCCGCAGCGGGTCTTTGCCGTTGACCTGAGTGCTCGAGTTGGCTGGCTCTGACTCCTAAAAGACGTATCGGGCGTTCGAGTGCAACCCGAGCTAGCGCCTCGGAGGCCGCACGGCGAAACAACACTGGATCAGCATTGGGTTCGCGCATGCTGACATCCCGGGTGACGATGCGAAAATCATCAAAGCGCACCTTCACCCCAACAGTTTTCGCCAGGTATTGCCGACGATCCAGGCCTCGCGCGACGGATTCCGCTTGAGCCGACACAATGCGTGCAATTTGAATCCAATCACGCTGAGGGTGGAGCTTGCGTTCGAAGGTGGTTTCCTCACTGCGCGACTTTGGCTCGCTGAAGGTCACCACTTCGCGCTGATCGAGTCCACGTGCTGATTCGAACAGCCACTGACCGTAATTGCGACCGAAGTGCGCATGTAAAAGGTCAAGCGGCTTCTGAGCAAGTTCCCCTATTGTGGTGATGCCAAGGTTCGCTAGACGCTCATTGGCCTTGGGCCCGACACCGTTTATTTTGTTGACCGCCAAAGGCCAAATTTTGTCTGGGATCTCGAAAGCCTCTATGAGGGTCAGTCCATTGGGCTTTTCCAAATCGGAAGCGATTTTCGAAATAAGCTTGTTTGGCGAAAGTCCAATAGAACAAGTCAGCCCGGTCGCGTCAAACACCGCTTGTTGGATACGCCGTGAAAGCGTTAGCCCGCGCTCTTGCGTAACGCCTGCCACCGCGCTTAAATCCAAGTAAACTTCGTCAATACCGCGGTCTTCCATTTGCGAGGTGAAGCTGCGAATCACGGCCTTGAACATGCGCGACAGTCGTCGGTATTCGTCAAAGTCGACGGCTACGACCAAGCAGTCCGGGCAGCGTTGAGCGACTTCAGCCAAGGACATCGCGCTCCTCACGCCATATTTGCGGGCCTCGTAGTTGGCTGTGGTGGTCACGCCGCGCATGCTCGCGTCGATTCTCAAGACTTTAGGATGGTGCCCGGCAATGACGATCGGTCGTCCTCTCAATTTAGGTCGACGAAGCAACTCCACCGAGGCATAGAAAGCATCCATGTCGAGATGGGCGATGCGCCTGTCAGGCGCTGTGCTGCGGTCCAATTCGGCCACGATAGTACTTAATAATACAAAAGGTTATAAGTGTTTTACGACGCGAAGTAAGCCTGGGCGCCATGAATTAACTTGATTCGAGGCTAAACTACTAGCCCTTACGAGTAAGCCCGAAATTTACCTTACTCCTTTCAGACTAACCCTCCCTCATTGAAAGCTCAAGCCGATGGATCCTCAATTAAGAAAAGCGGCCCTGGAGTACCACGAGACTGGAAGTCCAGGCAAGATTTCGATTGCTCCCACCAAAAGTCTGACCAATCAGCGTGATCTTGCGCTGGCCTATTCGCCAGGCGTTGCAGCAGCCTGTGAGGAAATCGTCAAGGACCCGGCGAATGCCTATCGCTATACCAGCCGAGGTAATTTGGTTGGCGTGGTGACTAATGGAACCGCAGTTCTTGGCTTGGGTAACATCGGGCCTTTAGCGGCTAAGCCGGTTATGGAAGGCAAGGCGGTTCTGTTCAAAAAATTCGCCGGAATTGATGTGTTTGATATTGAGTTGGCTGAAACCAATCTTGATAAATTGGTGGACATCATTGCGGCAATGGAGCCGACATTTGGAGGGATCAATCTCGAGGACATCAAGGCTCCAGATTGTTTCTATGTGGAGCGCAAACTCCGTGAGAGAATGAAAATTCCGGTGTTTCACGACGATCAGCACGGCACAGCAATTGTGGTGGGTGCGGCTTTGACCAACGGGTTAAAGGTGGTGGGCAAAGACATTACTAAGGTGAAAGTTGCGGTGAGCGGTGCCGGAGCCGCTGCGCTGGCTTGTTTGGATTTGCTTCTGGATCTTGGGCTTCCCCTCAAAAACATTTGGGTGTCCGACCTGGCCGGCGTCGTTTACCTCGGTCGCAAAGAGTTAATGGATCCAGACAAGGATCGCTTTGCACAGGAGACTGAAGCTCGTACTTTGGGCGATATCGTTGAGGGGGCCGATGTATTCCTAGGCTTATCGGCTGGCGGCGTTCTCAAACCTGAGATGGTGGTCAAGATGGCCGCGCGGCCATTGATCTTTGCGCTTGCCAATCCTGATCCCGAAATTATGCCTGAGGATGTCAAGAAGGTGCGTGATGATGCAATTATCGCCACCGGTCGTACCGACTATGCTAATCAAGTCAATAACGTTCTGTGCTTCCCGTTTATTTTCCGGGGAGCTCTAGACGTCGGCGCTACGACCATTACTCGGACCATGGAAATTGCCGCGGTTCATGCAGTCGCTGAGCTCGCGCGAGCCGAACTCTCCGATGTGGTCGCAACCGCCTATAGCGCGTTGAACCTATCGTTTGGTCCGGAGTATTTGATACCTAAGCCCTTCGACCCGCGTCTGATCGTGCGGATTGCTCCTGCCGTGGCCAAGGCCGCGATGGAAAGCGGGGTGGCTACCCGCCCAATCAAGGACTTTGAAGCTTATCGGGCTCAGTTGGAACAGTTTGTCTACCGCTCCGGCAACTTCATGAAACCGATCTTCACCACGGCCAAGCGCGCTTCTAACAAGCGTATTGTCTATGCCGAGGGCGAAGACGAGCGAGTCCTGCGTGCGGTTCAAGTGGTGGTGGATGAAGGATTAGCACGTCCGGTTCTGATCGGTCGACCTGCAGTGCTGTCCAAGCGCATCGAGGAGTTTGGCTTGCGCTTAAAGGCCGGTGTAGATTACGAGTTGGTGAATCCTGAGTATGACGAACGCTATCGTGATTATTGGGAGACCTATCATCTTCTAGCCCAGAGACGCGGGGTGACCGAGGCGTATGCGAAAATTGAAATGCGTCGTCGCCATTCCTTAATTGGCGCGATGATGATTAAGAAGGGCCATGCCGACGGGATGATTTGCGGCACCTTTGGCACCTATGGTCAGCATTTGAACTTTATCGATCAAGTGATTGGGAAGCGTCCCGGCGCGAGCGTGTACGCGGCCATGAATACCCTAATGTTGCCTGGACGCCAAGTGACCCTGGTCGATACCCATGTGAATGAAGGTCCAAGCGGTGCCCAGCTAGCCGAGATTACGATGTTAGCGGCCGAACAGCTCAGGCGTTTTGGCATTAAACCCAAGGTTGCACTGTTGTCCCATTCCAATTTTGGTACCTCGGACCATCCTTCGGCGCTGCGCATGCGTGAGGCCTTGCGCTTGCTTCAACAAAAAGCACCCGAGTTAGAAGTCGACGGTGAAATGCATGGCGACGTGGCCTTGGACGCTGACCTATTGCGCGCAACAATGCCCAACTCGACACTCAAGGGTGAAGCCAATCTATTAGTCTTGCCGGGCATTGATAGCGCCAATATTTCATACAACCTGCTAAAAACCGCTGCGGGCAATAATGTGGCGGTTGGTCCGGTCCTGTTGGGGGTTGCTGCACCGATCAATATCCTGACCAGCACCGCGACAGTGCGTCGCATTGTCAACATGACCGCCTGGACAGTTGTCGACATCAATAGCGTGCGCTAAAACTTGAGGCGGCAATGGTCCGCCGTTCATTTTTACTTTTCGACCGGTGGTCGGGGCTGTAGTGAATTAGTTCCGCCGCTGGTGACCCGATGATTGACCAAGCAAGTGGAGACCCGTAACCTTCGGACACAAGAAGGAATTCACTATGTCAACTGCTTATGCGACCCCGAGCGCTCAAGAGGAGGTCGGGATCCCCATCGATTCTCGAAAACGCTTCACAATGCTTGAGGAGTGTCGCGAGCAAATTGTGACGAAGCTGTCAGCGGTTGTGCTTGAAGCCTTAGAGAAAATGAGTGGTGAGTTGACCGATCAGGCGCTTAAGAAGGTAAAGCGCGAAGAGCAGCAGGCTTTGCTTGAAGCAGTGTCAATTATTAGGCAGCATAAACACGATATTCAATCTAAATTCAAACGTGGCTTTTCCGACGTGTTTGAACGGCGCATGTTCAATAAACCTGAAAACTCCAACCTGCCGACTGCTGAAGACGGCGAATTGAGTTTGGTAGACGACAGTATCATTAAAGATCAAATTACGGTGCATCGCTTGGTGAACCGTGCCAAGAGCCGATTGGATCCTGATGAAGTGCTCGGTATTCGTGCTCGTTTAGCGGCGCTGGTCGAGCGCGACTGGTTCGAGGAGGATCAGCACCCGGTTTCACCTGAAGTAATCTTTGAGGCACTCAAGTGCGCGCTCAATGAAGTCACCCCTTTAACGGAAGTGCGCACGGCTTTACTCGATGCCTTTGAGCCCTATGTCTCGGCGAATTTGAACGCTGTGTACAGCGGCGTCAATATTCGCTTGAAAACTGGCAAAATTCTGCCGAAGATTCGCCCTCGCGTTCAGACCAGTGGCCGAAACGCCAGTGCGCGTAAGGACGGCTCCGCGGAGTCGCTCAAAAACGACCTGAGCGGAGGCGAGATGATGAGCGTACCTTCCGAGTACGCCAATGCTTTGGCCGATTTAGGCTGGCAGGGTGGCCATGGCGCAGATTCGGGACAGGGAATGACTGTTCCGATGGCTGCAGAGATGTTTGAGCGGCTCGCCCATCAAATTGCTTCGGGTCAAACTTCGGCGCGCTTCCAGGCCGCCAAATTGCTTGCTGATCCCAGCATGTTTGGCGTAGCCGATTTACCCTTGCCTGCTGCGCAGCCACCGCTCCTTGGGGCGCTGACCAGCTTACAAGCGGAGTCGCAGCATCAGGTTCCCTTAAGTGCCCAGTTGCTGGGTGAGTTAAGCAGTGAGGCTCGAGACAAGGGTACGCCCCTCGATCAGGTGACCGTTGAGATTGTCTCCCTGATTTTTGACTATATTTATGCGGACAGGCGCTTAGCGGACCCCGTCAAGCAACAGTTGCTTCGCTTGCAAGTGGTTGCGATTAAAGCCGCGTTGTTGGACCGGAGTTTCTTTGCGCGTCGCCAGCACCCGCTACGGCATCTAATTGATATCATCACTGAGACCGCTTGCGACCCTGAAATGGACGCGACCAAGGAATCGCCACTGGTGCTGGAGATCAATACGATTGTTTCCGATTTGATCTTTGGTTTCGACCGTGACCTGGCGATCTTCGACCAGGCTCGGGACCGTCTCGCCCAGTTCGTACGGCTGGAGCAGGAGCGTCGCTCCGCTGAACTCGCTGAACAGGATCGTGATTCTGAACGTGAAGAAGCGCTGATGTGCGCTCGCGAGGCCGCTTTGGCCGAGATCAACTTAAGGATTGATGGTTCAACGCCGGATTTTGTACGTGATTTCGCTCAAAAGTGGTGGGTTGATGCGATGGCTCATGCTCAGCTTTCCAGCTCGCCAGAGAGTTTAAATTTAGAGCGCTCTTTGGCCGTATGTGAGCAACTGATCTGGAGCGTGGCGACTAAAGGCCCCGAGGAGGTCGCACGCTTGGCGAGTATGCTCCCCAAATTAATCGACGGATTGAAGAAAGGCTTAGCACCTACTCAGATCGAGCAAGAGGTTCGCGAGACCTTTTTCAACGAGTGGTTTAAATGGACCACGAATCTATTGACCACGGCTAAAGCACAGTCTGCTCAGAGCGCAGAGGTTAGACGCAAATCCTCGGTTCGAATGAACTCGGACGGTACAATTCATTTCGATAGTAAGGCTTTGGCAAACACCGCGACCACCTCCTCCAAGGATCGGGATGACGGATTCGACACGTCACAGGATTCACTCGCCAAGATTGTTAAGGCGAGTTTGATTGATTTGGATCAAGACGATGCTGAACCGATGCGAGTGAAAGTATCGTGGGTGAGTCCGAGTCGCAAGCTATTCGTGTTACGCCGCCACCCGGACTTCACACAGTCGGTGTCTCGCGAAGAGTTCGCCATGCTGATCAAGCATGGCAAGGCCAAGATTGCACCGACCGGCACGGCGTTGGATCGAGCCATCGAAACGCTTTCTGCGCAATAGGATTCAAGCGCATTTAAAATTCCCTAAGAAGCATCTTGGCATGGAAGGAAAACTCGTCTAGCATGACTTTATGTTTGGACGCGTTTTTTTTATTGCTGCGCGGTTTTCGTTGCGCAGCTTGGGTGCCGCAACCCTTTGCCTGGCGACGGTGTTGGGCCTGTTGCAGCCTAACAATGCCTACGCGCTGAAGTCCTTTGAGGCCAGTGGCAGGTCTTCCGACATCCAGATTTCCTCGCTGCCTATCGAGGCCCAGGAGACGATTGCTCAGATTCGTAGGGGCGGGCCTTTCCCTTATTCCAAAGATGGCGTAGTCTTCGGCAATCGCGAAAGATTTCTGCCTAAACAAACTAGAGGCTTTTACACGGAATATACGGTGAAGACGCCTGGCGAGAGAAGCCGGGGTGCTAGAAGAATTGTGGTTGGTGGTGAACCTCGGTCCTCGATCGAGCTCTACTACAGCGACGATCATTATCAAACATTCAAGCGAATAAGGGAGTGATGATGTCCGCCTTGAGCAATATGCCGCTTCAAGCTGTGCTGCCACTCAGCGCATACGACCTTGATGACTTAAAGCGATCTGCTGAGCGTTCAGACCAAACCTGGTTATATGCGAATTGTGTACATGCGAAGGACAAAAAAGCTGTGCTCGCGGCCATCGCATCCGGTTTCCCGTTGCCAAAACATTTTGGACAGAATCTCGATGCTTTGTATGACTGCTTAACCGATATTAAGCCGATGCCCATCGCCGATAGTCCGGGGATGGTCGTTGTGCTTGAATCGCTCCCAGAAAGCCCGCAGTTCAGCCCGGACGAGCGCGACGCTTTGCTGGATGTGTTTCGGGATGCCTCCGATTTTTTCTCAGAGAGAAAAATTGCCTTTCGAATTTTTTACTCAGTGCAAAAAATCAGTAAGCACTGAGCCTTGTTCAATAGATCTGAATCAACACACCAGATTATCGCTGTTGCATCAATCCACCAATCATTTTCATGATGTCTTCTGCGCCGCCAAAGCCTTGTGCTGGTGCCTGACCCTTAGGGCTGAGTTGGTCAATGAGACCTGGCAAAATTTGGGCGAGCTGGTTGGCAGCATCGCCATGCGACAAGCCTAATTGGCTCGCGATTTGACCGATCTGACCGGACCCTAATACCTGAGAGAGCTGATCGCCCGAGACGGCAGAATTTTGTCCTGTCCCGACCCATGAGCCAATCACGTCGCCCAAGCCTTTGTTTTGAAAGAGTCCCATGAGCCCTTGCAAGCCTCCCAAACCGCCAACGCCGCCTTGGGCATTGCCATTGCTCAACAAGCTGAGCGCGACCTGTAATAAAGGATTGCTTTGCGATTGTTGCTGACCCGTCATTGCTCCGGCAGCGGCACCGAGAATTGATTGTAATAAGCTCATTTTTACTTTCCTTAGTAGATGGACCGGCGATTGCTTGAGAGGATTTTTCGCGCAATTCGCCAGCATTATAAATCTTCGCCAGAGGCGGGCGTTTGAATTATTTCAAGCCAGGCCTGGAGCTTCGCAGTGGCCACTAGAGCAGCCGTTTCGGTACGTAGAATCTGGTTGCCAAGGTTGACCGCCACAAACCCTGCGCGCTCGGCGAGCCAGCGCTCGCGGTCCGAAAAGCCGGATTCAGGCCCAATGGCCATGATGATCGTTAAAGTAAGTGACACAGCACCGGCGCCAGCTTCAAGGGCTTTTATTTTGTTCGAAGTCGCCTCGTCTCGAGAGTTGCCGATGGACACCCGCAATGCGTCAAGCAAATTTAGCTTCGCTGCCGGATCCAAGAAAAATCTGAACGCCCCATGGGTCGGGCCTTCGAACCAAGCTTGGCTTGAATTCACATCGTCAAGAAGCATGAGATCATCACGCTGACTTTGCATGCACGCGGCCTCAATTTGTGCCTGCCAATGAGCCATCTTCTTGAGGCTTCGTGCGCCGCTGAGCTTGACAATGGAGCGCTCGCACGCGATGGGGCTAAATCGGCCCACGCCGAGTTCGACTGCCTTCTCGATGATCCAGTCCATCTTGTCGCCGGATGGAAGTCCCTGCACCAGCCAGATATTGTGTTTTCGAATTGGCTGATGGCGTTCGCCTGGTTCTACCAACAAATTCGCGAGCTTGCCTTGGGTCGCGACGATCTTGGCATGAAAGCGAAGACCCAGGCCATCGAAAACCTCGACTTGGTCGCCAGGATTGAGCCTTAAAACCTTGAGCAAGTAGTGGCTTTGCTCCAAATTGACGGTGACCAGCCCGCCCGTCGCGGGAAGCTCGCAAAGTAGTCTCGGGGTCATGCTGGGACGCTCTTCAAATCACTGACTTCCAAACCCAATTCGTCGCTAAGGTAAAATTTCGGCCGCAAAGATCTATTCTAACGAGTTACCCTCAGCTCGAACCCACCCAAGGATTCCCAATGGCCGAAATGCCCCTTTCCAGCCCCGTGTCTTCGGCCAATGCCGACATGGCCAACGCGATTCGCGCTTTGTCCATGGACGCAGTTCAAAAAGCGAATTCGGGCCACCCTGGCGCGCCGATGGGCATGGCTGAAATGGCTGTGGCGTTATGGGGTCGGCATATGAAGCACAACCCTAAGGACCCAACCTGGTTTGATCGTGATCGCTTCGTTTTGTCGAACGGACACGGGTCGATGTTGCTTTACAGCGTTCTGCATCTCACGGGCTACGCATTAACAATCGAAGACCTTAAAGCCTTTCGTCAGCTCCACTCCAAAACCCCGGGGCACCCCGAGGTAGGCATTACACCTGGCGTGGAGACGACAACTGGGCCACTAGGCCAAGGTATTGCTAACGCGGTCGGTATGGCGCTGGCGGAAAAACATCTCGCCAGTGAATACAACCGTCCGGGCTTCCCACTGGTGGATCACTTGACCTATGTGTTCAACGGCGACGGCTGCTTGATGGAAGGGGTGTCTCATGAGGCTTGTGCCTTGGCGGCGAGCTTTCAGCTTAGTAAGCTGATTGTTTTGTACGACGACAATGGCATTTCAATTGACGGCCAAGTGGGTCCCTGGTTCGGTGACGACACTGTGAAAAGGTTCCAGGCTTACGGTTGGAATGTAATTCCTAATGTTGATGGGCATGATGTCTGGGCCGTCGATAAAGCGCTGGCCATGGCCAAGGAATGGGCTCTGGGTCGCGGCGATAAATTTGCTCCAACATTGATCCAGTGTAAAACGGTCATCGGGAAGGGTTCACCCAACCGTGCGGGCACCGCCAAGGCCCACGGCGAGCCGCTTGGCGATGCCGAAATTGTAGCAACCCGTGCCGCACTCAATTGGCCTTATGGTCCCTTCGAAATACCGGCCGACATCTATTCCCAGTGGGACGCTCGAGTCAGTGGCGCGCAGCAACAGGCCCTCTGGGAAGGCTTGTTTGAGCAGTACCAAAAGGAATTCCCTGTATTAGCTTCAAGTTACGAGCGTCGCATGCGCGCGCAAATGTCTGGCACCTTTGATGACGCGCTGGACGCAGCGCTTGATCAAGCCAATGCCAAGGCCGAGAAGATCGCAACCCGCAAAGCCTCACAAAACGCCCTCAATGCCTTTGGTCCGGCCCTGCCCGAGTTGTTAGGTGGATCAGCCGATCTCACGGGCAGTAATCTTACTGACTTTGCTGGAGTAAAAGCACTTCGTCCAAGTGTTGAGGAAGGGGTCGCCAAGTTAGAAGGTCGGCACATTAATTACGGGGTCCGTGAGTTTGGCATGGCCGCTGTTATGAATGGCATTGCCTTGCACGGCGGATTCATCCCCTACGGAGGGACGTTCTTGACCTTCTCGGATTATTCGCGCAATGCCATTCGCATGGCCGCTTTGATGAAGTTGCGGGTTATTCATGTGTTTACACACGACTCCATTGGTCTTGGCGAGGACGGCCCGACCCATCAATCGGTGGAGCATGCAGCCAGCCTACGATTGATTCCTCAACTTGACGTTTGGCGTCCGGCCGATCCTATCGAGACTGCGATTGCCTGGGCTATCGCCATTGAGCGTCAGGACGGGCCATCGGCGCTCTTGCTGTCTCGCCAAGCTGTCCCCTTCGTGACGCGTTCGCAAGGTCAGACAGACGCCATCTTTAAAGGCGGCTACATCTTGCGAGATGCAGCAGAGGCCAAAGCGGTGATCATCGCCACAGGTTCTGAGCTGGGCATTGCCATGGCGGCGCGTGATCTTTTGGCTGGCGATGGCATTCAGGTTCGAATTGTGTCTATTCCTTGCACAAGCTTATTTGATCGGCAAGATGTCACATACAAACGTAACGTTTTGCCTGACAATCTGCCTCGCATCGCCATTGAAGCGGGTGTGACTGATGGATGGTGGAAGTACCGTTGCGACGCCGTCGTCGGAGTAGATCGCTTCGGAGAGTCTGCACCGGCCGGGCAAGTGTTTGACCTGTTTGGCCTTAACCCTCGCAATTTAGCGGATACTGTTTTAGAGAGCTTGCGTCGCCGCTCGTTGAAGTAACGCTCAAACGCCCCGGCGGATCGATTTAATTTTTGTAGACTTTGTTTTTTGCATAGGACTTTTCCATGACCATTCGTGTTGCCATCAACGGCTATGGCCGTATCGGACGCAATATTTTGCGCGCTCACTATGAGGGCGGTAAAAAGCATGACATTCAAATCGTCGCGATTAACGATTTAGGCGATGCCAAGATTAATGCGCATCTCACCCAATACGACACCGCGCACGGAAAATTTCCTGGCACGGTGACGGTTGATGGTGACAGTATTGTGGTTAATGGTGATCACATTAAAGTGATTGCTGAGCGCAATCCTGCCAACATCAAGTGGGGCGAAATGGGTGTGGACGTGGTGCTCGAGTGCACTGGTTTCTTCACCACCAAGGCGGATGCCAGCAAGCATTTGGCGGGTGGTGCTAAAAAGGTCATTATTTCGGCACCAGGCGGCAAAGATGTCGATGCAACCATTGTGTACGGCGTCAACCATAGTGTGTTGAAGGCCTCTCATACGGTAATCTCGAATGCGTCCTGTACGACTAATTGTTTGGCGCCCTTAGCCAAACCACTCAATGACAGTATTGGTATTGAGACGGGCTTGATGACAACCATCCATGCGTATACCAATGATCAGAAATTGACCGATGTGTACCATGAAGACGTGCGTCGCGCTCGTAGCGCGACCATGAGCATGATTCCCACCAAGACAGGTGCCGCGGCTGCCGTGGGTCTGGTATTGCCTGAACTCAACGGCCGACTCGATGGCTATTCGATGCGCGTGCCGACTATCAACGTCTCGGTGGTCGATTTAAGCTTTATCGCCAAGCGCGATACCACCATCGACGAAGTGAATAGCATTATGAAAGCTGCTGCCTCGGCTGGCGCCCTCAAAGGCATTTTGGATTACAACGATGCTCCCTTGGTATCTGTCGACTTCAACCATAATCCTGCCTCAAGCGTGTATGACGCAACTTTAACCAAGGTCTCCGGCAAATTGGTCAAAGTGTCGAGTTGGTATGACAATGAGTGGGGCTTTAGCAACCGCATGTTGGACACTACCGTCGCTTTGATGAGTGCCAAGTAAGCATTGCGATATTGTTTGAAGTAACGGGTGATGGTGGCCCGGTTTTCGAGGAGGGCACAACAGTGCCCTCCTGCATTTTGGACGAATTGAAATGAGCGAAATGAAGTTTCTAAGATTGCAAGATCAAACCCTCGCCGGGCAGCGAGTGTTCATTCGCGCAGATTTGAACGTGCCCCAAGACGACACTGGAAAAATTACCGATGACACCCGTATCCGTGCCTCCCTGCCTGCTATTCAAATGGCAAGCAAAGCAGGAGCCTCGGTGATGGTCACGTCCCATCTCGGGCGGCCTTCCGAAGGTGAGCTCAAAGCTGAGGATTCACTTGCGCCTATCGCTGCGCGCATGAGTGAACTGCTTGGCAAACCGGTTCGACTTTTGCAAAACTGGGTCGATGGTGGCTTCAGTGTGGCGGCAGGCGAGGTGGTTCTGCTAGAGAATTGTCGCGGTAACGTTGGCGAGAAAAAAAACAGCGAAGAACTCTCGAAAAAAATGGCGGCGCTTTGCGATATTTATGTCAATGACGCCTTTGGTACTTCACATCGGGCAGAGGCGACGACTCACGGTATTGCCAAGTTTGCGAATATCGCGTGTGCGGGCCCCTTGTTGGCCGCTGAGCTTGATGCCCTGGGTAAGGCATTGCTGGCGCCTAAGCGTCCCTTGGTTGCGATTGTGGCGGGCTCGAAGGTTTCTACCAAGCTCACCATTTTGCAGTCCCTAGGGCAAAAAGTAGATCGGCTGATCGTGGGGGGTGGCATTGCCAACACCTTTATGGCTGCGCAAGACATGGCGATTGGAAAGTCTTTGGCGGAAGTTGATTTAATCCCCGAGGCGCGTCGTATCATGAACATGATGACGGCACGCGGCGCGGCGGTACCTATTCCAACCGATGTGGTGGTCGCGAAGGAGTTCTCGGCCCAGGCCGTTGCTACCTTGAAGCCCGCTAACGAAGTGCAGGCAGATGAAATGATTCTAGATATTGGTCCGCAAAGCGCGAAGCAGCTCGCCGATATCGTAAAGTTTGCGGGCACGATTGTCTGGAATGGCCCGGTAGGTGTTTTTGAGTTTGAGCAATTTGAGGGGGGGACCAAGGCCCTGGCCCTGGCTATTGCCGAGTCGGATGCTTTCTCGATTGCGGGTGGGGGTGATACCTTAGCGGCTATTTCAAAATATGGCATTACCGATAAGGTGAGCTACATCTCTACGGGAGGGGGGGCGTTCTTGGAGTTCTTAGAAGGTAAGGAGCTTCCTGCCGTGAAGGCGTTGATGGTTGCAGCTGAAAAGTCTGCCGCCGCTCCAAAAGCCTAACGCAACTACAATCATTGAGCGCAAAGTAAGGCAAGAATATGTCGAAATCGATACCTCCTGGGTCTCCTCGCAAAGGCGGGAAGCCTAGCGCATCACAAGCAATCACCGACGTGCTGCTGAGCTTCGAAGGAATTGATGAAGTCGAGGTGGAAGATGCCGAACCTGATCCCGATGATGGCAGCATCATCCCGGCTGCGATTTCTTTTGGTTTGAGTCCGGACGCGCTCGGTGTTCACATTCTTGAGTTCATTGCCTGGGCCGTAAGCGATATGGAAAGCGCGGGTGCCAGCGTGCATTTGCACTTGGAGTCACAGCCGCCTTGGCTCAATGAGCCGGGTCGCACCTTGGCCGTCTCTATTTACGTCAATCCACGCTCGGATGATTGCAGTGTTGCGGTTGGGCTCCGTGAGATCGACGAGGAAATCGACGAGATGGCGGCGTTTTTGAAAGAGACTTACGAAGAATACTGGCCAGCCTGTCGTCCTCGTACCTAGAAGAGGCGGGGCGGCAGAAGGCCCACGCTCAAACGTAGCGATAAAACACTGCACCATCAACGAAGTTTTTCTCATCTAAAATGTGCCGAATCTTGTTTGACGCGACCAGCCTTTGAGCCAACAATTGGGCTTCGTTGCGACTTAAGACATACGTCTTACTTATCCAATCAGTGGCTTCTCTACCAGAGAAAACACTTGGCAACCTCAATAGCCAGCGGTAGTGATCTTTCTGTTCGACGCCCCCCGCCTGCCGCATGCGCTGAGTGAGGTCGCTCAGACTGATTTGATTCAGTGCAGCGAGACTGGCGCTGCCCTCAAATCTGGCCTCCACAGCTTCGCCCTGTGGCACTTGGTAAAACAGGAAGGCGTCTTCAAAGTCGTGTTCCTGGGTAACATGTTCGATCCAGCCTTTGGCGATAAAGAGCTCGCCTGCTCTTTGCGCCTGAGCTCGGGTCATCGGGTAAGTGGCGGTTAGCCAATCGACGGCGTCACGACCGGTAAAACACTGCGAATAGGTCTTGAGTCTATGGGTTCGGTCGCGTATTTCTACTCCGCGATGACCAAGCAGGGCGTCGCGCAGGATGACTGGGTCAAAGGCTTGTGGTTTCATTCAACGGTCTCCAGTGCCTCGACTTGAACTTGCCTGGCGCCCTCTCTTCTATCTTTTGATCCAAGGCGCCCTTCAGGTCTGGACGGTTTGCTGGCGACTCTCAGGTCGCGCGTCACTAACCATTTGATAAAGTCAGCGATCGGCATCGGCTTTGCGATGAGGTAGCCTTGTGCAGCTTCGACTTTGCGGTTCGCCAAGTAGTCCCACTGAGCCTGGGTTTCGATGCCCTCGGCAATGACAGGAACAGCCAACTCTTTAGCCAACACGATAATTGTGTCGAGTACGGGCCGTCGTTCGGTGCTTTCGTCAATGGTTCTTACGAACTCACGGTCAATCTTGATACGGTCAATTTGCAAGCCCTGAAGCATTGACAGGCTACTTTGCCCCGTTCCAAAGTCGTCGATGGCTATTCTAAAACCTAGGTCACGCAGGCGAGCGAGAATCTCGCCGTCGTGCTCTCCAATCGCTTCTCGTTCCGTGAGCTCAAGAACGACCGTTTTCGGGGGTAAGCCTGCGCCATCAAAGATCCCAAGAATTTTCTGAGGGAACGTCGGGTCACGTAACTGTGCGGCGGTGATATTGAACGAGAAATACATCGAAGAGTCTTGAAGCTCAGCTAATTGATCACGGGCTTTGCGCATTAGCATTTCCGACATCGGAATAATCATTCCGTTTTCTTCAGCCAGGCTTATGAATTCTGAAGGGGGGATCAGGCCGCGTACTGGGTGCTTCCAACGCATTAGCACTTCGCCGCCTAGGCACTCGCCAGTTTCCAAGCTCACAATAGGTTGAATCACGGGCTCGATTTGTCGCTTACGAATCGCCATTTTCATCTTGCGCTCAGGGCTCATTCGCGCCGCAAAGTGCTGGTTGATCGCCTTGATCATCGCGAGGCTCAACAACAAGCTGACGATCGCCCAAGCCAACGCACGTTCAATTAAGCGGCTTCTAAATTGCTCGATAGAAATGAAGGTCGCCAAGCGATAACCATAGTGGTTGGAGACTAGTTCTTGAAAACGCAAAGTGTTGGAAGCTTCAAGCGCTTTTGGTCCTTGTCGCAGGATTGCCCGCCCCGAGGGGTCATTGAGCAACCATGCCGAACGCTGGTCTTGAGATGAAGCTCTCGACGCACTCGTTTCAGCAAGGAGTCCGCTGGCGGGAATTTCGGCCCACAAGGTGATACCCGTCGGGCCAGTGTGTTTCATCAAAATGCTCGGCTTGAGCCTTCGGAGGGCGCTAACGCTAAAGAGTGTCGCAGCGGCCGGACTGGGCATTAAGATGCCGCGCACGGTTTGTACCTCAATATCGCTCACTCCTTCAATCTGATCCAAAAATAGTTCGGTGTTACCAAGTGGACCACACAAAATATTTGAGCCGGGTCGCTCTAAGAAAAAGCCGCGTGCGTACTCTGAGCGAAGTGAGTTTCTGGCCAACTCCTGGCTGACGGCGGGCGTACATTCATTAAAAGGAGATTGAGCGAGACGCTTTAGATCTTCAGCCACGCTCGAAAACATCAATTCGAAGCGTTCGTGTAACGCCTTGGTCTCAGTTTCATGTTGCACTTTTAGGATCGCGTAGACCTGCCAGGCAGTAAACGCGGCGCATATCAAAGCCACCACCAGAGCGACGACAATGACTCCAACTCGGCTCAGATGCGGAGGGCCATAGCCTTCCTTGACCGAATTTGAGAGACGCCGCCGCGCTGACAGAAAGTCGAAGAGTTGACGAAGAGTTTGCATAAAGGTTTCCAAAATGCATCCTAAGCTTGTCGCTTGCTTGGCCGGGCCTTTAGTGGACATACGGTCGCAATTTGGCCTCGGGCGGTGAGCGCGGTAACTTTATACCAATCGCCTGCCCCATTGGCAAGTGTAAGCCAAATCCTACGTCATCGACGAACTGCCCATGACGAATACTTCCCCGCCTATTCTCCCCGACCTACAAGCAGAGCGCCTCGGACGACTCTCCAAGAACATGCAAAAGACTGGGCAATGGAGTGCAGGGCAGGTGGCAGGCCGGCGCTGGACGATAGGTTGTGTTTCTCTCGAAATTACCCAGCGATGCAATCTCGATTGCACGCTTTGCTATCTCTCCGATTCTTCTGAAGCCGTGCAGGACGTACCCCTCGAAGAGCTGTACCGTCGCATCGATGAAATTGAGCTTGAATATGGGCCCAACACCGATGTTCAAATTTCCGGTGGCGACCCAACCCTGCGTGATCGCACCGAGCTTTCCAAGATAGTGCGCTACATACGCGGCAAGGGCCTGCGAGCATCTTTGTTCACGAATGGCATTCTCTTAAATCGGGCCTGGCTCTTGGAGCTAGCTCAAGACGGTCTAAATGATGTTGCCTTCCATGTGGATATGACCCAGGAGCGCAAGGGATTTGAGAGTGAAGACGCACTGAACTCGGTTCGGAGAAAGTATATCGAAATGGCTCGCGAATTGCCTGTGTCGGTGATTTTCAACACCACGGTTTACGCAGACAACTTTCATGAGATTCCCGCGCTCTCGAAGTTTTTCATCGAGCAAAGCGATGTGGTGCGATTTGCCTCCTTTCAACTTGGGGCGGACACCGGGCGAGGAACGATTCCTGGTCGTGACCGCCCGGATGCTAGTTCGACCGACTTGATGACTACCGCTGCGGTCACTCAGGCTTCGGTGTGTGCAGCCATATCGCAGGGAGCGGGACTTGCATTAAACTTTGACGCCTTGCAAGGAGGTCACGGCCAGTGCAATAAATATGCAATGCTTTTTTCCATGGGAGGCAAGCGCTTTGACGCGCTCTCCGATGGCGAGTTCGTAGCCCGAGTGATGCGCGAAACGGCCCATGTGGAGTTCGCACGAGGTCAGAGCCTACATGCAGGCGTCGCCATGCTGCGAGCCGTGCTACTGAAGCCCAGTCTTTGGCTAGACAGCTTGGGATACCTTTTCAAGGTACTGTGGCGTTTTCGGCGTGAATGGTGGGAAGGTAAACCTTCGCTTCGAAAGATCTCGTTCTTCACGCATAACTTTATGGATGCATGTAGCCTCGATCCGGAACGTGTCGAAGCCTGTGTTTTCATGGCCGCGAGTGTCAATGGGCTTATTTCGATGTGTACCTACAACGCCGAACGAGATCTACATTTGCTCAAACCCATTGTTTTAAAAAGCGGCCAAGTGTTTCAGCCGTTGGTGGTTGCACCGAACGCTCAGGGCGAGGTCGTGATTCCTCTCAAATGGTTGAAGGGCCGACCGCGCCAAGAGGCTCTGGCCTCGCGGGCCATATCGCGTCGTCAAGCTAGTGCCTAAACCTCGTCGGGATCACTCAATGTTTATTGCGAGCTTGCAACGGGCACTCAGCGTGTGCTTGTTTGGTCTGACATTAGGCGCTTGCAGCACCGTAGTGCGCGTGCCCGGAGATCTTGACAGGCCGGCCACTCAGATAGGTGGGGTCGAAACAAGCACAGCTAGCCAGGTGCAAAGAGTGCTCGATCAATTACGCGAAGCCGAGGAAGGCTATGCAAAAGTGTTGATCAAGTATGTCGATGAGCGCGGACGCGTTGGATTTACCGCACTCGGGGCTGATGCGAGTGAGGTGGGATTACCCGCTTTGGAGCGATATGTGCAATTAATAAGCCTCGTGTCCTTATAGAAAGTGCCGGAAGGCGCGTCTCGCTTAGCGCACATGATCAACGCCTATAACGCACTTTCTATGTATAACGTCATTCGTTCCGGGCTTCCCCCAAGCCACGCGGGGCTCGCCAAGCTTCGTTTCTTTGTGCTCAGGAAATTTCAAATTGGTGAGCGAGAAATGTCTCTCTATAGTTTCGAGAACGATATCATTCGAAAACTCAATGAGCCGCGCATTCATTTTGTTTTGAACTGTTCGGCGCTTTCTTGCCCGATATTGCCGCGCATTCCGTTCACGGCGGCAAGTTTGAACGAAGTTTTGGATCAGGAGACCCGCAAGTTTTTCGCGAATCCAGAAAACCTGCGAATTGACCATGAACGACGTACGGTGTATTTCAATGAAATCCTCAAGTTTTACACTGAGGATTTCACGCCTTCGCATGCACCTTCCCTGATTGCCTATGCCCAACGCTACACCGAACTCAAGATTCCGAGCGAGTATGCGACTGCGTTCACGCCCTATGACTGGACAATCGCGCATCGTCCATAGTCGCTTGTCAGACCGGACACCGGCCTAGCAGTCAGCAAAAATTAGTTAGCGAAGGCAGGAATTCCTGTCATGGCTCGCCCAAGAATAAGCGCGTGAATATCATGGGTGCCTTCGTAGGTGTTGACCACTTCCAAGTTCACCAAATGGCGAGCCACTCCAAACTCGTCGCTGATGCCGTTACCGCCCATCATGTCGCGAGCCAGGCGAGCGATGTCCAATGCTTTGCCGCAAGAATTACGTTTCATAATCGAAGTAATCTCGACTGCCGCGGTCCCTTCATCTTTCATTCGACCAAGACGCAAGCAGCCTTGCAGGCCTAAGGTAATTTCGGTTTGCATGTCAGCGAGTTTCTTCTGAATTAACTGATTCGCCGCCAAAGGTCGACCAAACTGTTTGCGGTCCAAGGTGTATTGACGAGCACGATGCCAGCAATCTTCGGCCGCCCCAAGGGCACCCCAGGCGATACCGTATCGCGCTGAGTTCAGGCAGGTGAATGGCCCCTTGAGTCCGCGCACCTCTGGGAAGGCGTTCTCTTCTGGGCAAAAAACTCCGTCCATCACAATCTCACCCGTGATCGAAGCACGCAAACCGACTTTGCCGTGAATGGCCGGCGCAGTGAGACCTTTCCAGCCTTTTTCGAGCACGAAACCACGGATTTGACCGCTGTCGTCCTTAGCCCAGACCACAAAGACATCGGCGATTGGACTGTTACTGATCCACATTTTAGATCCGCTAATGCTGTAACCACCGGGCACTGCTTTAGCGCGTGTGAGCATGCCATTGGGGTCAGAGCCGTGATTGGGTTCGGTCAGTCCAAAGCAGCCGATCCACTCACCCGTGGCCAGCTTGGGAAGATACTTTTGTTTTTGCCCTTCAGTGCCAAATTCGTTGATAGGTACCATCACCAAGGAGGACTGCACGCTCATCATGGAGCGATAGCCGGAATCGACTCGCTCCACTTCGCGGGCCACCAAGCCGTAGCAAACATAGTTCATGCCGCCACCGCCATAAATCTCGGGAATGGTGCTTCCCAACAAACCTAGCTCGCCCATTTCGCGAAAGATATTAGGATCGGTTTGCTCATTGCGGAAAGCATTTAACACACGACTAGCGAGGCGGTCCTGACAATAGGCGCTCGCGGCTTCCCTGACTTGGCGCTCGTCTGAGCTGAGTTGATCGTCCAGAAGTAGCGGGTCGGACCAGTTGAACGAGGCGGCTTTTTGAGAAAGGGTCATAAAATTTCAATCCAATTTCGGCTTCGATCAATCTGGGAATGTACAGATGTTGAATGCACGAATGTTAGTGGGTCCCCATTTTAGCCGTCCGACTCAAAAGTAATTGGTGTCCGTACTGAAAGAAAGGCTTTCGCGACAGCAGATTGCCTAAATGTTGTGCGCTTCACGATATCGAAGCAAATTTAAGCACGTCAACTAGTGGCAAATAATCACGCGAAGTTTCTTTTCGGTGCGCTACTTACTGTATCGCACCATTTTTGAGTGTTCTACGGGTTTGCAAGGAACGTGCGCGTTGCGAATCAGGGTTATTGCACCATTAAAAGGCGGCGCGCGTCTCGCTTCAAGGCTGGCACAGACCTTGCAGTAAGGGTGGTGAGGGCGGACTACAAGAGGTCTTAAAACACTAAGTGAAGCCTGAGGATGAACTCTTTATCAAACCTAAATGCCTGGAGCACTCATGAAACGTCGTTTCGCACTTAAGACTTTGACCGCCGCAGTTGCGATGGTCGGAGCCGTGAATATTTCCTATGCGCAAAGTACCATTAAAGTTGGTGTGTTGCATTCTCTTTCTGGCACGATGGCCATTTCAGAAACCGTACTGAAAGACGTGGCCCTGATGGCCATTGATGAAATCAACGCCAAGGGTGGTGTGCTCGGCAAAAAGCTCGAGCCAGTAGTGGTTGATCCAGCGTCGAACTGGCCATTGTTTGCTGAAAAAGCTAAGCAATTGGTCGGTCAGGACAAGGTTGCCGTGACTTTCGGTTGCTGGACTTCTGTTTCTCGTAAATCAGTGTTGCCAGTTTTCGAAGAGCTCAACGGTTTGCTGTTCTACCCGGTGCAGTACGAAGGTGAAGAGCTTTCCAAGAACGTGTTCTACACAGGCGCAGCGCCAAACCAACAAGCTATTCCAGCAGTGGAATATCTGATGAGCAAAGAAGGTGGCGCCGCGAAGCGTTGGGTTTTGCTGGGTACCGACTATGTTTACCCTCGTACAACGAACAAGATTCTGCGCTCTTTCTTGAAGAGCAAAGGTGTTGCCGAGGGCGACATCATGGAAGAGTACACACCTTTCGGTCATAGCGATTATCAAACAATTATCGGCAAGATCAAAAAGTTTGCTGCCGAAGGCAAGAAAACTGCGGTGATTTCGACTATTAACGGAGATTCAAACGTTCCATTCTACAAAGAACTCGGTAACCAGGGGCTGAAGGCCACCGATGTGCCTGTGGTTGCATTCTCAGTAGGTGAAGAAGAGTTGCGCGGTGTCGATACCAAGCCTCTGGTGGGTCACCTTGCTGCATGGAATTACTTCATGAGCTTGAAGAACCCAGCCAATACTGAGTTCACCAAGAAATGGGCCGCCTATGCAAAAGCTAAAGGCCTTCCAGGACACAAAGATAAGCCTTTGACGAACGACCCAATGGAAGCCACGTACATCGGCATCTATATGTGGAAGCAAGCGGTTGAAAAAGCCAAGAGCACGGACACCGACAAAGTGATCGCAGCGATGGCTGGTCAAACGTTCACCGCACCGGGTGGCTTCACCTCGACGATGGACCTTAAAAACCATCACCTACACAAGCCGGTGTTTATCGGCGAAATCAAGGCTGACGGTCAGTTTAATGTTGTGTGGAAAACCAAAGGTCCAGTACGTGCCAATCCTTGGAGCCCATACATCGAAGGTAACGACAAGAAGAAAGACGAGCCTGAAAAGAAGTAAGCTTCTGGTTTGAGCCGAGGTTGCATACTGTGTTCGCAGCCTCGATTCTGGTCCACTCTATGGGCGCCCTTACCATGAGGCCGCCCTTTTTATTTGAAGATTGATTCTCAATGAGTTTCTCCGCACTCCGCTCTTGGTCTGCAGCACTCGCCTGCTTCGTGAGCATGTCCGTTTCGGCCTTAACCAATGAACAGGCATTGTCGGTGTCTGTTGGCGAAGGTGATGCTCGGATTGCTGCCTTGGCGCCCTTACTTGCGTCCGCTGACCCGCAACTACCCACTTTTTTAACCGCGTTGCTCGAGGGCGATGTACGCACCGCAGATGGTAAAGTGTTCGTTCTGAAAGGCGATGCGGCCAAGGACATCGCTGGCGCAGCCGCCAAGCTTCCGGAGGGTGCGGAAGAGGTCGTGAACAACAACCGTATGCGCAAGGAAATTGAAGGGGCTTTAGCGGCGCTGGCGCTTATTTCTCCCGAGCTTGCGGTTCGCAAGAAGGCCGTGTTGGAGCTTAAGGATCAAATCGATGAGACTAAGCTGCCCTTGCTCGAAAAGGCCTTCGCTGCTGAGAGCGATAGCGCTCTAAAACAGCAGATTGGTCAATTGCGAGCGCTTGCTCTAGTGACTTCGGCGGATAAGGCGAAACGCATTGCTGCCGTCAAAATGCTGGCAGAAAGTGAAAACTCCGCGACCAAATCCATTCTTCTGAATCGTTTAAAAAAGGACGGTGAGACTGACGAAGACGTTCGCTTTGAACTGAAGAAAGCGCTCTCCTCGGTGGAGGGACGCTTGGTGTGGGGCGAGCGCTTGGGCGTGATTTTTACAGGTGCTAGTTTAGGCTCGATTTTGCTTTTGGTTGCGCTTGGATTGGCCATTACCTATGGTTTGATGGGCGTCATTAATATGGCTCATGGTGAGCTGATGATGATTGGCGCCTATGCAACCTACTTTGTGCAAAATTTATTTCGAAGCTATGCGCCTAGTTCCTTTGACTACTACCTTATCGTCGCTATTCCCGTGTCATTTTTTGCAGCGGCCCTGGTCGGCGCATTACTCGAGAAAACCGTGATTCGGTTTCTGTATGGCCGTCCGCTAGAAACGCTGTTGGCCACCTGGGGCATAAGCCTGATATTGATGCAGACGGTTCGCACAATTTTCGGCGCGCAAAACGTCCAGGTTGAAAACCCTAATTGGTTGTCCGGTGGGGTGCAAGTATTTAGCAACCTCACCTTGCCCTACAACCGTATCGCTATTATCGCGTTCTCACTTTTGGTGTTGGTGGGCTTGAGTTTGTTAGTGAGTCGAACTCGGCTTGGCTTATTTGTCCGCGGGGTCACTCAAAACCGAACCATGGCTGCATGTATGGGCGTGCATACCGCAAAAATTGACACCTACGCATTTGCATTGGGTGCGGGTATTGCCGGGCTCGCCGGATGTGCTCTAAGTCAAGTCGGCAATGTAGGCCCAGATCTGGGCCAAAGTTACATCGTGGACGCCTTCATGGTTGTGGTTTTGGGTGGTGTGGGTCAGTTGGCCGGTACCGTCTACGCGGCCTTGGGCCTCGGCATCATTAACAAGCTTTTGGAAGGGTGGCAAGGCGCTGTGTTGGCAAAAATTATGGTGCTGGTATTGATTGTTATGGTGATTCAGAAACGTCCGCAAGGCTTGTTTGCTCTGAAGGGCAGGAGTGCTGAAGCATGAGTGCCTTACCTCAATCACTACAGTCGTTTGAGCGGCGTGGTCTCTTGCTCGGCTCCAAAGGTTGGGCTGCATTATTGGCGGCTGTGTTTGCGGTGGCCGTTTTGGTTCCCATCTTGAATTTGGCCTTACCCGCGTCCAATCCATTCCATATGTCGGACTATATGGTGGCCTTGGTTGGTAAGATCATGTGCTATGCCATCTGCGCGCTGGCTATGGATCTGATTTGGGGTTACACGGGTATCTTGTCCCTCGGTCATGGTTTGTTTTTTGCTCTAGGCGGCTATTGCATGGGCATGTATTTAATGCGCCAGATTGGCCGAGAAGGTAACTACAAGAGTGACCTACCGGACTTCATGGTGTTTTTGGATTGGAAGCAAATGCCCTGGGCTTGGTCGCTGAGCGATTCGTTTATCGCGCAAATGCTGCTAGTGATCCTGGTGCCGGGCTTGGTTGCACTGATTTTCGGCTTTTTCGCCTTTCGTTCAAGAATTAAAGGAGTCTATTTCTCGATCATCACTCAGGCCATGACATTCGCTGCGATGCTGCTTTTCTTTCGCAATGAAACCGGGTTTGGCGGCAACAATGGCTTCACCGATTTCAAACGCATTCTCGGAATTCCCATTGCGGTGCCAAGCACTAGGATGACCTTGTTTGTCATCACCGGATTAACCTTGATTGGTTTCTACCTTGTCGCGAGGTTGATCGTGAATAGCCGCTTTGGAAGAATCTTGCAAGCCTTGCGCGATGCCGAAACTCGAGTGATGTTCTGCGGTTACAACCCCGTGTCTTATAAATTGGCGATTTGGGTCATTAGTGCCGTGATGTGTGCGGTTGCGGGAGCCCTATACGTGCCTCAAGTAGGCATTATTAATCCGGGTGAAATGTCTCCCGCAGCCGGTATTGAGATTGCCATCTGGACGGCGGTGGGCGGTCGAGCCAGCCTCATTGGCCCCATCCTTGGGGCGTTTTTTGTGAATGGTGCCAAAAGCTGGTTCACTGTGGCCTTTCCCGAGTACTGGTTGTATTTCTTGGGCGCACTATTTATTTTGGTAACGCTTTATTTGCCTCAGGGCATTCTCGGCTTGCTGCGTCGGACGAAGAAAGTAGGTCAGGCATGAGTACTCTGGCCCATCACGACACCACGAAGATTGCCGATGCCGTGAGTGATTCGGGTGATGCCCCCACCAATTATGGCGGCCGGATCGGTAGCTCTAAAACCTTGGATGTGGCTCATGGTGTTGTGCTTTATGTCGAAAATGTGTCAGTGAGCTTTGATGGCTTCAAGGCACTAAACGGCCTCTCCCTCGCCGTCAATACCGGCGAACTGCGCTGCATCATCGGCCCAAATGGTGCGGGCAAAACAACGATGATGGACGTCATCACCGGCAAAACTCGCCCCGATAGCGGTCAAGTTTTTTTCGGAAGCACGGTCGATTTGTTGCGTATGCGTGAAGCGCAGATTGCGCAAATAGGTATTGGCCGAAAATTTCAGAAGCCCACGGTGTTTGAGCAACTCAATGTGTTCGAGAACCTTGAACTGTCTTTGTCCACTGATCGACGTGCGCGCGCCACGATGTTCGCCAAACTCGATAGTGCCGCCTTTGATCGCATTACTTCAACACTAGAGTTGATCCACTTGCGTAATTTCGCGGGTAAGCAAGCGGGTAATCTTTCGCACGGCCAAAAGCAATGGCTCGAGATTGGTATGTTGTTGATGCAGGAGCCAAAGTTGTTGTTGCTTGATGAACCAGTCGCAGGGATGACCGATGAAGAGACAGAGCGCACCGCTGAACTCTTCTTGTCGCTCGAAGGCTCGCATTCTTTGGTGGTGGTGGAGCATGATATGAAGTTCATCGGCGAGTTGACGACTCGCGGTGTGAATGCTGCTACCAAGAAAGTGACGGTATTGCATGAGGGTAGTGTCTTGGCGGAAGGTAGCTTGGCCGACGTTCAAGCCAATGAAAAGGTCGTGGAGGTCTATCTTGGCCGTTAACTCTCAAGGCACGGCCTTGCTCGCTGTCAAGGACGTGAATCAGTTCTACGGGGGCAGTCATATCCTGCGTAACGTCTCGATGCAAGTTGAGATGGGTAAGGTTACCGTACTGCTCGGTCGCAACGGCGTGGGAAAAACGACCCTATTGAAGTCATTGATGGGCGTCGTACCCATCAAGAGCGGCGAAGTCGCCTTGCAGGGGCGGCGCGTCGACTCGCTACCATCCTATGAACGAGTTAGAGCGGGCATTGGTTTCGTTCCGCAAGGCCGCGAGATTTTTGGCCGCCTTACCGTCGAGGAGAATCTGAAAATGGGCCTGGCCTATCTTCCAGCGAGAACGGGGATTGACCCAGAGGTTTTCGACTTGTTCCCTGTCTTAAAGCAAATGCTCAGGCGCCGGGGTGGTGATTTGTCGGGCGGTCAACAGCAGCAGCTCGCCATTGCTCGCGCCTTACTAGCGAAGCCAAAGCTTCTCGTACTGGATGAGCCAACTGAAGGTATTCAACCGTCGATCATTAAAGATATCGGAAGAGTCATCACGATGTTGGCCAAGCGCGGGACTATGGGCATTTTGCTGGTCGAACAATTCTATGATTTTGCTGAAGAGTTGGCCGATCACTACGTGGTCATGGAGCGCGGCGAAGCCATTGCTTCTGGTCTGGGGTCTCAAATGAAGATTGACAATGTTCGGCAAATGGTGGCGATCTAGAGTTGACTGTATTATCCTTTGAGGGCCTGACCCGTCGCCAGGCCGAGTACAGTCATCAGTAGTGATCCGACGACATGGACCGAAATAGCCGCTCCCGCCCAAAGAATTTTGCCCTGCTGTAAAAGGGTGGTGACCTCTGCAGAGAATGTCGAAAAGGTCGTCAGGCCACCTAAGAATCCGGTGATGATGAACAGGCGCAGCTCAGGTGAAAGTGTGGGTTGGGCGGCGAATACGGCGAGTGCTAAGCCGATCAGATATCCTCCGACAAGATTTGCAGTGAGGGTGCCCAGGGGGATCAGGGGAAACGCAGCGTTAAGCGCTATGCCAAGCAACCAACGCAATACTGCCCCCAGTGACGCCCCGACACTAATTGCTAAGACGGATTGAATCATGGCGCAAGTTTAGCCTGCCTCTTAACGCGATCTGACAAAAGCGGATTTTAAGATGAATTCTTTGGGTTCTGAAGTGACTCTACGACCCCACCAAATTGGTGATATTGGCTGGGTGGCTCGACGTCAAGGCATGCTGTATGCGGAAGAGTATGGCTGGGATGGCACCTTCGAGGCACTAGTCGCGGAGATCGGCGCACGTTTTATTCTCAAATTCAAACCTGAGTTTGAGCGTTGCTGGATTGCTGAGCGTGATGGGAAAATTCTTGGCTCAGTTTTTCTAGTGCGGCAGTCCAAATATGTGGCCAAGCTTAGACTACTTTATGTCGAGCCCGAGTCGCTGAGGGCTTCAAACTGATTTCTCAAGAGCAGCACCACTCTTTCGGGAAAGACCTCGTGGGCCAGTATTGGGCGCTGAAGCTATGAGTGAGTCGCCGCTGAGCCCTTGAGCATTAAATCATTGCGCTGAGTCATGAGTGATCCGAAAAGCATTCCCGCTCCGGCCATCACCAAGCCCGCGAGTGGCGCTGGTAAGTGACCACCAAGGGGTGAGAGCAATACAATGAGCCAAGTGCCAATGCCCAAAATGATGGACGCGAGAGCACCCTGTGCGGTAGCTCGCTTCCAATAGAGCCCGCATGTAAGGGGCAGGAATGCAGAGACCAAGGTGACCTGATAAGCGCTCGAGACCATCTCATAAATTGGGGTGCCGCGCATCACGATCGCGTAGCTAAGAACAGCCCCGGTAAAAACCAGTAGAGCGACGCGGAACCCGAATAACTCTTCCCGGTCGGTGAGCTTGGGTTTGAAGTTCTTGTATATGTTTTCAATAAAGCTTGTTGAAGGGGCCAGCAAGGTGGCTGAGGCGCAGGATTGAATCGCTGAAAGCAGTGCCCCAAAGAAGATAACCTGTGCAGCGAAGGGCATGGTCTTCAAAATGAGTGTAGGTAGAACTTTTTGCGGATCGCTGGCAAGGAGCTGCGTGGTTTCTTCAGGCATCACCAAGACTGCGCACAGTACTGTAAACATTGGTACAAATGCGAAAGCCAAATAGCACAGCCCTCCTATCACTGCCCCGCGTTGTGCCGTCTTAACGTTTTTAGCGGACATGACTCTTTGAAACACGTCTTGCTGAGGAATCGAACCTAGCATCATGGTGATCGCCGCGGCAATGAAGAACATGACGTCTTTAAGCTTGGGCTCGGGAAGTATTTTGAACAAGTCGCGCTCACTCGCCAAGGCGAGCACCTTGCCAGCCCCGCCTGCGGCCTCACTGGCCAGGTAGGCGATGATCGATAGACCCATGACCAGGGTAATCATTTGAATAAAATCGGTCCAGGCTACCGCTAACATGCCCCCAAACATCACGTACACCAGGATCGAGGCCGTACCAATTGCCATGCCTACCTCTGGGCTAATCGCACCCTGACTTACGATGCTGAACACTAAGCCGAGCGCAGTGATCTGAGCGGCGACCCAGCCTAGATAGGACAAAATAATGGCCACCGAGCACAAGATTTCCACGGTTTTTCCGTAGCGCTGCCGGTAGAAGTCACCAATCGTCAGAAGATTCATTTTGTAGAGCTTGCCTGCGAAGAACAGCCCTACAAAAATGAGGCACATGGAGGCGCCAAACGGGTCTTCAATCACGCTTCCCAGGCCGCCACTCACGAACTTCGCACTGATCCCGAGCACGGTTTCTGCTCCGAACCAAGTTGCAAACGTGGTCGTGACGACCATAATTAAAGGCAGGCTGCGTCCGGCCAGAGCGAAATCTGTGGAGCTTTTCACACGGGTGCCCGCGTAAACGCCGATGAGCAAGGTGCCGATCAAATAGGCAATCACAAAAGCGAGCAGGGCGGTCATTGGGAGTCTGAGAAGGACGGTTGAAGTAGGGAGCTGAGTGTATCAAAACGCGTGATCAAACGAGGGTCTCACCCTAGGGCTGATTGGAGCGCTAGGTCGACGCTGGTCGAATCTTCATACTGTACCCAGTGACCGGCGTGTGCAATGAATGTCAGGGACTGCAAGTTACCTGCCGTTGCGAGCTGAGTTGCTAGCGCGTCTTCTCGACCTCGGTACAAAACGTCCTCTCGTCCCCAAATGCCGTGAATGGGCGTATCAATGGCTTGGATGGTTCGAAGCAAAATGTCACTATAGGCTAGGCGACGCCGTTGCATACGATCTCGGGCCAGGTTCATGCCATGGAGGGCCACCGAAAGTTCGTCGACGGCCTCGGTACGGGAAAACATCAGCACACTCAAGTTGTGGCGATGAATCAAGTCGCGTTGTGCGCCCTCTGGAGTGTCGAGCCAGGGCCTTAAGGCAAAGGGCCGCTTGCCATTGACTCCCAAGGCGGGTGCGCCCATAAGCACCAGCTTGCCGATCTGTTGCGGCCGGTCTTGGGCGATCAAGGCAGCCACCATGCTTCCGAAGGAAAAACCGACTAGGTCAATGACTCGATCACCAATCAGTTGATCGAGTGCGTTCTCCAAGGGTTTAGGCAAAACGTCCGCATCCTGCCCTACTCGAGGCGCCGTGGATTCTCCGAACCCAGGCATGTCGGGAATCCAAACCTCGCGACCATGCGCGACCAAGGCCCTGATATTGCGCACCCAATGGTTCCAACTGCCCGAGCCGCCATGTAGCAACACCACGGGTTTTCCTTGTCCCCAAGATCTAAATACAAGTTGTCCGTTTTCGAACGGCAAGACGTGTTTTGTCGAGATCAGGTCTAGCGTCGTTAGATCCTCAAGGGTGTGGATGTGTTCGGGGTAATTCTCGATTCTTGTGGCTTGAGACATGAAAGTGAGGTTGTAAAGCACGAGGGTGGAGCCATACGGGCGGCCTTTGGTAAGGCGAATCGTACAGGCTCGACTACAATGATCTCCAGGTTCCCTTTCGGGGAACTGTACGTGGGTTCGCCTAGGAATACCGGCGAAACTAAACGATGTTTCATCCAAGAATACGCTAAGTTAGAAAGAGAAAGCACGTGCACGCAACCCTGCCGCTTCTGCAAGTGAGTGATTTTCCAGCCATCCAAAGAGGTCGTTTAAGCACCTTGCAAGTCAATATTGGCTACAAGTGCAATCAGTCTTGTCTGCATTGCCACGTCAATGCCGGACCCAATCGCACCGAAATGATGGATAGCGATACGCTCGCACTGATTCCAAATGTACTGAAAGCGCGTGGCATCACCACTCTCGATCTCACCGGCGGCGCGCCCGAGTTGCATGAAGGCTTTCGGGATCTGATCAAAGCGGCGAGTGCACTCGGTGTCAAAGTGATTGACCGCTGCAATCTTACAATTCTATTTGAACCTGGCCAAGAAACACTCGCCGAGTTTTTGGCTGAGTACCGGGTGGAAGTGGTGGCCTCCTTACCCTGCTATTCCCTTGAGAATGTCGACCGCCAGCGCGGCGCCGGCGTTTTTGATAAGAGTATTGTTGCGCTTCAAAAGCTCAATAGCTTGGGCTATGGCAAAGCCGGTACGGGTCTTGTTTTAAATCTTGTTTACAACCCACAGGGCGCTGTTTTACCTCCGGCTCAGGACCAGCTCCAGGCCGACTACAAGCGCGAACTGAAGGAGCACTTTGGCATTGAGTTCAATGAGCTTTTCGCGCTCGCTAATATGCCCATCCAGCGATTCGGATCAACCTTGGTATCGAAAGGGCAGTTCAAGCCCTATATGGATTTACTTAAAGCCAACTACAACGAGTCGACCTTGCCACAGGTGATGTGCAAGAGCCTGCTAAGCGTGGATTGGCAGGGCTATTTGTACGACTGCGATTTCAATCAGCAGCTAGGACTCCCTTCCCCAATCTTGAATCCAGTTCGAGGCCGACCTCACTTGAAAGATTTGCTTCAGACTGACCCTCAGGGGCAGGAGATTCGCGTGGCCGACCATTGCTTTGGATGCACGGCAGGTTCAGGGTCTAGCTGTGGCGGTGCACTCAATTAAGCTGACAAGGCGCTCCCAAGGAGCGTATTAATGGTGGTTCGCTTGTCCATTATTGTTCCGGTCTTCAATGAGGCGGCTCATCTTCCGGAGATCCTCGCTCAGTTGCTTGTTTACCAACAACGCGCCTGTGAAATACTCCTGGTCGATGGAGGGAGCCAAGACGATACTGTGGCCATTGCACGCAGTGCCGGGTTTAAGGTTTTAATGTCTGAGCGAGGTCGCGCCGCACAAATGAATCAGGGCGCACAGGCAGCGAACGGAGAGATTCTTCTTTTTTTGCATGCTGACACACAATTGCCCGATCAAGCGGATCAAATTATTTTCAAGGCTATTGAAGATGATCTGCGCCATTGGGGTCGCTTTAATGTTCGCATTGCTGGAACCTCAAAGATGCTCAAAGTGATCGCGATGATGATGAATATTCGGTCGGCATGGTCCGGGATTGCTACCGGTGATCAAGCAATTTTCGTGCGTCGACAGGTGTTTCAGGGGATGGGTGGATTTCCTCAGCAGGCCCTCATGGAAGACATTGAATTCTCGAAACGTATCAAGGCTAAAAGTCGACCGATTTGTCTCTACCAAAAAGTCATCACTTCCGGCCGACGTTGGGAAAACAATGGTGTGTGGCGCACGATCTTCCTGATGTGGGGCTTGCGTTCAGCTTATTTTTTGGGTGCCGATCCTGAAAAACTTGCCAAACTTTATCATCGATAAGAAGCTTGAAAATCTCCTGGCCGCAGCGCCCCGTTCGTATCGTCATCTTGGCCAAGGCGCCCCTTGCCGGAATTGCTAAGACCAGGATGATTCCCGCACTGGGGGCGCTCGGTGCGGCCGCTTTAGCGCGGCGCATGCTCGATCACAGTTTGGCGAAGGCAGTCGAGGCAGATCTTGGCCCAGTCGAGCTTTGTGCATCGCCCTTCGCTCATCCGATTTGGTCCACATTGGGCATTCCGGCGGAGGTTTTAGTTACGGATCAAGGTGACGGCGATCTTGGTGAGCGAATGGCCCGTGCCTGTGCACGAGTCATTTCGGCTGGAGAGGACGTCTTGCTGATCGGAACCGATTGCCCAACATGTGATGCACACTACCTACGCGTAATGGCGCGCGCGATGCTAAGCAATGACGCAGTCATCGCTGCTGCTACGGATGGTGGGTACCCGGCGATCGGGATGACGCGCTATGACGCCTCAGTCTTTCAAGATATTGCTTGGAGTACCCATACCGTCTTGCGAGAGACTATCGCAAAGTTTCAATCACTTCAATGGCGCTTCGAAGTTTTTCCTGAGCTTCATGATATTGACGAACCGCAGGATCTGATACACCTCCCCCCTGGCTGGCGCACGTAGTCTCTCCTAAGGCGTCGCCTGTAACCATTCGATAAAGAAATCCAGTGCCGGCACCGCGCGACTTGCATGAGGATGGTTCACAATGGCTACCATGGCGTAAGTCTTATTGTCTTTAGTGGTCACATAGCCGGCTACAGAGCGAACATCGTTGAGGGTGCCCGTCTTGATCAAGGCTTTACCGGTGGCTAGCGAGCGCTTCAATCGGCTGCCCATGGTGCCGTCCACACCCACAATCGGAAAACTGTCCTTAAAGTCTTTGTGGTACTTGGCACTCCAAGCTTCTTTCAATAGAGCTGCGAAAGTACGCGCTTTGGCTCGTTCATTGCGAGATAAGCCTGATCCGTTCTCCAGGGTCACATCCTCGGCCGTGATGCCTTTTTGGAGCAGCCACTGGGCGAGTACTTGCTTTGCATTTTGAAGGGTTGCAACTTCTCGCGGAAAGTCCTTGCTCAGCGACAGCAGCAAATGCCTGCTGATCAAATTGTTGCTCCACTTATTGGTTTCTCGAACCGATTCTACGAGGGGTTTCGAGTCGATTGCCGAAAATGGTTTGCGTGGTTTCGGAGTCTTCGCAGCTTTCATCGGACGCTTGCTCTTCACAGGCTTGACCGGTGGTGGAGCCTCCACAACCGCACCTGAGAGTTTGCCACCCGACTTTATCCAGGCCGCCAAGATCGCAGCGCGAGAAAACTCGGTTTGGTCCCACGGCGAGGTTGCCAGCTTGTAGGGCGGACAATCCTGCGCCCATTCACCGCTGACCAAGAGCCTATGATTTTGACTCGATTCTTCGAATTCAATCTCTATAGGTTTTCGCACGGCACTACATCTTGCGATGGTCTTGGTCTGATCGACAATATCGATACCCTCGATAGCCGGTTCGAGCAAAATAGTTTTTCCTTGCGGGCCGGGCGCAATATTGACCTTGACGACCCCTTCATCGATCACCAATGCGTTTGGCTGGGCATGGTGGGGGTTGTGCCAGACCGGTACGGGCGTATTGACATGGTCGCCCTCCGCGAATGCAAATTGACGACGATCAAGAACAATGTTGCCGACGATTTGCTTCAGGCCGCGCTTTTGCATAACCTGAAACCATGAAACCAGCTTGTCGCTACTTAACATAGGATCACCTCCGCCGACAATTAACAGGTCGCCGGTCAAGACACCTTCCACAAGCTGCCCGTTGAGAAAGGCCGTGGTTCGCCATCGATAGCTCGGCCCGAGAATGTCCAGCGCTGCCATGGCTGTCAACAATTTTGCGGTTGAGGCCAAAATAAATGGGCTTTCGGCGTTGTGAGCAATGACGGGCTCGCCTTGCTCTACCGGCACTGCGTAAAGGCTGACGTCGGCAAGTGGAATTCCCGCTCGCCTGAAGGCATCGAATGGCGCGGGGAGTTTCAGAGTGGCGTTACTCTCGGCGTACGCCTTTGAGATGTCGGCGTCCGCTACAAAGATCGAAGCGAATAGGACAATCTTACAAAGAATTTTTAAAGAGGAATGCAAGGGGTGGGGGCGACGAGTTATCAATACCGCGACAGAAGTCCGCGTAGCGCTTCGTTGAACGCCAGAGGTTGATCAATCATCAGATGGTGGTCCGCATCGGGCACTTCTAATACTTCCGTGCCCGGCGGAGAATAGGTTTGAATATTGGCGCGAACTTTGTCGTCAATGAGTCCTGAGCGCGCGCCATTGAGCCAAGCCACCGGGCAGCGTGACCGAAGCAGATCGGCGCCGGGTTTACCCATCTTGAAGCTTTGAAATAAGCCTGGGTCAAACTTCCAAGTCCACCCCGATCCATTGCCACCTTCTGGGGATGTAGGTCTAAGGGATGTGCGGGCAATATGATCCAGAATGTACAGGTTCGAACAAGCTTGCGCAGGCAAAAGGCGAAAACGGGCAATCGCTTCCTCAGGGCTGGCGTAAATACGATGCGGCTTGAATTCAAGGCGCGGGCGCTCGTCCAATCTTTGTCCGCGTTCCTCACGGGTGCGAATCGGTGTGTCGGCGATCACGGCAAGGCGCAGTCGTTCGCCGAAGCGAGAAGTGACATTCATCACCGGAAAGCCACCAAAGGAATGCCCTACGAAGACGGGTTTGACCGGGGAGTCAAAAAGACCGCTGACCTCTGCCACGGCAATTGCTTCATCCGCCCACTGGGCCACTGAGTAATGGGCACGCCAGCTCGAGCCGCCCATGCCCGAAAATGATAGGGCTACCACGAAATAATCTTTGGCTAGAAGTGGGGCGATATAGCTGTACCAATCGGCATGCGCAGAGTTGCCATGCATCAGCAACACACCGGGCCGACCAGGTGTTCCCCAGGCCAGCGTTTCAATGCTTGCGTTTTGAACCGCGCATAGAGCCCGCCTTGGCGCCATCGCCAGAGCCTCTTCAAACCATAGCGGGGCAGTGGGGCGAACGCCGTTAAGGTGAGCGAGCGGTGTTGAAACAGGAATGGACGTTGGAGCAGCCATTGAGGGCGGTGGGAATGTAGGCTAAGACGATTCTACGGAGCGGGTCATAGATGAGGCACTGTGGCCTTGCCTAAGTCTCGGCGCCGTGAGGGGGTGAGTGGTATTCCGATGAGCATTTTACCTGAGACAGGACCACGCGAACTGAAGAAGTGCACGGCGCACGTTATTGAAGCGCTCCTCAAGCAGCATTTTTACGAGCCGAAAGTTGGTCTGGGGCTGTCCCTTTCCTAAACGGTTTCGTGAGCTCGCGGTAAGGCCAATTCAGGACCATCGCAAATTCGTTCAAAATACGACTCGTAGGCATCGGAGCCTTGAGGCCAACTCCCGAGAAAGTGCTGCTTCCATGCTTGTTGATCAAAGTCTACCTGAAGAGCCTCGACATGAAGCTCACCCAATTGGGCTGAATACAGAAGGTGCTTTTTCGAGGGCTTTAGGCTAATGCGAGTAATAACGCCGTAACGCGTGCGCGAAAAGTTTGGCATGCCTGCGGTGCCATTGTTAATGACGGCGCGCACAAACTTATTTTGTTTTGTCGCGTCGTGGAAGGTTTTTAACACCGGCAAGCAAGTGTGGCTACTCGCGAATACATCAACTCCAGCGAGCCGAAAGGCCTGCTGTAGAGGCTCGTGGTCGCCTTCTGCCTTGTTGAGAGCGCCGATATCAAAGCGCCAGCCCGCCAGAGATTCATAGTCGCCGTGGACAATGCCGATCTGACTCTGACCTACTTTATAGCGAGCAAACATCGGTCGCGAAGCAAACTGCCGTCGTATCGATTCGAATTTCAAAGCAGTGCCGTGTAGACGCTCGAAGATGCGATTCGAGCGCTCCACTACGATGTCGGACACTTCATCGGGATAAGCGCAACCACAGCCCGATGAAAGATCATTTGAGGCCAGTTCAGCTTCGACATTGCCAACAATGGCGTCGTGTTGCGCGACGACTTGGTTAATTTCTACGAAATCTTGATCGGAAACATTGAACCAATTGAAATCTCCATTAAAACAAGCTATTACTTGAGCACCACTTGCCGACTCTTCGGCGATCATCGCCTGAATTGCCCTGAGCGCGTACACGTTGCCATACAGGCCGCCGATGACATAAAGCACCTCGGCCGACCGCATCGGGGCGCCGGCAATGGCCTTGGCTCCATAGTAGTATCGAATTGGGCAGGTCCGGCCAGGCTGGTCACTCATAAAGTGTTCTCGTCAATAATCTTTTGGTCACACGAAGTGATCTGGTGAGGTCATAAGGATATCCTGACTCTCGAAGGCGGCGCACCTGTAAACTACCCTTCATGACTTCGACACCCCATCAAGATCAGGACAGCCCAGTAGAAAAATCGCACGAACGCCTGAGCCCATCAAGTACAACTTTTCAAGATGCGCCTAGTGAAATCACGGTCTGGGAAGCTTTTATGTACTGGCTGAAGCTTGGGTTTATAAGCTTCGGTGGGCCTGCCGGTCAAATCGCCATCATGCATCAGGACCTCGTGGAGCGTAAGCGCTGGATCTCGGAGAAACGATTCCTGCACGCGCTTAATTATTGCATGGTCCTGCCTGGCCCCGAGGCGCAGCAGCTCGCGACTTATATTGGTTGGTTAATGCATCGCACATGGGGCGGCGTGATCGCGGGCGGCCTGTTCGTATTGCCCTCGCTTTTTATTTTGGTGGCGTTATCCTGGATCTATATCGCCTTTGGTGATTTGCCCGTGGTCGCCGGTTTGTTTTACGGCATCAAACCGGCTGTCACCGCTATTGTGATTCAAGCAGCGCATCGCATCGGTTCGCGGGCCCTTAAAAACTCTTGGATGTGGGCGATTGCTGCGGCTTCATTTGTCGCTATTTTTGCGCTCAATGTGCCTTTCCCCGCGATTGTTCTTGCGGCCGCATTGATTGGCTATCTGGGCGGACGGTTCGCTCCGGAACGATTCAAAACCGGCAGCGGCCATAGTGCTGGAAAGCAGTCTTACGGCCCAGCCTTGATTGACGACCATACGCCTACGCCAGATCATGCCAAGTTCAGATGGTCATACCTTCTCACAGTCGCGGCGGTCGGCACTCTACTATGGGCCGTGCCGATGCTGCTACTCACCGCTAGCCTCGGTTGGGGGCACACCCTGACCCAGATGGCCTGGTTCTTTACCAAGGCAGCTCTGCTGACCTTCGGTGGTGCCTATGCGGTGTTGCCGTATGTATACCAAGGTGCCGTTAGCAGCTATGGCTGGCTTACACCTACGCAAATGATTGATGGCCTGGCCCTAGGAGAGACAACTCCTGGGCCATTGATTATGGTGGTCGCGTTCGTGGGGTTTGTGGGCGGCTACCAAAGCGCAGAGATGCAAAGCCTAATGATGGGCGGCAACAAGTTTTTGGCCGGTGCTCTTGCCGCGAGCTTGGTGACCTGGTTTACTTTCTTGCCATCGTTCATCTTCATTCTGGCAGGTGGACCGATGGTGGAGTCGACGCACGATCAGCTTAAATTCACCGCTCCACTCACCGCGATCACCGCCGCCGTGGTCGGTGTAATTCTCAATTTGGCACTCTTCTTTTTGTACCATGTCTTGTGGCCTGAGAGTTTTAAAGGGCGCTTCGATTGGATTGCTGCGCTGATTGCCATCGGCGCAGCATTTGCACTCTTTAAACTCAAACGCAGCGTGATTCAAGTACTTGCGACGTGCGCGCTCATTGGGCTTACACTTAAGATGATTGGTTTGGTGTAATCAATCAGCAATTAAGGCGATCATGATCGCACCAGCGCCGACCGGCAAGACAAAGCGTTGAAGCTTTGATGCTTCCCCTTGCAATACCACTTCAACCGGGATCTCCGAACGAGCCAGTAGTTTGCTTGTCACCGAATTTCTTACAAACCTAGAGAAAGCGTTATTGCGTTGGCTTCCTAAAATAATGAGTGAGCAATCCAGGCGCTTTGCACTATTGAGAATGGTTTCCGAGATGGAGTTGCTCGATTGCAGGTGAACCTCATAGGGTATCCCAGCAAAATCCAACAACCTTGTCGCGGGCAGAATGGCGTGTTCAGCCGAATCTTTTATGAAGCGGCCACGCGCACCCAAAGGCAAATGTCTCGTTATATGTTTGCTGAAGCGGGGCGTAATGTGCAAAAGATGAACGGTGATGGGTGGTGCGGACGGACCTGCCAAAGTATGTTCTTCAATGACTCGTCGAATCGCCGCGAGCGATGGCTGACCCCCGTCGACTGGGATGAGAGTTTTTTGTGCCGCTTGGGTAGTGGTGTCTTGTTTCATGATCGTACTTTCGTTGGTGGGTGAAGATGAGACGGAAGTTGATTCGGACTTGATACCGTTGCCAAGCGCGCGTTGGCTAAGCCAGTATCCGAGCCCGATAACGGCGCAGACAATCACTGCGATAAGCAGCCATGACCAGCCCATGTAGGGAGCAAGCCACGGTTCTAGCAAGGGTTCGCTCAGCATCATTTTTGCGGCGGTCAAGGCTAAAACGCCTGAACCGGCATAAACGATGATTGGAAAGCGCTCGACCCACTTCAGAATCAAGGTGCTACCCCAAACCACAATTGGAATACTGATCAAGAGTCCAAGGGTAACAAGCAGGAAGCTCCCGTGCGCCGCGCCGGCGACCGCCAGGACATTGTCAAGTCCCATGACTGCATCGGCAATGACGATGGTCTTCATCGCTCCTAAGAAGCTTGTTGAGGAAAGATTTTTTGCACTATGACTGTCGTCGTCTGTTGGTACTATCAGCTTGACCGCGATCCAAAGCAAAAGTGCGCCCCCAGCAAGCAACAAACCAGGAACTTTGAGTAACCAGACCACTACGACGGTCAATAGGGTTCTCACGGCGATTGCACCTACTGTGCCCCATATGATCGCCTTCTTTTGCAAATCTGGCGGAAGTTTACGAGCGGCAAGTGCGATCACAATCGCGTTGTCGCCCGCTAAAACTAAGTCGATCAAAACGATCGCACCTAGAGCGTATAAAAATTGAAGTGAAAGAATATCCATGGTGTTGAACTCGCGCGTTCGGGTCAGAGGAAAGACCGGCTAAGCGAATTCAGTGGACAAAGAGCGAACGCAAAAACTCTTGTCGGCCCGAAAAGCCGCCAAGGTCTTGCCTGCATGGGTTCTGTCGCGTGGGACAAACACCTGCTGGTGACTCCGGGGACCCTAAAGCCCCGAATTGACGAAATCACCATCAACGGCTCATTGCCGTTTGAAGCTACTCCCCTTGAAACTGTCCTTGGAAAACTATGGTATCTATGGCTAAGGACAGCTCGGAATGTAAGTTAAGATAATTCAGTTAAATTCCAATGTCAATCGATTTTCTCTATTTTTTTAGCATCAAGCCAACATTAGTCAACCGATTGGCGGTAGCTAGCTGCCGCCCAGGCTGGAGCAAGCGCCCAGAAAGTGCAAATCGAGGTGCTCGCGAGTATTGTGGGAGCATGGTTCAAGCTCCACCTCATAGCGTCGCAGCAGACTTTCGCGACGATCCACTTATTGTTGCGCTATTGCGCAAGGCTGTCGCCGTTGTTGGTACGCCCTTGGGCGATCTCGATGATGCAAGCTTTGACTTATTGATGGAGAGCTATCGCGAGCGCAATGGAGAGCGCAGTGCAACGGCGTCCTTTTCGGTGGGCAAGTATCAACTCGACTCCCATGTTTCGAAATTTCGTTCAAGTTTTACGAAGGTTTTAGTAGACTGCCTGCAGTCACAATTGGATCGCCTGCAAGGGCGCGAGGCATTTTGGCCTGTCTTGGATAGTGATTCGCCCGATCTCGTTCCTGATGCCGTGATCGAGCGTCGTCTAGCCATCGATGACCTAACCCGTCAGGTCGACAACGATGCCCCGGAAGGCGTAAAGGCCTTTGACGTGTTGCTCAGTCGGGCACTGGGGCACCCTTTCAAGTCCCTTCGCGACAACCCTCTTCGCCCTGCCGTCTTTTTTCACGCGCTTGGTCAATGCTGGACTCAGGCCAGCGCAAGCGATATCGACGAGCTTCTAATCTTGGGTCGTATTGGCCCAAGCATCGCTGAACGAGTAGCCAAGTTATACCCGCAAATGACGGCCATCCTGCGGCAAGCATTAGGCGTGCCAAAACCCAATAGCTTGATCATGCCGAGCGGCGACGAACGCGAGGGGCCACTCTATTCGCGGCTGCGCGACGTGAAGTTGAACCCCCCGATCGTCGCCGAGCAAGAACAAGGCGCTAGCGATATGCGCCGCACCCCGACAACGATTCCAACCATGGATCGACACGAGACCTCTTCTCCCGCTCAGGAGCAAGTTTTCCGAACATTGGAGCAAGTGACCGCTTTTTTCGACGCTGCGCTTACTGAAGAGCGCTTACCCAAAGAAGTGCGGCTTGTGCTCGCCAGAATGCAAATTCCGCTGACGAGAACCGCGCTGTCGGACCCGACTGTATTCTCAAACCCAAAGCATCCACTCAGGTCCCTGTTCAGGGACTTGATGAACCCTGCCGTCTGGCAGCGTAGTGTTGGTCAGACCAAAAGTGGACAGGGCTTGCTGATGCATCTTGGGGTGATCTTGGAAATGTTGAAGCGCGAGCGCCGCGACGCCGCACGCGATGGGCTGCTTTATGAGCATTTACATACTCAGTTCCTGGGCTTAATAAGTGCGCCAACACCTAAGGTTCTTCATACCTCGGACACAAGTAGCGCAAAGCTGCCTGAGAACCAAAAAGCGACTGTTTGATAAAAGTCGCTTGCTTCGCTTGCGAGACTTAGGCCTAAGGTAGCATCACAATCGCACCTGTCGTCGCTCGCGCCTCAGCATCACGATGGGCTTTTTGAATCTCTTCAAGTTTGTATCTTGCGCCAATTGTGGCTTTGATTGCCCCTGCAGTCATGGCCGCGAAAACGTCGGCTGCATTGGCTCGGAAAGTGGCAGGGTCGGCATTGTGCGGGAACACAGAAGGTCGAGTCAAAAACAAACACCCTTTTTTGTTAAGTAACTCTGGATCAATCGCTGGCGCGGGTCCAGAGGCTGCGCCGTAAAGGACAACCATCCCGAAGGGGGCGGCGCAATCGAGCGAGCCAAGAAAGGTATGCTGAGCCACTGAATCGTAAACCACCTGAGCTTTCTTGCCACCGCTCGCCTCAAGCACCTTTTGCACCCAATCGCTTTGGCTGTAATCAATGGCCACATCACAACCTGCCGCCAAAGCCATGGCGCACTTGGACGCGGAGCCTGCCGTGCCAATGACTGTCGCTCCTAGAGCCTTAGCCCAGGAACTGAGAATTTGCCCCACGCCGCCTGCCGCCGCATGTACCAAGACGGTATCTCCGACCTTGACGGGATAGGTTTTTTTTACCAAATACTGCGCCGTCATTGCCTTGAAAAATATCGCTGCCGCTTGCTCGTCACTGATGCCTACCGGGATCTTGACTAGTTTGCTGGCAGCCACGTTGCGATGCTTGGCGTAGGCACCCAGGCCAGCGTTCATATACACCACATGGTCACCGATCTTGAGATCGGGAACGTCCGTGCCCAGCGCTTCGATGACCCCAGCCGCTTCATGACCAAGACCCGTAGGTGTTGGCAGAGGGTATTTTCCGGAGCGCTGATAGATGTCAATGAAGTTGAACCCTATGGCTGTCTGACGCAACTGCGCTTCGCCAGACGCGGGCGGGGCAAGCTCGACATTGACGAGTTGCATGACCTCGGGGCCTCCCAGGGAGGAAAGTTGAATCGCTTGGGTGTGTGTCATTTCGGAAAGCCTAGAAGATGAAGGACTGGAAGTGGGAGCGTTTTATGGATGAAATTACGGAGATCGATGAATGCTTTTTAAGTGATTGAAGCCAAAATTAGGAAGAGAGTACGGCGAGTATCTCCTCTCCAAATTCGGTGAGCTTGCGCGCTCCAATGCCGGGCAGTTCCGCCAACGCGTTGAGATCCTTGGGTTCGTGCTCGGCAATCGCTCGCAGGGTAGCATCATGAAAAATGACGTAGGCCGGAACGTTACGGGTGCGTGCTTCATTGGCGCGCCATTGCTTTAAATGCTCAAAGACGCGCTCTGAGCCACTCATCTCAGCTTCAGTTTTTGCGTTCGATGTTGGGAAATTACCCGCGCCACTCTTCTTTCCACGACGCTTACGTGTTGAGCCTGCCAAGGCCACGACCGATTCTCGAAAAGCTAGCGCTCTTTCGCCCCTCAGTACCGGCTTGGCGGCCTCAGTCAGGTGCAGAGCCCCAAACTTTTCATGGTCCACCGCGAGCAAATCGGCAGCGATACATTGACGAATGAGATTTCGCCAACTGCGGTCATCGAGATCGGCGCCGATGCCAAAGACACTGAGTTGCTCATGACCAAATCGAGTGGTTTTGTCACTGATTTTTCCTTGTAAAACATCAATCAAATGCATCGCCCCAAAGCGCTGACCCGTTCGGTAGCAAGCCGACAGCAGTTTTCGCACCGGCTCGGTGGCGTCAAAAGTCACGGGCGGTGACTCGCAGTTATCGCAGTGTCCACATTTCCATGGTGCGCCATTCATGCCTTGCGGCAACGCCTCGCCAAAATAGCTCAGGAGTCGTGCGCGTCGACAAAGCGCTGTTTCACACAAGCCCAGCAAGGCATCCAACTTGGCGCCCATCACTCTCTTGTGAGCCTCGCCTGCCTCGGACTGATCAATCATCCGTTTTTGCTGGACCACATCCTGTAGACCATAGACCATCCAGGCCTGCGAGGGCTCGCCATCGCGCCCTGCACGCCCGGTTTCTTGGTAGTAGCCTTCAATACTCTTGGGCGCGTCCAGATGGGCCACAAAGCGGACGTCTGGTTTGTCGATACCCATGCCAAAAGCGATGGTTGCGACCATTACAATTCCGTCTTCGCGTAAAAATCGAGCTTGGTTCGCGGCGCGACTTTCATGGCCCATGCCCGCGTGATAGGGCAGGGCGTTAATACCCTCTTGCGTTAAGAAGTGAGCCGTTTCCTCGACCTTGGCTCGCGACAGACAATACACAATGCCCGATTTGCCCGCATGCGAATCCTCAATGAAGCGAAGCAATTGTTTGCGTGGTTCGGTTTTTTCGGCGATGGTGTAATGGATGTTCGGTCGATCAAAACTGGAGACAAAAACATGAGCATTCTCCAGTCCGAGTTTCTCAAGAATTTCCTGCCGAGTCTGAACGTCTGCAGTCGCGGTGAGAGCGATCTTTGGGATGCCAGGAAATCGTTCGCCAAGTACCGAAAGCTGAGCATACTCTGGCCTAAAATCATGTCCCCACTGAGAGACACAATGCGCTTCGTCAATCGCAAAAAGTGCGATTTTGCAGTCGTCCAACAAGCTTAAACATCGGTCTGTAAGCAGACGTTCAGGAGCCACATAAATTAGATCGAGCGCACCTTCACGCAGCTTTCTTTCGACTTGATAGGCATCGTTTGAACTTAGACTGGAATTGAGAAATGCGGCGCGTATGCCGACGGCTTCGAGTGCCGCAACCTGGTCCTGCATCAAAGCGATGAGAGGCGAGATGACCACACCCGTGCCCGACCTCAGCAGTGCAGGGACCTGATAGCAAAGCGATTTGCCCCCACCCGTGGGCATCAACACCAGGCAGTCCTCACCGCGCACCACGGAATCAATAATCGCGGCCTGATGCCCCCGAAAAGACCGGTGACCGAAGTGAATCCTTAGCGCATCTAGCGCTTCCGGCGCTTCAATCGCTCCATAAGTTTCGCTCGCCTCACGGGCAGAAAGCTTGGGCGGCGTCGCAGTTTTCAAGGCTTGAGAGGATTCTAGGTTTTTCATCTGAGCCGCTATTGTCCCTGATTGCCAGGTTTCGCGCTTCTAGCCAAAGGTCTAGTCGAAGAATTAGACCAACTGGATAGGTGCTGATTTTTGGCTCGGTGTAGGATTCATTGCCTCAACGAGAATGAAATGACTCTCCCGCAACACCACACAAATGAAGACGGCGTATTCACTCCAGCGCAGAGGGCTTCGGCCTCAGCTCGCAGCACCTGGACCAGCGTCGCTGTCAACGTCGCGCTGGCGACAGTTCAGATAGGTATCGGCCTGTTCGCACGTTCACAGGCTTTAATCGCCGATGGTATTCACTCGTTGTCGGATTTGATCGCTGATTTTGTTGTCCTTTTTGCCGGGCGTCATAGCCATAAGGACCCCGACGAAGATCATCCCTATGGCCATCAGCGCTTCGAGACGGCGGCATCCCTGATTTTGGGGGCGCTATTGCTCGTCGTTGGCTTGGGTATGTTTTGGTCCGCCGCACTTAAACTACAGTCGCCTGAAACCATCCCGAAGGTGCACGTCTTGGCACTTTGGGTGGCCGGCGCAGCCTTGCTTTGTAAAGAATTCTTGTTTCGCTATATGCTTGCGGTGGCAAAAAAAGTGAAATCCAGTATGTTGGTGGCCAATGCTTGGCATGCCCGCTCAGATGCGGCTTCCTCGCTGGTGGTCGGCTTTGGAATTCTTGGAAATTTGCTCGGCTATCCGATGCTTGATCCCATTGCCGCCATAATTGTTGGTTTTATGATCGGTAAGGTTGGTTGGACCTTTACTTGGCGCGCCATGCACGATCTTGTCGACGGCTCTGCTGACGCTGAAGAGGTTGCCGCCATTCAGACCACGCTTACAGAAACCCCCGGAGTGATTCAGGTGCACGATCTGCGTACCCGAAAAATGGGTGACATGATCATCGTCGATGCCCATCTCGAGGTTGATGCGGATATCAGTGTTGAGGCCGGGCATGATATTGCGGTCGCAGCTTACCAAAGAGTGATGTTGCATCACCGGGTGCTGCATCTCATGACCCATGTCGATCCCTGGAAACGCCCCGATCTTGATCATGTTCCCGTTAACCAGGCTTTGGCTAGTCGCTCAAGAAAGTAGGATTTCTATTGGAGGCCTTTCTCATTTCGACGGGTATTGTGGCTTTAGCGGAGATTGGCGACAAAACCCAACTGCTGGCCTTCATACTTGCTGCAAAATTTAGGAAACCTTGGCCGATCATTCTCGGAATTTTGCTGGCAACCCTAGCCAATCACGGCTTAGCCGGTGCAGTAGGTGCCTGGGTCACTACCTACATGGGACCCGGTATTTTGCGATGGATCTTGGGCCTGTCTTTTCTAGCGATGGCCGCCTGGATCTTGGTGCCCGACAAATTCGACGAAGGTGATGCTAAATTGGCACGATACGGTGCTTTCGGCACCACCCTGGTGGCGTTCTTTTTTGCCGAGATGGGCGATAAAACGCAAATCGCAACGGTCGCGCTAGCCGCTCAATACCATGATTTTTTCTCTGTCGTTGCGGGCACCACCCTCGGCATGATGGTCGCCAATGTGCCAGCCGTGCTACTGGGCGACAAGCTCGCCCATCGCTTGCCGGTACGCTTGGTTCACGCCTTGGCCGCTATCATCTTCGCGATCCTTGGGCTTGCGACTCTTCTTGGGGCGGGCAGTCGGCTAGGCTTCTGAACCGGTTTTCTGAGATCATTCGCCTACAATGCCATCCCCACAAAGCCCTCCACCGCGGCCGCAAGCCAATAATCCACTTCATGGTGTGACTCTTGAGACCATGCTTCTCACGTTAGTGGAGCACTATGGCTGGGATGGCTTAGCGAAGCGCCTCCCCATTAACTGCTTTGTCAATGATCCCAGCATTAAATCGAGCTTAAAGTTCCTGCGCAAGTCGGACTGGGCCCGGCAAAAGCTTGAGAGCCTTTACCTTCAGACCTGAATTGAATGGGTTACTAACTACACCGCTTGAACCGTGCTAGATTGTCTACTGATCTGTATCCAGGCTGCCTTGAGGAGATTTTGCCATGAACGCTCGTGCCACGTTTACCCGCATGGAGAATTGCACCCAAAAAGATTGGGAGCTCATCGTGCCGGAAGCCATGAAAATGGCCAAGAGCTTGCCTGACCGAATCATGGAGCATCTCAGGATTTTGGAAGGTGACTACGGAGGATTTCCGGTTGATCGTTACAGTCATAGCTTGATGTCTGCTACCTTGGCACTAAGGGCCGGGCGAGAGGAAGAGTACGTCGTGTGCGCTTTGTTGCATGACATTGGTGACACATTGGGTTCGTACAATCACCCTGATATTGCCGCGGCAATTCTTAAACCCTTTACCAATGATGCGAACCTATGGATGGTGCAAAACCACGGCATCTTCCAAGGCTATAACTTCTTCCACCATATTGGGTTGGATCGAAATATGCGCGATATGTTTAAAGGCCATGAGCATTACGAGCGCACCAATGAGTTCGTCGAGCTTTTCGACAACCCCGCCTTCGATCCCGCCTGTCCCATGGAACCCATAAACACTTTCGCCCCGATGTTAAGGCGCTTTATGGCCTCACCAAAGAATTCAGTTTATAAGGCTCCCTTGGAAAAAGGTCCAGTTCGAGCGTGAGCGACGTTCTCCTCGCTGGTGCTGGGGTCCAATGAAGCTGCTCGCTTATGCGGCTTTGAAAGGATTAAGTCGTGCAGAAACGCATTAGCCTTATTGGCGCACCCACTGATATTGGCGCAGGTGAGCGCGGCGCGAGCATGGGGCCGGAAGCTTTGCGTGTCGCAGGCATCCACTCAGCCCTGGGAAACTACGGCTTGGTGGTTGAAGATCTCGGCAACCTAAGCGGTCCCGCCAACCCCTGGTTAGCGCCCGTTGAGGGGTATCGGCACTTGGATGAAGTGGTCACTTGGAACCGGACCGTCCACGATGCGATCTATGCTGAGTTGCAACGTGGCCAACTTCCGATTCTGATAGGGGGCGACCATTGCTTAGGCATTGGCAGTGTCAGCGCCGTCGCACGCCATTGTCGGGAGACTGGCAGGACTTTGCGAGTGTTATGGCTGGACGCGCATGCTGACTTCAACACCGATACGCTCACTCCTAGCGGCAATATCCATGGCATGCCGGTAGCCTGTTTATGCGGTTACGGTCCCGCGGCCTTGATCGACATTAGCGGTGTGGTTCCGGCTATCGACCCGAAGGCTATTCGTCAAATTGGTATTCGCAGTGTTGACCATGCCGAAAAGCGCTTAGTGCATGAAGTGGGCTTGGAGGTCTTCGATATGCGTTTCATCGATGAAATGGGTATGCGCCGTGCGATGGAATTGGCATTGACCGGGCTCGACGACACTACACATTTACACCTCAGCTTTGACGTCGATTTTCTCGATCCCGACATTGCGCCCGGAGTGGCCACCACCGTTCCTGGCGGCCCAACTTATCGTGAAGCCCAATTGTGTATGGAAATGATCGCCGACACTGGCCGACTTGCTAGCCTGGATGTCATGGAGCTGAATCCCGCGCTAGATGTTCGGAACAAAACGGCGGTCCTTGCGGTAGACCTTATTGAAAGTCTGTTTGGAAAGAGCACGCTAATGCGTGATCGTTGAATCTCCGGCCGTGTCGACGCCTGCTGGTCCAAATCACTGAGGGTTCAAGGCCTGATAAACCTGCGCCTTGTACTCAAACCAAAACGGGTTCCAAAAGCCCATGTGACGCTGTGTCATTAACACGTTCACAACCCCTGTAGTTGGTGCTATCGACCAGTGTGTTCCGGCTAAGCCGCCCCACTGAAACTCGCCGATAGGTGAATTAGGCTGTAGGGCGGAACTTGTCCGAGTGACGGCACCGCCCAGACCAAAGCCGAAGCTCGGCATTGCGCCGGTATGATAGAAATGAACGCAGTGTTCGGGGGCAAGCTGATCTTTCAACATTTCCGAAAGTGTCGCAGCTTTTAGAAGTTTTCCGCCAGTGATGTGGATTAACAACTGCGCCATGTCGGCCTGAGTTGTAATCAACCCACTCGTGCCCGCTTGACGCGGCACCGGTGCAAAGAATGCGTTGGGCCAAGGCACATTTTCAAGGCGGTTGAGGCCGGACAAATTGGGCTGGGTATCGTCTAGTCCACGATACAGAGTGGTTAAACGCGACACCTGATCGGCGCGTAGTAAGTGGGCGGTGTCCACCATTTGCAACGGCTCGAAGATCCGTGCACGAAGTGCATCAGCAAAACTTTGGCCCGTGACGATCTCGATCAGCCGGGCCAACACATCGGTAGCCATCGAGTACTCCCAGCCGTGGCCGGGTTGAAAAAGTAAAGGCAGAGAGGCTAGTTTTGGAACCATCTCAGCCAGTGTCGTGTCGGCCTTGCGAACTCCCGAGGCATGGTAGGCGCTATAAATCAGTGTGCCCGGATCGAACACTCCATGGCTCAAGCCTGCTTGATGACTCAGCAGGTGGCGAATCGTAATGTCCTTTTGTAGGGGCTCTGTATCGGTAATAGCTCCTGCGCCAGCACGCAACACCCTGACCTCGGCAAACTCTGGTATCCATTTCTTGATCGGGTCATTGAGTGCAAAGTGACCTTGATCATGGAGCAAAAGAGTGAGGGTGGTCGTTACTAATTTTGTATTTGAAAAGGCGCGATGAATGTGGTCGGCGCGCAATTTTTGGCCGAGCTCGATATCCGCCATACCTATGCAAAAGCTGTCGATAATTTCACCGCCCTTCAAGACCAGGGATGAAACGCCGGGTAATAAATTCTGTTCCACCTGGCGCTGAAGAACCTGATGGGCTTGGTTGAATTGGGTCGATGGTGAGCTCAGAGGTTTATCCTAAAGGAAGTTCGGAGATGCTAGCAATGAAATCAGAAGTCATATGATAAATCAGCGTTAAATGAGGCCGAAAAGTGAGATCAGACGTGGGGCCGATCGTGAACTAACGTAAACAGCCATACCTTACAACACTTGCCCAAGCCGTCTATCCACGGATATCACGATTCTATCGGTCCACTGTGCCCCTGGTCTGACAACACAAGCGTATTGCTCCCGTGTCCCGATAAAATTTGCACCTGAATCATGAAAATTTTCTCCTATCTTTCGCTTAGGCAATGGTTGACCTTGCCGTTTCTTGCCCTTGTGTTGGCGGTGACTCTGCTCATAGCCGCCTTGTCCTATCGTACCGGTAGTCATGCGGTTCAAACCGTCAGCGATCATTTGCTGTTAGACAAAGTAGGTCGCATTGGTCAGGCCGTAGATCACCACATCTTGGGGTCTGCAGCGGTCATTGAAGTCGCCTCTCCAAAAGGTATGCCTGCTCCGGACATGATTGAAGCCGATCTTGAGAACTTGCGCACCCGGTTTTGGACTGCCACTTCAATCCACCGTGATCCTAGTAACTAGGTCTACTTCGGTAACCGTCATGGTCAGTTCTTTGGCCTGATGCGCCATTCGGAAAGCGATGCTGAGCTGCGTTACAAGATCAAACCAAACGAGCATCGAACTATCGCCCAAGTGAAGGGGATGCACGGGATTGCCGATGCGGGTCAGGTCGAGGTTAAAAAGTACGATCCTCGTTTAAGGCCTTGGTATTTGGCCGCTCAGGCGACCGACAATCATGTCTGGACGGACGTTTACCTCGACTTCCGAAGCTTGGAGCTTGTGGTTACCCGCGCACGTCGTGTACTTGATGCTCAGGGGGTTTTACAAGGTGTTGTGGCTGCCGACCTTTCAATGAGAAAGCTTAATGAGTTTATTAAGAATCTTTCAGTGAGTGAGCACGGCGTTGCATTCGTCTTTGAGCACGACGGAAATTTGATTGCTTCGTCTCGAAGCGCTAATGTCTCGAAATTGTCAGATGGTCAAAGTGCTCGCATCTCGGTTGCTGACCTCAAAGACCCTTTGCAGCGCGAGGCCTTTCTGGAAATTCAAAAGCTTCTTGCCTCGGGCTTCAAGCTGGAAACTGCAAGGAACCAGCGCTTTACCTCAATCGGCGGAGAGACGATAGAACTCGCTTTTGACCGAGTGAGCGATTTGGGTCGCTTAAATTGGATTGTCGCGGTCGCGGCACCGCAAGGGGACTTCATTGAAGGTGTCAATAGCAATATCATGCGCTCGGTGATCGTCGGGCTCTTTGGTGCTTTAGTGGCAGTGATGATCGGTCTCAGCGTCCTAGAGTGGGTGGGGCGTGATCTTCGGCGTTTGACCAAGGCCGTTCATGAAGTGGGAGGGGGCCAGCTTGAGGTCCCCCTTGATGTAAATCGTAAGGATGAGATCGGTGCACTTGCAAGTGCCTTCCGCCAAATGCAGCTTCGTTTGCGAACTGATCAGCTCACTGGTTTAGTCAATCGAGACATGATAATTCGTAGCTTTGATGCCAGAATTAGTGCGGGGCGCCGGGCCAAGGATGCAAAGCCCTTTGCCGTACTATTTATTGATATCAATAATTTTAAAGCGATTAATGACCGCCTTGGCCATGAAGCGGGCGATCAGGTTTTGATGGAAATAGCCAAACGTCTACGTTCCGCAATTCGCGAAACTGACCTTGCCGCGCGTTACGCGGGCGATGAGTTTGTGCTATTGCTGAACGACGTCCCTTCCTTCGAGAAAGCCGAGGAAATTCGCAAGCATGTGGAAGCCACTCTTCAGAGGCCGTTAGAGTCAATGGAATCGAGATTCGTCTCCAATAAGCTGGTCACCAGCGGAGCTGTGGGCTTGGCGATGTACCCTCAAGGTGGCACCAATACGCAGGAGTTGTTACAAACAGCCGACGAAGATATGTATGAGCGCAAACGTCGCCTACGAGAACTCGCAACGGCTGCCTAGGCAGGGATCGCTCTTTGGCTGGTGCCGATCCTCGCGGTTAGCCCTTTGTAAAACCTCTCAAACTCAAGCTCACTGGCAAAGCCAAGTGAGCTGACACGAGCTTGGCCGAAATTGGACTCCACCACGAGCATTTGTTGGGTTTGAACACTGTGTAGCGTCACGGTTTTAATGTCTACATAAGGGATGCTCAACATCGTTCCCTTTATGGAGGCCCTTGGTGCGCTTAAATTTGACGGGCCAAGTGTCAGGTTAATCGGCCCTTCCATGCTTCTTCGCAGCATGATAGTGCAGCACAGGGCGCCAACCGCAAAAAGCACGGCTACAGCCCAGAAAATCAAGGAAGCCTCGGAGGCTGAAAAACTCATCGATTTAAACCCGTACAGGCCTTCCTTATTTATCGTCGCGAAGTAGGAGACGACTAGCGCAAGGGCCGCACAGAGCGCAAGACCGACGGCGTGCCGAGTCGCGGAGATGCGGTAAAGAAAAGTTTCCTCCATCAGGGACGCTTCTCGACTTTGGCAAAGGTGAGAACATGATGGGTTAACAGGCCAGAATCAGAACCATGAATTTCGACGGTTCCGTAGGCGGTCCGTTTACCTAATTTAAGTACCTTGGCAGTACAGGTCATTGACTCGTTACGCGCCGCTTTGAGGAAGGATGTTTTCATGTCTGCGGTAACCCATTGCTCGTCGATTCCTCGCGCACTAAGAATAGCGAGCCACATTGCGACATCGGCAGCACCCATAATCGTCATCCCATTGATGACGCCTCCTGGGCGGTCATTGCGAGGAAGATAGGGGACATGTAGGACACACTCGCCATGAGCGTTGGTCATGGCTTCAAACCCTAAGCCTTCTAAGAAACTCGCTTGGCTAAGCACCCTGTTTAGGTCTGCAACGCTAACCTTTCGGGTCGCTTGTGCTTCTAGAGCCGGCGCGATTACGGCACCATTTGAACTTGTTTTTTCTCGAAGAGGCATGTGTGGCGTGGAAACCTAGGTCGAACGAACCCCTGCGGGCTTAACGCGCCACTATAAACCACACCCCGACACTAGTTACGGAGACCTCTCAGAACCCGTCAGGAGTCGTGGGCAAATGCAGGTTGTTTGAACTGTCGTCATCGTGTTTGTAAAACTCTTGAAAGATCAAGACGATGCTTTGTACGACAAACCAGCCCACGACAAGCATGAGAAATATCGTCATCACTAAGGAAACTTTCATGATCGCTCCTAAGATGAGGTTGTTTTTTCCTAGTAATTTAAGTGTAAACCCTTAGTTTGGCTGAGGCAAGAAGAGTTTTGTAACAGTTACAGGTAGGCGCTTCTTAGGGTACGTCTAGGCCACTAAAGCTAAGGTTTCCACCTCATAATCATGTGCAAGGGTACGGTTGAGCACCGGATCAAAAAGCTGCATGATGAAGCGATTGGCTGGTCTAAGTCCACTGATGGCCCCAACTGTGCCGCAGCTCATCAGGGGCGCAACAGAACCTGATCCGCATGGTCCTTGATTTCACTAATACGCCACGCTTGGTTTGCAATCACCTTCGGGCAAAGCTGTTTCGACGGTGCCACGGAATAGGTTTCGGCGGAGCGATCAGTATGGTCCGATCCCACGGTTAACCATAGGTCGTCCGCCGTGGCGAATAACACGGGTTCGACCTCTCCTGAGGTGTTGTTACCCACCACCTGAATGGATCGCGCTTGTGTCAAGCAAGCAACCCCCACCCGGTAGTACAGCGGCGCGGTGGAGGGTCTGGGCACGCCGATAGCCGCTAGCTCTTCGATGTGATGCTCCACTGCCTCATTGTTGCGGCCTGTCCAACCTGCAATGACCACGTTGCTTGGTTGAAACAGGACAGTATGCGTTACAGACAAACCTAGACAGGAAAATTCAAGCATGAGGACAACGACTAATTAATGATGTCGCATTGTTTTCCTACGAAATTTTGGACCCGTGCCATTGCGATGCTTGTGGCTGCAGCAATACAGGAGGTGTCATGAGGGTTATTCGCTATTCAGAGTTAGCCGTTGTCCCCTGGAAAAACGGTGCCGGTGTTCGACGTGATCTTTTTACGGGTGAATACCTTGGCGTTGGAAACAAAGGCAGTCCAGTGGCCACCTGGCTGATCGGCATCGCCGATCTCCAGCAGGATGCCCCGTTCTCGTCGTACCCCGGAGTGAGCCGTTGGTTCATGCCCATAAGCGCAGGACGGCTCACCCTCATGTTTAGAGTGAGCAATTCCGACCGCCCTGTTGAGCTTAACGAAGCATCACCTGCTCATTATTTCTCGGGCGGCGATGAACTGCATATGTTGCTTCATGAGGGACCGATGAAGGCGCTCAATGTCATGACCAGGGGAAGAGTACCGAAGGTGACGATGGCAACGCGGCGACTACACGATACCTCCCAACTTACCTGGTTTCCGAATCGGGCGGGCGAGGTCAGGCTTTTGTTGCTGGTCCATGGCCAGTGTAGGTTGAGTGAAGAGGGCTGGTCCGTCACCTTGCTCCCACTCGATGCGTTAGTGGGTGATGCTACAAGTGACACCGGCGTCGAGGTGCAAGCTTATGGCGATTGTGATTTGGTGGAGGTGCTAGTCCGCTGGTGCTAGCAACTTTGTACGACCAACGGGAGGGCCGTCTGTTTACACCATTCAGTGTCCGGCAACTCGATACCAATACTCATATAAAAACGCTGGAAACTTTTGCCCGTAATTGCGTCGTATGCTTCAAGCCATTCCTGTGCAGCCAATGAGTCTATTGACGCGGTCGCTTTTGCGTCCGCTAAAGGCGGCCAGCTTCTTGGGTTCGCCTAATCAGTTGAACTCGATACGAATCTCGAAAGTAAGCCTCCGCAATGAGGCGCTGATCGAGCATACTACTCGCGGGGATCTGGCAATCAAACTATAATGGTTTAAGTTGGTGGTGCCGCGCCTAGCGGAAGCATCAGTGCCGCTTTAGAAATGATCTTGCTTTCGGCTGTTGGTCTGGGTGCTGCACTTGCCGCCTCTGATCGTGCGCGAGTTTCGAATTGAGTGTCAGGCGGTTGTTTGCTGGCATGGGTTGCCTACTAATCGCGGCTCGTAAATCCATGGCATAGATTTGAACCACAGTCCGAATCAATTTTCGATTCTTTCAAACCATTTTAGGTAACACTATGTCCACCATCACCACGCTCAAAAATAAGCAAGTTCGGCTGGCCGCTCGCCCTGTAGGTCTCCCAAAACCAAGCGATTGGTCGCACACTGAAGAGGCCGTCGCTATGCCCCAGGAGGGCGGGATTCTGGTGAAAAACCATCTTTTGTCGCTTGATCCAGCCATGCGCGGTTGGATGAACGACGGAAAGAGTTACATTGCCCCAGTCGGCATCGGCGAAGTCATGCGGGCGGGAGGGGTTGGCGAGGTTATTGCGTCCAATAACGCTCATTTTCCTTTGGGTACGATGGTCAACTCCGGCTTAGGCGTGCAGCAGTACACACTGTTGTCGGCCGAGCAAATTAAAACCCAGGGCACTTTTGCGATTGACACAAAAGTGGCCCCAGCACCGAAATGGCTTAACGCCTTGGGCATGCCTGGCATGACCGCCTACTTTGGTCTTTTGGAGGTCGGGCAACCGAAGCCCGGTGAAACGGTCGTGGTCTCGGGCGCGGCGGGTGCGGTCGGCCAGACCGTTGGACAGGTTGCCAAAATTAAGGGTTGCCGAGTAGTCGGAATTGCTGGTGGACAAGCGAAGTGCGATTTTGTAGTGAAGGAGATGGGCTTCGATGCCTGTGTTGACTACAAATCACCCAATTTTCGCGCAGCCTTGAAGGATGCCTGCCCCAAGGGTGTTGATGTGTATTTTGATAACGTCGGTGGCGATATTCTCGATTTGGTGCTTACTCGCATTAATCGTAAAGCACGCATAATTGTGTGCGGTGCGATCTCCCAATACAACAACACCGCTGCGGTCAAAGGTCCCTCCAATTATTTGTCCCTGCTCGTTAATCGTGCCCGTATGGAAGGTATCGTTGTATTCGATTATGCGGCGCAGTACCCCGTTGCGATCAAAGAGATTGGCGGCTGGATGAAGGAAGGCAAGTTCATCTCCCGCGAAGATATGGTCGAGGGGGTTGAGAATTTCCCGTCGGCTTTACTCAAGCTGTTTAATGGCGAAAACTTCGGTAAATTGATTTTGAAGGTCAATTGAGCCTTATCCTACCCATTTGAGGGCAAGCGGTATGAGCAAGGCTCCCAAAATCCCGTGCAATCCCATGGCCAAACTGGCATAAGCGCCAGCCTCCTGGCTGACGCTAAACGCCTGAGACGCGCCGATGCCATGTGATGCCACACCAATCGCAAAGCCACGCTGATCAAAAGGGCCGTCAGCAGACCAAGGAAATTGGCGCGCAATTGCGGTAAGAACAAGACCACGCCGACTGCCGCTGGTACGAATAAAATACCCAAGTGCTGGCTAAAGCCGTCGGAAACAAAGCCTAGCGACTCACTTACGCGGCCGCGAAAAGCAAGAAAGGCGAGTAATAGAATCAAGCCAAACACCGGTCCTGGTAGTGCAGGGAGAATAAACTTTGACAGCAATTCGCCAATTCCTTGGAAAATTAAAATCTGTACTAAGCCTAGAATGAGAACACTCTTTTTTTGCGCGGGCTTTTCGTGCTCGGATTTCGCCGCCCCTTCCTTATTGATGGGTATGCGATTCATTCGTCCTTCAAGGCTAAGAATCCGCCACTTTGCCGAGTCCAGAGGCGCGCATAGAGGCCTTTGCGCTCGAGCAATTCTTGATGGGTGCCCATCTCAACAATCTTGCCTTGATCCATCACAATGAGTCGATCCATTGCCGCAATGGTGGAAAGCCGATGAGCAATCGCCAGCACGGTTTTTCCCTGCATCAGCCGGCCGAGGCTTTCCTGTATGGCGGCTTCGACTTCGCTATCCAAGGCGCTGGTGGCCTCGTCCAAGACCAAAATGGGGGCGTTCTTCAAGATGACTCTTGCAATCGCGATGCGCTGTCTTTGTCCCCCGCTGAGTTTGACCCCTCGCTCGCCCACGTGAGCATCGAATCCCGTGCGCCCGGATGGATCTTGCATGCCTTCAATGAACTTTTCAGCCTCGGCTTCTTGGGCGGCGCGACGAATATCGAGGTCGCTGGCATCGGGACGACCGTAGCGCAAGTTTTCGGAGATGGAGCGATGTAAGAGTGAGGTGTCCTGCGTCACCATGGCGATGTTGGCTTGCAGGCTTTCGAGAGTGACTTTGGCGATGTCCTGGCCGTCAATCAAAACCCTTCCGCCTTGAATGTCGTAAAGCCTGAGGAGAAGATTTGTTAAGGTGCTTTTACCTGCGCCAGAGGGGCCCACCAGCGCGATTTTCTCTCCCGGTTGAATCGTGAGATTGAGATTGGAAAAGACTTTGAGATCTTGGCGATAACCAAAGCTTACGTTTTCGAAACGAATTTCACCTTGCGCCACCTGCAATGGCCTCGCCTCAGGTAGATCTTCGACGGTCAAGGGCTGAGAGAACATGGTGATGCCGTCTTTAACAGTGCCAACATTTTCAAAAAGCGTAGACATTTCCCACATAATCCAGTGTGAGATGCCATTCAAACGCATGGCCATGGCCGTGGCTGCCGCTACCGCACCGGGGCCAACTTCGCCTTTGCTCCAAAAGTACAACACCAGCCCTGAGGTGCTGAGGATCATCGCGACTGACAATATTGCATTGGCGATTTCAAACTGAGTGGCGAGTCGCATCTGGGCGTATGCCGTGCCCAGAAACTCTTGCATGGATTCTTTGGCATAAGCGGCTTCGCGCTCGTGATGTGAGAACAGTTTGACCGTCGTGATGTTCGAGTAGGCGTCGGCGATGCGACCCGTCATGGTGCTCCGTGCATCCGCTTGCAATTTGCCGACGTCGCCGATCTTAGGCACAAAGTAACGAAGTAACACGATATAAAGCGCCAACCAGCCAAAGAAAGGGACGAGTAGCCAAAGTTGAAAGCCGCCCACTAAACCGGCCATCGTAAAAAAGTAAATAATCAGGAATACGGCCAGATCACAAAACGCAATGAGGACTGCACGCACTGCAAGGGCGGTCTGCATCACCTTGGTGGCGATTCTTCCTGCGAACTCATCTTGATAGAACGCGAGACTCTGCGAGAGCATCCAGCGATGAAAATCCCAGCGTAGACGCATTGGAAAATTACTGAACAGAACCTGATACTTGATGGTCGCCTGAACCACCACCAAGGCAATGCTGCCGATTAGAAGGACCGCCAACAGCGCAAGGTCGTGCCCACGCTCGCTCCAGAGTTGAGAGGGGGGCGTGCTGGCAATCCAATCGACGATCTTGCCCATGAAGGAAAAGAGCAGAGCCTCAAAGCCCCCGATCACGGCCGTAACGAGCGTGAGCGCTAGGTAGAAACGACGAGTTCCCTTCGTAGACGCCCAAATAAACTCTTTGATGCTTTTGGGCGCAACCTTGGGCGGGTTGGCCGGGAAGGGATCGAGCAGGCGCTCAAAATAACTAAACAACAACGTTCCAGTGCAAAGAATTCTCGTCCGAGTCTTTTTCCAAAGCCCGGCTGGTTGACTTTAGAACAGTACAACCCCACGAATCGACTCGCCACGCTTCATGAGATCGAAGCCCTTATTGATGTCAGCAAGCGGCATGGTGTGGGTGATCAAATCGTCAATATTGATTTTTCCATCCATATACCAGTCCACAATCTTGGGCACGTCGGTGCGGCCTCGTGCACCGCCGAAGGCCGAGCCTTTCCACTGACGTCCGGTCACAAGCTGGAAGGGGCGAGTACTAATTTCTGCACCGGCCTCAGCTACGCCGATGATGATGCTTTGCCCCCAGCCCTTGTGAGTACATTCCAAAGCCTGGCGCATGACCTTGGTATTGCCGATGCATTCGAAACTGTAGTCTGCACCGCCGTCAGTGAGCTGCACAATCGCATCGACCACGTTTTCTGTGTCGCTAGGGTTGATGAAATGAGTCATGCCGAATTTTCGCGCCATCGCTTGGCGAGCCGGGTTGATATCAACGCCAATGATTTTGTCGGCACCCACCATCTTGGCACCTTGAATAACATTTAAGCCGATACCGCCAAGACCAAAGACCACGACATTTGCACCCGCTTCGACCTTGGCGGTAAACAGTACGGCGCCAATGCCCGTTGTCACCCCACAGCCGATATAGCAAACCTTGTCAAAGGGCGCGTCTTTGCGTATCTTGGCCATGGAGATTTCTGGGGCCACGGTGTAATTGCTAAACGTCGAGGTACCCATGTAATGAAAAATGGGCTTGCCATCCATCGAGAAGCGGCTGGTAGCATCGGGCATCAGGCCGCGACCTTGGGTACTGCGGATTTGCTGGCATAAATTAGTTTTTCGCGATAGGCAGAATTTGCAGGTGCGGCATTCCGGTGTGTACAAAGGGATGACGTGATCGCCTTTTTGCAAGGTGCTCACCCCTGGGCCAACATCCACTACAACGCCGGCACCTTCATGGCCAAGAATCGCCGGAAAAATACCTTCCGGGTCGGCACCTGAAAGGGTGTAGTAATCGGTATGACAAATGCCAGTAGCTTTAATTTCGACTAGCACTTCGCCCGCGCGAGGACCCTCGAGGTCAACGGTTTCAATGGTGAGAGGTGCGCCAGATTTCCAGGCGACTGCGGCTTTGGTTTTCATAGTGATTTTGGCTTTGTGTGAGCAATAAACGCGCGAAGCTCGTTATTGTACGGGGTGGCCAATGCAGATCTCTTAAGCGGCGCTATGTGGGCCGAACGGCCTAGCCTTGAAACTCACTTCTTTTCGAGAGGGCGCTTGCGACCATGAATCATGGCGGCAACAAGATTTTCGCGGTGATGCAGCCCCGCATGAATCACGCCAAGAAAATGCACAGTGATGAGCAGAACTAGAGGCCAGGTTAGTAGTGCATGCAGGTTACCGACCCACGCAATGCCCCAGAAGCGGTCGGTGATGTAGAGCCACCCCATTAGCCCTCCGAGCACCGTGAAGCCAAGAAGCGAGATCACCATCCACGCGCCCAAGGGGTTATGGTTGAGATGCCGCGTTTCTTGTCGATTCAAAACTGCGTTGGCATAATTTAGAGTGTGCCGGGCTCCGTGAGTAAAGGTCGCAAAGCGTGCGACTTCAGGTCCGGTGAAACCTAAAGCGATTCGCAGGCAAGCTAAGCCCAGCGCCGAGTAACCAAACCATTCGTGGATTTTCCCACTTTCATGGGTAATCAAGGCTGCCACCACGCTCACGGCTAAACCCCAATGCAAAAGGCGTTGCCACCCTGGCCATACGAGTACACCCGGTAACCGACCTTGGCGCAGGCTCCGTCCCACGATCAAGCACCGCCTCGAAAGCAGGAGTAACCCCAGGCGGTAATTTTGAAAGGCAGATGGAAATGTTGCGCTGAGTCCTGGATGCCAAAGCGATAGGTCACAACGTCCAGAAACTGGATCGTCTCCGCTTCGCTTGACTTTGCTTTAGCAGGGCCTCGGGCCGCCTCCTGCATGCGATAAAACTCACCCACATGCAACACCGCCTCGTAATACCCAGGCTCGAAAGTCCGTTCGAGGTGCGTATCGTCGAACAGGCCTTTTGAATTGATCTCGCCTTGGGCAATCAGGGAGGACGTCTTGCCCACTGAGGAAAGCGCAACCCGAAGCCCAACCGCGATCAATCCTGAGGCTACATCGACGACGTGAATGGAAATCCCTGGCACCTAGCGTCAGCCTTCGGCGTTAACGTTTGGTTGGCACCGAAGCCAGCGTGACCGGATGAAAATACGCCTCCACCCTTTCTCCCTTCTCGTTCAGGGCATACACTTCGTAGCAACCACCATCTTCTTTAATTCGGCGTACCGTCCAGCCTTTTTCGGCGAGCATTTTTTCCAGTTTCTCAACGGGCTGCCAGCCGCTTTTAGGCCCGGAATCGCAAGTTGCTAGTCCGGTCGCGGACGCGATGGGGATTGATGAATCGAACCCAGTGAACAAGCCAAAGGCAATCATCAAAGAGACCGTGGTGTTTTTCCAAAATGGTGTTTTTTTCATAATGTTCCTTCGTGTTCGATGGTTACGATGCCCAAAGAATACAACTGAATGCCATGCCCAACATCTCGTGCGCTTTTTCTGGGCTGTGGATGGCTTCGCGCTGACGCCAGGCAACTACGCCATCAGGTCTTACTAATAATGCACCGGCCTCGTGTATCTCGCGAATGCGGTGCCATGAAAAGTACAAGTCTTGCGCATCCTGCGAGCCAATCACCAAGGTACGAAGGTATTCGAGATTCAGTTTGCGACTGGCCTCCACCCAGGCTTGTCCCGACAGTCCCGTGATAAGTGTGAATTTTCCTTGGCCCACTTTATCCAATGTTGATACGCGATACCCCAGTCGATTCACAATCCAGGCGTGTGGAAGTTTTGCGCCAGGTCGCGTGCTCGCCTGCAGGTACAACTGCCGATCACGTACCCATACTTCTGGTTCATTCGGAGAGTCTGGAACGACCGCCTGAGACTCGCAGCGCTGATTCATTTCAACACCTTGGGCGTTGAATTCGAACTCCTTGCCTCTGAGTGCCGCTTCAAGCAGTTCGCGACGATGTTGCCCCTCAGGTCCAAAGCTTTTGAGTGCATCAAGCCCTGCTTGCACAGGATTTTCAGCACTCGGATCTCGAAAACAGGCGTTAAGTGGTGCGTAGTCGAGGCGCGATTGATTAGCTCTTGCGACGACTTGGGCTCCCACGGGAGATCGCTCCAAGGTATATGAATCGAGGAGGCGAGGGGTGGCATGCCCTTTTACAACGAAGGCCAGCTTCCATGCAAGGTTAAACGCGTCTTGCAAACAGGTGTTGGAACCCAGGCCACTTGAGGGAGGGTGGCGGTGTACGGCGTCGCCACCGCAAAACACCCGACCTTTCGAGTAGGTGGGTGCAAAGGCTTGGTTAACATACCAAACCGATGAAGAGTCGATGCTAATGTCCAGATCGGGGTCTCCAACCAACACTCGAATTCGTTGCTTGACGGCTTCTTCAGAGAAATCCGGGTCGCCTTTGGCGGGATCAAATCCCCACCCAGCGATCCATTGATTCCAGGGCCGAATCGCCCGAAGCACGCCTAAGCCAATTTCTCCAAACGCCGCGCTCGGACTGATGATCCAGTACAAAATGCTGGGTCGGTGAGCGACATATCGGGTCAGATCGGCCTTAAATAGTATATAGGCCGTACTTGCACGCGCGAAATGGCCCTCGATCGGCAGCCCTAAGTCTTCTATGATTTTCGAGCGCGCGCCATCCGCGCCTACGAGATATTTTGCTCGCACCTGAAATTCTCGATTCGACAAGGTGTCGCGCAGATTGACCGTCACGCCGCTTTCGTCTTGCAGATGTTCAAGGTATTCGATGTTGAAAGAAACTCTCGCACCACGTTCTGCGGCATGGTTGATCAGGATCGGTTCCATATACGACTGTGGCAAGTCGAGCATGGTGCAAGGACTGCCCTGCAAATAATCGCCGATACGCGCGTCCCCCGTGCCCCAGGTTCTAAGCCGTGCGATTTCGGGTCCGGTCAAGCTGGTTGTGAATAGGGTGTCACCCATCCATTCCCACGGTGTTGCGTATTTTTTTGCTTCTTCTTCGAGTCCAAGATCCCGTAGTACTTCAACGGCACGCTGGTTGGTGATATGTGCTCTTGGAGTACTGGCAAGCCAGTTGCCCTTTGAGATCACGGCGACCTTGACGCCATAGGTAGCCAAAGCCAGAGCTGTAGTGGCGCCCATCGGGCCAGTGCCGACGACTAAGACATCCGTTTCATATTCGACTTTGGGGTTCATCTAATAGGGTTGTGTCAACGTTGGAAAAAGTTCAGGCCCCTGGATACAGGGCTGTCGGATTCGAATTCTCTGACGATAATGCTGAACTTGCAATTAGTCTTGTTGCGGACCGGAAAACCTTTGCCTGGCTTGTGTCAAAATTGGCGATGGCCTCCTCAAAAGACTTTGCAGACCACTGCTGTGAACTGCTCTCCTGTGTCGGAGAGCCCGTTGCCAAACGTATGTTCGGTGGCTGGGCAATTTACATTGAAGGCCTTTCGGTCGCCTGGATTGTCGATTTGTCACCCAAGGGGACCGGCAATAACGAAAGGTTGTATCTCAAAGCGAGTGACCAGACCCGCGAGCAGTACGAAGCTGCAGGGTGCGTACGCTTCGCTTACCAGGCAAAAGATAAAGAAAATTCGCTCAATTACTATTCGGCGCCCGATTCTGCGATGGAATCTCCTGGCGAAATGCTTCCTTGGGCGCGACTTGCCCTAAGCTGTGCCTTGGAGGCAAAAGCCAAGCCGAAGCCGAGGCGTAAAACCAAGATTTAGCGCTTCCTAGTGGGCTGCCCTAAAAGTAGAGTATCTTTCCCACCCCCCAAGGGAGTAGAATTCGCCCCTTACAAGGTAGCCCATGTCCAGCAGCTTAAGCGTCTACCAAGACGTCTCCCTCTTTCCGCGCCCCGCGAAATCCCTCAGTAGTTACCGCAAGTACTGGGCGGCACGCTTCGGCACGGCCCCATTTTTGCCAATGAATCGTGCTGAGATGGAAACGCTCGGCTGGGATAGCTGCGACATTATCATCGTGACAGGCGACGCCTATGTTGATCACCCGAGCTTCGGCATGGCGGTGATTGGACGCATGTTGGAGTCGCAAGGTTTTCGGGTCGGCATCATTGCCCAACCCGATTGGCAGAGCGCCGACCCTTTCAAAATTCTTGGTAAGCCCAATCTGTTTTTTGGAGTCACTTCGGGCAATATGGACTCAATGATCAACCGTTATACGGCGGATCGAAAAGTGCGCAGTGATGACGCCTACACGGCGGGCGATGTTGGCGGCAAGCGGCCTGACCGCGCTGCCATTGTGTATAGCCAGCGTTGCCGCGAAGCTTACGGCGATGTGCCTATTATCCTCGGTGGAATTGAGGGATCACTGCGACGTATTGCGCATTACGATTATTGGCAAGATAAAGTGCGCCGCTCGATCGTGGTCGATGCCAAGAGCGACTTGCTTTTGTACGGCAACGCCGACCGCGCGATTGTTGAAATTGCCCATCGACTGGCCGCGCGCGAACCGATTCTCAATATTACTGATGTGCGCGGCACCGCCTTCGTACGCCGCCCTGACGACGAAAAGCGCCACGGTTGGTTCGAGATTAACTCAACCGATGTCGATGCTCCGGGTCGAGTCGAGTCGCATGTCAATCCTTACATGACAACCTCTGAGCAGGCGAAGGCCCAGGGCACGACTTGCGAAAAAGACGATCAGGCCGCTGAAGTTGCTAAGGCCGCCGATGCTACGTATAGCAATGGTTTAAGTGCCACTGCCCAAGTTCTAAACTTTGTGCCCAATCCAAAACTGCAATCCAAGGGTTCGATCAAGGTACCGCCACGCGATCGCTCGGTCATTCGTCTACCGTCCTACGAGCAAGTCAAGAGTGACCCGGTGCTCTATGCGCACGCCAACCGCGTTCTGCACCTTGAGACCAATCCCGGCAATGCTCGTAGCTTGGTGCAAGCTCACGGTGAAGGCCCAACGGCGCGAGATGTGTGGATTAATCCGCCTCCAATACCGCTTAGTACTGAAGAAATGGATTTGGTGTTTGGGCTACCGTATGCGCGGAGTCCGCATCCTTCTTACGCCGACGAGCACGGTGGACACGATGGCGCCACTAAAATTCCCGCCTGGGAGATGATCCGCTTTAGCGTGAACATCATGCGCGGTTGCTTTGGTGGATGTACTTTTTGTTCGATCACTGAGCATGAAGGGCGCATTATTCAGAGCCGCTCGGAAGACTCGGTGATTAAAGAGATTGAAGATATTCGCGATAAAGTCAGTGGTTTTACGGGGGTGATTTCCGATCTTGGCGGGCCCACGGCAAACATGTACCGCATTGGTTGCAAAAGCCCCGAAATCGAATCGGCTTGCCGCAAACCGAGCTGCGTATACCCTGATATTTGTAGCAATCTAAATACCGATCACGGTCCTTTGATCAGCATGTATCGTCGTGGCCGCAAGCTGAGTGGCATCAAGAAAATTTTGATTGGCTCTGGCTTGCGTTATGACTTGGCGGTAAAGTCTCCCGAGTATGTCAAAGAACTCGTTCAGCATCATGTGGGTGGGTATCTTAAAATCGCTCCTGAGCATACCGAGCAAGGGCCTCTCACCAAGATGATGAAGCCAGGCATTGGCAGTTACGACAAGTTCAAGCAAATGTTTGACAAGTTCAGCGCCGAAGCCGGTAAGAAGCAATACCTGATTCCCTACTTTATCGCTGCCCATCCAGGCACAAGTGATGAGGACATGATGAATCTTGCGATCTGGCTTAAGCGTAATGGCTTTAGGGCAGATCAAGTTCAAACCTTCTATCCCTCGCCGATGGCCACGGCCACGGCCATGTATCACAGCAATCGCAACCCTTTGCGTAAAGTGACTCGCAGCAGCGAAACGGTCGATATTGTCCGCGGAGATCGTCGCCGTCGCTTGCACAAAGCCTTCTTGCGCTATCACGATGCCAATAATTGGCCAGTGTTACGTGACGCTTTGAAGAGCATGGGTCGTGCAGATTTGATTGGAAATGGCAAGCATCATTTAATCCCCACCTTCCAACCCGTCACCGATGGCAGTTACCAAAGTGCTCGTAGGAAAAACTCTACCTCGGCCCCTGGCAGCTCAATGCGTCCTGCGCAAACCTTCTCAGGTTCGCGAGGCAGTGGCGCAGGCGCGCGAACTGTAGTTGGCCGCGCTGGCCTGCCCTTTGATTCAGAAGCTAAGCTGAGCCCTTCGGCGCGCATGAGTCCAGCCTCTTTTGCTGCTGCTGCAAGCAAAGCAGAGCGGCTTGTGCCCGCGGCGACGGTGGGGCGGCGGTTAGCGCCAGTTAAAGGTCAGATTCTTACTCAGCATACCGGCTTGCCCCCTCGTGTTACCGGGGCGCGTGGTGATACCGGGGGGCAAGCGCGCCGTCCGAGTAAAGGTCGTAAGGGTTAATCGTCGGTAGTAGCAAAGCATGCAACCGGTTATTGACTATTACGACGAGCTAGCTTCCCGGCGTCGAATCGGGCGGCGATTTGCCTCAGGCTGGCACGGTGACACTGCTGTGAGCATTGCTCTGTTCGCTCTGTGGGCGGGGCCGGATTGGCAATTTCCCGCTGGCAGGGCCTGCTTTTATTCCCAATCCGTCGCTTTCCTGGATGGGCCGACCCTGGTTGCAGGGGCTTGATGAAATGTTATGTCAAACACTTCTGGGCCACTTCGCCTCGTACTACGTGATTCAACTTAAGCGCTAAAGGGTGGGCTTCCCACCTTTGTGACCAAAACTCAAGTAAAATTAGAGACTTAGCACTAGAATCGAGCGTGCCGCCTTACCTAATTTAAGCCGCCTTTACCCGCCTAATAGGGGTAATCAATCGGTAAGCAAGGATCGGTCATCTCGACTAAAAGACCTTAAACAAACTTTTTAAAGCCGCATCAACCCCTTTATGTCTGACGTTGCTCCATCCCAGTCTGTACCGAATAAGCACCCTTCAAGCCCAGCTCTCGAAGTTCCCATCGCCCCTCATCTCCCCATGCCTCATCGTAAGGTGATTCGCACTTGGCTGATTCCCTTGGCGCAAAGGGTGGTGTTGTACCCGATCCTGTTGCTGCTTCTTGACTACACCATTCTTGTCGGCCTATTGAGCGGCACTGTCGCGTTTGATCATTGGGCTTTGAAACTGCTTTGCGGCATGGCGGCGGGTTTCATGATCGGCCGCATCTTTATCATCGGTCACGACGGCTGCCATCAAAGCCTGACGCCAAATCGCACCCTCAACAAGTGGCTTGGACGAGCCGCGTTTATGTCTTCTTTAACCCCTTTTAGTCTTTGGGATATCGGACACAACGTGGTTCACCACGGCTATACCAATCTGAAAGGTGTAGATTTTGTATGGGCGCCGATGACGGCCGAGGAGTTTAAGGCTTTGCCTCCGATGCGTCGCTTTATGGAGCGCTTGTACCGCAGTGGTTGGGCCCCTGGCCTGTACTACATGATCGAAATCTGGTGGCGTCGCATGTTTTATCCAAACAGCGACCATATGCCAACCCGCCGTTCGGTGTTTTTGTGGGACAACATTCTCGTTACGGCCTATGCTTTAGTGTGGATCGCGGCGCTTTGGATTGCGGCGGTGTTGAGCGGCCAGTCTATTTTGCTAACCCTTTTCATGGGATTTGTTGTGCCGTTTATGTTCTGGTGCGCGATGATTGGCTTCGTGGTGTATGTTCATCACACCCACACGGCTGTTTCCTGGCATGACGAGCGCACGGCTTGGGCGAAGGCTCAGCCATTCGTGTCTACAACGGTGCATCTTACTTTCCCAATGCGTATTGGTGCCTTGATGCACCATATCATGGAGCACACGGCTCATCACGTCGATATGAGTATTCCTCTCTATCGTTTACGGCAAGCCCAGTCGAAGCTCGAGAACATGCTGCCTGAACGCATCGTGATTCAGCAATTTTCTTGGCGCTGGTACTTTGAAACCGCTGGCAAATGCAAGCTGTATAACTTTACCGAGCGCTGCTGGACCGACTTTAAGGGTCGACCCACGAGCACCTTGCTCGTGAAAGCCGCGTAATAGGTCTGTGGGGTGCTTGAAGGCGCTTAGGCAAACACCTCGGTATCCACCTCGAGGTTGTTTTGTTCGTTGTAACGGTTTCCAACCACTGTTTGTGGGTTGATCAGACGTTCAAGTTTGGCGATCGTTTCGGCAGAGAGTTTGACTTCAGCAGCACTCAAATTGTCCAATAAGTGTGCAAGGTTGGTCGTGCCCGGGATCGGAATAATATGCTCCGCTTTGTGTAACAACCATGCCAAGGCAAGCTGAGCCGGAGTACATCCAGTCTCTCTAGCGAGCGCCAAATAAGGCGGTAGGAGCTCCAGGTTTTTCGCGTAATTCTCGGCGCTGAAGCGCGGCATGCCACGCCGAATATCTTTGGCATCGAGAGTGCTTACGTCCAAGAGTTCTCCGCAAAGAAAACCCCGCGTCAGGGGGCTGAAAGCCACGAACGTGCTTCCCAGTTCCTTGCAGGCCTCAAGAACGGCGATCTCCGCATTGCGACTCCACAATGAGTATTCGGTTTGCACAGCGGCGATGGGATGTACGGCATGGGCCTTTCGCAAGGTGCTGGCCGATACTTCGCTCAACCCTATCGCGCGAATTTTACCCGTGCGCACGAGTTCGCTGAGCGCACCAATGCTCTCTTCAATCGGAATCTTTTTGTCCCAACGATGTAAATAGTAAAGATCGATCACATCGGTTTGTAGACGCTTTAGAGACGCTTCGCAGATCGCACGAATAGTTTCAGGCCGTCCATCGATCACGCGCACGAGCTTTCCGTCGCCGGCCACATCAGTGCCTTGAATGCCACATTTACTGGCCAAGGTAAAGCGTTGGCGATGCTTGGCCAACACTCGGCCTAGTAAAGTTTCGTTGGCGCCGAACCCGTAGAGTGCTGCGGTATCAAACATGGTGACGCCTTCGTCCAGTGCCGCCAGCAAGACGCGTTCGCCTTGTTCAGCCGACACTGGCACGCCGTAAGCGTGGCTTAAGTTCATACAGCCAAGGCTAATCGCAGAGACCTGGAAGGGGCCGAGGTTTCTAGTTTTCATAGAGGGTTACTTTGTCGTAGTTTGGTGTTTGCTCATCACGGGCTTGAGCCTTAGCCTGAACTTGCGCTCAGGCCATTTGAAGTTGTTGCTCAAGCTTATGCAACACCTCGTAACATGCAAATACTTTAGCAACACTGGAGTTCGGCTCACGACCCTCTCGAATCGCCGCGAAGAACTCACGATCTTGTAGCTCGATACCGTTCATTGAAACATCGACCTTGCTAACATCGATCTTCTCTTCCTTGCCACTGAATAGATCATCGTAGCGTGCCAGATAGGTACCAGTGTCACCGATATAACGGAAGAAGGTGCCGAGCGGACCATCGTTGTTAAAGCTCAAGCTCAAGGTGCAAATTGCCCCATTGGCAGCCTTCAATTGAATGCTCATGTCCATGGCAATGCCAAGATTAGGATGAATCGGCCCTTGTAAGGCATTGGCCTGAACAATCGGGCTGTTGCACATGTAGGCAAACAAATCGACGGTGTGCGCTGCGTGATGCCAAAGCAGGTGATCGGTCCAACTACGGGCGTTACCAAGTGCATTAATATTGCTACGGCGAAAAAAGTAAGTTTGAACATCCAGTTGTTGGATATTGAACTCACCTGCCTTGATTTTGTTGAACACAAATTGATGGCTTGGATTGAAGCGCCTGGTGTGTCCGCACATGGCCACTAGCCCGGTTTTTTTCTGAAGGGCGACGACACTCTCGGCACCTTTTAAACTATCTGCCAGGGGGATTTCAACTTGCACGTGCTTGCCCGCCTGCAAGCAAGCCAGGCTTTGCTCGGCATGCATCTGGGTGGGAGTGCATAAAATGACCGCGTCGACTTCCAATAAAGCCAGACTGTCTGCAAGGTTGGTGGTGACATGCTTGATTCCGTACTTGTCGGCCACTTCCTTGGTGCTATCGAAGGTCCGACCAATCAAGGAAATCACTTCGACGCCGTCGATGTTTTTGATACCGTCGAGATGCTTTACTCCGAAGGCACCCGCGCCCGCTAAGGCAACTTTAATCGTCTTACTCATCTATAACTCTCGCTTCTTTCTTGGATGGGAGTGATTTACTGCGGGTGAAGGACCACTCGCGACATACCTTTTACTGGCTTTCTTCCAAAATCATGTGGCCCACCGCCGTATTGGAAGCAGGGACATGATAAAAGCGATGCTTCAGCTTTGGGGCTTTGCCGCCGCTCACATCAGACATCGCTCCACGGGCAATAAGCCACATCACCAGCTCAATGCCTTCTGAGCCCGCTTCTCGCACATAGTCAATATGCGGGATAGCCGCCACGGCTTGTGGATCGCTCACCAGGTTATCTAAAAAAGCGGTATCAAAGACCTTGTTGATCAAACCCGCGCGTGGCCCCTGCAACTGATGGCTCATGCCCCCCGTGCCCCAGATGTGCACATTGAGTGGCTCGTCATACGATTCGACCGCCTTACGAATGGCTTTGCCAAGTTGGAAGCAACGTTGCCCAGATGGAATGGGATATTGCACAACATTGACCGCGAAGGGAATCACCGGGCAGGGCCATTCGAATTTATCCGTAGGCGGTTGGCCGCACATCAATGAGAGTGGCACGGTCAGGCCGTGGTCTACATCCATGCGATTCACGATAGTGAGGTCAAAATCGTCTTGAATGACGGACTGGGCGATGTGCGAAGCCAGGGCGGGGTGGCCTTTGACTACGGGAACTGGACGTGGTCCCCAGCCCTCATCGGCCGGTTCAAATTGCGCTGCCGTGCCAATCGCAAAGGTGGGAATCATGTCCAGGCTGAATGCTGTGGCGTGATCATTAAAAACCAGGAAAATGACATCGGGACGATTGTCCTTCATCCACTGTTTCGAGTATTCGTAACCCTTGAAAACCGGCTGCCAATAAGGCTCGTGAGTCTTACCCAGATCGAGCGCAGCGCCAATCGCTGGGACGTGGGAGGTAAAAACGGAGGCGGTAATTTTTGCCATAAGTTGCTCTTAAATTGCTCTTGTTGTCACGCTTTGATCAGGCTGGGAATCACTCGGTGGAAATCACTTTATGGCCCGCCGAACCCTGCGGCTGACGATGCGCCTGGGCATCACCGTCTTCGCCAATGTAGCGATTGCCCTCGACTGAACGACCACCCGCGATCATCATGTTGCGGTACTCATCTTCTGTCATACCGGTCATGCTGCCGGCCATTTGCTGGAAGCTCTTACCGTCAGTAGCCCCAATCTTGGCGAGAAAATAAATGTTGCCCCCTAGTCGAATGCACCAGTTCAAATCGCGTGCGAGCACCGCCTGCTTTTGCTCGTCAGTCATCGGCCAATCATCGAGATAGGCTCGTTCATTCGACTTAAAGCGCTCTCGATTGGCGACCTTCATTAAGGACATACAAAACTGATTGAGATGGAAACCCATACGCGATTGCTCGGCATCGAAAATGGTTGTCCCCGGAACGTCGAGGTAGGGTTTGTGAAGTGACATGATTAACCTTTAACTTCTTCGGGCCAGTAGAGGCGCATAGGATTATCTACCAAGAGCTTTTTCTGAAGCTGGGCGCTGGAGGCAATCTGCGGGATAAAGTCTACGAGAAGACCGTCGTCGGGCATATGATCCTTTAGATTGGGGTGTGGCCAATCCGTGCCCCACAGCACGCGATCAGGGAAAGTTTCAACGATGCGTTTCGCAAAAGGAAGCACGTCGCGATAAGGGTCGGGTTCGCCGTTGAGCGCTTTCGGACCAGTGACTGAGAGACGCTCAGGGCAACTCACCTTGCTCCAGATATTGCCGTGCTCACGCATAAATTGTACAAACAGTTCGAACTCGGGGCCGTCCAGTGGTTTGCCGACATCAGGCCGACC
>JANOPA010000112.1:0-28422 GCA_031421635.1 Betaproteobacteria bacterium | reverse complement strand
CTGAATCTTTTCCTTGACCAGACTTCTGGCGACAAACTGACGGCCTTATCGGCGAACACTTCAGTAGCGCCCACGGCGGATTCCTCCGGCCATCCATCCAAGCTGTTGTATAGCGAGGAGGCGATTCCCGCCGGCGTTAGGATATTGCATGACGAAGCCGATTGCATGGTTGAGATTGCTTTGCAACAGGCTAGTAGTGGTGATCGTTTGATTGGACTGACCAAGTCCATTCGACGTGCTGGTGGCAAACCTGTAGCGTTCGAAGGGCTCTGCAATGGCCATTGGGAAGGGTTACGATATGGGACCAGCTATCAACGTTTAAGAGCAGGGATATTGCTCTCAAATCGTCAGGGGCCTCTCAATGCGATGGAGTTCTCGGAGTTCACCAGCAAATTGCAAGGACTGGGCGCTCAGCTTGGAGTACCTATCGACATGCCCGAAATGAATTCAATATTGCAGCGTGCGCGCAGCTTGGACAGCATGCTCGCTGAATGCGATGTTCAGCTTGGACTCGCGGTAGATTGCTCGCGGGCCTTGAGCCCTGCGGATCTATCGGCGCTCGCCAAGCGCCTCGGCTTGCACGAGCGTGGCAACAACCGCTATGCCCTGCTTAGCGATACTGCAGAAGTTATTTATTCCGTCGCGCTGGGCGACAAGGCCCAACGTCTACAACTAATGTTCGACGTGCCCCGAGTGCTCCCTGTACACAAGCCTTGGTGGAAAATGGCTGAAGCAGCGCATCAGGCTTCAGTGCTATTCGAGGGGCGAATTACAGACGATGGGGGACGTGATCTGAGCGAACAAAGCTTTCGAAACGTGGCGATTGGCCTGGAAGGCCGTCAGCAGGCCTTAGAAGAAGCGGGCGTGCCTGCGGGTTCAGCGCTCGCTTTGCGAGTCTTCAACTAAGATTTTTTGAAGTCTCTACTTTAACGTTTGGGCGCGATCAATGAGTCAGGCCGACACTAGCAACAATTCGGCAGGCCAATTGCATGCCGATCTGGTTCGATTAAATCAACTTAAGACCCAACTTGCGATATGGTCTCGTGAGTACTATGTACTCGATCAACCAAGTGTCCCAGACAGTGAGTATGACCGTTGCTTTCAAGAGTTGCTTGCGATTGAAAACGCACGCCCTGATTGGGTGAGCAGCGACTCCCCTAGTCACCGTGTCGGCGGTGCTCCTTTAGAGGCCTTTGGAACAGTCATCCATCGCTTGGCGATGCTTTCGTTAAACAATGCTTTCGATGATGCTGATGTGGTCAGTTTTGATCGTCGTCTTCGCGAAGCGCTCGGTGAGAGGCCGCCCGCTCAGGTCGAATCCACGACCCGACCTAGGTCAGATTTTGATGCCAAGCCCTTTTACTCCTGCGAAATGAAGTACGACGGTTTGGCGGTTAGTCTGCGCTATGAGAACCGAAAGTTGGTTCTAGGCGCCACTCGCGGCGACGGAGCAAGCGGCGAGAACATCACTGAGAACTTGAAGACGATTCGGGCCATTCCGCTTTCTCTCCCAGAGACCGCGCCAGAGGTAATCGAAGTACGCGGTGAGGTTCTCATGTATCGCAAAGACTTCTTGGCCATGAACAAGCGGCAGGAAACCCTTGGTGAGAAGCTCTTTGTGAATCCGAGAAATGCGGCGGCCGGAAGTCTGCGTCAGCTAGACCCCAAAATGACTGCGGTGAGACCGCTGAGGTTCTTCGCGTACGGCATAGGCGAGGTTGCATTGGGAGGAGCCGACATAACGCCGCCGCTTCCAGATCATCATCTCGACTTACTCGCCATTCTCGAGCAATTTGGTTTTCCAGTAGGGACGCATCGCGGGGCTGATAGTGCGACTGGGTTGATGGAGTTTTATGAATCCGTAGGCAGCAAGCGCGCCAACTTGCCCTATGACATCGACGGTGTGGTTTACAAGCTCAATGATCGACGCTTGTATGACAAGGTGGGATTCGTCGCGCGCGCACCGCGCTTTGCCATTGCCCATAAATACCCGGCCGAAGAAGCGCTTACTGAATTGCTGGCGATTGAAATCCAAGTCGGGCGAACCGGTACACTAACCCCTGTCGCTCGCCTTAAACCTGTATTTGTGGGCGGTACTACCGTCAGTAACGCGACCTTGCACAACTACAGTGAGATTGAACGCAAGGGCTTACGAGTCGGCGATTTTGTGATCGTGCGCCGAGCTGGTGATGTGATTCCAGAGGTGGTGCGATTCGTGCCCGAGATGCGCTCGCCGGAAGTCGCGGGTCTCAGCGAGGCCGAGATCAGCAATTGGAAACCCAAACATTGTCCAGTGTGCGAGTCGTCGATTGAGCAAGGCGAGGGTGAGATCGCTTGGCGCTGTACGGGAGGCTTTGCCTGCCTAGCCCAGCGTAAGCAGGGTCTAAGCCATTTTGCACATCGACGCGCCATGGATATTGAAGGTTTAGGCGACAAGTTGGTCGAACAGTTGGTGGACCAAGGTTTGGTCAACGACCTGGCCGATCTGTATCAGCTTCAGCGCGAAAACCTGATCGCATTGGATCGCTTCGGCGAGAAGTCAGCCGATAATTTGTTGGTGGCGCTTGAAGTCTCTAAAACCCGTAGTTTTGAGCGCTTTCTCTTTGGCCTTGGAATTCGCCATGTGGGTGAAGAGGTGGCACGCATGCTGGCCAAGGAGTTCCCGAATTGGAGTGCGCTTCAGACCACAGACTGGCCGAGTTTGCTGAGCAAAAAGCAAGCTCTCCAAAAAGAGAAAGCACGCAGCAAGAACAAGGTCAGCCCGGAGGCCAAGAACAAGATCGCGACCAGTGAAACCCCGATGGCAGTTCAGGTTCCCCTTGAAGGACTTGGAGAAGAGATCTTTAGGAGCTTGCAAGGCTACTTTGCGAACCCCCTAAATCTGGCCATGCTGCGCCGCCTGGCATCCTTAGGTGTCGACCCGCAAAGTTCAATGATGGCGCGCGCTATTACGCCACGATTTCCTGGGAGCGTGAAGCTAGAGAGTGCTTCACAGAAAATTAAAGCAGGACCAGTGGCGGTGTTTGGGGGTATGAGCTTCGTTCTAACCGGTACCTTGCCTACTTTGAGTCGCGATGAGGCAGGAGATATGATTCGAGCTGCGGGTGGGCACGTGTCGAGCTCAGTGTCCAAGAACACAACGGCGGTTGTGGCCGGGGAGGCCGCAGGTAGTAAGCTTAGTAAAGCCGAGCAACTCGGCATTGCGATTTGGGATGAAGCCAGGCTCCTCAACGAGCTTCAGAGCTCATCAACTCATTAATAAAGGATTTGGATGAAAGCCATCATCGGCGGTAGCGGTTTGGGCAAAATTAAGAGCCTGCAATCTTTACGACGCGAAGTCATTCGCACCCCTTTCGGGGACCCTTCGTGCCCCTTGAGTTTTGGCACCCTTGGTGATTTCGATGTGGTCTTTTTGGCTCGTCATGGCGCGGGCCACCGAATTGCACCCCACGAAATTAACTACCCCGCTAACCTCTGGGCGCTTAAAGAGGTCGGCGTGACTGAGATTATCGCTGTGGCGTCTGTGGGCGGCATCGATCCGAACTTGAAGGCCGGCGACTTAGTCGTGCCCGATCAATTAATTGACTACACCTATGGGCGCAATCACACCTTTTTCCAGGGGCCTGATCAACCCGTTACTCATATTGACTTTACCCATCCTTACACGCAATCTATTCGAAGTACATTGATAAAAGCCAGCCAAGCTGTGGGTCATGGCGCAGTCGATCATGGGACCTATGCGGCCTCCCAGGGGCCGCGACTAGAAACCGCCGCAGAAATTAAACGGTTCGCGAGAGATGGCTGTAGCATTGTCGGCATGACCGGCATGCCAGAAGCAGCTCTCGCGCGAGAACTAGGTATTGCCTATGCATGCCTAGCTGTCGTGGTGAACCCTGCGGCGGGGGTCGGCGACAGTGCAGAGGAAATCTCCCTCGACGAAATCGCAAAAGTGATGGATGGGGCGATGGCGAAGGTGGTGGAAGTTTTGATGGCCCTCAAATAGCGAGTCGTTAGGCGGCTAAAGCCTCGAGCAAATCGGTTTCGAGTTGCAACTGTTGCTTAAGGTTCGCCAGAGGAGCACCGTCAATGACAAATACATCCTCGACTCGCTCGCCCAAGGTGGTCACTCGCGCCGTTTGCAGGTTCACGCCATGTTTACTTAAGACCGAGGCAATGCTATACAGCAACCCCGTGCGGTCCGCTGCATTGACCGACAAAAGATAATGTCGGCCCCGATCATCTGCCCTCAAAGCAACCGAAGGTTTGATCGGAAAGTAACGCGAGCGACGCGACAGACGCCCCTTAACGGGCGCTTGGAGCGGGCCACGCTTAATGAGTCTTTGGGTGAGCTCTGATTCCACCAAGTTTAGAATGTCCCGGTAGTGCACAGACGTTTCGCTCTTGTCACCGTTGGGGTCGACGACCAAGAAACTATCTAGTGCGTAACCATGTGAAGTGGTGTGAATGCGGGCGTCGAGGACCGACAGATTCTTGCTGTCAAAATAGCCGCAAATGCGCGCAAATAAATCGGCTTGGTCGGGCACATACACGAGGATCTGAAAGCCTTCGCCGACCGGGGAAAGACGGCTTTTAACCACTGGCTGCTCGGACTTGAGATGCCGAAAAAGTACCCGGGTATGCCAGGCGATATCGCCGGGGTCGGTTCGTAAAAAATAGGGAAGATCAAGGCTCGACCAAAATGACTCATAGCTTTCAGGAGCCAGTGCATAAAGATTCAATAGGCGGCGGGCTTCGTCACGCTTGCTATCCGCCATCACATCGTAGTTGGCTTTCTCACCACTTAAAAAGCGCGCGGTTTGTCGGAAAAGATCCTCAATCAACTTGGCTTTCCAGGCGTTCCACACCTTCGGACTTGTCCCCCGAATGTCCGCAACGGTGAGAAGATAAAGTGCTTTGAGACGCTCTGGCTCCGCCACTAATTTTGCGAAACCCTCAATGACCTCGGGATCACTTAGATCCTGCTTTTGAGCGACCGAGGACATGGTGAGATGGTGCTCGACCAAAAATGAAACAAACGCGGTATCGGCTTTCTTTAGACCATGATGCCTGCAAAAGACCTCGGTATCGACCATGCCGAGTTTGGAATGATCTCCACCGCGGCCTTTGGCAATGTCATGAAACAGAGCTGCAATCGTGACTAACCAAGGCTTTTCTAAATCGGCGGCGAGCTGGCTGCAAAAAGGATACTCGTGAGCATGCTCGGCAATGAAAAAGCGCCGAAAGTTTCGCACCACCATGAGGATGTGTTGGTCAACGGTATACACATGGAAGAGATCGTGCTGCATTCGTCCGACGATGCGGCCAAACACCGGTAGATAGCGGCTCAATATTGACCACTTGTTCATGCGTCGCAGTTCTCTCGTGATGCCGCGAGGTTGCATCAAAAACTTCAAGAAAAGTGCGCGATTCTCGGGCTCGCGCCGAAAGGCCGCATTAATTTGATGCCTTGCACGCCACAGGGCCCGAATCGTTGGAGTCGTCATTCCCTTGAGCTCGGCGTGTTGTTGCATCACCAGGAAGGCCCGCAAAATCGCTGAAGGGTCAGTCTGAAACTGTTGTGGGTCAATGAGCTCCAGTAAGCCGTCGCGGTTACGAAACTCCGAGTTGATGGGTTCGGGCTTTGCATCAGGTTGTGGGAACAGCCGGGCTTCGAGGTTTTGAAGAATGATGGTGTTTAGTTGAGTGATGTGCTTGGCTTCGATGTAGTAGCGTTGCATCACCTCCTCCGAAACCCGTCGTTCACTCTTCACCACGGCAGGGGAGATATCAAAACCCAATTGCTTTCCGACCTGGGCCTGCAAGTCGAAGACTAATCGGTCCTCGCGGCGACCGGCCACTTTATGCAAAACCCAGCGATACGTTTTAAGAATACGATCCGCGCGTTTGAGCTCTCCGAATTCCTCGCGAGTCATCAAATCGCTTTTAATCATGCCCTGCCAACTATCACCCAAGCCGGAAGCCCTGGAGATCCACAGCAAAATTTGTAAGTCACGTAAACCTCCGGGACTTTCTTTGATGTTGGGCTCTAAGCTATAGGGGGTATCTTCGAACTTGGCATGGCGCTGCTGAAGTTCAAGAAGCTTTGCGGAATAGAAGGATTTGGGGTCGATAAGGCTTTTGAGCGCCTTGGCTAATTTAAAGGCAAGGCTGCGCTGGCCGTATAAAAATCGCCTCTCCAGGAGCGCCGTTTGGATGCTAAAGTCGGCATGGGCTTCGCTAACACATTCGTCGACGGTGCGTACGCTATGGCCGATTTCTAGTCCTGCATCCCAGCAAAAGCCAATGAAACGCTCTAACTTGCCGTCGAGAGTGTGATCTGCCTTGGGCAGGAGAATAAGGAGATCGACATCCGAGAACGGGAATAAGTCACCCCGTCCAAAGCCACCCACAGCTAAAAGGCTTGCATCATTGCCTAGTTCGGCAGCGTCCCACAAACGCTTTAAATGTAGTTCGGCCAGCCGACACATCTGCCCTAGGTTGGACTGAATCGAATTGGCCGAAAGACTTTCGAGCAAAGCCTTCTTTTCGACGAGATATTGGCTTTGGCTCATCACAGCGTGGTCAAATCAAACGTTTGCTAGGCGGCAGAAGTCACCACACTAGGAGGTGCAGGTGTTCCAGTGGACTGGGTAAGTATTTCGTATCCGTTTTCGGTCACTAAAATAGTATGCTCCCATTGTGCCGAAAGACTGTGATCTTTCGTAACGATGGTCCAACCGTCGGTCAGTTCCTTAATTTCTCGCCGTCCAGCGTTAATCATCGGCTCCACGGTGAAAATCATGCCCGCCACAAGTTTGTCTCCGGTGGAGGGCTTACCGTAATGAAGAATTTGCGGCTCTTCGTGAAATTTTTTGCCGATTCCATGGCCGCAAAATTCGCGAACTACAGAGTACCCGGATTTTTCCGCGTAGGTCTGGATGGCGTGGCCAATGTCGCCAATGGTCGCGCCAGGGCGCACCTGCGCAATACCCAGCCACATACAGTCATAAGTAATGTCGCACAGGCGCTTTGCGCCAATGGAGGCCTCGCCTACCAAATACATGCGGCTTGTATCGCCGTGGTACCCGTCTTTGATAACAGTGACGTCGACGTTCACAATATCGCCAGACTTGAGAATTTTCGGGCCAGGAATGCCGTGACAAACTTGGTGATTGACCGAGGTGCAGCATGAGGCAGGGTAGGGCGTGTAGCCCGGTGGCGCGTAGCCAAGTGTCGCTGGAATTGTTCCTTGCACATTGACCGCGTAATCGTGAACCAACTTGTCGATCTGCCCCGTGGTCATCCCTGGGCGTATCTTGCCCTCAAGAAAGTCCAGCACTTCGGAAGCTAAGCGTCCGGCCACTCGCATGCCGGCAATATCGGCTTCTGTCTTAATTGAAAATTTCATGCTAGAATTATAGGCTAACTTATTGAATTTGCTGTTCTTTGTGGGCAGGTTGTCGATTTCTACGTCGATCCCTTCTTTAAGTTAAATCCCGCGTCTGATCAAAAAGGGTCCGATTTGCGTTCCTTGGGAGTACTGAAGAGTACGCGAATTCCAGAGCACGTTCATCGGGCAGATCTAGACGTTAGTCCCAACCCTTTTGGAGTTAGTTATGTCTGTCACTATGCGTGAAATGCTCGAGGCCGGTGTCCATTTCGGCCACCAAACCCGCTTCTGGAACCCTAAGATGGCCCCGTATATCTACGGCCATCGCAACAAAATTCATATTATCAACCTAGAGAAGACGGTTGGTTTGTTCAATGACGCAATGAGTTATTTGAATAAGCTTTCCTCTAATCGCGGCACAGTTCTTTTTGTTGGCACCAAGCGTCAGGCGCGCGAGATTATCGCCGAAGAAGCTGCTCGTGCCGGCATGCCTTATGTTGATCAGCGCTGGCTTGGTGGCATGCTCACCAACTTTAAAACCGTCAAGGCATCGACCAAGCGTTTGAAGGACATGGAAGCGACGGCTTTAGAGGGTGGCGTTGAGCGTCTCTCAAAGAAAGAAGCTTTGCTTTTTCAACGTGAAATCGTCAAGCTCAGCAAAGCGATTGGCGGTATTAAGGACATGGGCGGACTTCCAGATGCATTGTTTGTGGTCGACGTTGGTTATCACAAAATCGCGATTACTGAAGCCAAAAAGCTTGGGATTCCCGTGATTGCTGTGGTTGATACCAACCACAACCCAGAAGGTATTGACTACGTCATTCCTGGTAACGACGACTCTGGCAAAGCAGTTCGACTGTACGCTCGCGCGGCCGCTGACGCGGTGTTGAATGGCCGTGCGGCGGCGCTCACCGAAGTTGCTAAAGTCGCCTCAGAAGCTGAATTCGTAGAAGTTAAGGAGTAAGCCATGGCTGAAATTACTGCAGGCATGGTCAAGGAGCTTCGGGAGAAAACTGATGCTCCGATGATGGAGTGCAAGAGAGCCTTGTCCGAAGCCGACGGCAATTTGGAAAAGGCCGAAGAAATACTTCGCGTCAAATTGGGCAGCAAGGCTTCGAAAGCCTCGTCGCGCTTGGCAGCCGAAGGTGTCGTGGCCATGTATACCTCGGCGGACGGCAAATTAGGGGCCATTATTGAAATGAACTCTGAGACCGATTTCGTTGCCAAAAACGACGACTTCATGGCACTTGCCAAGGGTTGCGCCGAGCTCGCAGCCACCAAGAATCCTGCGGATGTAGCGGCCCTGTCCGCCATGCCAATGGGATCGGGCACGGTCGAGTCCACTCGCGCCGCCTTGGTGGGCAAGATCGGTGAAAACATGTCTTTGCGTCGCTTCCAACGGTTTGAAGCCAAGGGCAAGCTGAGCACCTATATTCACGGTGGCTCCAAAATTGGCGTGATGCTGGATTTGGTCGGCGGTGATGATGCCTTAGCCCGTGATTTGGCGATGCATATTGCGGCCAGTAAGCCGAAGGCCTTGTCCAAGGAAGGTGTAGCCGCTGAGGACATCGAAAAAGAGCGCTCGGTTGCGGTCGCCAAGGCAGCCGAGTCTGGTAAGCCACCTGAGATCGTTGCGAAAATGGTTGAGGGCAGCATTGCCAAGTTTCTTAAGGAAGTGACTCTTTTAGGTCAGACTTTCGTGAAGGACGACAAATTGACCGTGGAGCAACTGCTCAAGCAGCAAAAAGCCTCGATTGAAAGTTTTGCGCTCTTCATCGTGGGTGAGGGCATCGAAAAGAAGGTGAATGACTTCGCCGCCGAAGTGGCCGCTCAGGCTGCCGCGGCTCGCGGGTAGTCCTAACCTAGAGGCTTCACGGTATCTGCGCCATAGGTGCATAATGAAGGCCTCCCTCTGACCCGGGGAGGCTTTGTGTTATCTAGGAGGTTGTTTGACTTCGGTTCCTTATCGACGCGTACTGCTTAAGCTCTCGGGCGAAGCCCTGATGGGCGATGATTCTTACGGTATCAACCGGGCCACGATCGGTTCGATGGTGGCTGAGATTACCCAGGTCGTGCGCAGCGGCACCGAGCTGGCGATTGTCATCGGGGGCGGAAACATTTTCCGCGGTGTGGCTGGTGGTGCCTCCGGCATGGAGCGAGCTACGGCCGACTACATGGGCATGTTGGCGACAGTCATGAACGCTTTGGCCCTGCAAGATGCCTTTCGTCAAGTGGGGGTTTCTGCTCGCGTGCAATCGGCCCTCAAGATTGAGCAAGTGGTCGAGCCCTATATTCGACCTAAGGCCTTGCGCTATCTGGAAGAGGGGAAGGTCGTGATATTCGCTGCCGGAACCGGTAACCCGTTTTTTACGACGGATACCGCTGCGGCACTTCGCGGCGCGGAGATTGGCGCTCAAATTGTATTGAAGGCGACCAAAGTGGTTGGCATCTATTCGGCCGACCCAAAGAAAGATCCGAACGCTACGCGTTACGCCACCATCACCTTTGATGAGTGTATTTCAAAGAACCTCCAAGTCATGGATGCAACGGCTTTTGCCCTGTGCCGTGATCAAAAACTACCAATTAAAGTGTTCTCTATCTTCAAAAGTGGAGCACTCTCCCGAGTGATCGGTGGTGACGCCGAGGGTACGCTTGTTCATATCTAGAGACTTTTGTCATGACCATTGCTGACATCAAAAAAACATCCGACGATAAAATGCAGCGCTCGATTGAGTCGCTAAAAACCAATCTTGCGAAAATTCGTACTGGCCGGGCTTCGCCAGCGATTTTGGATCACATCATGGTTGATTATTACGGCAGCATGGTGTCGATCAACCAAGTGGCCAACATCACCCTGCTGGATTCACGCACTATTGGTGTTGCGGTTTGGGAAAAGAAAATGGCGAACGCAGTAGACCGGGCGATTCGAGAGTCTGACTTGGGCTTGAATCCTTCATCAATGGGTGAAGTGATACGCGTGCCAATGCCGCCCCTTTCAGAAGAGCGGCGCAAAGAAATGGCCAAACTCGTCAAGGGGGAGGGTGAGCAAACCAAGGTGGCGGTGCGTAACCTGCGCCGCGATGCCAACGAAAGCTTCAAAAAACTCTTCAAGGATAAGGCGGTCTCGGAAGATGATGATCGCCGCGCCCAAGATGAAATTCAAAAATTGACTGACCGCTATATTGTAGAAATCGACAAAGTCTTGCAGGCTAAAGAGCAAGAAATCTTGACGATTTAGAACGATCTTTAGCCCCAAGCTCTCCCATTAAAGCACCCGCATGAATCCTAGCTCGACGCAGCAGATTCCCGAGTCACAGTCGATTCCAAAACATGTCGCGGTGATCATGGACGGCAATGGACGCTGGGCCAAGAAGCGTTTATTGCCGAGGGTAGCGGGCCATGCCAAAGGGGTGGATGCCGTCCGCTCGACGGTGGAAGCCTGCGCTCGACGCGGCGTTGAGTGCTTAACTCTTTTTGCATTTAGCTCAGAGAATTGGCGGCGTCCGATCGACGAAGTTTCGGTCTTGATGAGGCTTTTTTTAACTGCACTAGAAAAAGAGGTTAGTTCGCTTCGAAAAAATGGTATTCGTCTCAGAGTGATCGGCGATTTAAAGGCGTTTGATCCGAAGTTGCAATCCATGATCGCCTCTGCGGAGGCCGACACCGCGCGCTGCAAAGGTATGACTCTAGTGATTGCCGCCAATTACGGTGGCCGCTGGGATATTTTGAACGCCACGCGCAAAATGCTTGCGGCGCAACCAAATTTAGCCGCCAACCCAAATCTGATTTCTGAAAACGACCTTTCACCCTATTTGGCCCTGGCCGACCAAGCTGAGCCGGACCTATTCATCCGTACTGGGGGTGAGCGCCGAGTCAGTAACTTTATGCTTTGGCAATTGGCCTATACCGAGTTCTATTTCACTGATTGTTTTTGGCCCGACTTTAATGGCGACGAACTTGGCAAAGCCTTTGAGTCATTTGCCCAGCGCGAAAGGCGATTCGGGCGAACCAGTGAACAACTGAAAACGCCAAAAACTCCGGCGCCCAGCCTTGCTTAAGCAAAGAGTTATCACCGCTTTGTTATTGTTGGCCCTAATCGTGCCAGCGATTCTGATCCCCAACCCTTGGGCGTGGCCTCTTCTTTCCCTTGCATTTTGCGGTGCCGCTTGTTGGGAATGGAGCAGAATGGTCAGTTCTAACAAAACTGCGATTCGAAGTGCAATTTTGTTAGTACTTGCAGGTATCTGTGTGCTGACTCTGAGCTCGGCTCACCAAGTTCAACTCAGCCTGGTAATGGCCTCGCTAGGTACCATTTTTTGGTTTCTGTTCGCGCCGTTTCGCTTGAAGACATTAAATGCTCAATCAGGATCCTGGCCTTTGGCCGTGATCTTGATTTTCGCGGCATGGCTCGCGCTCGTACAAATTCACCGCATTGGCCCAGTCGCATTGCTGGCCGCGATGGCGATCGTTTGGGTGGCGGATATTGGCGCCTATTTTGTGGGGCGTGCTGTCGGACGGCGCAAGTTGGCACCGAAAATTAGTCCAGGGAAAAGCTGGGAAGGCGTTTGGGGAGGAATGTTTTTTGTAGTGGTCGTGGGTCTAATCTCGGCTGCCGCGCCGAGCTTGGCAACCGCACTTCCTGCGCGCTTAGTAAGTCAAGTTGGACCCGTGATTGCCTCTGCCGTACTAGCCCTGCTCGCGGCTTATTCCGTGGTTGGGGATTTGCACGAGTCGCTACTCAAACGCCAAGCCAATATCAAGGACAGCAGTAGCTTATTGCCAGGGCACGGCGGGGTGCTAGATCGCATTGACGCATTACTCCCGACCATGCCTGCGGCGTACTTACTGCACTATGCTCTTGAGCATGGCTTTAAGCTTTGATCTGGATGATCGTGGCCCGATTTGAATGATTTTGACCCTCAGTCTCGGAAGACTAAATTAGGCATGCAGACACTTAGTATTCTTGGCGCGACCGGATCGATTGGTCAGTCGACTCTGGATGTCGTACGACGCCATCCCAGTCGTTTCCGTGTACACGCACTAAGTGGTCAATCGCGCATTGAGCAACTTGCCAAAGATTGTGCAGAGTTTCATCCGCGCTTCGCCGTTTTATCCGATGAGCAAAACCTAAAAGCATTACAGGCTGCGTTGGTGACGCACGATGCTCGCGCCACCGAAATTATCGTGGGCCCCGAGGCTCTTGAGACTGTGTCGGTTGATGCGAAGGTTGACGCGGTCATGGCGGCCATTGTAGGGGCTGCGGGCCTGTTGCCCAGCTTGGCGGCGGCTCGCGCTGGGAAGAAGGTTCTATTAGCCAATAAAGAAGCCTTGGTGATGTCTGGCGATTTGTTTATGCAGGTGTGCAAGAAAAGTGGGGCAACCGTTCTACCAATCGATTCCGAGCATAATGCGGTCTTCCAGTGCTTGCCGCAGGGTAGGGTGGATGCGGGAGTTTCTCACATCACCTTGACGGCATCCGGAGGTCCTTTCCGTCGGCGCGATCCGAGCACCTTGGCCTCGGTCACGCCTGCTGAAGCCGTGGCTCATCCGAACTGGACGATGGGACGAAAGATTTCGGTTGATTCCGCGACTATGATGAACAAGGGCTTGGAATTGATCGAAGCCCATTACTTGTTTGGCGTTCCCATGTCGGCTTTGGAGGTCGTGATCCATCCTCAAAGTGTGATTCATTCCTTAGTGACCTATCGTGATGGCTCAACCCTGGCACAGCTAGGAAACCCAGACATGCGTACGCCCATCGCCCACGCTTTAGCCTATCCTGAGAGAATTGCGAGCGGGGTTAAGCCTTTGTCCTTAGTGGATATTGCTAAGCTTGACTTCGAGGCTGTTGATTTTGAGCGCTTTCCGTGTTTAAAGTTGGCCTTCGAGGCCTTGAGAAAAGGTGGCGCCGCACCCAACATCATGAATGCTGCCAATGAAGTTGCCGTCGAGGCTTTTTTGAAAGGCGAAATGGGCTTTCATCGCATTGCCGCAGTATGTAGCGAGGTATTAGCGCAGGCCGACTTAGAAGAGGTCGCGGATTCGATTGAAAAGGTTCTTTATATTGACGCGAACGCAAGAAAAGTCGCAGCCAACTTTGTGACTAAGTATTTAAGCTAGTTGGATTAAGTGAGCCAGACCGGTGAGCCCAAGTGCTCGACGGAAGCGGCGAACCTTGACCAAGATAATTAACGGAACAACGTATGCAAACCCTATTCGCCTTTTTGGCCGCCTTGACTCTTTTGGTTTTTGTGCATGAGCTGGGGCACTACTTGGTCGCGATTTGGTGCGATGTCAAAGTGCTCAAGTTTTCAATTGGTTTCGGCAAGCCCTTATTGAGCAAAAAGTGGGGCAAAGATCAAACTGAATGGACCCTGGCCATGATTCCGCTCGGGGGCTTCGTCAAGATGCTTGATGAGCGTGAGCAAGAGACCGCCACTATCTCTGCCCAAGATCTGCCGCGTGCTTTCTCACAAAAGACCTTGCTTCAGCGCTCGCTTATCGTGGTGGCGGGCCCTGTCGCCAACCTGTTACTAGCGATTTTCTTGTATGCAATGATGGGCTGGATTGGCATCGAAGAGGCCGCTCCGATTGTCGACCAACCTGTAAAGAGCAGTGCTGCGGATGCGGCTCAATTGCAACGAGGGGATCGTATTCTTGCCGTTGATGGCAATGCGGTTCGCTCATGGAACGACTTGCGACTCAAGTTGTTGACTCCGGTGATCGAAAAGCGCTCTGCCGACGTACTGGTCAAACGAGCCAGCGGCGAAGTTCAATTAAAAATCAATGCGGGCGGCCTGCCTGAAGACGAGGCTGAGCGTAATTATCTGCAAACCTTGGGCATTGAGCTTGCCCCAGGCAAGGTTGAAGTAGGTTCTCTCACTGCGGGCGGCGCGGCCGAGCGGGACGGTCTAAAGCCAGGCGATATTATTGTCCAGGCTGGCGAACAAAAAATTGAGCGGGCAAGGACGGTCATCGATCAAATTCGCGCCAATCCCGATTCTCCGATAGCCATTAAGGTGTTGCGCGGTAAGGATGAGATTGCACTGACTGTAAAGCCAGAGGCAAAGGATTCAGAAAAGCCAGAGGAAGCGGGCAAGAAAATTGGCCGCATTGGTGCTGCGCTTATCGACAAGATTACCTTCGACACCGTGCAATATGGTCCCCTCGAAGGTATTGGCCAAGGCATCAAGCAAACCTGGGACATGTCTCTTTTTTCCGTCAAAATGATGGGAAAAATGGTCACTGGTGACCTTTCGCTCAAGAATCTGAGTGGCCCAGTCACCATTGCTGACCTGGCCGGCAAGACCGTGAGAGTCGGCTGGTATGCCTACGTCAGCTTCTTGGCTTTGATCAGCATCAGCTTGGCTGTACTTAACCTGATGCCTATCCCCGTTTTGGACGGCGGGCATTTGGTATATTACGGCCTCGAAGCGTTAAAGGGCAAACCTTTGTCTGAGCGTTTCATGGAATGGACACAAAAAGCGGGTCTCGCCTTAATCATGATGATGATGGCCGTGGCCCTATTCAATGATTTCTCCCGCCTGCTAGGGTCTTAACGGATGCACCATAAAATTCGCGCAAGCGCACTTTCACTTGCTGTTCTGAATGCGCTATGTGTCTTGCCCAGCATTGCGCTTGCCCAAGCGGCCCAACCAGGAACTTCCGATGCCAATGCGCCAAGAGCCGCTCTGGCGCCATTCTCCCCGTTTGTGGTGCGAGATATCCAAGTAGAGGGTGTGCAAAGGGTTGAACCCGGAACCGTGTTCAACTACTTGCCGGTGCGAATTGGGCAGCGGCTAACCGAGGATCTTGCCGCAGAAGCTGTCAAGGCGTTGTTTGGTACCGGATTCTTTAAGGATGTTCGACTAGAGGTCAAGGGTGATGTGTTGATCGTCATCCTCGAAGAGCGACCTGCAATTGGGGCTCTCGAAGTGACCGGTTCCAAAGAGTTTGAGAAAGATGTTTTAGTCAAAGTGCTTCGTGAGCAAGGTTTGGCAGAAGGCAGAATCTTTGATCGCAGTGTTTTGGATCGTGCTGAGCAGGAACTCAAGCGCCAGTACCTGAGTCGCGGCAAGTATGCGGTGAAAGTGATCGCGACCGTAACTCCGTTGGAGCGCAACCGGGTTGGGATTTCGGTCGCCATTGAAGAGGGCGATAACGCCCGAATCCGTGCCATCCGTTTTGTAGGCAATAAAGCATTCACTGAAGCTCAACTCTTGGATCAGCTCAATTTAGCGACTCCGAATTGGGCAAGCTGGTGGACCAAACGTGATCAGTTTAGTCGCGAGAAGTTGCTGGGCGATCTTGAAACCTTGCGATCCTACTATTTAGATCGCGGCTACCTTGAGTTCTCGATAGAAGCCAATCAGGTGGCCATTACCCCCGATAAAGAAGATATCGAAATCGTCATCACGATCAAGGAAGGAGAACAATTTCGCTTTGCTGAGGCAACCTTTGCGGGAAATCTCTTGGGCCGTGAGGCTGAGCTTAAAAATGCCATGCGTTTGGCCCCAGGTGAGGTTTTCAATGGGACCAGACTCAACGAGTCTACTAAACAAATGCAAGAGCAGTTTGGGTTAATTGGTTATGCGTTTGCCAATATCAATGCGGTGCCTGAGGTTGATCGCGAGAAGAAAACAGTTAAGTTTAATTTTCTCGTCGATCCTGGACGCCGAGTGTACGTTCGACGCATCAACGTAAGTGGCAACGCGAGAACTCGTGATGAAGTGATTCGACGCGAAATGAGGCAGTTCGAAGACTCCTGGTACGACTCAGAGCGTATTCGCAGCTCGCGCGCAAGAATAAATCGACTGGGCTACTTTAAAGAAGTCAATATCGAAACACAGCCCGTGCCTGGGGCGCCCGATCAAGTGGATTTGTCGGTCATTGTGGCCGAACGTCCGACCGGAAACATACAGTTTGGTGTGGGTTTCGGTCAAACGGAAAAATTGATTCTATCGGCGGGTATTAATCAAACCAACTTTTTGGGTACCGGTAAGCAGCTTAACCTTGATATCAATACCAGTAAATCGTTTCGCACATTGTCGGTTGCTTATACTGATCCGTATTTCACGGACGACGGTATTAGCCGAACCTTCGATGCGTATACCCGTCTCTACAATGCCGCTGCTTTGGGCTTGGGTGACTACACTTTGCGCTCCAACGGCATTGGACTACGTTTCGGTATCCCCTACACGAGCATTGATCGGGTGTCCTTCGGCCTGGCTTACGAACAGAACAAATTGACTGTTGGGGCCACCGCTCCCGCGCTATATGCCAAAGCCAAAGAAGACTCTGGCGATGGGGTGACTGCGGCTGTTCTGACTCGCTTGAATTGGCTGCGAGACACCCGTGATAGCGCGTTTGCACCGACCCAAGGTACCTTTATTTCAGCCGGGGCGGAGGTGACCTTGCCGGTCGCCGAACAGCGTTATGCACGCCTGACCTATAACCATCAATACTATTACCCGGTGAGCAAAGGTGTGACTCTTCTTTTGAACGGTGACATTGGTTTTGGTAAAGGATTGGGCACTAGTCCTTATCCGGTGTTTAAGAATTTTTATGCGGGTGGTATCGGGACGGTTCGGGGTTTCCAATACGGATCTTTGGGTGGCTATGACAATGTGCTGATTAAGGACAACCTCACTGGCAATACTATTTCGTCGACGGATACTCCTTTGGGCGGGCAGACGCGAGTCATCGCCAATGCTGAACTGGCCTTCCCCTTGCCCGGTACGGGTGGTGATCGAAATTTAAGAACCTTCTTTTTTGCCGATATCGGTCAGGTTTTCAGAACTCAGCAAACGGTTTTGCCTTCGAAAATAAATGTTCCAAAGGTCATTAATGGAACTACGACCCAGGTTGATGCTATTTATTCGACAGCCTTTGGAAGTAACGTTTTGCGTTCCTCGATTGGTTTTGGAATTTCCTGGATTTCGCCGGTTGGACCTCTCAAATTGAGTATCGCCTATCCAACCAAAAAAGACCCCACTGATCGTCTACAGCGCTTCCAGTTCCAAGTCGGAACTGGTTTCTAGAGAGAATATGATGTCCTATTTCAATCTTCCACCCAAGAGCTTTTCCAGCAATATGGTTATGAAACCAAAAAAGCACTTCCCAATACCCTATCTTCAGATGCTGGCGGCGACAGTATTCGCTCTTGGGTTGATCTCAAGCCAAGCGGCACACGCCCAAACTCCGAAAATCGGTTATGTGAATACTGAGAGAATTCTGCGCGACTCTGCGCCCTCGAAAGCGGCGGATCAAAAGCTCCAAGCCGAATTTAGCAAACGCGACAAAGAGTTGCAAGATGTCGCCGCACGACTGAAAGCTCTCGGTGAGCGCATTGATCGCGATGCAGCAGTCACGCAGGAGAGTGAAAAAGTTCGGCGTCAGCGCGAATTTGCTGAGCTAGAAAAAGACTTTCAGCGCAAACAGCGCGAATTTCGAGAAGACTTCAATCAGCGTCGTAATGAAGAGCTTTCGCAAATCGTCGAGCGAGCAAATCGCGTGATTAAGCAGCTTGCCGAACAAGAGAAGTATGACTTCATTATTCAAGAGGCCGTGTATGCGAGTCCTCAAGTGGATATCACTGAGCGTGTGATGAAATCGCTGAACGCCCAGCGCTAAGCAAGCTGGGCGTAAAGGTTGTTTGTGCGCGAACTTCCTAAGCAATAAAGAGCAGGCGTTTTGCGTACGTTACGACAAGCTTTCTCGATCTGCGAGGCCTTTGAAGCGATAGGCTTTGCTTTGCCTGAGGCCAAGAATCACTCCGAGTCAAATCAGCGTCGATTTGTTGCACCACAACTTCGCCGTCTTGCAAGCCTCGAAACCGCGAGCGCTGACGCAGTTAGTTTTTTGAGTGACCGGCGGTATGTGAAACATGCCGATCGCTCGCAGGCTGCGGTCGTCTTGATAAGTGCTGCGCTGAAGGATCAAATCAAGAATAGTTCGGCACTCTTGATCTCCGTCGATAATCCCTACGCACTTTTTGCTCGACTCAGCCAATGGGTTGCTGCGAGTTTGGAACTTGAGAGGGGAGGTGAAACCTCTCCCGAAATCGCTGCACCGGTGAGTGCTTCTTCTGGGGCGTTTATCCATCCGTCCGCACAAATTGCGGCAAATGTTCGCCTCGGCCCGGGAGTTGTGGTGGGCGAAGGTACGCGAATTGATGAAGGTGCAATTATTGAAGCCCATTGCGTGATTGGCCGAGACTGTCGGATTGGTCGCAATACTCGCTTACATCCTCATGTTGTGATCTATGACGATTGTCAATTGGGAAATGATGCGACCATCCACAGTGGGACGGTGATTGGTGCCGACGGTTTCGGTTTTGCCAAGGGCGATGGCAGTTGGATTAAGATTGCCCAGCTCGGTGCGGTACGCATCGGCGACGATGTGGAAATTGGTTCGAATTGCTCAATTGATCGGGGCACCATCGATGACACGGTCATTGAGGACGGATGTAAACTAGATAACCTTATACAAATTGCCCATAACGTTCGTATTGGTGCTCAATCGGTACTGGCGGCCTGCGTGGGCGTCGCCGGGTCCGCGCGCATTGGACAGCGTTGCATGATCGGTGGCAGCGTTGGTATTTTGGGGCATCTAAGCGTTGCCGATGATGTGACGGTGACTCCGATGAGTTTGGTGATGTCTACAATCAGTCAGGCGGGGGTTTATTCCGGGTCGTCGCCTTTACAGGCACATCGCGACTGGGAAAAGTCTGCTGCAATCCAACGTGGGCTTCCCGATCTAAGATCTCGCCTTCGAGCGCTCGAAGCCCTTAACAAAAACAAACCAGAAACCCAATGAGCATCGTCCTCGACATACGCGCAATCCTTGAACATCTCCCCCACCGATATCCTTTTCTTTTGGTGGATAGGGTTCTTTCCTTGGAGAAAGGAAAGAGCATTGTCGCGATTAAGAATGTCACCATTAATGAGCCTTACTTTGTGGGTCACTTTCCGCATCTTCCCGTCATGCCTGGAGTACTACAAATCGAAGCACTGGCGCAAGCGGCAGGCATTCTTTCCTTTCAGACGATGGATAAAAAGTCTGACGCCAACTCCATTTACTACTTCGTTGGTATTGATGAGGCCCGCTTCAAGCGCCCGGTCGTACCAGGTGATCAGTTGCGACTTGAGGTCGAGATCACTAAAATGCGCGCGGGTATATGGAAGTATTCGGGGCGCACACTGGTTGATGGTCAGTTAGCCTGCGAAGCCCAATTGATGTGCACTTTGCGAAGCATAGAGCCGATTGCCTCGATCAAGACCCCTGAGTAAAACAAGTACTTGGGAGTAAACTGTTCCCTCTAAGGAAGCCCTCGATCATGACGAGCCTGATTCATTCCACCGCCATCATTGATCCGAGCGCCGAGCTCGATAGCACTGTGAAAGTTGGAGCCTATTCTCGGATTGGCCCCGACGTGCAGATCGGTGCGCAAACCGAGATCGCCTCACACTGCGTGATCGACAAGCACACTCGAATGGGCCGTGGCAATAAGATCTATCAATTTGCCTCGATTGGCGCAGATCCCCAAGATAAAAAGTATGCGGGAGAGCCAACTCGTTTGGAGATTGGAGACGACAATACAATTCGCGAGTTTGTGACTTTGAACCGGGGCACGGTGCAAGATAAGGGTGTCACCAGAATAGGTTCGCGCAACTGGGTTATGGCCTATGTGCATGTCGCTCACGATTGTGTTCTTGGCGACGAAATTGTGTTGGCTAACACAGTCAATTTGGCTGGGCACGTTGAAATTGGTGACTGGGCTATCTTGGGTGGCTATACCGGTGTTCATCAATTCTGCAAAGTCGGTGCCCATGCCATGACTGGCGTCTCCACCGTGATTTTGCATGATCTACCCCCTTTTGTAATGGCCATGGGGAACACCGCTGAGGCGCACGGTATTAATTCCGAAGGATTGAAGCGACGCGGCTTCGATAGTGAGCGCATCAATCGGATTCGGCGCGCATACAAAACGCTTTATAAGAGTGGCCTCACTTTTGAGCAAGCCAAGCAAAGCCTTGCCGAGGAAGCTAAAGCGGAGGGTGACCCCCAGGACATGCGCTTCCTTCTCGACTTCCTGTCCCGGGTAAGCCGTGGCATTGTCCGGTAGGCGGCACCACCTATGAAGATCGCCTGCGTGGCCGGAGAGACGTCTGGCGATCTGCTCGCCGCTGCCGTGCTTCATGGGCTAAAACAGTCCCCCTTTACCGAGCCTCTGGAGCTATTTGGCATAGGTGGGCCCGCCATGCAGGCACAAGGACTCGAGGCATTTTGGACGATTGACGCGCTCTCGGTGCGCGGCTATGTGGAAGTGTTGAACGCTCTGCCGCGCTTACTCTCGATGCGCCATCAGCTTAAACAAAAGATCATCATGCGGCGCCCCAATTTGTTTCTGGGGGTTGATGCGCCGGATTTCAATCTTGGTTTAGAGCGTGGTCTCAAACGCGCTGGCATCAAGACCGCGCACTTCATTAGTCCCTCCGTATGGGCTTGGCGGAGCGAGCGTCTCAAGCATATCGGCAAGGCAGTCGACCATATGCTCCTGGTGTTTCCCATGGAGAAAAAAATATACGCTGAGGCAGGTATTCCCGCGACCTTCGTGGGTCATCCAATGGCCGATGAAATCGCCCTCCAACCCGACGTAGAAGGGGCGCGCAAGACGCTTGGCATTGCCTCTCAAGCGGTCGTGATTGCCTTATTGCCCGGAAGTCGAAAGTCGGAGATTCAGTTTCTCGTGCCACCCTTTCTCGACACGGCCAAGCTCATTCACCAGTCACGCCGCGAGGTTCAATTTTTAATGCCTGCAGCGAACGCTCAGCTTAAAGTGTTGATTGAAGCAAAGATTCGACAGGCCAACTTACCGAGCGAAATGAATCTAAGGGTGTTGGACGGTCAAAGTCGCTTAAGCGTTGAAGCCTGCAATACTGCCTTGGTTGCGAGTGGCACGGCCACCCTGGAGACGGCCTTGCTCAAAAAACCTATGGTGATCGCGTATAAGATGCCTAGAATAAGTTACATGCGCATGCGCGATATGGCCTATTTACCCTATTTCGGATTGCCGAATATTCTCGGCGGCGGATGGATTGTGCCGGAATTTATCCAAGAGAATGCCTTACCTAAGCCTATGGCCCAGGCGCTATTAAAGCAACTCGATAGCCCCTCCTTTCAAAGCGAAATTGCAGATCGTTTTCTCGCGCTTCACCTAAGTTTGCGCCAAGGATGCGCGCAAAAAAGCGCCGCCAAACTGCGCGAATTAGCGGAACAAAAATGACCCTGCTAATTCGGTACTGGGTTTGCGGTGTAGATGAAGCAGGTCGCGGACCGTTGGCGGGACCGGTTTACGCGGCCGCCGTGATCTTGGATCCCGAGCACCCGATTGAAGGACTGCGAGACAGTAAGAAGCTGAGCGCGAAACGCCGTGATCAACTAGAAATCGCGATCCAGGAACGCTCTTTGAGTTGGTGCGTCGCTAGCGCCAGCGCACGAGAGATCGATGAAATCAATATTTTGCAAGCCAGTCTCTTGGCGATGCGCAGAGCCGTTGAAGGTCTCAAGATTCAACCGAGCATGGCCTTGGTGGACGGTAACCAACCTCCGGCCTTAAGTTGTGCGGTACAAACCATTGTGAAAGGGGACTCTTTAGAGCCCGCTATCTCTGCGGCTTCGATTTTAGCGAAGTGTGCACGTGATCGAAAAATGCTGGAGCTCGACGAACTGTACCCGCTATACGCCTTCAAAAAACATCAGGGCTACCCGACGGCCGCCCACTTCCAGCTTCTGCGTCAGCACGGGCCTTGTGTTGAGCATCGTCGTAGTTTTGCCCCGGTTCGCCTTGCCGAGAGAGATTTGTTGTGATTAGTTCAGCAAGCAATCCGAGCTTTCGGCGCTGGCTTAGCGCCAAAGAAAAGTCTGATCGAAAGTCCGGTGAACTCTTGCTGGAAGGCTTTCACCTGATGCAAGCCTGGAGCCTACGCTACGCGCCTCCGCATTGCGTTATTGTTGCCGAACAGTTCAAGATGAGTGCCGAGCTGCAAGTTTGGCTGTCAATCTACCCGGTAATGGTTGAGGTTGTCAGCAACAACTTGTTCGCCAAGCTCACCAGCTTAGAAACTTTTTCTGGGCCAATCGCTTTGGTGAGCCCTACACGGTCGCTTCTTGACGAACCAGACCCCAGTTCTGGAGATTTAGTTTTTTTGGATCGCATTCAAGACCCCGGCAATCTTGGCACGATATTGCGCTCTTGTGCGGCCCTGGGTGTGAGCCAAATCGCGCTCTCCGCGGGAACTGTTTGGCCCTGGTCGGCCAAGGTTTTAAGAGCTGGAATGAGCGCTCATTTCAGCCTCAATATTTACGATGAGTTTGAGATTGAGAGACTTCTTGCGCTTAAAGGTTTCCAGCTTCTCGTGACCTCGGGGCAGGACGCCCCCGGGGTAAGCATGATCGATCATGCCGACCTAACACCACCGACAATCTGGTGTTTTGGAAACGAGGGGTCAGGCTTGCGTCAAAGCCTCTTGGAGGCGTTCAACGCAAATCGGGTGTCTATTCCTCAAAGCCCGGTTATCGAGTCCTTGAACGTGGCCTCGGCGCTTTCCATATGCCTCTACGAGCAGCAGCGCCAACGCCGCGCGCCCATCCACCCAAATTAGGAGGCACACCTTCTGCCGCCCAGCCTCTTAGAAGCGATTAGTGTTGCTCCTGCTGAGCCTCTCGTTGTTGAAGGATAGTCGCGGCGATCTCCTCGATGCTCTTATGAGTTGAAGATAGCCAACTAATGCCTTCACGGCGCATCATCGACTCCGCCTCGGAGACTTCATAGCGACAATTCTCGAGCGAAGCATAGCGGCTGTTAGGCCGACGTTCGTGACGTACTTCGGCAAGGCGCTCTGGTGCGATGGACAGGCCGAAGATCTTACTTTTGTAGGTATAAAGCGCAGGCGGCAGCTTCTTCCGATCAAAATCTTCAGGTATCAGCGGATAGTTCGCGGCTCGAATGCCGTGTTGCATGGCCAAATAAAGACTCGTCGGTGTCTTACCACTGCGTGATACCCCCACTAAGATCACCTCAGCGCTGGCGAGATCGGCCGCTGACTGGCCATCATCATGCGCCAAGGAGTAATTAATGGCCGAAATACGGCGGTTGTAGCTTTCGGAGTTATCGGCGGTGTGGGAGCGTCCGACACGGTGGCTGGACTTCACTCCAAATTCAATTTCCAGAGGCTCCACAAAGGTTGCAAAAAGATCGAGGAAGCGTGCATTGGCGGTACGTACAACGTCGTTGACTTCTGAGTCGACTAAGGTGCTAAACACAATCGGTCGCAGTCGATCCTGCATGGCCTGGGCATTGATACGGCGAATCGCCTCCTCTGCCTTCAGCTTGGAGTCCACAAAGGGAAGACGAATTTGTCGCAATTTGAGCTGCTCGAACTGACTTAATAGGGACAGGCCAAAGGTTTCCGCAGTAATGCCGGTCCCGTCGGAGATATAAAACACGGTTCGATCGGCGGCTGGTGAAGTTCGATCCGACAGGCGGCGATCCGGCGACTTAGAAGGGGGGGGCGAGGCTTCACTCATAGGCACTTCTATTTTAGACTCTACTGGTAAATATGAATACTAACTTGTCACTCGTTACAATCGTGACAAATTCATTGGGTTTTGGAGCTTGTCTGAGTTGATTGAACTTAACAATCTGGATTTGAGCTCGCCCGGCAGTACCTCTTTCTTTTTAATGTTAGGACTCTCCGATGAACCAAGTGCTAAACCACCCAGCCGGTGGCGCCGATCTATTGACTGGGGTGCAAGTCGCCCCTTTTGAGCAACTCCGCATGCATGATGTCGAGACTGTAGGCGGTAAAAACGCCTCGCTTGGCGAAATGATCAGCCAGCTTTCTAATGCAGGCGTGCGAGTGCCAGGAGGTTTTGCCACGACCTCAGAAGCCTTTCGAAACTTTTTGAGACTTAATAAGCTTACCCAAAGGATCGCTGATCGGCTGGCAAGTCTGAACGTGGACGATGTCAAAGCCTTGGCACAGTGTGGAGCGCAAATTCGGCAATGGGTGATTGAAGCTCCGTTGCCCGAAGCTTTAGAGAAAGGCATACGTGAAAGCTATGCGGCAATGCTGAGTAAGGTCGGTCCGACTTTATCGGTGGCGGTACGATCTTCCGCGACCGCAGAAGATTTGCCAGATGCATCCTTTGCGGGCCAACAAGAAACCTATCTCAACGTGGTCGGAATCGATCAGGTTCTTGATAGGGTGAAACACGTATTCGCTTCACTCTATAACGATCGTGCCATCGCCTATCGAGTTCACAAGGGCTTCGCTCATGCGGAGGTCGCTCTGTCTGCGGGTATTCAGCAGATGGTACGAAGCGATACCGGCGCAGCCGGCGTGATGTTTACGCTCGATACGGAGTCAGGTTTCAAAGACGTTGTGTTTATCACCAGCTCTTACGGACTGGGCGAGACGGTCGTGCAGGGGGCGGTCAACCCAGATGAGTTTTATGTTCACAAGCCCATGCTGAATGCTGGCAACTTTCCGATCATTCGACGTCAAATGGGCTCAAAACTTTTGCGTATGGTGTTTGCCGATCTAGACGATGCCCAGGCTGGTCCGGAGAGTTCGGTGGGTCGCTCGGTGCGCACGGAGGATACTCCAACGGAATTGCGCAATCGCTATTCTTTAAGCGATGCTGACATTATCGAGCTGTCGCGCTATGCCGTGATCATCGAAAACCACTACGGTCGACCGATGGATATCGAGTGGGGTAGAGATGGCCGGGACGGCAAGTTATACATTCTCCAAGCTCGTCCCGAAACGGTGAAGTCCCAGGCGGGGGAAGGCAAGCAGCAGCGCTTCAAGCTTAAAGGCAGTTCGGACGTATTGACCAGCGGGCGAGCCATTGGTCAGAGGATTGGCACCGGCAAGGTCCGCGTCGTGAAAGATGCTAGTCAAATGGACCAGGTGCAAATTGGCGATGTCCTGGTGACCGACATGACCGACCCGAATTGGGAGCCCGTCATGAAGCGCGCCTCGGCCATTGTCACCAACCGTGGCGGGCGCACCTGTCACGCGGCCATTATTGCTCGTGAATTAGGCATTCCTGCCGTCGTTGGTTGTGGCGACGCGACGGAACGTTTGGCGGCAGACGCACTGGTGACGGTGTCTTGCGCAGAAGGTGATACTGGTTTCATATACGACGGTATTTTAGAGACTGAAATTACGGATGTGGAAAGCGGTGCGATGCCCGATATTCCCGTCAAAATCATGATGAATATCGGTAACCCTCAATTGGCTTTTGACTTCTGCCAATTACCCAATTCTGGTGTAGGTTTGGCGCGTCTCGAGTTCATTATCAATAATAATATTGGGATTCATCCGCGTGCGATTTTGGACTACCCTAATGTAGACGCCGATCTGCGCAAGGCGGTTGAAAGCGTTGCGCGCGGGCATGACACTCCTCGCCAGTTTTACGTGCAAAGACTGGCAGAGGGCATTGCCACGATTGCTGCGGCGTTTTGGCCGAAGTCCGTGATTGTTCGACTGTCAGACTTCAAGTCCAATGAATACCGCAAGTTGATCGGTGGCGCGCGTTACGAACCCGAAGAGGAAAATCCGATGCTCGGCTTCCGGGGCGCCGCTCGCTACCTGGCTGGTGACTTCAGGGAGTGCTTTGAGCTGGAGTGCGAGGCTATGAAGTTTGTGCGCGAAACAATGGGGTTAACAAACGTCGAACTCATGGTTCCTTTCGTGCGCACGACTAAGGAAGCAGAAGGAGTGATTGCCTTGCTTGCCAAGCATGGATTGAAGCGTGGTGTCAGCGCCAGTGGTAAGCCCGAGGACGCACTCAAGGTCATCATGATGTGCGAGCTACCGTCCAACGCCATTCTCGCCAAAGAGTTTCTCGAATATTTTGACGGGTTCAGTATCGGATCGAACGATCTGACCCAACTGACCTTGGGCTTAGACCGGGATTCTGGCCTAGTGGCAGAGGGTTTCGACGAACGCGATCCCGCGGTAAAGGCGATGCTCTCGATGGCTATTAAAGCCTGTAAAGATGCCGGCAAATATGTCGGCATTTGTGGCCAAGGGCCATCCGATCATATTGACCTTGCGCAGTGGCTGGTCGAGCAAGGCATCGGCTCGATGTCGCTCAATCCTGATACAGTCATTGACACTTGGCAGAGGCTTGCCGAAAATCAAAAAACCCATTAACCGTTACTGTCGTTAGCGCGAAAAAAAGGGCATCCGAAGATGCCCTTTTTTGTGTCCAGTGCATGAGGCCAGTAAGCCTCATGCCTGCTCACTCAATCACTTCACAACCATCATCGAATCACGCTTGCCACCTTTGTATGTAAACAAAGTCAGAGCACCATTCTTAATGTCGCCTTTTGCATCAAAAGCAATCTTGCCGGTCACGCCGTCATAGTTGATTTTGGCGAGTTCTGGCAAATACTTCTTTGGGTCGGCCGAGTTAGCTTTCACCATGGCTGCAACCATCACGTTTACGGCATCGTAAACATACGGTGCATAGATCTGCACTTTAGTCTTGAACTTGGCTTCGAAATCAGCATCGAACTTAGCGCGAGCAGCCGCTTTGTCCTTGGTGATACCGCCAGCTTCAGCGCAAACCACTTGGCCGTCGGCCATCGAATCACCAGCCAACTTGGCGAGTTCTTCAGTACAGATGCCGTCGCCACCCATGAACTTGGCATTGATGGCCAACTGCTTCATTTGACGAAGCATTGGGCCAGCGACCGCATCCATACCGCCGAAGAACACGACGTCAGGCTTCTTGCCTTTGAGTTTAGTCAAAATAGCATTGAAGTCAGTGGCTTTGTCGTTGGTGAATTCACGACCAACGATCTTACCGCCCGCGGCCTTAACTGATTTTTCGAACTCGTCGCCTACACCTTGGCCGTATGCAGTACGGTCATCAATGATGGCAATCGCTTTTCCTTTCAGTTCCTTGACCGCGAAACGGCCCAGCGTGCCGCCTAACTGACCATCGTTAGCCACAACGCGGAAGGCCGTTTTGAAGCCTTGCTGTGTGTACTTTGGATTGGTAGCAGAAGGAGAGATCTGCGCGATACCTGCGTCGTGATAGATCTTGGACGCTGGGATGGTGGTACCCGAATTCAGGTGACCGATCACGCCATTCACTTTTGCATCGACCAATTTCTGAGCAGCGGCAGTACCTTGCTTAGGATCCGCGCCGTCATCTTCGGACAACAGTTCGAACTTGACTTCCTGTCCGCCGATTTTCACTTTCTTGGCGTTCAACTCTTCGATAGCCATCTTGGCACCGAATTCGTTATCCTTGCCCAAGTGGGCAATGCCGCCTGTTAAAGGACCAACGTGGCCAATTTTTACAACGGTTTGAGCAGAAACAGCACTTGCAGCCAAGGCGAAAGCGCCCGCAACTGCGAGACTTACAATTTTACGATTCATTAAGGTCACTCCAATAGGTTGATCGACGGCTGGGACTTGATACCCTTGTTGTGCCGGCTGCGGGACGTTTTTGGTTTTATACGCAACGGCCCGAATGCTAGCCTGAAATCCGTCAGGCTGCAATTTTAGCCTTTTTAGGGGAAGCCTGACAAAAGCCAGGATTTCCCGTCTGTTCACGGTAACATTAGCGCCATTGAGGGCGTAGTGGAGAGCGTAAGCATGCAGGATTACGAGTGGTGGTGGATCATTGCCGGGGTTTTAGGGGTGGCAGAGGTCTTCACAGGGACTTTCTACGTTTTGGTGCTGGCGATTGCTGCGGCGGCAGCGGGCGTCTTGGCCAAAGCTGGCCTTGGTCTTCCCTGGCAGGCACTGGGGGCGGCCCTGGTCGCGCTACTAGGGTGGTTTTGGCTGCGTCGGCGAAAAACCTCGGGTTCCAGCGACTCGCCAGAATTGGATATTGGTGAATGGATTGAGGTTGATTCCTGGAGCAATGGGGTCGGCTCGGCGCAGTATCGAGGGGCACATTGGAGCGTCGAGGCAAACCTTGACGCCAGCGCGCCGGCGGCC
>JANOPA010000111.1:0-24716 GCA_031421635.1 Betaproteobacteria bacterium | reverse complement strand
CTGCCAATTGGCAGGAGCAGGGAGCGTTGTTTGCGCAACGACACTGACGAATAGTGCTGCCTGCCAAGCCGCCTTCGGGCGGTTTTTTTGCGTCTGCTGCCTGTTTCTCCGTTCTCAGTCGCCTGCGCCAGAGCAACTCACTTTTCGCACCCACGGGCCGCAAACCCGCGTAAATGCAGGGAATTGAGTCGCGAACGCTCGCGAGGCAAACAGAGAACAGAGAGAGAAACGGGCGGAAGGTGCCACCCAAAACAGGGGCGGCGACAGATGGGCGCTCGCGAGGAAAATACGCGGAACCGCGCCAACACTGGCGTTCCGGGCAAAAAAAATCCCAACCGATAAGAGTTGGGATTTCAAATTATGGTGGAGCCGGGGGGAATCGAACCCCCGTCCGCAAATCCTCTACGACCAGATCTACATGTGTAGTTGCTTTATTTTGATCTCAACTGGGGCTTAGCCAAACAACAGGCCGACCACAATCCAGTAACCTTGGTTTTAGCGGCAGCCCAAGTTACCCGGTCTACTCGCGATCTGGAATGAATGACATTGCAGCTTGGCAGTTACCCACTTCAGCCCAGACTTCCAGCAGCCTGTTGCAACGCTCTCAGCAATTAAGCTGCGAGTGCGAACTTTTGATCGTTTGCGTTTAAGTTTTTGCCAGAGGATTTACGAGGACCTGACGCCTCGACATGCACCGCCCGCTTTGTAACCCACGTCGAAACCAAGTCGGCCCCTATGTTGCTCATCCCTTGGTTTTCACTTCAGAGATGGAGTTGTTCAGCAGTTTCTGATTCACTACAGAAGCCTAGATTGTACTCTTTAGCGGGATTGCAAGGGGTGAATTGTGGCTACTCCTTCCCAAGCTCCATCAACAAACGAGTTGTAAGATATAAGCGTGGCACGATCGAATCGATCTCGATGTATTCGTCCTTGGCATGGAAGCCAAAACCCGCCAGACCGAAGCTCTCCAGCACAGTGGCCTTGCCGGATCGAACTGCATACCCCGCATCGGTGCCGCCACCCGTCATGGGCACCAGGTTAAGTTCACGGTCTATTTCCTTGTAAATGCCCTGCGCTCGCTGAGCCAGGGCTAGCCCTTTTGCTCCCGCAAGGAAGGCCGGGCGTCCGAGGACAAGAGTCACGGTGGTGGTGGTGTCAGGAATCAACTTGCTGTTGTTGATTTTCGCTTGCAGCGCCGCGTTGAGTTTCACTTCCGCGCCCGGCACCGTAATGCGGCTATCACCCTCGGCGACAGCAAGGTTAGGAATTTGATTCAGAGCTTGATCGGCTTTGATGTTCGTCCAGTGTAAGGTCACGCCTGGAATATCCTTGGCAAGGTCTTTGGTTTGCAGCATTTGGTGAGCCAATTCAAGCACGGCATTGCGGCCAAGGTCTGGAGCCACTCCTACATGGGCTGCTACACCTTTGACCTCCAACCGTACTCTTGAGCCTCCTGCGGCGCCGAGTAACAAAGCCTCAGTCTTCGCTACGGCCTTGGCTCCAGTTGGCTCAAAAGAAAGCACGGTCTGATGTTGATCGGCCAGGCTAGAGATCAGCTCACCGGAACCTCGCGAACCAATTTCTTCGTCGGGATTGAACAACACGGTCAGGGTATGAAAGTCTTTCCACCCGGCCTCGTTGAGAATCTTGAGTGCGTGCAAGATTACGGAGATGCCACCCTTGTCGTCCGCGATGCCCGGACCAAAGACCTGATTGCCAACAATGCGAAACGGCTGCGTTTGAAGAATACCCTTTTCATAAACCGTATCCATATGGGCTTGCATCATGATCTTGCCCTTACCGCTGCCCCGAAGTGTACCGACGACAATGTCTGCGCCATTGCTAGGAAGTTTGTCGGGCGCTGCAAGCGCTTTTTCTCGGCGCGTCGTGAAGCCTAAGCTTTTCAAGCGATCATCGAGAAACTCGGCCATTTTGGCGAGGCCCACTTTATCGCCGCTACCACTCTCGATGAGCACCATGGTTTTGAGGCTGTCGATCACGCTCGACTCGGCAAGCTTTGCAGCTTCGAGTAGTTTTTGGTCCGGTGCTGCTTGAACCGTGATGGAGGCGAGTAACAGTGTGAGCGCATTAATCGCTAGCAGACCGGTTTTTAGTATGCGGTTTTTCTTTGGGCTGTTCGTTCCTAAGTTGGAACTCAGTCCCAGAGTCGACCCAATTTTTCCGCAAGGGAATCGATGCAATGTCATAGCCAGTCTCCGTTTTCGATATATTCTGTGGGCCGAGCGTAGCAAAAATTGACGCTACCCCTTATTAATTAGGAAATCATGAACCGAGTGACCGCACATACAGGTGCACGCTATCCGATTTTACAAGCCCCAATGGGTTGGATTGCCCGTACCCCGTTAGCTTCGGCCGTATCTCGTGCGGGAGGGCTGGGCATTATCGAGACCTCCTCGGCTGAGACCGAGAACTGTAAGGCGGAGATCGTCAAAATGCGTGCCCTGGCCCTGCCTTTTGGGGTCAACCTGCCGATTCGCTTTTTGAAAGACGACGCCATGTTGCGGTTCGTGTGTGAGAGTGGGGTAAAGTTTGTAACCACCTCGGCGGGCAGTCCAGCCAAATTTATCGCGCCGCTGAAAGGGGCGGGCATTGTTGTATATCACGCCGTTCCTACACTGGAAACCGCATTGAAATGCGTCGACGCCGGTATTGACGGCCTAGTGGTGGAGGGCGCCGAGGGTGGTGGCTTCAAGAATCCTGAAGAAGTCTCGACCATGGTGCTGTTGCAAGCCATTCGTGAGCGAGTGGATGTACCACTTATTGCCGCCGGCGGTATTTGTGATGGCCGTGGCATGGCCGCCGCGTTCGCGTTGGGAGCCGAGGGTATCCAGATGGGCACTCGTTTTGTGAGTGCTTTGGAGAGTCCCGTTCATGCTAATTACAAAAACGCGATTGTCAGTGCCGAGGCTACGGGGACATATATGTTGAATAAGAAATCGACACCCTGTATTCGCGCTTTAAAATCAAGCCGGACCCAGGCGATTTACGAGGCGGGGATGATGGAACTTGACGCCCTCAAAGGCATTCGTCAAGTGTATTTTGAGGGAGATATGGAGGCCGCTCCCGCGCTTGCAGGTCAAAGTGCCGGGCTGATACATGAGGTGAAGTCGGCCCAAGAAATTATCGATGGTACGGTTGCAGAATTTATGGCGATTGTGAAGCGCATGGGTGCTATGGCGGCAGCTCAAAATTTTGGCTAGGCTAACGTGACTCAGCACACTATGGGTTGCCACCCCTCATCGCTTTGTCTGACTCAGTTTTTCTGATTCACTTTCGGTCAACATCAATACACAAGATTTGGAGACAACATGATAAATCTATTTACTCTCGAAGGCCGCTCTGCGCTCATTACTGGCGGATCGCGCGGGATTGGCCGCATGATTGCCGAAGGCTTTCTCGCACACGGTGCTCGGGTCTATATTTCTGCGCGCAAAGCCGATGCCTGCGATCTAGCCGCACAAGAGCTGTCCAAGCTTGGGCCCTGCGTGTCCTTGCCTGCAGATGTTTCTACGAAGGAAGGTATTGCCTCTTTGGTGAAGGCTTATTCTGCGTATGAGTCGTCGTTGGATATTCTAGTCAACAATGCCGGTGCTGCCTGGGCCGAACCCTTCGACGACTTTACGGAGAAGGGCTGGGATAAAGTGGTGGATCTCAATATGAAGACCCCTTTCTTTCTGACTCAGGCTCTGATCAAACTTCTACGCAAGGGTGCAGAAAAGCAGGTTGCGAAAGTGATCAATATTGCCTCAATTGATGGTGTTGCCGTGAACCCGATGGAAACCTATTCTTATGCGGCGAGCAAGTCTGGTTTGATTCATCTCACCAGGCGCATGGCGTTGCGCTTAGCTAAAGACAATATCGCCGTAACGGCGATTGCGCCGGGTGCTTTCGCCTCCGAGATGAACAAAGATGCACGCGATCATGCGGTGGAGATCGGAAAGCGTATTCCTGCGGGGCGCATTGGTACTGATGAGGACATGGCTGGCGCTGCTATTTTCCTGGCCTCGCGCGCCGGCGACTATGTCGTGGGCTCAACCTTGACCGTCGACGGCGGTGTGATCCACACACGTGGCATTTAGGAAGCGTTACTAACCTTGAACATTACTGCTGCCCACGCGGAGGTCGATTCCCCGCAATCCTGGGTTCGTTTATGGATTTCATTGGCTCTGATGACCATTGGTGGCTGCGGCATGTACGTGGTGATCGTGGTTTTGCCTGGTATTCAGGCGGAGTTTGGTGTGACGCGTGCACAGGCTTCGCTCCCCTATACCCTGACCATGATTGGCTTTGGCGTGGGCGGAGTTTTTATGGGCAAGCTTGGCGACAAGCTTGGTGTCTCCTTGCCTTTGGCGGGCGCGAGTCTGTGCTTGGGCCTGGGTTTTGTTTTGGCCGGTTTTGCTCCCAACATCTGGACGTTTGCGCTCTGCCAAGGCGTATTGATTGGTTTGATGGGAAGCTCTGCCACCTTCAGCCCTTTAATGACGGAGATGTCTTTCTGGTTTGAAAAGCGTCGCGGCATTGCGGTCGCGATTTGCGCCAGTGGTAATTATCTTGGCGGTGCGCTTTGGCCGCCCATCGCTCAGTATTTTGTAGAGCAGGTGGGGTGGCGCAATACCTATCTTGGCATTGGCTTGTTTTGTGTCGCGACCATGTTCCCGCTATCCTTGTGGTTGCATCGTGGCACGGGCGCATCGAATCGCCTGCGGAAAATAAGTGCGGACAAAGCGAGCGCTATGAGCGCAAAGGCCCAGGCGGCAGCGTCGGCGCTCGGCCAAACCCTCGTGGACCGTCCCTTAGGACTGGCGCCGCAGGCTTTGCTCTTCTTGCTGTGCGTCGCTGGCGTCGCATGTTGTGTGGCCATGGCCATGCCGCAAGTGCATATCGTGGCTTACTGCAACGACCTTGGGTACGGTGTCGCGCGGGGCGCTCAGATGCTCTCCACCATGCTGGCGTTCGGCATTTTGAGCCGACTCATTTCTGGTGCCATTTGTGATCGCATCGGAGGCTTGAGAACCTTGATGCTCGGCTCGGCCTTGCAAGGCTTGTCGCTACTGTTGTTTATCCCCTTCGATGGGCTCATGTCGCTATTCTTAATATCCGCATTGTTTGGTTTGTTTCAGGGTGGTATTGTTCCTTCTTACGCCATCATCGTGCGAGAGTTTTTTAGCCCTGGACGGGCGGGTGCTTATGTAGGTACCGCTATCATGGCCACCCTGCTCGGTATGGCCCTAGGCGGCTGGCTTTCTGGAAAAATGTTCGATTGGACTGGTTCTTACAAGGCGGCTTTCATCAATGGTATTGCCTGGAATCTGCTCAATCTCTCTATCGCGTACTGGATGTTACGCCGCTCTCGTAAGTTGAAAATCGCTGCGGCCTAGGGTAGAGCGCTCGGCCGATGGCGATGCCGCCCAGCAATCATCTGCACTATTTCATCGAGCATCGCCGTGTCGACCTTGCGGCTACTATCTATACCCATACAGCGGTTGTAATACGCGCTTAAATCTAGCCCAACCCCAAGTCCAAGAATCTCAACCTGACCTTTCCTTTCATGAGCCTCAATGACTTGGCGCAGGTGATTGTCTAAGTAAAAGCTGTCATTCGCTTGAGCCGTGGCGGTGTCCATCGGGCAGCCATCGGAAATCACCAACAGGATGCGGCGTTCGTACTCGCCACCGAGTAGGCGTGCGCAGGCCCATGCAACGGCCTCACCATCGATACCTTCGCGAAAGATGTCCGGCTTAAAGAGAGCGCCCATAGGGCCGCGGGCATGTCGCCAGCGTTTATTGGCAGGTTTGAAGATGAGATGATTGATCTCGTTCAAGCGGCCGGGATGCTGCGGCTGACCGGCCTTGGTCCACGCCTTGGCGGCACGCCCACCATGCCATGCGCCGGTTGTGAAGCCAAGTACTTCGTTACTAATACCCACCATGTCCAAGGCCCTTGCGAAGAGATCAGCCAAGACCGCGATTGTTTCCATATGGGTTTTCATGGAGCCAGAGCAATCAATCAGAATCGTGAGTTGAGCATTCGACTTTGGAGGCAAGCGCTCGGTTTTGAAAAGGCGCCGCTCGGAGGGCGAACTAAGCAACTGGCTGAGGCGACGGCCATCGATCACGCCCTCATCCTGACCAAAGTCCCAGCCATCACGGACTGGCTTGGCAAGGAGCGTTTGCAATTGCTTGGCAAGACGCAATACATTGATACCTTGCGCTGTCAGCAAGCCATCCAGTTTGTCGCGATATTCTTTGAGCTGCTCAGCACGTAGCAGTTCGCTCGCCATGATTTCTTGATCGAAGGCTCTGGAAAATACCTGATAGTTTTGCGAGCTGTCCGTGAACACCTTGCTATGGCCACGGGGCGGCGCACGCAGGCCTTTGTCCTTCTGATCTTGGTCGGAGTCCAAGAGTATCGAGAAAGCCGCACGGACCTGAGCTTCTCCCTTCTCCTCAAGCTGTTCCCTAGCATCCGCCTGAGTCGCCAGCTCGGCTCGAATTTGTAATGCAGCCCAGGCGGCAATCTGTATCGCAGGCTGCGCGTAATTCCGTTGATTTTTACGATGCTGCTTTAGGCCAGCAAGCGCTGTGCCTAAGAGGGGGACCAAGCGGGCGCGGACGCCTTCAATGCGATCCGAGGCATCATCATCCAAAGGCAGGCCGGTGAGGCGACTCCAGCACACTTGGCTGACCGTGAATAGCAATAGACCGATCACGGTTTCAAGCTCGCCGGAGTGTTGAAATTGCGCAGACCAATGCACAAAGCGTTGACGAAGATTGCTTTTTTGGCCCGGTAGCGAGGCCGGCACTTGCGACTCAGTGCGAAGTTGCTCAAGCCAATCGAAGATTAATTTTTCGATCGCGGGCTGAGGGGCAAGGCTCTGGTGAAGTGTTAGGTCGGAAAAGTTCAGGCGAAGTGCCGTGGCATCTACCAGGGCACGTCGTGTGGGGAGATGGGCTTGCTCGGAAGCGTCTTGCGCAAGCTGAAGATGGGGTGCTTGTGTCACATGTCTTTTGTCAGAGCGGTACAGCCGGGCGCTCCTGTAGTGCAGCGCTGAGTCTGATGCAAGCGCCCTGAGGCTCGCGCCACAGAGCTCGTCAAGACCTTGTCGTTTGAGCTCGGCTTCGCGCTCCTCCGAAATTGGCTTATTGTTCACGGTCTCGTGAGTTCAAAATCGAAGCAGCGCTGGAAGTATTCGGCAATTAGCGGCCATTCCACCTCATCACATTTGTTGAGAAAGGAGAGTTGGAACGCGCTGCGCAGGTCCGGAAAGATTTGCAAATTTTCTGCCCAGGTCATCACCGTGCGCGGTGACATTAAGGTGGACAGATCACCCACTTCAAAGCCCTTGCGCGTCAAGGCGGCCAAAGCCACCATGGCTTGCACCAGTTTCCGGCCTTCAGGGTAGTTCATGGCAGGGACTCTCGCCAGCACGATGTTGACCTCTTCGTCCTGAGCGAGATAATTCAGCGTGGCCACAATATTCCAACGGTCAATCTGTGCATGGTTGAGAGCCTGAGTGCCGTGATACAGGCCATTCAGATTGCCCAGGCCAACGGTGTTCGCCGTTGCAAACAACCGAAAAGCTGGATGCGGTCGCAAGACCCGGTTTTGATCGAGCAAGGTAAAGCGTCCATCGCGCTCTAAGAGGCGTTGAATCACGAACATGACGTCAGGTCGGCCGGCATCATATTCATCAAAAATGAGTGCAATCGGGCGCTGTAATGCCCAAGGCACAATGCCCGGCTGAAACTCGGTCACTTGTTTGCCTTCGCGCAGCACGATGGAGTCTTTGCCAACCAAGTCGAGGCGGCTAACATGACCATCAAGGTTGACTCTCACACAGGGCCAGTTCAGGCGTGCCGCGACTTGTTCAATATGGGTTGACTTGCCCGTACCGTGCAGGCCCTGCAAAAGCACGCGACGATTGTGAGTGAAGCCTGCCAAAATGGCGAGAGTGACTTCAGAATTAAAACGATAGGCTGGATCAATTTCCGGCACATGTTCGTCGGCGACCGAAAAGGCGGGCACTTGCAGGGCACTATCGAACCCAAAGGCCTCGCGCGCTGAAATGGATCGGTCGGGTCCTTGCATTGTTTTTTCAGCCTGTGACTAAATTGGATTGCTCTTGAGACTGATCTAATGCTTGATCCAGACCTTGCTCTGCGTTGATATTTGCTAGCGCCTGTGCGGCCCTTTGGAGCGCTGGTAGAAAGCTCAAGGCTTTTTCTTTATCGACCCGCATCACCGGTGATTGCACGGCAATACCCATGTTGGATTTGCCGCCCGGACTAGGCACCAAGACTGCGATACAAAAGAGACCGGGCAAAAACTCTTCGTCGTCGAGTGAATAACCTTGGCTCTTTATTTTCTCAAGCTCTACGTCCAAGCTTTCGAAGCTGATCAAAGTTTTTGGTGTAAAGGCTTGAAGGGGGACATGCGCAAGCAGCCTGCTCCGCTGTACAGCGCTCATTTGGCTCAAAAATAACTTACCGCTGGCCGAGCAATGAGTAGGTACTTTCGAACCCGAATGCAGATAAAAGCGTAACGGTGCAGGTGTTTCAACCCGATCTAGATAAAGCACTTCACTACCGGACAAGGCAGTGATATTGCAGCTTTCGCCCACTTCGTCGACCAGCCTACACAATACTTGATGCCTTGCGCCGCGCGTTGTACTGTTGATGAGGACGTTTTCAGAAAGGCGGCGCATTCTTTCGCCCGAGCTGAAATGTCGGCCATCCACTTCACGCTGCAAAATACCGGCCGCTTCCAGTTGTTGAAGCATGCGATGCACGGTGGGTTTGGGAAGGCCGGTCTCGCTCACGAGGCCTTGCAGGGTGAGCATAGAATCTTTGGCAGCGATGATCTCCAGGAGAGCGAAGAGCCGCAGCGCGGGGGTATCGCCGTCAATGCGGCTGATTTCACGGCTTACGTCTAATTGAGCATCCAATAGAATCTGCCTTTCCGGAATTACTTCGGTCGTCTCAAAAAATGAATCAAATTGTATCGATTTTTAGAATTTTATCTTGACTGAGGTTGTTTGACTAGCTAGAGTTCGGGAAAATCTTAATTTTGGAACTTAAAAGCCCGAAATTTCAACAGGGCGGCTCTTCTCATCTCGCTCCGCCCCCACCTAACTCAAGGAAATCTTCATGGGCGCACCCGATCACAAAATCAACCCGCGCAATGTCGTTACTGGCGTGCAGAAAATGACTCCATCGGAAGCTTTTGTGGAAACCATGGTGGCCAATGGGGTGACCGATATTTTCGGCATCATGGGCTCGGCCTTTATGGATGCGATGGATATTTTTGCTCCCGCTGGTATTCGCCTGATCCCCGTGGTTCATGAGCAGGGTGCGGCACATATGGCCGATGGTTATGCGCGGGTGTCCGGTCGTCATGGTGTCGTGATTGGTCAAAATGGTCCCGGCATCAGTAACTGCGTGACTGCGATTGCGGCGGCCTATTGGGCTCATAGCCCCGTAGTGATTGTCACACCCGAGACCGGCACAATGGGTATGGGTCTCGGTGGCTTCCAAGAAGCCAACCAACTACCGATGTTTCAAGAATTCACTAAGTATCAAGGCCACGTGAACAATCCGAAGCGCATGGCGGAATACACCGCGCGTTGCTTTGATCGCGCCATCAGCGAGATGGGGCCGACCCAACTCAATATCCCTCGCGACTACTTCTACGGTGAGCTTCAGTGCGAGATTCCCAAGCCCATGCGCGTGGATCGCGGTGCCGGCGGTGAGGCTTCCTTGAATGAGGCCGTTGAGTTGCTTCGTAGTGCAAAGTTCCCGGTGATTCTTTCCGGTGGCGGCGTAGTGATGGGCAATGCGGTAGCGGAATGCCAGGCTTTGGCGGAGCGCCTAGGCGCTCCAGTCGTCAATGGTTATTTGCGTAACGACAGCTTCCCGGCGAGTCATCCTCTTTGGTGTGGTCCATTGGGCTATCAAGGTTCCAAGGCGGCGATGAAGTTGATCGCTCAGGCCGATGTGGTGTTGGCACTTGGATCTCGACTCGGGCCGTTTGGCACTTTGCCGCAACACGGTATGGATTATTGGCCCAAGGATGCCAAGATCATTCAGGTGGAAGCAGATCACACCAATCTAGGCCTGGTGAAGAAAATTTCTGTGGGCATTTGCGGGGATGCCAAGGCGGTGGCCAAGGCGTTGACTCAGCGATTGTCCGGAGCCACGCTCAGTTGTGACGCGACCAAGACCGAGCGCGCTGGCAAGATCGCCGCCGAGAAAGCCCTTTGGGAAAAAGAGCTTAGCGACTGGACCCATGAACGTGACGCCTTCAGCCTAGACATGATGGAGGAGGCCAAGAAAGAGTCAGGTAACTGGTTAAGCCCTCGCCAGGTGTTGAGGGAGTTGGAGAAGGCCATGCCGCCGCGGGCGATGGTGTCGACCGATATTGGCAATATCAACGCGGTTGCCAATAGCTACCTTCGGTTCGATGAGCCACGTAGCTTCTTCGCACCGATGAGTTTTGGTAACTGTGGCTATTCCCTGCCGACAATGATTGGTGCCAAGTTGGCCGCTATGGATCGCCCCGCGATAGCCTATGCAGGTGATGGTGCATGGGGCATGAGTATGGTCGAGATCATGACCGCCGTGCGTCATCAAATTCCTGTGACCGGCATTGTCTTTCACAACCGCCAGTGGGGAGCGGAGAAAAAAAACCAGGTGGACTTTTACAACCGCCGGTTTGTGGCAGGTGAGCTGGAGAGCGAAAGCTTCGCTGAAATTGCCCGTGCCATGGGAGCCGAAGGTATAACGGTTGATCACCTGGACCAAGTAGGCCCTGCCTTAAAAAAGGCCATTGACTTGCAAATGAAAGAAGGCAAGACCTGTGTGATCGAAATAATGTGCAATCGCGAACTCGGCGACCCATTCCGACGTGATGCCTTGGCGAAACCGATTCGCCTTCTGGATAAGTACAAAGATTACGTTTGAGACGACGTGAATTTGAGCGACAAATATTGGGATTGCGGTGTCAACTTTAAACCCTTTAGCTGAGTTAGATTTTTCCTCGTGGCCAAGGTTGGCCGCTTTAATGCAGCAGGCGAAGAGGCATGGTGGTGCGCGCACCGGCGTGGTCTACCCGATGTCAGTGGAGTCACTGAGCGCGGCCTGCTTGGCTCACCATGCCGGGCTAATGCAAGCTGTGCTGTATGGCCCCTTGCGAAGTTTGAAGCTACTGGCCCGGACGAACGCGATCTCGCTTGAGGGACTCGAAATCGTTGACACAGCCGACGACCCCAAAATATGCGCTCAAATCGCGGTAGAGGATTGCAAACGTAATGGCAACCTGCCGGGCGCAGCCACGCTTGCCGCGTTAATGAAGGGCAGTCTTAATACCGATGATTTGCTGGGCGCGGTGGTGTCAAAGGTAAATGGGCTACGCACCGAGCGCCGCATCAGTCACCTATTTGTCTTTGATGTGCCCAAGTATCACAAGCTATTAGGCCTCGCCGACGCGGTCGTGAACATTGCTCCCGATCTCAAAACAAAGCAGGGTATTGTTCAAAATTCGGTGGATGTCTTGCACCGGCTGGAAATTGCACTACCGAAAGTGGCGGTGCTAGCGGCCGTCGAGGGTTTGAATCCTAATATTCAAGCCACGGTTGATGCCGCGGGACTCATCGCCCTTGCTGAAGAGGGTGAAATTACCGGTGCAATGATCGGTGGGGCTTTTGGTTTCGATAATGCAATTTCAACACGGGCTGCATTAATCAAGGGCATTCAATCCGAGGTGGCTGGTGATGCCGACCTATTGATTGCGCCTGATCTCAATGCGGGCAACATTCTCTATAAGTCTTTTGTGTATATGGGTGGAGCCGAATGTGCTGGGGTGGTTCTCGGCGCGGCGGTTCCGATCATTTTGACCAGCCGAGCCGATTCAGTGATCAGTCGGATTGCTTCGTGCGGGCTGGCGAGCTTACTGGTTTAGTTGGATTGCCAGCCTGCCGGTAAGGACGGTTGCCCAGCCAGTGAACGATAAAGTGGTTCGAAATCGATGTCCGCTAGCTTCAACAGGTCTTCGATGCCGTTCAAGACAAAGTAGGTTTCTTGAAAGTCGTCAATTCGGTATTCGCTGCGCATGACGCGCGCTAACTCGAAGGCAAGTCGGTGAGGCTTGGTGCTTTCCAGGGCGTAGCTGGTTTCACCAAAAGACGAGGCGATGCCCGCGCCGTAGATTTTGAAGCCATCCTGCATCACGAGTCCGAACTCAATGGTGTACCAATAGACTCTCGCCAGCATGGGTAGAAAGCCGAGTGCTTTTGCCCGCAACCCGCCTTGCCCATAAGCTTGAACAAAATCCGCAATGATTGGATTCATCAACATCGGTACATGACCGAACAAGTCATGGAAAACATCCGGCTCTTCCAGGTAATCGAGCTGATCTGCACGGCGGATAAATCGGCCTACGGGGAACCGCCTATTTGCCAGATGCTCGAAGAACACTTCGTCGGGCACCAGACCAGCAACAGGAACGATCTCCCAGGCCGTTTGCTTTTTCAAGGTTCGATTGAGCTTCGAAAAATCTGGAATTTCGAAGGGTGATAAAGGGAGTTTGTTCATTCCCTGCATAAATTCTTCACACACCCGCCCCGGTAGAAGCCGAGTCTGCCGCTCAAACAATGTCTGCCAGACTTGGTGCTCTGTTTGGCTATAGTCGGCCCAATGCTGTTCTACGGTCCAGTCCAAACGGTTCAAGGGGTTCTCAAGCTTCATAGTGATCTTTATGTGAAGACCCTATCATCTACTTATATGAAATGAGTCGCAAGTTTGCGTCGATTTTCTGCGCGTGTTATCAAGGAATTTATTTGCAATGACCGCGCCAATTCCTACCCATTTTTCGAGCCGTCTGTAATGAGCAAAATCCAATTCAAGTCCCCGCCTTTTCGCGCCGATCATGTCGGCAGTCTGCTGCGCCCAGCCGCCTTGCGCGAAGCCCGAGTGGGGCACAAAGCCGGTAAGATTTCCGCTGAGGCGCTAAGAGACGTGGAGGATCAAGCCATCTCGCAAGCGGTGCAAAAGCAAGCGTCGGTGGGGCTTCAATCAGTAACGGATGGGGAGATGCGTCGTGACTGGTGGCACCTTGATTTTCTTGCAGGCTTTGAGGGTATCGATTTGCGTGAGTCGCAAGCGATGAACTTTAAGGCCGAGGATGAAATTCCACCAACGGCCTATGTGAGTGGCAGGATCAAGCTCACAAAACCCAATATGGTGAGCCATTTTGAATATTTGAAAAGCAAGATAGATCCCGCCAAAGGGCAGGTCGCTAAGTTCACAATTCCTTCGCCCGCCATGGCGCATTTACGAAGCGGCAGTAATGATATTCCGGCCGCGATCTATTCCGATAAAGCTCAATACTGGGAAGATTTAGGTGCGGCCTATCGTCAAGCTATTGCCGATCTTTATGCGGCCGGTTGTCGTTACCTGCAAATTGATGACATCACTTTTTCCTATCTTGCCGATGAAAAAGTCCAGGCCATGGTCGCGGCTAACGGCGATGATGCGACGACCTTGCATAAAGTTTACGCCCATGCCGTGAATTTGGCGTTGCGTGACCGCCCCACCGATATGACCGTTACGATGCATACTTGTAGGGGAAATTTTAAGTCGACCTGGGTGAGCGAGTCACCTTATGCGAGCGATATTATGCAGTCGATGTTTTCGACCAATGTCGATGCGTATTTTATGGAGTTTGATTCTGAACGCGCCGGGAGCTTTGATGTTTTGAAGGCTTTGCCCGCGAACAAGCAGGTTGTCTTAGGCCTGGTGACCACCAAGTTTGGCGAGCTTGAGACCAAAGACACAGTGAAGCGCCGTATTGATTTGGCCGCCAAAGTTGTACCTCTCGAGCGCCTGGCACTGTCCCCGCAATGTGGCTTCTCTTCGACACACCATGGCAATAAGCTGTCTGAGGACGATCAGTGGCGCAAGCTCGAATTTATTGTCAAAGTGTCTGAAGAGGTTTGGGGTTAGGTAAGCGCGTGCGCGCACCCTTGGTTGGAACGAGAAGGAGTCGAGACTGTGGACTTAGGAATTCAAAATAAGAAAGCGATTGTCCTAGGCTCGTCCCAGGGCCTGGGCTATGCCTGCGCGCGCGCCTTGGCAAGAGAAGGTGTGCATGTTTGGCTCAACGGTCGTGACGGAAAAAAGCTCGAAGGTGCAGTGGCAGCTTTACGGGCCGAGTTGTTGACCGCCAATCAAAGCCAAGTCGCCGCCGGACGAGCTCTACCGCTAGTTCCTCAAATTAGTTTTGTTGTGGGCGACTTGACTACACCTGAGGGGCGCTCGTCCATTCAAAGTGCCTGCCAAGAACCGGATATCCTGGTGACCAACAATGCAGGGCCACCTCCGGGAAAATTAGAGGACTGGACGCCCGAGGTTTGGGCGTCCGTACTTCAAGGAAATTTGCTCGGTCACGTATTCCTGATCCAAGGATTTGTGCGTGGCATGCAGGCCCGGCGATTCGGTCGCATCATCAACATTACATCGGCAATGGTGAAGGCACCTCGCTCGCATCAAGGCTTGTCGACGACGGCTCGCGCTGGTTTGACTGCGTTTTCAAAGGCCTTGGCCTTAGATGTCGCCAAGGACAATGTAACCATCAATAATTTGCTACCCGAGCGAATTGATACGCCTCGCCAGCAACAGCTCACTGAACGCCTGATGGCGAGTGAAGGCTTGGATTTTTCAAGCGCTCGTAAAACGCTTGAAGCGAGCATTGCCGCCAAGCGCTTTGGAACACCGGAGGAGTTTGGCGCTGCTTGCGCATTCCTCTGCAGCGTTCAGGCCAGCTACATTTCCGGACAAAACTTACAAATTGATGGCGGATCGTTTCCTGGGCTGATGTAGTTTGGTTTTGAACTGATAAATTTGGTGAGATTCGGTGCGGTAGACCTCGTTTGTCCGGCGTTTTTCGCCGCTGAGGAGCAAATCGGCGATAAATGTCAGTCGAAATCCCATAATTTGGGAAAATCTTAGTTAAGTACGAAAAGTTATTAGAGTATTGCCTCAATTATTTTGAAATTTGATTTCATTTTATGCATAATGGCCCTCGAGGAAACACTGATCGGAATGGGCGTAGTTTGGCCGATACGGTTGGAACTGAGGAGAGCTGATGAAATCGATTGAGCATTCGGCAGCAATTGCCGAGGCTGGCTATCTTGCTGGTCGAACACTTGAAAACGCCGCCCTAGGAAAGTTTGTCCTAGATCCCCATACCCAAATTCAAAGTCCTTTTCATCCAGAAGAGCTTGATCCTGCACTAAAGGAAGCCTCTGGCGACGGAAGTTCTGGCTCTGCAGTACTACGAGCCATCAGCATTCTCGAAGCCATTTCTCGGCATCAAGATGCGCCGCAACTGGCTGATATTTGCCGCCTGGTCGATCTACCCAAAGCAACTGTTTACCGGATTTTGACCACGCTTGAGCACGCAGGCTATGTCTGTAAAGAGCCGGGTAGTAAGTCGTACACCTGCGGTGGTCGCTTGTTTAAAATGGCTGGAAACGCCTTATTGCGTTCGCCCAATCGTGCCGCACGTCATGGCATTTTGGAAGAACTTGTTGAGCAAATCGGCGAAACTTGCAACCTGACCGTACCAAGCGTGAACACAGTTCTTTATTTGGACCGCGTTGAAGCGTCGTGGCCTTTAAAGACTGCGCTAGGCGCCGGTTCGAATGTACCTCTCTACGCCTCGGCTAGCGGCAAGTTATTCCTGAGCTACATGAATCGTAAAAACCGTGAGCGTTTTGTGCGCACTACGCCTCTGATTCGCTACACCAAAAAAACTTTGCACGAACCTTCCGTATTGCTACATGAATTAGAGCAAATTCGGGTGCGTGGTTTTGCGTTGGACAATGAAGAGTATTTGCCGGGCATTTGCTGTATTGGCGTTCCAGTGCAAACTGACGATGGCACGGTGGTCGCGGCCATTGCAGCGCATGCACCTATCACAAGGATGAATTTGGAGCAAGCTTTGGAGTATCTACCTCAGATGCGTGAAGCGGCCGACGCCATTGCGGCGACGATTGACTGGCAATAGGTAACATCACCAAAGCGCCAGGACCCTTTTTAATTCTGGCGCTACAGGGCGAAGCATGATCGCGGACTAGCGATCCTTCTTCGCCCTTTTCGTATCGCCTTGGAGTACATTTAGCCTTATGAATGCACCTACAGATCCTAAGCACCTTTCTGAAATCTCTTTAGACGACAAATACACCAAGTTTGAAGGGCTGGCCTTTATGACCGGCACCCAGGCCCTAGTGCGTTTGCCGATGCTGCAACGACAAAGAGACCTAGCCCAAGGTAAAAATACGGCCGGTTACATCTCGGGGTATCGCGGTTCACCGCTCGGTGGTTTCGATCAGGCTCTTGCCAAGGCCAAGCAATATTTGGCGGAAAACCATGTCAATTTTCAACCCGGTGTCAATGAAGACCTTGCGGCCACCGCTATTTGGGGTACACAGCAAGTCAATATGTTTTCTGGTGCCAAATATGACGGAGTATTTAGTATTTGGTATGGCAAGGGCCCAGGCGTTGATCGTTGTGGCGACGTGTTCAAGCATGCCAATATGGCCGGTACCGCCCCCTTCGGAGGTGTGATTGCTTTAGCCGGAGATGACCACGGCGCAAAATCGTCCACCACGGCCCATCAGAGCGAGCAAATCCTTCAGGCCGTGTCGACACCGGTGTTGTACCCGGCTTCAGTGCAAGATATTTTGGATTACGGTATCCATGCCTGGGCTATGTCGCGTTTTGCGAGCCTGTGGGTGTCGATGAAATGTGTGACCGATATTGTCGAGTCTGGTGCGACCGTTTCGCTCGATCCAAATCGCGTGCAGCCAATTTTGCCGCAAGAGGTGGCTATGCCGCCGGGAGGCTTATCGATTCGCCCGTCCGAGCATAATTTTATTGCCGAAGAAGATCGTCTTCTTAACTATAAATTGCCGGCAGTGAAGGCCTATATTCGTGCCAATGGCTTGAATCGTTTGGAGTGGAGTCCTGCCAAGGCAAAAGTTGGTTTTGTGTCGGCCGGTAAGGCTTATCGAGATTTGCGGCAGGCCTTGGCCGATCTTGGTATCGATGTCATCCTCGCGGAGCAGCACGGACTGCGTCTTTATAAGCTTGGGTGCACCTGGCCACTAGAAGAGCATGGTGTGCTTGCTTTCGCCGAAGGCTTAGACGAAATTATTGTGATCGAAGAAAAGCGCCCCTTCATTGAATCGCAGATTAAAGAAATTTTATTTCGCGAAGCGCAAGCCGGCAAGAAAGTGCCTCGTGTGGTCGGCAAGCAAGACGAACATGGTGCCTCGCTTTTGCCTTTGCATGGTGAGCTCACGCCAGGTCTTGTGTGCCGCATGATTGCCTCACGCCTGCTACCTTCGCTACATGATGAGGCGGGTCGCGTACTGCATGACCACATCTTGGCTCGAGTGAATTATCTCGATCAGAAAGAGGGCGGTCTGGCCAAGAGCGGGATCATCGCGGTCCGTCAGCCTTACTTTTGTTCAGGCTGTCCTCACAACACGTCCACAAAAGTACCGGATGGCTCACGAGCACTTGCCGGCATCGGTTGCCATTACATGGCCCAGTGGATGGACCGTAATACCTCCACCTTTACGCATATGGGCGCAGAAGGCATGACCTGGGTCGGCCATGCTCCGTTCACCGAAGAAAAGCATGTCTTCGTAAATCTCGGTGACGGCACCTATTTTCACTCCGGGCTTCTGGCGATTCGAGCTGCTGTCGCCAGCGGGGTTAACGCAACCTACAAAATTCTCTACAACGATGCGGTCGCCATGACTGGCGGCCAGCGTCATGACGGTAACCTAAACCCGATCACTATTTCTCAGCAGTTGTATGGCGAGGGCGTCAAACCCGTCATAGTGGTGACCGATGAACCCGAGAAATATCCGGCGGGCTTAGCCTGGGCACCTGGCGTCACTATCCGACACCGCGACGAACTCGATTCCGTGCAAAAAGAGTTGCGTGAGCAAGGCGGTATCTCGGCGATTATTTACGACCAAACCTGTGCCAGCGAAAAGCGTCGTCGGCGAAAGCGCAATGAATTTCCAGATCCGGCGCGTCGCGCATTTATCAATGATGCAGTTTGTGAAGGCTGTGGCGATTGCTCGGTCGCGTCGAACTGTATTTCGGTGGAACCCCTGGATACTGAGCTTGGCCGCAAGCGCAAGATCAATCAAAGTTCTTGCAATAAAGATTTCTCCTGCGTCAAAGGTTTTTGCCCAAGTTTTGTGACTGTGGAGGGTGGGCAGGTGCGTCGACCAAAGCAGAATAAGAGCGACGTGGCGGGCGCTTCATCGGCGCCGATTTTCCCAAGTTTCCCCGAACCCGTGCTTGCAAACTGCTCGCAGCCGTATGGCATTTTAGTGGCCGGCATCGGTGGTACGGGTGTGATCACCATCGGCCAAATCATTGCCGTGGCGGCTCATTTGGAAAACCGGGCGGCTTCTGTATTGGACATGTCGGGCCTAGCTCAAAAGGGCGGGCCAGCCGTAAGCCACGTCTGGATTGCAGATCGCGCCGAAGATATTCACTCCACTCGAGTGGGTACAGGGGCGGCTGGACTGGTGTTGGGCTGCGACATCATCGTGACTGCTGGCAAAGATTGCCTCCAACGAATGGACTCAGAGCGCACCCACGCTTTAGTAAATGCAACGACTGCTCCGACGGCTGCTTTTGTCAAAGATGGCAATTGGCAAGCACCCGAAGGTGCCATGGAAAGCGCTATTCAAGAGGCCGCGGGAAGGGCCAACGCAGATTTCGTGCAAGCCAACAAGCTCGCCACGGGGCTGATGGGTGATGCCATTGCTACCAATATGTTCATGCTTGGGTATGCCTACCAGAAGGGTTGGCTACCGGTGCATGCGCAATCCTTAATGAAGGCCATCGAACTCAATGGAGTGTCGATCGCCTTTAATCAAAAGTCCTTTGATTGGGGGCGCTATGCGGCGCATGACTTACCCGCTGTTGAGCGAATCGCGGCACCCGCTCAAGTGGTGTCGATTGTGCCCAGCCTGCAAAGACCGAAGTCGCTGGATGATCTGATTGTCAAGCGAGTCGAACTCTTAACGGCTTATCAAAATAGCAGTTATGCCCAGCAGTATCAAAGTTTCGTGGATAGGGTGCGGGCCGAAGAGACCAAGCTTGGTTTGGGCGAAAAGCTGACGGAGGCTGTGGCCAAGTATCTTTATAAGCTCATGGCTTATAAGGACGAGTATGAAGTCGCTCGGCTCTACGCTGATCCGGCCTTCAAGGCGAAATTAGATGCTCAATTTGAACCAGGCTACTCGCTGAAGTTTTACTTGGCACCTCCGCTCTTAGCCAAGAAAAACGATCAAGGCGAACTCATCAAGCAGACTTATGGGTCTTGGATGATGAAGGCTTTTGGGGTCCTTGCAAAAATGAAGAGTTTGCGTGGAACGGCCTTTGACGTATTTGGGAAGACAGACGAGCGTCGCATGGAGCGCGCGTTGATTGTTGACTATCGACTAAGAATCGAGGGGCTACTGCCTAGGCTTTCCCCGGCAAATCATAAAACTGCGCTGAATATTGCTGCCGTTCCTGAAGAGATTCGGGGTTACGGTCACGTCAAAGAGCGCAATGTCAAAATTGCCGCCGTGAAGGTTAAGGCGTTGTTGCTGGAGTTTGAAAGCGGCGGTGTAACAGGCGCGACCGGCTATCAAACGATCGAGATAAAGAGGGTCGCCGCCTAATAAAAGAATAAGGGCAGTGATTCAATTGAATCACTGCCCTAAATAATTCAAAGGATCGTTGTAGGAACGATCCTTTTTTTCGCTTGTATTACTCAGTTCGGTGAAGATCCATGTTCTTGGTTTCTGGCAAGAACAGCGCACCGATGATGAAGGTCATCGAGGCGATGATAATGGGATACCAGAGGCCTTGATAAATATTTCCGGCCGCAATCGACAAGAAAGTCGCCGTGAATGGTAGGAAGCCACCGAACCAACCGTTACCGATGTGGTAAGGCAGGGACATCGAGGTGTAGCGAATCTTGGTCGGGAACAGTTCAACCAGAAGCGCTGCAATCGGTCCATACACCATCGTGACGTAAACCATCAATATAAAGATGATGCCGACTACTTTTGGTTTGTTGATTTGGTCGGGATCGGCTTTCTCAGGATAACCCGCAGCCTTCAAAGCAGCAGCAATCGCTTTTGCATCCGTGCTCTTAACCACTGAATCCTTCACTTGAATCGCGATAGGCGCATCAGGCAAGGCGTCACCGTAAGTGAAGTTCACACCAGCACCAGTCAGTTGCTTCTTGACCTTGACGCAGTCCTTTTTGTGGTCATCATGTTGAGGCAACAGTGATGCAAAAAAGCTGAAGTCGCATTTGCCGCCGCTTTGATCAGCACGCACAACCACAGGCGTTTCTTTAGTCGCTTTGACCAAGGCTGGATTAGCAGCTTCGCTGAGGGCATTAAACAAAGGGAAGTAAGTTAAGGCACCCAGTGCACAACCCGCCAGGATGATCCACTTGCGGCCAATTTTGTCAGACAACCATCCGAAGAAGAGAAACAATGGTGTGGATAACAATAAAGCGATAGCCAACAAGAGATAGGTTGTTTGGAAATCGACTTTTAAGGCGTTTTGCAAGAAGAACAATACTTGGAATTGGCCGGTATACCAGACCACGCCTTGACCCGCTGTTGCACCCAACAGGGCTAACAAAACATACTTGTTGTTAGGGTAACGCAAGAAGCTTTCGGTCAAAGGAGATTTAGAGCCTTTGCCTTCTGCTTTCATTTTCTGGAAGAGAGGCGATTCGTTGAGTTTTAGGCGAATGTAAAGCGAAAAAACCAACAAAAGGATTGACAACCAGAAAGGGATACGCCATCCCCACTGCTTGAACTCTTCCACCGGCATATTTGTGCGGCAAAGATAAATCACAATCAGGGCCAAAAATAGGCCTAAGGTTGCAGTAGTTTGAATCCAAGCGGTTGACAGTCCTCGACCGTTGGCTGGTGCGTGCTCCGCAACATAGGTTGCTGCGCCGCCATACTCACCACCAAGGGCCAGGCCTTGCAACAAGCGCAAGAGCAACAAAATGATCCAGGCAGCGTCACCGATTTGTGCATAGGTTGGTAAGAAACCCAATGCAGCGGTGGAGCCACCCATCAACAAAATAGTGACTAAGAAGGTGTACTTACGGCCGATTAAGTCGCCAATGCGACCAAACACTAGAGCGCCGAAAGGACGCACTAGAAATCCTGCGGCCAAAGTAGCTAACGACGCCAATAAGGCGACCGTGGGATTACCGGGTGGGTAAAACTTGTCGACGAAGAAAATCGCCAAGACCGCGAAAAGATAAAAGTCGTACCATTCAAAAATGGTTCCCAGCGAAGAGGCGAAAATTACTTTCCGCTCCTCTGCTTTGGAAACGTGCACACCGCTTGTGCTTGGATGTATTGCTGCCACATTGCCTCCGTTATATGTTTATAAGAGTCACAGAGGGTATAGAGGTTTGCTTACGGCTGACTGACGCCTTTGGGCGATCTTGCCTGGATCGTTCCGATTTTGGCGTCGTTTACTGAATTTAATCGTAAGAACATTTCGGCAAATTGACTCAAGGTCCAATATTTAGCTGAGCGAAGTCGAGCATTCCATCCGCACGCATTGTGTTTTGGAACGATTTCTTGGCCACCCATATCAACATTTGGCGGTTGATGGCCAGGTTATGAATTTGCTTGTTGTGTTCGCTCAATGCCTCGCTCAATAGCTTTTCGCGAACAGTTGCGCTCATCTCGTATTTGGCCTTACTCAAAAGTTGGTCAATGATGGGGTTGGAAATTGCGCCATAGTTGTCGGAACCTTCTCCGGACGCGCTTCGCGTTTGCGCAAGAGGCCCTAGCGTAAAGGCCGCGTCTGTTGTCGAGCCGCCCCAACTCATCAGAAAAACATCGAAATGTTTGTCGAGTGTTTCAAGGTTACCGAAATAGGCGGTCTTTGGCTGAGAAACCAGCGAAACTCTAATGCCAAGTTTTGTCCACATTGCCGCCACGGCTGTACAAAGAGCAATATCACTCGGATAACGGTCGCTGGGGCATCCCAAGCGAAGCGCAAAGCCCTCCTTGTAGCCAGCTTGCGTGAGCAAAGCCTTGGCACGCTGTTCATCGTACTGGAGATGCGTCTCATGCGCGGGAAGATGCCCGCCAGCGCTCCTCATCACCATTGAAAATGTCGGTTCAGCGTAGCCACGGTAGATTTTCTTTTGAAGCCCGTCGTGGTCAATGGCGTGGGCGAGAGCGGTTCGTACAGGTAGAGAATGAAGAGGATGTGGTGCTTGTCCAGTGTTTTTTTGATTGAAACCAAAGTACACGATACGATTTTCAACCGCTCTCAGCACCTGAAAACCACTTTGCTTTTCGATCTGCACGACTTCGGTGGGACTGGCATCAAAAATCAAATCAACGTCACCACCCAAAAGACCCGCAAGGCGCGAAGCGGATGAAGCAGCAGGCCGGTACAAAATTGCTTGCACGTTCGATTTCGCGAGCTTCCAATCACCCCACCAACGAGGATTGCGTTCGTACCGCGTTTGCAGGCCTACTTTCCACTCAGCAATTTTCATGGCTCCGGTGCCATTGCTACTGGTAGTACATGGAGTTTCCTGCTTCTGCTTGAAGCTGGCCGGCACTAGGCAACCTTTCGCCTTCGTCCAGGACGCGCTCATGATCGGTACTAAGGCGAGTTGCTCGAGAAACACTGGATTCGGTTTGCTAGTTTGAAACTCGACGGTAAGTGGATCAATGGCGCGTGCCTTACCCAAACCGTCAGCATAGTGCCGAAGGGCGGAATTTTCGTGCTGAGCGCGTGTGGTCGAGAACACGACGTCGTCCGCGTTGAAGGCTTCGCCATTGGCGAACTGCACGCCCGGGCGCAGCGTAAGCCTCCACACTAATGCACTGGGATTGCCCCAAGAAAGTGCCAATCCAGGAATGAGCTTAAGGGCTGCATCTCGCCGCAAAAGAGGCTCATTGATTTGGCGCAAAAAACGATTGCTAAAGGCTTCGTTACGCGAGTGTGGATCGAGACCAGAGAGATCGCCAGCGCCTGTGACCTTAAGCGTTTGGGCCGCGGCAACTTGGAGCGAACCCAGCAACCCTAAAAGCGAGGCCAGAACCGCCCAAAAACTCTTCAAAGTGCAATCCTTGTATCGCTGCGTGCCATTTCACGCACCCGCATTTGAGCAGGACGATCCAAACATAGCTTCAGCCATGCCGAGACCTTTGGAAAGCGAGCCATCATTTGTGCTGCAGGTCGAATCCAAGTGACTACCGAAGCGACATTGATGTCGGCTACTGTGAAGCGCTCTCCGGCGACATAGCTGCGATTCGCGAGATGGGCCTCCAACACTCGTAAGGGCACCATGAGGCGTTTTTCCGCCTTTTCGGCGTAGCTAGGGTCGCGTCGATTTTCCGGCATGACGAGGCGGTGCTCCAAAACAATCAGCGCATCTTTCTCAACTTCGGTGACGGTCCAAAATGTCCAGCGCAATAGCTCCGCTTCTTCGGCCAGATTGAGTGCTCCGAGGCAAGGAAGACCGTCGCTTTGAGCAAGTTCACTAGTGTATTTTCTGGCGAGATACAGCGCGCAGGCCATCGATTCCCAGACAATGATTTCGTCATCTTCCAAGACCGGTAAATGGCCGTTGGGATTGAGGGCCAGCATGGCCGGAGTGCGCGAGCCGCCCGCGCGGTAATCTATCTTGACTCTCTCATAGGGGACGCCCAATTCTTCGAGCACCCAGAGCGGGCGCGATGTGCGTGAGGCCGCAATACCGTATAGCTTCAAAGCCATGAACCGTTCTCCAATGCGTCGACCAAAGACAACAAATTTGTGCAAATAAAATCGGGCCTCTCGTGAGGTCGGGCGAGGACGGCTGGATCGACATGCAAGCCCCAGCTCGCATGGAGCTTGGCCTGATGTTGCTCGGCTTCTTCCCAACTCTGGGATTCGCGATGAATCCAGGCTGTTTTCATGCCAGCGCGATGCGCACCAAGTACGTCAAGTGCAACATCATCACCCACATGCAAGGTCTCGAAGAGGCTGGACTGCGCGAGACTGACAGCATGCTCAAATACTTTTAAATGCGGCTTCACTTCGGGTAAGGTCGAGCTCGTAACTCGGCCTACAAAAAAGTGAGCAATACCAATTTTCTTGATATCGGCATTGCCATTACTTAAAGCCACGATCGGCAACCTTGCCGCCAGCTTCTCTAGAGCGGGCAGGGCGTCGTCAAAGAGTTTGACTTGCTGCCTGGCCTCAAAAAAAACCTCGAACGCGCCCTCCGCCAAAGCGGGGTCATCGCCATGTTCGCTCAATGCTAAACGAATAATTTCCCTACGCAAAAAACTAAGATCGCTTTTTCGAGCGGGATGAATCGCTGCAACCTGCTTGCGCCAGCCCATCATGGCTTCGCGGTTAAAGTGAGTAGCCGTGTTCGGCGCTGCTGTTTTGAGGTGTTGCAAGAGTGCGGCCTCAGCAGCGTGGATGGTGGCTGCCACAGGCCAAAGCGTATCGTCTAAGTCAAGGGTGATTGCGCGGATTTTCATGGAACTTTCTCGAGAGCACGAAGAGTATCAAACTCATGCTCGGTACCTGCTGCTAGCCTCTCCCGTGGCGGTGATG
>JANOPA010000110.1:0-3910 GCA_031421635.1 Betaproteobacteria bacterium | reverse complement strand
TTCGAGTTCGGTATTGAGTGACTTGCCGTCTTCAACGGTGATCACGCCTTCTTTACCGACTTTTTCCATCGCTTCGGAGATGATGCGGCCGATTTCAACATCAGAGTTGGCAGAGATCGAACCGACCTGTGCAATTTCTTTGTGCGTTGAGCAAGGCCAGGTTTGATGAAAAAAGCGCGTTGAAAAATATATTGAGCATGGCGCCTTGGCCAGCGAACTGGTCAGTTTCATCAAGTGCTGGCCTCGACGTATTGTGGAACGATGCGTTTCGGCTGGGCAATGCGGCTCAAGCGCGGCTTTAGCTCCGACATTACTTGCGAGCATTTTAGTCTTCTCTAAAACTCCGTTTTAACTCAGATCTTGAGTACTGCCCGAACTGCGGTGGCGATCAAAAGATCATTGCAGACCACGACTAAGCACAGTATTTTTCGTGACCCGTCCCCTGAAGTCCCCTTATCCTAGAGATTGTCGGCCAGGCCATCGCAGAGTGCTTCGATGAGCCTGCGGGCATGTTCAAGGTCGAGTCCAGATTGCTGCGCGAGTAGCAAAGGACCGCCGGTATCGGCTTGCGGTAGCAGTATCGACAAGACGGGTTCAATGGATTTTTTATCTATTAAGTTTGCGATATCGCGTCCAAGCAATCTTGCACCGGTTGCTTCATGGTCGTAATCGTCCGTGGTAAATAAATCGCTGTGGTCTTGTGCCGCGCGATCATAGTTGTCGCAATCCATGTAATGTCGAACATAGAGCAACAAGTCGCCTGCATCACGCCCTGGATGGGAATGCTTGCGATCTTCCCAAGCGGTTATCTTTAGCAGCGCCAAGGCAGAAATAGATGCAACGCGCAGTGTCACATTATTTGGTAGTTGGACCGAGATGCTAACGTCGAATGCTTCCTTCGCGCCAAAACAATCGAATACGATGCGATGGTCCGGTGGCCAGCTGATCGTGCGGTCCGTATTTTCAATGCCTCCGAATGGGGCGATATCCAAAGGTAGCCCGGTTGCCTTGTGGCGCAGCTTGTGAATTACTGGACCGGGTCTACCGGAGAACTGGCCTGAGCCAAGCAACGCAGTGCGCAGCGATTCAAATCTTGGCCAGTCCGGAACGCTTACCGCAAAGTCCACGTCCACGGTCAAGCGGGAAGGCGTGATATTGTGGGCATGCTGCAGCATCAAGTCTCGTGCTGCGGCACCCATCAAAAAATAATCAATTCCAAGCGGTTGTGCGACTACCTGCAAAGACTGCACGACGGTAGCGAGTGGAAATAGATCAGGCTTCAGCGAAAAGTCGAGTGACATAGGCGTCATAAATCATCTTTGCGGTTTCAACACAGCGTGCATCGCCTGTTGCCAAGAGGTCGGCGTAGACCAGCAATGGCGGGGTGATATTGCGATGTTCCGGGTCGCTGTAAAAATTCCAAAAGCGCTTGCGCACTTCCACGGCGGCTGTATGTCGAGGTCCGGCTTCCTTCATGAACTTTTGCCGCGCTGCCAGCAAGTTAGGCATCTTTTCCGCGTAGAGCGTCAGTTCACCGGGGCGCAGGTATTCGGTTAGCATCGCGGCGGCAGGTTCGCCCCCCCAAATGGCTCCACATTCCGCAATCGGCCAATTTTTCCATCCCTCGAAGCCTGCGATGTAGTAGCGGCCAATCAAGGTACGCGGCCGCAACACGCGCGCATAGGCATCCGCCCACTGATTCAGCAGGCGTTCATGCTCGAACATGCGCCGGGTGCCGCGCTTGCCTTGTAGGTCGCGCACATAGCCGAGCTGCTGCAGGTCCGGCATCACCCAGCCGACGGTGCCGTGCGCCACGCCCGCCATTTTTGCCAGTTCGCGATAAGGCAGGTTGATCGCGTGCGGGTTGCACAACAGGGTAAAGATCACTTGTAGGCCGGTCGGCTGGAAAGCGCGTCCAGCGGGGATGACGGTCGTTTTGGCGGCAGGCTTTTGCCCTTTTATCCAAATCAGCAGGTTTGCCTGCTTGATATAGGCATTGCCTGCCGCATCTAGAAAAGGGATGCCGCGTTCCTTTAACTTGTCGGCCAAGTCGGGCGCAAGGTAATCGCTGATCAGCATCGCGGGTTGGCCGAGGCGGTCCATTTGGTGCAGGGTGATGCCCAGGTTGGCAGGGCGCAGGTTGCGTTTGCACTCCACCAAATAAAGCGTTTCTTGTTCGCCGTGGCGAACACGCGCCACTACATCGGCTTGTGGATGCGTTATTTGGCGAGATTCTTTGATCAGCTCGATTGCCAAGCCATGGCGCTGCGCCGCCTTGATAGCGCTACGCAGCGTTTCTTTCTCGGCAGCAGGCATTTTGTCCATTTTTGTTGGCTGTCCATTTTTGTTGGACATTTTGAATGTATTGGACAATATTAATTGATTAAAAGAGAGGATGTCAAGGTTTGTCCAGTAATTTTATTTGTCCAATGACGATGGACAAAAGCAATGGCTGGACAGACTGGCTTTCGCTTCAAAAAATCAGTTAAAGCTCACAACGATGGGGTATCGAAATTAAATCGGGAATAAAACCAAAAGCTCCTGAGGGCTTTAAACGTGCGGCTAACAAAATTGCTTGTACACGCCGATTTATGATAAACCGAGGGCAAGGGCGTACTAGGCCTGACGGCATTGAATGTGTGTCTCTCGTGGAAATGATAAAAATACTTGAAGACTTTGTGGGCGAAAGGCCAGAAACTCGAACATTGCCCGAACTTCGGTTTTGTGCCAAGCATTCGAGGAGTACGATTTGGTGATCAAACCTCGACTATCTACGCTACGTTTTGAAAAAAGGCCCTTTAAAAGTCCTGCGCCTCAGGCTTTTGCGGCCAAGCCCCTTAACAACTTTTTTAGGCCGCAGCTTTCATGCTTTGTTCCAATTGAGCAGATTGCGCCTCTGTAAGCAGTAAAAAAGCTGTTTCTGGATACAGGTAGTCTTCACCCGATTCATCGACGATTCGCAACATACCTTTTTCTTGACTGGTTGTTTCATAGACAAGGCCGGGCAGTACATCATCGCCAGAAAACTCATTGCCAAAATCGTTACTTAAACAAAGCGCATATTTTTTCATAGCCATCTCTTCAACTTCAATTTTACTTTGCCTATGCCGTGGCACTCGTACCAGTGAACTTCGGCCTGTCCTTTTTGTTCACCCACTTCAACGAGCGCCTGACCCTTCTTTTTCAGCCAATTTTTGCCGCCGAACGATGTGACGAGAGAAGAGTACTCCCGTATACCTCGCCCCCTCGCAAAGGTTTCAATGTTCGTGATTGGGCCAAGAATCTTCACGGATTTAGTCTAGCTGACACTCTCGGCGCTGGTCAAGAGCAATCAAGCATAAAAAAAGGCCGCACCCCTCACGAGATGCAGCCTCTTCATTCAAGCGTCCAAAAAAGCCAAGATCTAAACCAAAGACCTCAAGCTTTTTCGAGAGCAGCCCTGGATTACATATCCATGCCGCCCATGCCGCCCATGCCACCCATGCCGCCCATACCACCACCCATGCCACCGCCACCGGCTTTGTCATCGGCGGGAGCTTCAGCGATCATGCAATCGGTAGTCAGCATCAGGCCAGCTACAGAGGCTGCATTTTGCAGTGCTGTACGAGTTACTTTAGTAGGATCAACCACACCCATCTCGAGCATGTCGCCGTAGGTGCCGAGGGCTGCGTTGTAACCGAAGTTACCTTTGCCTTCGAGAACTTTAGCAACAACAACGCTTGGCTCGTCGCCAGCATTGGCGACGATGATGCGCAGTGGCTCTTCAACAGCGCGAAGAACGATCTTCACACCAGCGTCTTGGTCGGCGTTTTCGCCTTTAACCTTGACGGCTGCGCGGGCACGTAGCAGGGCTACGCCACCACCGGCCACAATGCCTTCTTCCACAGCAGCACGGGTTGCGTGCAGTGCG
>JANOPA010000109.1:0-3578 GCA_031421635.1 Betaproteobacteria bacterium | reverse complement strand
CATTCCGGTCGAGCCTGTACCACTGACGTCGCCCAAGTATGAATTTGTAACATCGCCATTAGCTTCTCGTTTGGTGACTGGCGGATCCACGAGACGCCTAGTGGAAATTAAGAATGTCGGCACCGAAATCTGGCCTAGTTTGGGAAGAGCGGAGGTAGGCATGTATGTAAGTCTTTCATATGTCTGGCTGGACTCTGACGGTAAAGTCGCGTTAGAAGGCGATCGCTTTGCGCTACCCGAAGATATGTATCCGGGCGACTCAGCAAAAATTTTATTGCTCATCAAGACGCCAGAGAAACCTGGAACATATACCCTCGCGCTTAGCCCTGTGCAAGAAGGAGTGCGTTGGTTTTACCAAGATCACGGCGGCAGAGCACGTGAGGAAATTGAAGTCTACGCGGAAGAAAAAGGCTGGAGCAATTTTTTTCAAGACTTTTTTTCTTATCTTCAAAAAGTCCCGGAGTAAGCAATTGCATATTGGTTTCGACATTTCCCAAACAGGTAGTGGCAAAGCGGGTTGCGGTTACTTCGCACATGCGCTAATTAAGGCAATACTTGAATTGACGCCTCAGCATCGGTTTTCACTGTTTCCGAGCTTCGGCGACTTTTACTTCGACGTCAAAATGCCATTGACAAACCCCTATCCTGGGGGAAATGTACATTACGGCCCGCGCCATTTAAGCCGCGAAAAAGCGCGCAGCTTCTGGGCCGACACTGATGTCGAGAGTTCGCTCGACTTACCGGACATTATTCATTCAAACAACTTCTGGTGTCCGATTCAAATTGCGAAAAGCCGGCTTATTTACACGTTTTATGACATGGGCTTTGCCGTTGACCCAACTTGGACTACTGAAGCCAATCGGCTTGGTTGTTTCGACGGCGTGTTTCGATCTGCCGTTGCGGCCGATTGGATCGTTGCTATTTCTGAAGCGTCAAAAACTCACTACCTAAGTACGTTCCCAAACTTCCCCGAGGATAGGGTGACTGTGATTTATCCATGCTCGCGCTTTTCGGATCCGCAAGCCGAAGGGGACCGGCCACCGGCCTTGGAAAAAGTGATTAGTCAAGAATTTTGGTTAAACGTAGGTACAATCGAACCAAGGAAAAATCAGCATCGCCTCGCTGAATCTTACGCCCAGTACCTCCGTTTAGGCGGCCGAGCTATGCCGCTCGTTCTGGCCGGCGGAAAAGGGTGGCTGATGGACGACTTTCAAGAACATCTTGCGCGCTTGGGTATATCGCAACAGGTCATCATGACCGGCTATGTTTCAGACGCGGAGCTTATTTGGCTTTATCGAAATTGCTATGCCAATCTTTATCCGTCGATGTTTGAGGGCTTTGGTCTTCCGGTTCTTGAAGGCATGCAATTTGGAGCGCCAACAATTACTTCTCTATCGACGTCTATCCCAGAGGTTGCGGGTGACGCGGCCATTCTTCTAGAACCCGAGAATGTCGACGAGTGGGCGCAAAACATGTTTAAATTATCAAACGCTCGAGTTGAGAGAGATTTAATGAGCAATGCGTCATTGCGACGTGCCTCCCAATTTAAATGGGCTGAAAGTGGGGCCGCCTTGCTCCAAGTCTATGAAAATGCGATAAAAGCACCGAAAAGAAAATCTTGAAATGAAGAGAGTCCTCATCACAGGAATTACCGGCCAAGACGGATCTTTGTTGGCGGAACTTCTCTTAGAAAAGGGCTATCAGGTTTTTGGCTTGGCCCGCCGTGAGAGTTGGTTTCGGCCTAACAATGCCACTCATTTGGCCGACAGAGTGGAAATATTGTTTGGCGATGTGGCCGACGGCGTCGACCTCTCCTCGGCGCTCAAAGACTCAAAACCGGATGAGATTTATAATCTCGCCTCTCAGTCGCGTCCCGGCGAATCCTGGGCCCGCGCGCCCGAAACACTTCTTGTTAACGGACTGGCGGCAATTCGCCTCTTTGAGGCTGTCAGGCACAATTACAAGGAATGTCGCGTTTACCATGCATCCTCCTCTGAAATGTTTGGGCGGGCGTTGACGGCCCCACAAAACGAATCCACACCCTTTAATCCCGTGAACCCCTATGCCGCCGCAAAAATTTACGCTCATCAGATGGCGCGTATTTACCGGGAAAGCTACGGTATGTTCATTTCAAGCGGAATTCTTTTTAACCATGAAAGTGCTCGCCGACCCCTGCATTTTCTTACTCAAAAGGTGGCCTACGGTGCGGCATGTGCCGCGCTCCACATCAGTGAATCCCCAGACTTGAATGAACTTGGAAGGCCAATCGTTCAAAACGGCAGGTTAGCTCTTGGCAATCTTGAGATCGCCAGAGATTGGGGCTATGCAGGTGACTTTGTTCGCGCGATGTGGCTAATTCTTCAACATGAACGTGCGGACGATTTTGTGATCGGCACTGGTCGATTACATACACTTCAACAACTATGTGAGATTGCGTACGGAAGCGTTGGGCAAGACTGGAGAAAAAGCGTCTTTAGTGACCCAGCATTTGTACGACCGCTGGAATCCGGTCAAACGCTTGCTGACCCAAGTAAGGCACGCGACATTCTGAAATGGGAGCCCACCGTCAGCTTCGAACAGATGGTCAAGATTATGGTCGAAGCTCAACTGAACCGATTGAAAGCCTTAACCGGCCGATCATGACAATTTGAATTTCTATAAAGTTTAGAGAAGGAAAAATGAAAAAAGCACTAATAACAGGCGTCACAGGCCAAGACGGAGCTTACTTAGCAGAGCTGTTGCTCAGTAAAGGATATGAAGTGCACGGCATCAAGCGACGAGCTTCGCTATTCAACACGGATAGGATTGACCATCTCTATCAAGACCCTCATGTCGAGAATCGCAATTTCGTCCTGCATCATGGCGATCTCACTGACTCCACGAATCTGATTCGTATCATCCAAGAAGTGCAGCCTGACGAGATCTACAATCTGGCGGCAATGAGCCATGTCGCAGTCAGCTTCGATACACCCGAGTACACAGCCAACGCAGACGGCATCGGCACCCTCCGTATCCTTGAGGCTATCCGCTTGCTTGGTTTAGAGAAAAAAACACGCTTTTATCAAGCGTCCACATCCGAACTTTATGGACTGGTTCAAGAGATCCCTCAGAAAGAAACGACGCCCTTTTACCCACGTAGCCCTTACGCAGTAGCTAAGCTGTATGCTTACTGGATTACTGTCAATTACCGTGAAGCCTACGGAATGTACGCCTGCAACGGCATACTTTTCAATCATGAATCACCGCTTCGTGGAGAAACCTTCGTCACGCGGAAAATTACGCGTGCATTAGCTCGTATCAAGCTGGGCCTTCAAGATTGCCTCTATCTAGGGAATCTTGAAGCCTTACGCGACTGGGGACATGCGAGAGATTACGTGGAAATGCAGTGGCTAATGTTGCAACAAGATCACGCTGAAGATTTCGTTATTGCAACCGGCGTTCAATACAGTGTTCGACAGTTCGTGGACGCAGCCGCCAAGGAATTGGGTATTAGAATTCAATGGAACGGCAAGGGAGTTGAAGAAACCGGTACGGATGAAAAAGGCAAAGTAATTGTCAAAGTAGATCCAAGATACTTC
>JANOPA010000108.1:0-63374 GCA_031421635.1 Betaproteobacteria bacterium | reverse complement strand
AGGTGGACCCTGAAGATCGCGACCCCGTTGACGCAGCACTCCGCGAAGCCTTTGAAGAAGTGGGTCTTGAGCGCAAACTGTTCGAGGTGCTGGGAACAATGCCCATCTATGAAACCGGCACCGGTTTCGCGATTACACCGGTGGTGGCTTTAATCCAAGATGGTTTTTCAATGTCTTTGAGCGAACAAGAAGTTGCCGAGGCATTTACGGTACCTCTCTCCTTTTTAATGAACCCGCGCTTCCATCAACGCCGCTCCTTTGAGTGGGAAAATCGCTCTCGCGAATTTTATGCAATGCCCTATGCGGGCGTTCGCCACACCGAGGAAGGGCCACAAGATGCGGAATACTTCATTTGGGGTGCCACTGCAGCGATGATCCGCAATCTTTATCGTTTCCTGAGCGTTTAATTCCTCGAGTGGGGTAGCCGCTTCATGGATAATGGGGGGGTCATCAATGCCTCTAGTACAGGACTCGCGAAGCAAGATGGGATTCATTGCGCTGATCTTCGCTCTTATGATCGAACAGGGCCGGGAGCTTTCGGGCAATAATCCGGTGTATAGAGGCTTGCGCCGCTTGGCGGAGCTCGTTCCGCATTGGACCGATGCGGGTCGAAAAGAACATGCGATGCTGGGCTGGTTGCTGGTAGTTTTGCCCGTGTTAGCCGGTCTTGCCGCGCTGGATTGGCTGCTCGAAAGTGTGCATCCTTTAGCCTCCTTTGTTTTGCACGTGGCGGTACTTTATCTGACAGTGGGCTTTCGTCAATTCAGTCATGTTTTTACTGAAATTCAGGATGCCTTGAAGAAGAAGGCCGGAACCGACGGTCGGGTTGGTGATGCTGCCCTGATTTTAGAAAAATGGATAGAATCAAGGTCCTGGGGCAAATCGGCTACCTCCACGTTTAACCGCGGCCTTGATAGTGATCCGTCCTCAATTTGTCGGGCTACGATTGCGCATGCCCTGGTGGCCTCGCATCGGCATGTATTCGCGCCGCTACTTTGGTATCTCATTTTGCCCGGTGTGATCGGCCCTGTGCTCTATCGTCTGGCAGAGATGCTCAGTCGGCGATGGGAAGCCGCCCGAGAAAATACTGCGACGGGCATGCTCCCCGCGTTTGAAGGAAGCATTCAGCAAAACGCGGCACCGCCTGTGCCGACGTACTTTAGTGAATTCGCACAAAAAGCTTATTGGGTGTTGGACTGGATACCGGTACGCCTGACGGCAGCAGGCTTTGCAGTCGTCGGCAATTTTGAAGATGCTATTTACTGTTGGCGCGGTGCGCTTTCGGCTGGACTTGGCAATGAGCAGCGTTCTTTGCTGCTGGCCACCGGCGGGGGAGCTCTGGGCGTGACCTTGGCTGATCCTGAAATGGAAGCGACTTGGAATGCCCAGGGCTTTGAATGGCAGGGCTTGGCTGCTGACAGCGATAGCTTGAGAAGTGCGGTTGGTCTAGTTTGGCGTGCGGTGATCCTTTGGGTTGGGCTGTTTGCGTTGCTTACGGCGGCTTCCTGGCTAGGTGTTCGATAGCGGGCTTTCCACCGGTCAGGAATGCATAATGAGGTTTAGGTTTGTGCTAGCCGATGAGACCAGCATAGGTAGCTCAGCGAATGTCCCCCGCAGCGACCTTCGGCCGCCGCTCCTCCTTTACTTCACTCCGCTACCTATGCCGGTTTCATCGGCCGAGACGATCCTTGCTCGCGACGAACGAACCTCCAGGCTTATGCCGAATCAGGCTGACACGGCAGCCTGACTATTCTTACGGATTAGCGCTGTGCTTCTGGAACGAGCTCTCGGAACAACTTGTACCGGACGGGGTCGAAGGCTCCACTTTCGGCGGCGGCACGCACGGCACAGGCGGGTTCGCCGAGATGCAGGCAATTTGAGAATCGACATTGGCCTAGTCGTGCTTCAACTTCGGGTACGGCCCGCATGAGTTCGGTGATGGAGAGATAGGAAAGACCGAACAATTGAAACCCTGGGGTATCAATGAGTTCGCAACGGCCGAGCTGCGCTTCACCTGCGGGGTAAAGGCGGGCGAAGGTCGTGGTGTGTTTACCCGCGTTGAGCACGCGCGAAATTTCCTGGGTCTGGGCGGCCGCTTCAGGAACCAGGAGATTAAGCAGGCTCGACTTTCCCATGCCTGATTCGCCCATCAGCAAAACTCGTTTGTCTTTAAAGTGCTCGCTCAATACCTTGAGAGCGTGTTCAGGCTCTTTTTTTACGCTAACCAATACATAGGGCTGATTCTGAAGCGTGGCCCACGCTAAGCGTTCCTTGGCGAACTTTGCACTCGCTTCGAGATCTGATTTGTTGACCACGATTAGACAGGGAAGGTGTTCGGCCTGTGCCGCCGTCAGGATGCGAAATAAAAGGTCTTCAGAGCAAGGAGGCGAGCCGCTGACCACGACGGCGATTAGATCCAGATTGGCGGCGAGGCTTTTGGTTTTATAGTTGTCGGCGCGACGTACGAAGTTACGACGGGGATGCATGGCCTCGATGACTGCTTGGTCCTCCGAGCTTAGGCTAATCTCGCATAGGTCGCCGACCAGAACGTCTTGCCGACGCCCACGTGTGACCGCAAGGAGCGGATGCGCGATGTCGAAGCTAGTGGCCTGAGGCGCTGGGTCTAACTGGGCCTTGGGTTCTATACTCTTAGGCTCGAATGCTTTGGCCACTAAGGTCTGGCGCCCGAAGGTCGCAACAACGAGGGCCTGACTAGTTGCCACTGAGACCAAACACCGCGTCGGTCTTGGCGGCACAGATAAAGTCGTTTTCGGAAATGCCGTCAACCGAATGTGTGTTCCATCGAATGGTGCAACGGTTGTAGCTCACCTGCAAATCGGGATGATGGTCTTCTCGATGAATTAGCCAAGCGAGTGCATTCACAAAAGCCATGGTGTCGTAAAAGTCGCGAAAGGCGAAGCATCGTTCGAGCGCTTTATTCCGATGGCTCCAGGCCGGTGTTTCCGACAGCTGGGCCAAAGTCTCGCCGGCCGAGTATGCAGGTTCACCGGTGTTAACCCGACATTTGCGCGCGAGCAACTGCGCTTTAGTAATGACTGAACGCATGAAGATCCTACTGTGATTGGCTGAGGAGTTTTTGCTCTAACAGCCTTTGAATTCGCACCATCGCGGGCGGATGCGAATCATAAAACGCCGAATAAACGGGGTCGGGCGTGAGGGTGGACGCATTATCGTCATAGAGCTTGACGAGGGCTTGCACGAGGTTGTCCGCGCTCGAGGTTTGTGCTGCGAATTGATCGGCCTGAAACTCATCCTTGCGTGAAAAGAAACTCGCAAGCGGATGGAAGGGAAACAAAAACACCGGAAGGACCAGCATAAACAAAACTAAGGCTGGACCCTGAGCTTGTTTGAGATCAGGGGTCATACCCAGGCCTTGATAGAACCAGGGTTGTTGCATGATCCAGCCCAGGAAGGCGAAGCCTAAAAAACTAAACACAAAACTGGTGAGCAGGCGTTTGAAGACATGCTTGTGTTTGAAGTGACCAAGCTCATGGGCTAGAACTGCCTCAACCTCGTCGTCCGTCAGGCGAGAAAGAAGTGTGTCAAAAAACACGATTCGCTTCTTTTTTCCAATTCCGGTGAAATAGGCATTGCCGTGACTAGAGCGCTTGCTGCCATCCATCACAAATAGACCGTTTGAGGCGAAGCCACAGCGCGCTAGGAGCGACTCGACTTTTGAACGAGTTTGGCCCTCAACGAGTGGCTCGAATTTGTTGAAGAGGGGGGCGATCCAGACAGGAAAAATAACCATCACCGATAGGCTAAACACGACCCACACGGCCCAAGCCCAAAGCCACCAGCTTTGACCGGCGCTTTTCATGAGCCAAACCACGATCCCGAGCAAGGGTAAACCGAGTACTGCGGCAACCAGAGTGCCGGTGAGGCCATCCTTGAGCCATGCTCGAACAGTCATGCGATTAAAGCCGAACTTCTCTTCAATCACGAACTGACGATACCAATCGAGAGGCAAATCGATAAGGCTAGTCATAACGGTGACTAGCACGACAAAAACAAGCACCGGCCCGACGGAACTCCAGAGGCTTGGGTGGGCTGCAACGGCGGCACCACCTAACTGGGTTGCAGCACCAAGACCGGCCACACCCTCGACGCTAAACCAGGATTGCGTTAGTTCGTACAGCCACTGTAAACCGCCGAACAAGGTTAGCCCAATGAGGACGAGTACTTCAATGGCAAGGGCGAGTAAACCAAACTGGTGGCGAGCCAGGGTGTAATCGGCCGCTCGTTGATGCGAGCTGAGTTTGATTTTTTCTTGGAACTGAATCGGTACCGCCGAGCGGTGACGTCCGACGTGGCGCATTTGGCGCGTGCTCAGCCAAAGCTTGAGCCCTGTGCTGAGCACCACGGCCGCCAGGAACGCCCAAGTAAAGATCAAGGAAGTTTGTTCAGCCGACATTCTAAAAAGATTCCCTGTGACACAATCCGGTGCAGATTAAATTATCTCATGCTCCCACCGGAGCATTGTTTCAAACTCCTAGATCAAGACATGACCACATTAGAATCGGCCGCCTCCGCACCTATCAACATTAAGCCCAAGCAAGACGCTAGCAACATTGTTTGGCTCGATATGGAAATGACTGGCCTTGAGCCGGATAAAGATCACATTATCGAAATCGCCATGATCGTCACCGACAGTAACCTTAATGTCCTGGCCGTCAGCGATGCGATCGCCGTGCATCAGCCCGACGCTATTATGGACGCGATGGATAGTTGGAACAAAAATACGCACGGTCGTTCAGGTCTGATTGATCGAGTCAAAGCCTCTGCGATCGATGAGCATGCGGCTGAGCTTGCCATGCTCGCCTTTATGAAGCCTTGGGTTGCCGCTCGAACCTCGCCGATGGCAGGAAATTCAATTTGCCAAGATCGGCGCTTCATGGCTCGGTTTATGCCTGAGCTTGAAGCCTATTTTCACTATCGAAATTTGGACGTCAGCACGGTGAAGGAGCTTTGCAAGCGTTGGCAACCCGAGATTGCGAAGGCTTTTAAAAAGCGAAGTGCGCATACCGCGATTGCGGATATTGTCGAGTCGATTGATGAGTTGCGCCATTACCGTACGCATTTCTTCATTGGTGCGGGCGCTTCATCACCCGCTGTAGCAGAATAATTAGGGCGACGTTTGCACAGATGAGGCCGACCAAGGCGCCACTCCAAAAGCCGAAGGGAGTGGTCTGCAAGATATTGGCCAAGGGCATGGAGAGTCCGAAGCTCTCCTGCCCAAAAAGCTGGCTTGCGAGTTGACCAAAGCTGAGCTGAAACCCCAACCCTAATCCGATGCCCCAGAGGCAAATCAGAAATATCCAGACGGTCGGCTGCACGACTCTATAGGCTCTAAGGATAAAGCTACACGCCGTTTGTCCAACATCGAACAAGTGATATACGGCTACAAGAACTAAAAGTGGCGCGGCTGCGGTGGCAATAGTCGGCGTGTCGCTGTAGAGCGAGGCGACGTAGGAGGCTCCAAATATTACCAACACCGCCACTCCTAAAGCGCAGAGTGCAGAGAGTTTGAGACCCGTCTTGGTAAAAGCATGAGCCTGTTCAATTCGTCCGGCTCCAAGCTCGCGTGCGGTGAGGTTACTGGTCGCGGTGGCGATTGACATGCCGAGCATGTAAATAAGCGACGTGAAATTGGCGGCAATTTGATGGCTGGCGGAAACGGTCGTACCCATGCGTGCCAACCAGAGAGCCATAAAGGTGAAGGAGGTCACCTCCAAGAGATAGCCGCCGGCAGTGGGTATGCCGAGGGCCAAAAGCTGTCCTAGTCTTTGAAAATTCGGCCGCCAAGATCCTCTGAGCAGACCCATGTCACGGTAGCTTTTAGCGTAGCGCAAGACGCTCAAGTGCATGATCAGGCTGAGCCATGCGATAAGGGCTGTTGCGGCTGCACAGCCGGGGGCGCCCAGTCCTGCCCAGTTGCCGATGCCGAACATCAAGACCAGGTTGAGTGGAAGCTTCGCACCCAGACTGATTAGGTTGATCAGCATCATCACCTTCGGCCGCTCAATGCCCATATTGAGGCTATAGCAACATCGAATCAAAAGGTTAGCGGGTAGCGACAGGGCGATCCAAAAAAGGTACTCGCTGAGCTTGGCATTTACGGCGGGGCCGGGACTGCCGAAACTTTGCCAAAGCCCATCTGCTTGGATCAGCAAAATTCCAGGAATACTGAGAACCAGGGCAAGCAACAAGCCCTGGCGAAAATCACGACCGATGAGATCGATGCGTTTAGCGCCATGGTGGCGAGAGATCTCTGGCATCAAGGCCATCAGTACCCCCATCAGGCCAACAACTACACTGAGATAAATACTCGCACCTAGCCCGACCGCGGCCAAATCTTCGGGCTGAAGTTTACCCGCCATGACTGTATCCATGACGGCATTGAGCATCACGGCCCATTGTCCGATGAGACTAGGCCAGGCGAGACGAATGATGGCTAAGGTACGGATGATGACTACGGATTGGAAAACGTGGTGATTCGACTGCGTGGATCGCTCTGACAGAGCGAGTGCTTAGCGCGCTCTTTGATAGAGCCGAAACTCATCTTGACGGTAGGCGGGCACAAAGCCTTTCCAAATCAACCTGCCGTTTTCGCTTGGAAGTGCTCGGTCGGGACTGCTTTGCTCCAATACGAAAGGACAGCGAATCTCGTCGCGTGCAAACTGCAGGTTCGCGAAATAGAAGAAGCTGGCTCTGGGGGCTAGCTCCAACTGCTGGGTGTTGACGCAGTTTACTTTGGTCGATGAACTCGCTTGCACATAAGCGCGCCCTAAACTTTCGGCGGTTGAGCGAAATCCCATACGCTCGTTGAGCACCGGCAGCCAAAGTGTCATGAGCAAGAACCAAACTAGGGTCAGTCCGCTGGCCGACAATACGACTGCTCGCCAAATCATGGGAGGTTGCCGAGAAATGCGCCAGCGAACCAGTAACAACCAAGAGGCGCTTGCTAGGCCACCCAGCAATATTTCAAGCCAAACGGGACCGAGTGTGAAGGTCGGCGCGAATTGGGCCGCACGGAAGGACACTCTTTCCGGTTGCCCTGTGATCAAGGCTAGCCAATAGAGCCAGAGCGCGAAACCAATAAAGCTAAAGCACATCACCGCGAACCAGTCGATCATGTTCACCAAGCTGCGTCTCAATGTAGTGAGACTCGGGGCTGCCAGCAAAGCGATCGCAGGGGCGGCCGCGGCGAGGTGCGCTTCGCCAGGGTTGGGGTTGAGCAGAATGAGCAAGCCCATTACTCCTAACAATGCGACCGGTAGAGCTAGGGAAGGTTCGGTGAGCTTGGCGCGCCATTGCCATACCGCGTACGCCGCGAGCGGCCAGGCTGGCCAAAAGTACCACGGCATGGTTCGAGCCAGGTAGGCGACGCCAAACAGTGTGGGTCCTTGCAAAGCCTGCACATTGAGTGCGACCCTTTGCCTGAGATACTGTTCAGGGCTGGTGCCCAGAAAGTCTGTCACTACGAGGTTCGACGGCTCGAGTGTAAAAAGCACCAGCACAGGCCAGATGCTGAAGCCTAGAACTGTGGCGACCAGAAACAATGGCAGAAAGCGCACTCGAATCAATCGATAAGCAGGTGCCCAGGCGCAAAGAATAAAGGGTACTAAGGCCATGCCAAGGGCTAGCAAGGGGTTGCGCGTGGCAAAGATTGCGGCGCAGGCAAGGGCGGCGCCTGCCGCCCCTCGACGTGGATTCTCAAGACCTATAGATAGGCTCCACAAGAACCCAGCGACCCAAGTAACCTGAGCCGCGGCGCTACTTATTTCATGCATACGGACCAGCAGGCCAAGCGTGCCAATGAACACCAGCAAGGCCGTATCTGCAATGGCGCGGGCGAAACTCACACGGCTGGCGGCCGCTCCAAAGGGGTCGAGGGGTAGAAGGCCAGGGCGCTTAGCAAGCTCGTAGGCGGCGTACCAGAACGCGGTGAGCATCAGAATTAAGCCGCTCGCGGCGCATAACATTGCGATCCAATGCGGCCAAGGCGAGTTGAGGGCCGGGCTCCCAAAAACCAAGGATGCAAATTTGTTGACGGCTGCTAGAAGTGCATAAGCAAGCGGACCGTCGTCTATCAGGAGTTCGCCCGCGATGTTGGGGATAAGCCAGTCTTGCCAAGTGCCTCGTACCATTGTCAGTGCCGTTGCAAACCCTGGGGCATCGCTGGTGCGCCAGGGCTCGCGCCCGATCAGCCCCGGAAAAACGTACAACGCGCACAAGAGCAGCAAGGCCCAGCGCGGCAGTTTTCCAGCCTGTTGTTCGGTGACTATGAAATGTCGCACGAGGATTAAAGCTCCAGGTTAAAGCTCAAGAAGGACGACGGCAGTAAGTGGAAGGCACCAGCCGAGGCTTATGAATGCAAAAGGGCGACAACCGTCGCCCTCGCACCAAACATAAGCTATATGAAGCTTACTTCTTGATGGTCGTCCGTGCAAAACGCTGACGGAATTTCTCGACGCGACCGGTTTCGCTGACACGTTGTTGTGCACCCGTGTAGAACGGGTGAGACTCAGACGTAATCTCAAGCTTAAACAATGGATAAGTTTTCCCGTCCATCTCGATGTTCTCACGGCTATTAGCCGTCGAGCGAGTGATGAATTTAATACCGCTAGACATGTCTTGGAAGACTACGTCGCGGTAATTGGGGTGAATGCCTTCTTTCATGATCGCGTCCTGTTTTATGCGCTGCAATTAAGCGCGGTGCTGTGTGAGCCTCAAGCTCGGGCAATAAATGCACTCGGGGCGAGGTTCACAAATGCCGACCGTGGGTGAGGCGTCTTGCCCCAACAAACAACCACGAATTCAGCAAAGCCCTTGATTATACAATGAATTTTTATAGTGTGGGATATGAATGGATTGGGGAGCAGATGTCCCCACCTTTTTACCCCCCTTTTTTCATCAACTCAAAGAACTCATGGTTGTTTTTCGTGAGTTTCATCTTGTCGAGCATAAATTCCATGGCTTGCAATTCGTCCATGTCGTGCAACAGTTTGCGCAAGATCCAAATCTTTTGCAGCATATCCTTAGGGATGAGGAGTTCTTCACGACGGGTTCCGGAGCGGTTGATGTCGATGGCAGGGTAAACCCGCTTTTCCATCATGCGGCGATTCAGGTGAATCTCCATGTTGCCGGTGCCCTTGAATTCTTCGTAAATCACCTCGTCCATCCGGCTGCCGGTATCGATCAGGGCTGTGGCGATAATTGTGAGCGAGCCGCCTTCCTCGATGTTTCTGGCGGCACCAAAGAAGCGTTTAGGTCGCTGTAGGGCATTGGCGTCCACGCCACCCGTCAAGACTTTGCCAGAGGCCGGGACGACGGTGTTGTAAGCACGGGCCAGCCGGGTGATCGAATCGAGCAAAATCACCACGTCACGCTTATGTTCGACCAAGCGTTTGGCCTTTTCAATCACCATCTCGGCGACTTGCACATGGCGAGTGGCTGGTTCGTCAAAAGTTGAGGCAATCACTTCGCCGCGTACCGAGCGCATCATCTCCGTGACCTCTTCTGGGCGCTCATCGATCAGTAAGACGATCAGCACAACATCCGGACTATTGGTGGTGATGGCGTGCGCGATTTGCTGCAGCATCACGGTCTTACCAGATTTAGGAGGGGCGACGATGATGCCACGCTGGCCTGCGCCAATGGGCGCCACCATGTCAATAATTCGGCAGGTGATGTTCTCGTCGGACTTAATGTCGCGCTCGAGTTTCATCGGACGATCTGGATGGAGCGCGGTCAGGTTCTCGAAAAGAATCTTGTTTTTAGACGCTTCTGGAGGCGACCCATTGATTTTGTCGACTTTGACTAGCGCAAAGTAGCGCTCGCCGTCCTTGGGTGTGCGCACTTCGCCTTCGATTGAATCTCCAGTATGCAAGCTGAAGCGCCTAATTTGCGAAGGGGAGAGGTAAATATCGTCTGTACTGGCGAGATATGAGGTTTCCGGCGAGCGCAGAAAGCCGAAGCCATCCGGCAGAATTTCTAGAACGCCATCCCCAAAAATCTGCTCGCCGGTCTTGGCTTTCTTTTTGAGGATTGCAAACATCAATTCTTGTTTGCGCAAGCGACTGGCGTTTTCAATCTCCAAGCTGGATGCCAGCTCGACAAGTGCCGTAACGTGTTGGGCCTTGAGATCGGATAGATGCATAGTGGGGGATCTTGTTCTAGATAAAGAAGCTGAGCAAAGTGGTGCTGGAGCGTTATGAGCAGATTAGTCGCGAAATAGACGCGGAATGAGCCTTAAAAGCCGAGGCAAAAGCCTTGAAAGTGTGGGGAAAAATCAACAGTTAGGGTTTGTGTCCCCAAAGCTGGCCGCCAGCATTGAGTGGCTTGGCGTTGATTGCGCTAGTCGCGCGCCTCGGCTAAAAATCATACAAATCAATAACTTAGTAGCTATTGATAAGCTTTTAGCTAAGGACGACGCACTAAAAAACTAAACGCAGAACAGAGAATAACCTGAATTAAAGGTTGCTGTCTAGGAACAAAGTCAATTGCGATTTTGAAAGTGCGCCGACCTTGGTAGCGGCTAATGCACCATTCTTAAACAACATCAGGGTAGGAATGCCGCGAATACCGAACCTGGCAGGCACGTCACGGTTTTCGTCCACATTGAGCTTAGCTATCTGGAGCTTGCCCGCGTAGTCTTTAGACACCTCGTCCAAAATCGGCGCGATCATCTTGCAAGGACCACACCATTCAGCCCAGTAATCCACCAAAACGGGGAGTTCTGAAGCAAGGACCTCTTGCTCGAAGGTTTGATCAGAGACAGCTTTAATTGACATATATAGGCTCCTTTCTCGCGTTGCCTGTTTTTTATTTGATGTGGAGCATTGTATTTGATTCCTACTCGGAAAATTGCAAGACCTGGGTTTTTTAGTTAACGGGGCGAAGGGTGAGTCGGCTTTCGACTGCTAGAATGCGCTTGGGCGGGTCCCCTCGCATTGCGGAGTGGTTAATCTGGTCAGGTCCGGAAGGAAGCAGCCAAAGCCAATTTCCGTGAGTGCCGAGGTTTAGGCTCGCCCACCCCAATTTTGCTCGCTGCCCCCGATTTTTGCTCACCCACCCTTATTTTTGCTCGCCCAGACTTAGGATTTCTCGTCGGTGCCACCGAGACGGCGTTGCCTGAGGAGTTGAAAACCGGCTGAACGCAACGATCTAGTAGTAGCGCTTAGAACATTTCTGAAAAAGCCAACCAAGTTCGAATGACTCATCAAGCTCTGGCACGTAAATGGCGACCACGCGACTTTCCATCGGTGATCGGACAAGATCATGTTGTGAAAGCTCTAGTGCACGCCCTGGATCACCAGCGTCTGCATCACGCCTATCTCCTGACCGGTACCCGAGGCGTGGGCAAAACCACCCTGGCAAGAATATTGGCCAAGGCTGTGAATTGCGAAGTGGGCGTGAGTTCTACGCCCTGCGGGGTGTGTTCAGCCTGCACGGGCATTGATACGGGGCGCTATCCCGACTATTTGGAGCTCGATGCAGCGTCCAATCGTAGTGTGGACGAAATGACTCAGGTTCTGGAGACTGCGGTCTATTCTCCTAGCATGGGCCGCTATAAGGTGTATGTGATTGATGAGGTGCATATGCTCTCCAATCATGCTTTCAACGCCATGCTCAAAACGCTTGAAGAGCCGCCTGCCCATGTTCTTTTCGTATTGGCGACGACCGATCCCCAGAAAGTGCCCGTCACGGTGTTGTCGCGTTGCCTGCAACTAGGTCTTAAAAACATGATGGCCTCGGCGATCTCTGGACATTTGGCCGAAATATTGGGGCGAGAAAATATTCTATTCGAAGATCAAGCCTTGGCCTGGATCGGCAAGGCGGCTCGTGGCTCCATGCGTGACGCCTTGTCGCTCACTGACCAAGCCGTGACCTATGCGAGTGGGCAGGTTTTGGATGCGCCCACGCGCGAGATGCTAGGCATTGTCGGAGCAGATCAGGTTCTGGCGATTTTTGACGCCCTGGCCGAGGCTGACGCGGCGGCTTTGCTGCAAGTCGCTGATCTCATGCTGGCTCAGGCGGCATCCTTCCATCAAGCCTTATTGCAGATTGCCGAACGCTGCCAAAGTCTGGCGTGGATGCAAAAAGGAATTCCGCCCCCTGAGCCGGACGCTCAAATGGCGTCAGATTCCGAGCGTTTTGATGCGCTTGACTTGCAAGTGTTTTATCAAATTGCCGTGCACGGCGCTCGCGATTTGGGCCTTGCGCCGGATCCTTATACCGGATTCACAATGAGCTTGCTGCGCTTGATGGCCTTTACTTCCGGTCCGCAATTGCAAGGCGCAGGGGCGATCGATGCGGGTCAGGGCGGCGCACGCAGACTGGTGCCTTCAAGGCCGAGTTCCCCCTCAGAGTTAGCCAACGCAAGCGTCAAAAAAACGGCGCAGCCGCTGGCCGTGAAGTCGGCAAGTCAGGTGAGCTTGAAGCCTGAGGCTCCTAGCCATGAACAGGTTGTGAGCTCCTCTATACCTTCCGCGGTTCGCGCACGTGACGCTGAGGAGGTGAGATCGTTCGAGCCGGAAGCAGTGGTTGAAGACCCTCCTTGGACTGATTCTGCCGAGACCAATCGCGCGAAATCACCTGGGTCTGTCGGCGAATTCGACGGAGACTGGCCTGCGCTGGCGGCAACCTTAACCCTAGGCGGCGTGCCCAGAATGTTCGCGCAGCAGAGCCAGTTGTTGAGTCATCAAAGTGACGCGCATGGCTTCACGTTCCATCTTCGGGTTGGCGTCAAACTGTTGAGTGACCCAGCCCAAGTGGCCAAGGTACGAGAGGCTTTGCAAGAAAAATTAGGGTGTGCCGTTCAGCTTAAGGTCGTGCTTGGTGAAGTGCAGGGCGACACGGCGGAATCCCTGGCGCGTCAAGCCAGTGACGAAAGAATTGCCCAAACTCAATCCAGTCTTGAAAACCTTACGATGGTGAAAAGCTTGATCGACCATTTCGATGGGAAAATCATACCGGGCACCGTTAAGCCTGCATAGTTCCAAAGTCACGCAGTGAGCGCCAATATTGGACTGCTGCAACCGTAAGATTTAATTTTGTAACATCCTCGATTTCGGAGATTTTAATCATGATGAAAAACCAACTCGCAGGCTTGATGAAGCAAGCTCAGCAAATGCAAGACAACATGAAAAAAATGCAGGACCAATTGGCCCTGGTTGAGGTTGAAGGCCAATCTGGGGCGGGTCTGGTGAAGGCCGTTGTCACCTGCCGCAATGAAGTCAAACGGGTCACAATCGACCCCAGTCTGCTGGCCGACGACAAAGATATGTTGGAGGACTTGATCGTTGCGGCGCTTAACGATGCGCTCAAGCGCGCGGAGCAGACCGCGGGCGAAAAAATGGGCGGTGTAACGGCTGGTTTGCCCTTGCCCCCTGGTTTCAAGCTCCCATTTTGATTTTTACCCTAAACTCTGGCAACGCGATGCCGAGTTTTAACCGAAGAGGGTTTTTGTGAGCACCTCGCCGAGAGCTTCGCGTTCAAGTGAAGCACGAGCACCGGTTGCGTCTAGTCATCCACCAGCGATTGAAGCTCTTATTCAGGCACTTAAGAGCTTGCCTGGAGTGGGCGCGCGCACGGCACAGCGCTTTACTTATCATTTGTTGCAACACGATCGGGAGGCTGCCGCTGATCTGGCGATATGCCTGAGCGACGCTCTTCACAATATCAAGCATTGTCAACGCTGCAATACCTTGACCGAAAAAGAGATTTGCGAAACCTGCGCATCGGGCAAACGCAACGCTCGACTGCTTTGCATCGTGGAGTCGCCCGCCGATCAACAAATGATGGAGCAAACGCTGGCCTACAAAGGCCTTTATTACGTCTTGATGGGACGTTTGTCCCCTCTGGACGGCGTTGGGCCAGGCGACTTAAAGTTTGACCAGGCCATCGCTCGCGCAAGCGAGGGCGATATCGACGAGGTCATTCTCGCCACAAACTTCAATCCGGAAGGTGAGGCGACAGCTCATTATCTTTGGGAAGTCCTGCGCGGCAAAGGCGTGAAAGTAAGTCGCTTGGCTCGAGGCGTGCCGGTGGGCAGCGAGCTGGAGTATGTCGATCCGAGTACTATTGCTCAGGCTCTTCGTGATCGAGTTTCCTTATAGACCAGGACCTTTTCCGCATCTTCGCGGAAGGTATATTCGCTAACTGTTTGATTTTCAAACCCGCCTCCTTAAAGGTTTAACCGATGAAGATTGGCTACTTTTGTCTCTTTCTGGCCTGCCTTCTGCCGATTGTGGCCACCGGAATCGCCAAGGCCGGTGATCGCTCGTTTAATAATCGTAGGCCGCGTGAATGGCTGGCCAAGCAAGAGGACTATCGCGCGCGCGCCAATGCGGCACAAGGCAATAGTTGGGAGGCCTTGGCGGTGTTTGGGCTCGCCCTTTTGAGCGCTTACCAGCGGGACGCGGCGACAGCCACAATAGATGCGCTTGCCATGGTTTTTATTGTGGCGCGCTTTGCTTTTTTAGCGGCTTACCTCGCCGACCTGCATTGGCAAAGAACTTTAGTCTGGGTGATCGGCTTCGGAGCGTCGCTGGCCTTGCTTTTCGTTTAACAAACCTGCAGCGCGACTACGATGGATTCTGGTTTTCTACTTTTTGCGGGCGCTCTTGCGTTATCGCTTGGTCTTGTAGGTGGCTGGCTAGTCGGCCGTTTCACAGGTCGCAAGTCGCGCAAGATCGAAATTGACCTGCATCGCACGGTCAGTGAGTTTCGTGCGCTTGGTGAGCTTTCGGCATTTAAAGCAGTCAGCAAGGACTTGATCACGCATGTTGATCACAGTTTTGGCGATTTTGGGAAAAAATACTTGAGCTGGGCTTTTACCAAGAAGAAACTCGCCATGCTGTTCGAGTTTGAAATGGATTTTCGCTTCGATTTGAGGAGTGAAGAAGTGAAAATCGAGGCGCAAGGGCCCCATGCCATTATTCATCTTCCGCAGGCTAAGGTCGATGTCGCGATTAAGAATCTCTCCTTCTACGATGAACAGAGAGCTCGCTTCTTGCCTTGGCTGCTGCCCGACTTGTTGCAAGGTTTCTTTGACGGCCGCTTTTCTGAAGAAGACAAAAATCGGCTGATCTCTGCGGCTAGAGACCATGCCGTGATCGAGGCGAAAGCCCTGGCTTTACGCTACCGTCCCCAAATCGAAGCCTCTGCCCATAGTACTTTGCAGATTTTGACCCGCTCCTTAGGCTACCAATCGCTTGAAGTGCGGTTCGGAAAGGCCGAGCCCTTGATCAACCGACCGGAGATTTCCGCGCCGGAGTCTGTGCATGCGTTAGCGCAACAAAACAGTGCGGATCAGGTCGATGCCGAGTGGGCAAAAGACTTGGTCAAGCCGCGTGATAAAATATAGTCATTATTTGGGGGTATTGCGAGTCAGGTCGATCATGGGCTGGTTCCACTTAGGCCTGTAGCACATCTAACTTGCACCGCCCTCCAGCCCTCGAAATCAACGAAACGCAACCTATTGGGTCCAGTCCGGCTGGTCGCCCCTTCAACGCTGCGCACCTCGGTTTCTGTATCACGCTGTAATTCATGCGCGGTGCTGCTTCCAAGTGCCTGGATTTGATGTCAAGTGGGATTGCCGTCCAGGAGCTTCACGTGTTACCGCAGCACTCTCCCGCCATACTCGCACTAGCAGATGGCAGCATTTTTCGCGGCTATTCGTTTGGTGCCTCAGTCCAAACAGTCGGTGAAGTGGTGTTTAACACCGCGCTCACGGGCTATCAGGAAATTTTGACTGACCCAAGCTATTGCCGCCAAATTGTTACGCTCACCTATCCCCATATCGGCAACTACGGCATTAACCCCGAAGATGACGAATCCGTTGGCATTTTTGCCTCGGGCCTCATTGTCAAAGATGTGCCCAAGCGTCTATCAAATTGGCGAAGTGTAGAAAGTCTGTCGGACTTTCTGCTTCGTCACAAGGTGCCTGGCCTGGCGGGTATCGATACCCGCAAGCTAACCCGAATTTTGCGTGACAAGGGTGCCCAAAACGCCTGCTTGGTGGCGGCCGATTTCGGTCAAACCATTGATGAGGACGCCGCAGTCGCCGCCGCTAAAGGTTTTCCAGGCCTGGCAGGCATGGATCTCGCGAAGGTTGTTTCTGCCAAGGAAGCCTATCCTTGGACGGAAGGTACCTGGACTCTTGGATCGGGCTACGACAAGACACCCAAGACACGTTTTCATGTGGTGGCGTTCGATTTTGGCGTCAAGCGCAATATTTTGCGTTTGTTGGCGAATCGCGGTTGCAAGCTTACGGTGGTACCGGCTCAAACCTCGGCGGCCGATGTTTTGGCGCTCAAGCCCGACGGTGTTTTCTTATCGAATGGTCCCGGTGATCCGGAGCCCTGCGACTACGCTATTGCGGCCAGTAAGGCTCTGATTGACCAGGGCATACCGACCTTTGGAATTTGCCTAGGTCATCAGATCATGGGTTTAGCCTCAGGTGCCAAAACTTTGAAGATGAAGTTCGGTCATCATGGGGCGAATCATCCGGTCAAAGACCATGACACGGGTCAGGTGCTTATAACAAGCCAGAATCACAGCTTCGCGGTTGACCCAGCGAACTTACCCAAGAATTTGCGCATTACGCATACGTCGTTGTTTGACGGATCGATTCAGGGCCTCGCCCGGACTGACAAACCAGCTTTTTGTTTCCAGGGCCATCCCGAGGCAAGCCCGGGCCCCCATGACATTGAGTACTTGTTTGACCGCTTTATGGGCTTAATGGATCAGGCGGCAAAGTCCAATGCCGTCGGAGCAAAAGCCTAATTTGGCTTTTGCTTTGAGCTTGAGTGAATCCGCCGTACGAACCCATGTTGAACCGCCAAGATGTTCGAAATATTCCATGCCAGCGCGATGATCGGAAAGTGGGTCGAGCAACTCCCGGTCGAGGTTCGGTCTTGGTTGTCCGAGAGCTATTGGTATTTCATCGCGGCTTGCTTGGCGCTGCTCGTCTGGCGCTTGTCGCGCTCAGAAGATACCTTGCCGCATGGCGAGGTCAAACTCACCTGGTACCGACCTTCACAGTGGTTGCAGCGCTGGCTCAACTTACGCGAGTTGGGTTATTCCAAGGCTCCCACCTGGTTTCCAAAATACATGAGCGCGGTGCAAATAGTGCACCAATGGATCGGCGCATTCTTTGTGCTGATCCTCGCACTCTTTTGTCTGGCCATGGGTTGGGTCTGGGACGATTTTTCGAGAGTGTTTTGGCTGATCGCTGGTGTATTCGGCCTATGGTGGGCTTGGACCATGGTAAGAAATGCCAAAGTAAATGGCACTCAATAGAAGTGCCTCGGTGGAAGTTTCAAAGTCATTAATCTTTGCTAAAAGTAATAGAAGAAAGTAAAAAAGAGGCCTTATGCCTAAACGTAGTGATTTAAAAAGTATTCTGATTATTGGCGCTGGCCCGATCATCATCGGCCAGGCTTGCGAGTTTGACTATTCCGGCGCGCAAGCGTGTAAGGCGCTGCGCCAAGAGGGCTATCGCGTCATCCTGGTGAACAGCAATCCGGCCACGATCATGACCGACCCAGAGACGGCCGATGTGACCTACATTGAGCCCATCACCTGGCAGGTGGTAGAGCGCATTATCGAGAAAGAGCGGCCCGATGCCATATTGCCGACCATGGGTGGACAGACGGCACTGAACTGTGCGCTTGATTTGCATCATCATGGCGTGCTCACGAAGTATGGTTGCGAGTTGATCGGCGCCTCTCCGGAGGCGATTGATAAGGCTGAGGATCGTTCGAAATTCAAACAGGCCATGACCAAGATTGGTCTTGGCTCGGCACGTTCCGGTATTGCGCATACCGTGGAAGAGGCTTGGGTTGTGCAAAAAACTCTGGGCTTCCCGGTCATCATTCGCCCAAGCTTTACGCTGGGCGGCACGGGTGGTGGCATCGCCTATAACGGCGAAGAGTTCGAAGCGATTTGTAAGCGTGGTATTGAAGCCTCTCCTACGCATGAGCTTCTTATCGAAGAAAGCTTAATCGGCTGGAAAGAGTACGAGATGGAAGTGGTCCGCGACCACAAAGACAATTGCATCATCGTGTGCTCGATTGAGAACTTGGACCCAATGGGCGTACACACCGGTGATTCGATCACCGTGGCGCCCGCTCAAACGCTCACCGACAAAGAGTACCAACTGCTCCGCAACGCCTCGATTCAAATTCTGCGCGAGATCGGCGTTGATACCGGTGGTTCGAATGTGCAATTTTCGATCAATCCAGAAGATGGTCGCATGATCGTCATTGAGATGAACCCAAGGGTCTCGCGTTCGTCTGCCTTGGCTTCAAAAGCGACCGGTTTTCCCATCGCTAAAATTGCCGCGAAGCTCGCCGTGGGTTACACCCTGGATGAGCTGCAAAACGATATTACCGGTGGTGCTACTCCCGCCTCCTTCGAGCCCTCAATCGATTATGTGGTTACTAAAATTCCGCGCTTCACCTTTGAAAAGTTCCCTCAGGCCGATTCTCGCCTCACCACGCAAATGAAATCGGTGGGCGAAGTGATGGCGATTGGGCGCAATTTCCAGGAGAGCTTCCAAAAAGCCTTGCGTGGCCTGGAAACCGGTATTGATGGCATGGATGAGCGCAGTACCGACGAAGACGACATCACCCGCGAAATCGGTGAGCCTGGACCCGAGCGCATTCTGTACGTGGGCGATGCTTTCCGTATTGGAATGTCGGTTGAAGATATTTTCGAAGAGTCCGGCATTGATCCTTGGTTCTTGGCGCAGATCGAAGAAATCATCCAGCTCGAAAAGAAAATCGCGAGCCGTGATATTTCGAGCCTTTCGGCCGCCGAGATGCGTTTCTTGAAGGGTAAAGGTTTTTCGGACCGCCGCATGGCCAAGCTTGCAGGCACCAATGCCGATGCGGTGCGTGAATTGCGCCACTCGCTTGGGGTACGCCCGGTGTATAAGCGCGTTGACACCTGCGCCGCTGAGTTCGCTACCCACACCGCCTACATGTATTCGACCTACGAAGATGAGTGCGAGGCCAAGCCTACTAATAAGAAAAAGATTATGGTCTTGGGTGGTGGCCCGAACCGGATTGGTCAGGGTATCGAGTTTGATTATTGCTGCGTGCATGCGGCTTTCGCTTTGCGCGAAGATGGCTTCGAGACCATCATGGTCAATTGCAACCCGGAAACCGTTTCGACCGATTACGATACTTCGGATCGACTCTATTTCGAGCCACTCACGCTTGAAGACGTGCTTGAAATTGTCGCGGTTGAAAAACCGCTTGGCGTGATCGTTCAATACGGTGGGCAAACGCCTTTGAAGCTGGCTCTGGCACTTGAAGCGAACGGCGTACCCATTATTGGTACCTCACCCGAGTCGATCGATATTGCCGAAGACCGCGAACGTTTCCAAAAGTTATTGCATGAGATCAAACTCTTGCAACCGCCTAACCGTACGGCACGTACCGAGCCAGATGCGATTCGACTCGCCCAGGAAATTGGCTATCCCTTGGTGGTTAGACCGAGTTATGTTTTGGGTGGCCGGGCCATGGAAATCGTTCATGAGCAGCGCGATCTCGAGCGCTACATGCGTGAGGCTGTGAAAGTTTCGAACGACTCTCCAGTGCTTTTGGATCGCTTTCTTAACGATGCAATTGAAGTAGATGTCGATTGTATTTGTGACGGTCAGCGAGTGTTTATCGGCGGCGTAATGGAACATATTGAACAGGCCGGCGTGCACTCGGGCGATTCGGCCTGCTCTTTACCCCCTTACTCACTTTCGCCGCAATTGATCGAGGAGATCAAGCGCCAAACCGAAATGATGGCCCGCGCTTTGAAGGTCGTCGGGCTGATGAATGTTCAGTTTGCTATTCAGCGCGATGCACCCGGCCAAGAGTCGGCCATGGGTGGGACCGTTTATGTGCTTGAAGTGAATCCTCGGGCTTCACGGACGGTGCCCTTTGTCTCGAAAGCCACTGGCCTTCAATTGGCAAAAATTGCTGCGCGCTGCATGGCCGGAATTTCACTGGATCAGCAGGGGATTGGTCGGGAAGTGGTTCCAAAGTACTTCTCAGTGAAAGAAGCGGTCTTCCCGTTTGTGAAATTCCCGGGTGTGGACCCCATTCTCGGACCTGAGATGAAATCTACCGGCGAAGTCATGGGTGTGGGCTACACCTTTGGTGAAGCCTTCGTGAAGTCGCAGATGGCTGCAAGCGTCAAGTTGCCTACAGGCGGTAATGTGTTCATCTCGGTGAAGGATCAAGACAAGCCGCGCATGATTTCCGTCGCACGCTCTTTGCACGAGATGGGTTTCAAGTTGTTTGCGACAAAGGGTACTGCAGCTTCGATTCACTCTGCCGGTGTTCCCGTTGAGCAGGTCAATAAAGTGCAGGACGGTCGTCCTCATGTGGTCGATCTCATGAAAAACTCAGAGATTGCCTTGGTCATCAATACCGTCGAAGAAAAGCGGGGGGCGATTGTGGACAGCAAGCAAATTAGAACCACAGCACTGTCGCAACGTGCAGCCTATTACACCACCATTGCGGGGGCCTGGGCTGCGGTAGAAGGTATGAAGCAACTCAACACCCTGGATGTCTACAGTTTGCAGCAGCTCCATCAAGAGCTTCACTAATTTAGCCGAAAGTTTTTTGTAAATGCTTCAGCATTTAAAACCTAAATCAATGGTCCTAGTATGAGTTCAGTTCCTTTAACCAAGCGCGGCGCAGAGCTTTTGAGAGAGGAGCTTCATCGCCTCAAAGCCATCGAACGTCCTGCAGTAATCAATGCCATCGCCGAAGCAAGATCGCACGGCGATCTTTCTGAAAATGCCGAGTACGATGCGGCCCGCGAACGTCAGGGTTTTGTGGAAGGCCGAATTGCCGATATCGATGGCAAACTCTCCAACGCGCAAATTATTGACCCTGCTGAGGTTGACGCTGAAGGCCGGGTGGTGTTTGGGGCCACGGTGGAGCTAGAGGACCAAAAAACCAGTGAAGTGATTCGTTATCAAATTGTAGGCGACGACGAGGCCAATATCAAGGCCGGTTTAATCTCCATTTCTAGCCCGATTGCGCGCGCCTTAATTGGCAAATACGCTGGCGATATTGCGGAGGTTCAAGCTCCCGGTGGCGTAAAGGAATATGAGATTCTGAGTGTGCTCTACGTATAGACTCGTAGCGCCGCCGCGATGACGTCGCGCAGTAACCTGTTTCGCCGTAACTTTTTCCGGAAGGTCGTTCTAGCTAGTCGCGGCTACTTTTTCTGCGTGGTCCACGATCTTCTTCCGAGCCCTGCAATTTCTTCGGAATATGCTCGCGCGGAGTTTGAACGGTTTTAGGCTTGTAGACCACGAGCAACTTGCCAATGGTTTGTACTTTCTCACAGGCGAGCTGTGTGCAAATCGCGGAAAGCATATTGAGGCGTGCTTCGCGATCATCGCCCGCTACGCGAATCTTGATTAAGGCATGAGACTTCAGTGCCCCTCCAATCTCACCCAATACGCTAGAGCTCAGCCCCTTGTCGCCAATCATCACCACAGGGTCGAGGTGATGAGCCATAGCTTTGAGCTCTTTGCGATCTGCGGCGGATAAGGGCAGGGGCTTCAACAGGGCCTTGGGTATAGGTTCGGCAACCTGCGCGCGCGCAGGTGCGCCGCGTGGAGAGGAGGCCTTTGCCGTCCTGATGGCTGATTGAACTGGGCTTAGCCTTGAGTGGCGAGTTTGCATATTTGCTCTGAAGTTGTAGGGTCAAAATTAGAAGGGTCCAACCAGTGCAGGAAGGAGCGCTTGACGGACGGCCATTCGCGGTCGACCATGGAAAACCACGCCGTGTCCCGGTTACGGCCTTTGTTCACCATATGTTGTCGAAAAATACCTTCGAAACGAAAGCCAAAGCGTAAAGCAGCTTGGCGGGACGGCATGTTGTCGGAATCGCATTTCCATTCGAAACGGCGATAGCGTAGCTCTTCGAAAATGTATTGGGCGGCCAGGAAGAGCGCTTCAGTCGCGACTCTTGTCTTAGCCAGATTTGGACCCCACAGGATGTTGCCAATTTCGATCACGCCGTGTTCAGGCGTTATCCGCATCAAGGCTTGGCGGCCTTCGCAACGTCCACTGGCGAGATCGATCACCGCGAAAAACAGCGGGTCGTCATTGGCGGTGATTTTGTTGATCCAAGCATCGAAGCGGTCACGTGAGACAGGTGAATCGAACAAGTAACGAAACCGTTCTTCAGCACCTGGAGCCATCGAAGCTTCATATAGGTGGTCGCCATGAGTTTGGGAATTGAGGGGTTCCAGGCGACAATACCGTCCGTTGAGGATCGTGCGTTGCGGTTTGCCTGCCTTGTAATTTTCGAGTGAGGCGGGTGGTGTCATGCTGTGAGTTTAACCTGTGGCCAAGTGTACCCTGTGGCAAAAAATAAGTTTAGTAAAGCCTGGTTAGATCGCCATCGTAACGATCCTTATGTGAAGCTTGCTCAAAAGCACGGTTACCGTGCGCGTGCAGCCTTTAAACTAATCGAGATCGACGAGCAGGATCAGTTGATCCGCCCGGGCATGCTCATCGTCGATCTTGGCTCCACTCCTGGCGCTTGGAGTCAGGCGATCCGGGAGCGTTTGCGAATTAAGTCCGAGGGGCAGACCGTGATGAGCGGGCGAATAGTGGCTCTAGACATTTTGCCGATGGAGCCGGTGGCAGACGTTGATTTCATTCTGGGTGATTTCCGGGAGGAGTCCGTTTTGAAAGAGCTCGAGACGATGTTGGGCGCGCAAAAGGCGGATTTGGTGCTGTCGGATATGGCTCCAAATTTGAGTGGCGTGGAGCTCACCGATGCCGCTAGAATGCAGCATTTAATCGAGCTGGCATGCGATTTTGCTCAGAATCACATGAAGCCAGACGGGGCATTATTAGTGAAGTGCTTTCACGGCAGTGGTTACAACGAGATTGTGCAGTTATTCAAGGCTACGTTTAAACAAGTGGCGAGTCGAAAACCCAAGGCCTCTCGTCCGGAATCTTCTGAAATTTTCCTATTGGGCCGTAAGCTAAAAAATCCCTAGTCGACAGATGCAAAGTCGTGCTTTTCTCGCCGGACGGCGGAAATCAACCGACCTAAGCCTTGAAATGTTTGGCTTAGGCACCACCTTGACCAGGCAAAGCCTTACAATGACGTGAAGGGTTGAGCATAAAGCCCTATTTTTAGTTGACTAGTTAGTCCCCTGTATTCCTCCGGGTTCAAAAATGAATAATATTTTCTCCAAAGCCGCCATCTGGGTTGTTATTGCCGTTGTTTTGTTCTCGGTGTTCAAGCAATTTGACACCCGACAAACTCGTGGCAACGACATGTCTTACTCTCAATTCATGGCCGAGGCCAAGGATGGACGAGTCGAAGAGGTCATGATCGAAGGTCGAATCCTCAAGGGCAAGGGTAAAGACGGCAAGAGCATTACCGCTTACGCGCCGAGCGATGTCTGGATGGTGGGCGATTTGCTCAAATATGGGGTACAGGTACGTGCCAAGCCGGAAGAGGAGCAGAGCTTTCTGCTGAACATTTTTGTATCCTGGTTCCCAATGTTGTTACTGATCGGCGTTTGGGTATTCTTTATGCGCCAAATGCAGGGCGGCGGCCGTGGCGGTGCCTTCTCCTTTGGAAAATCCAAAGCCAAGATGCTGGATGAAGCCAATAACACCGTCACTTTTGCCGACGTCGCCGGTTGCGATGAAGCCAAAGAGGACGTGCAAGAGCTGGTCGATTTCCTGCGCGATCCTTCAAAGTTTCAAAAACTGGGAGGCCGTATCCCCCGCGGCATCTTGATGGTGGGCTCTCCAGGAACAGGTAAAACCCTTCTGGCGCGCGCCATTGCAGGTGAGGCCAAGGTGCCATTTTTCTCGATTTCTGGTTCCGATTTTGTGGAGATGTTCGTTGGCGTGGGCGCTGCCCGGGTTCGCGATATGTTTGAAAATGCTAAAAAACATGCGCCGTGCATCATTTTCATCGACGAAATTGATGCGGTCGGTCGTCAGCGTGGCGCAGGTCTTGGCGGTGGTAACGACGAGCGCGAGCAAACATTGAATCAAATGTTGGTGGAAATGGACGGCTTCGAAACCGGCCAGGGCGTGATTGTGATCGCTGCTACGAATCGTCCAGACGTGCTGGATCCTGCCTTGCTGCGCCCCGGTCGTTTTGACCGCCAGGTGGTTGTACCTTTGCCCGATATTCGTGGCCGTGAACAAATTTTGAATGTTCACATGCGCAAGATCCCGATGGCCACCGACGTTAAGGCCGACATCATTGCCCGCGGCACGCCTGGTTTCTCGGGCGCTGATTTAGCCAACTTGGTGAACGAGGCTGCACTATTCGCCGCGCGACGTAACGGCCGCACAGTAGAGATGAATGACTTTGAGAAAGCCAAAGACAAAATCATTATGGGTTCCGAGCGCCGCACCATGGTCATGGACGACGAAGAAAAACGCAATACGGCTTATCACGAGTCTGGTCATGCTCTGATCGGTAAATTATTGCCTAAGTCAGATCCGGTTCATAAAGTCACCATCATTCCTCGTGGCCGTGCACTTGGCGTGACCATGACGCTTCCCGAGAAAGACAAGTACAGCTACGACCGTGAATTCATGCTGAACAAGATCGCCATGCTGTTTGGAGGCCGTATCGCCGAAGAAGTGTTCATGCATCAAATGACCACCGGTGCCTCGAATGATTTTGAGCGGGCCACCCAAATGGCTCGCGATATGGTTACGCGCTACGGTATGAGTGATGCCATGGGTCCGATGGTCTATGCGGACAACGAAGGCGAAGTTTTCCTCGGGCGCTCGGTCACCAAGACCAACAACGTGTCCGAAGCCACGATGCAACAGGTGGATCAAGAAATTCGTCGCATCATTGATCAACAGTACGCTTTGGCGCGCAAGTTGATCGAAGAACATGCAGACGTCATGCATGCTATGGCCAAGGCTTTGTTAGAGCTTGAAACGATTGACGCGGACCAGATCGACGACATCATGGCCGGGAAGCCGCCACGGCCTCCGAAGCAGACGGGTGGGTCGTCCTCGTCTTCAGGGGGCAGTGGTTCGGCACCTGCAACTTCAGTAGCTGCGCCTCCTGTGAAGCCAACGGAAGATCCTGCCGTTGGGGGAGCAGCCAGCTAGCTGAAACCGACTTGCGGAGGGTCTTGAGATTTCTTAAGGTTACTCCCTAGGCTTGTGAGTCCCTCCTTTACGCAAGCATCAACTTTAAGCGCCCGCTGGTTTCAGTGCGGGCGTTTTCGTTTTGACCTCGGCGCAAACACGGGGCAGGTCTTAGTGATGGGCGTGCTCAATCTGACCGCGGATTCATTCTCGGATGGTGGACGCTTTCTAAGCCATAGCCAGGCGATTAAACAAGCTCAGGCGATGATAGAAGCGGGCGCCAATATCCTGGACCTCGGTGCGGAATCTACCCGCCCTGGGGCGGCCTCAATCACGGAAGATGAAGAGCTTGGACGGCTCCTTCCGATGATCGAGTCTTTGAGAGGTTTGGATGTTGCTTTGTCGGTGGATACGCGCAAGCCCACGGTCATGGTGGCTGCTCTTGAAGCAGGAGCCGATTTAATCAATGACGTGTCGGGTTTTAGGGGGCTGACGGACCATACCGCTGACGAGAAATCTGGCCAACTAAACCAGTCTCAAACGTTACTTCGCGATGCTATTGTTAAATATAAGGCCGGTCTGTGCATCATGCACATGCAGGGCGACCCGCTTACCATGCAGAAAAACCCCATTTATCGGGATGCCGTCGCCGAGGTCTGTCAGTTCTTGCAAACTCAGGCCAACGCCTTGCTGTCTATGGGCGTTGCAACAGAGCAACTGGTTTTGGATCCAGGAATTGGATTTGGAAAAGCGTTTGAACACAACCAAGCGATATTGAATCGTTTGGAAGAATTTTTAAGCGTAGGGCGGCCGCTTTTGGTTGGGCTTTCCAGAAAATCCTTTTTGGGTCAATTGACGGGGCGAGTTGTTGCAGATCGCTTGGCGGCTAGTCTTTCTGGCGCTTTGGCGGCGGTTTCGAGGGGTGCAAGTATTGTCCGGGTTCACGACGTGGCTGAGACAGTAGATGCACTAAAAGTGTGGCGTGCGATTCAAGCTCCTCGTAGAGCATGAACGCCTAAAGGATAATTATGGCTCGCAAATATTTTGGTACTGACGGCATCCGAGGCAAGGTTGGAACCTATCCAATTACCCCTGATTTTGTAATGCGTTTAGGCTATGCCGCTGGCAAGGTGCTTTCCGCAAAAAGAAAATCCGGCCGACCTGGCGTGCTCATTGCAAAAGACACTCGAGTCTCCGGCTATCTTCTTGAGTCTGCATTAGAAGCGGGCTTTGCTTCGGCGGGGGTTGACGTACACATGTGCGGCCCACTGCCCACTCCCGGCGTGGCCTACCTAACTCGCGCCCTACGACTTTCAGCGGGGGTTGTTATTAGCGCCTCCCATAATCCCTTTGATGACAATGGCATCAAATTCTTTTCTCAAGACGGTGACAAGCTCGACGATCAAGTTGAGCTTGAAATTGAAGCCGAGCTTGAGCGACCGATGTCCTGCGTAGACTCCTACAAATTGGGTAAGGTCAAGCGGGTTGAAGATGCTGCAGGCCGTTATGTCGAGTTTTGCAAGTCGACGTTCCCGAACTATCTCGATTTGAGCGGACTGAGAGTGGTGATTGATTGCGCCCATGGTGCGGCCTATCAAACTGGTCCAGCGGTACTGCATGAGCTCGGTGCTGAGGTCATCCCCATCAATCATTGGCCTGACGGTTTCAATATTAATTTGCGCGCAGGTGCAACTCATCCGGAGGTCTGTCAGGAAGCCGTGGTGGCACATCATGCCGACGTGGGTATCTCTATGGACGGCGATGCTGATCGCTTGCTCATGGTCGATAGTGACGGTCGCATTTATAACGGCGACGAGCTCCTTTATGCAATCGTGATGGACAAACACAAGGTTTCTCCTGTCGCCGGTGCCGTGGGTACTTTGATGACTAATTTTGCACTGGAGCGAGCCTTTGCAGATGCCGGAATCGGCTTCGCCCGATCCAAGGTGGGTGACCGTTACGTTTTAGAAATGTTGAAGGAAAAAGGCTGGATGTATGGTGGTGAGGGCTCAGGTCACTTGATTTGCCTCGACTGTCATTCCACTGGCGATGCCACTATAAGTGCCTTGCAGGTGCTCGCCGCGATGCGCCGGGGCGGTCAATCGCTTGCCGCACTCGTGTCTGGTCTGAAGTTGTACCCGCAAACTCTCATTAATGTGAAGGTGGATAAGAGTTTTGATCTCAAATCTTGTACCGCGCTTCACCAAGCTCAGACCCAGGTCGAAGCCGAGTTAGGCAAAACGGGCAGGGTGTTGATCCGTGCTTCAGGCACTGAACCACTCTTGCGAGTGATGGTGGAAGCGGAGAGCGACGACGTTGCACAACGTCAGGCCGAACGCCTAGTTTCCGCAATTGGATAATTTAGGATAGAATCTCGGGTTCTCGGGGTGTAGCTTAGCCTGGTATAGCGCCTGCTTTGGGAGCAGGAGGCCGGAGGTTCGAATCCTCTCACCCCGACCATCTTTTATTAATGCCCGATTCCTCTAAATGCCGATTAATTTCGGCGCTTGGATAGATCTCTGCCCGTAGCTCAGTTGGATAGAGCATCAGCCTTCTAAGCTGAGGGTCACAGGTTCGATTCCTGTCGGGCAGGCCAAGATGGATCGTAGTAGAGCACTGTTAAGAACCGTGGTGGCTGTAGCTCAGTTGGTAGAGCCCTGGATTGTGATTCCAGTGGTCGTGGGTTCGAGCCCCATCAGCCACCCCATTCAAGTTCATTACTCTGCTACCTCTATGCCTCTGGCGCGGTGTTAATCCTTTACAGCAGTAAAAATGCTGCCGCAGCAACTAGCGTGGGCAGCAGAGCGCCACACAATAGCCCAACCGCACCAATTGACTCGTCAGCGAAGCCTCCTTTAAGCAAAGCCACGCCCGCCGGGTTGGGTGCGTTCGCGATGACACTCAAGCCTCCGCCAGCCACGGCACCGGCTACAAGCATATATTTTTCGGCGTCGCCGAAACCGCTGATCTGTGCGCCAAGGTAGGTCAACGCAGCATTGTCGGTAATTGCAGTTAGTCCGAGCGCTCCAAAGAATAAAGCCAAAGGTTGAAGGCTAGAGACGATGGGTTGCAACCACCAGCTCTGCATACCGCCGAGGACCACCAAGCCCGCAAGGAAGAAGCCCACCAAAAGAGCCTCTCTTAGCAATAAGGGACTCTGGTGTTGCTTATAAGCTTCGGTGAACCCAAGAAACAGCAAGAAGAGGGCGAGAAATCCTATCGGATGGTGTGCCAGTAGTACCACGCCAGCCAGGATTGCAAAGTGCACGAGCACAACAAGTATTGGGACGGGGGCCTTCGGCTCATGCTTGTTGATCGCCCTGCCGGAAAGGTGGCCTCGCAACGCGAACGTGGCGAGAGATGCATTAAGCAATACCGCAATTGTGGCCTTCCAGCCGAATTGAGAGAGCATGAACCAGCTATCCCACTTCCAGGTGGAAGCCACCATGAGCACGGGTGGTGCCGCGTAAGCGGTGAGCGTGCCGCCGATAGATACATTGACGAAGAGCACACCGAGAGCGAAATACTTGACACCCTCTGGCAACTCATCTCGAAAAATGATCGGGGCAAGAATCAGTGCAGCGATCGTCATTGCTGCGGGCTCCGTTACCAACGAGCCGAGCAGAGGTACAACACCCAGGCCAAGCCATGCCAAGCCCATACGGTGCGGAAGTGGTGCGAGCCTAGCCGCCGCGTTCATGGTAGCGACTACGGTCTGCAACACCGGACGTGATGCGGCCACGACCATCACAACAAACACGAACAGCGGTTCTGTGTAGTTCCTTGACTCGGCATAGTTGATCGCCTTCAAGCCGCCACTAAATAAAGCCATAACCAACACCAGGACAATGGCCCAGAAGCCGAAGACAACCTCGACTTCGCCGAGTAGGTGGAAGAGCCCGGCATGACGGGGAAAGCGCAGGGCGAGGCGCTCGAATTGCTTGGCGGCAAATGTGTGAGCCAGGGCAAGCGCGAAGATGGCGGCAGACAGAAGCTGAATTGTATCGGGCGTAAGGCGCATGAACGGACCAATGCCGCGAGGCGGCCCGACCGACGCGAATCCTGCTTCTTTCAACTTGAAGATGCACCCGCTTCGGACTATACCTGAACAGGTGGTTGCAATGAGATGCCTAGCTTAGAGCGTGAGCTTTGGGCTACGTCGGCCGGATTGGGTAGGCGAGACCGGTGCTCAGTGTCGCTCGGGGTATGCGTAATAAGTTGCACGGAGATTCGATTTCTGCCGTCCGCCTTGGCCGTGTAGAGCGCGCGATCGGCTTCCACAAATAAACTCTCAATATCTTCCAAGTCCTTGGCCTGAGCACTGGCCAGGCCGAAACTAGAAGTGATCTGGAATGCGTTGCCTAGACTATCTTCAAACAAATGTTTAGCGATGCGCTGTCGGATCCTTTCGGCCAGCGCTCCTGCCTCATCGTCAGTGCAGTCAAACGCAATCAGTACAAACTCCTCGCCGCCGTATCGAGCGACCAAGTCGGCCTCACGACACTCGGCTTGAGCGATTGCGGCAATTGCCACTAAGGCAGCATCTCCAGTCGAGTGACCAAACTGATCATTGACCTTCTTGAAGTGATCGATGTCGAACATGATGAGCGCGACGCGCCATTCGTGACGCTTGGCTTGCGCCAATAGATGCGCACTACGATCTTGGAAGGCGCGCCGGTTCAATAGCCGAGTGAGGAAATCCCGTTCAGAGGCGATCTTTAATTCAGCAATCAGCAATTCGCGCTCTGACTCCAGCAGGAGTTTTCTTTGATGTGCCTCTTTGAGCGCTTTAACCGCTTTGTACATATCGCCAATCTCGTCGGCGCGCGTAGTGTTTGCAAGCGGTGTCTCAAGCCGACCGTCCATGATCTCCTTCATCGATTTTGTGTTGTCGAGAAGAGGTTTGAGAACGCGTCGCTGAATAACCAGGAATACCGCGAGTTCAATCGCCAAAATCGTGATGCCAATCGTGGCGTTCACTTTCATATGGTTCTTCACAAGGGCGACTTTAGCGGTCGCACCCTCGTTGGCCACCTTGAACATGGTGTCCCGCAACTGCACAATCGAGGTCATCTCGGGAACATAGCGCGCAACGAATTGGGTGGATTCAGTGCCGTAAGGCTTGCCACTCAGGCCAGCGTCGGTGAGCTCAGCGATAAAGGGTAAGCCGATGCCGAAGTATCGACGATTTACCTCGGCAAGTGCCATTTCAATTCGCGGGTCCAACGAAGTGGCGCGGGAATGCACCTCAATGAGTTTACGTAGTTGTTGAATACGACCTACCAGTTGGGAAATGTCACGTTGCTCATCAGCGCCAAGGGGCTTCAGTGTGGCCAAGGGAGTTGTAAATTGAGACCCTAGGCGCCCGGCATACTCTCGTAACTCCGCCGCATAGCGAGCCCCGACCATCGCTAGCGAGAGCTCTGGATAAATTCGCTCGGCCTCCGCGGACAAACCGGTAACACCTTCGAGCGCGGTGTCAATCACCTCGAACATCATGTTGATGGGTTGCCTGGTGATTTTGGAGTCGGGTGCAGTTCGGAGAGCGTGAGGCAAGGCGGCGGTATGGTCTACTTCAGCTCGCGCAAAAAGCAATTGATCCCGTGTTTTTTGAAGTTGCCCAGTCGCATGGTTTTGCGCTGGGCCAGAGTATTGCCCCAGACCTTTGAGGGCGTCCTCAATGGCTAAGTTGCTGGCCGCGCGTGCCTTTTGTAGGTGTTTACGCTTGGCCGGACTGGGCGGCTCGGTATCGTTCAAGACCGGAATAGTTGGGCCGCGCTCTGCAGAAGCTTTCTCCGCGACTATCATGCTGAGATAGGCAAGCTCCATAGCTTGTAGCCCGCGCTCCGCCGAGACAATCGTGCTCCAATCCTGTATCAGCGATCGGCCCAGCATCACGGTGACAAGCGTCAACAGGAGGCTGGTGGTGATCAAAAACAGGCGTTTCAGTCTCATGAGTGTGAGATTTTTTTTGCTGGAAAATTTAGCTTACGCCGGGGGCGAAATGACACAAAGTTTCACTTGGACGAAGGGCTGACGGGCTGATAGACGGTCAGACCCTGGCGCGTTGCCGTTTCTGCCAATTCGTGCTGATCCGCACTGAAGCCGTTGGAGTGAAAGACCCTGTGTTGAATTTCAGAAATGAAAATTCTACTCATCGGGGCTACCGGCCAGATCGGCTACGCGCTCCTCCGACCAACCAAAGGGTCTTATATCAAGTGGGCTTGCCTTCTTGAATCTCGAACAAACTACCGATTGCTACCTCTTCTAAATCGCCATTTTCAGCATTGAAGAAAGATGTAGTGGCGATAGTTTCCAGCCTCGTGTCGAGATCGCCGTTCTGCTCGGGAGTGTCACCCTCAAAACCTTTGGAGGGACTGAGCACTACAGGCAGCATATCAATTTGTCGCCAGGCTGGAGCTCCCATCATCATGGCGGTGGCGAGTGCCAGACCGCGAGCTGCCCACCACACTGCACCCGCTGAGATTAAGGCGCTAGCGATGAAGATGGGTTCCTTGCCGATCAGGCTGCTGAGGTTGTTGCTTTCGCCCCTGGCGTCGCCGCCTAGGTCGGGGGCCGGAGCCAGATGACCGGAAATTGCAGGTTTGCTGACGGACGAGCCACTTTGCACAAGAAGGCTCAAAGCCCGTTTGTCGGAGCTTGATTCGAATTGTGGGTTGACACCCTGGAAGCTTCCGGTGGGTGACATGACTCCGTTAGTCGCGAAAACGATGTCGAATATTTGGCTATTGGCCTTGTCGGCCAAGGTCTCGGCGAAGCGTTGGGGGCGCGATTTCTGCCCTCGGCCTGCGACCCTGACATCAAATTGATCTGCGCTGTTGCCCACCACGGGAAAACCTAAGTCGCTTTCCGTGAGAATGGCAATAGAATTAGGGCGAGGCTTGCCTTGGACGGCACTGGTCGACGGCGCGCTCGGAGTCGCGGGCAGGGTGCCGGTAATAATCACTACACCGTTGTTAGTGACCGTTGACAGTGTCGAGGGATCGCCGCCAACGCTCAATGGCGTGGCTTGCGGCGCAAAGTAACTCGGCATCTTCAGGGCAAACGTGCGAGAAATCTGCAGCCCGCCTTTGTCGGTGACGAGCACCGTAAGGGTCTCAATGCGTCCAGAGTTGATGAGCCCTTCGCCTAAGGGCGAGAGGCTGATCGCACCAGTGGCCGCATCCAGTTTAAAGGTTTGGTTTGGGTTGTCGACGAGGGCATAGGTGAACTGTTCAGAGCTGTCCTGATCGGAGGCGATCAAATACGCGATGGGTTCACTAGGTTGGTTCACGATAAGCTTAAGAGCAGTTTGCAAATCGCCTGGAGTTTCGTTGATATCTTGCAGGCTAATACTCAGCGTGGCGGTGCTGGCGAGGCCTCTTGAGTCCGTAATCTCTACTGACAAATTGAGGCTATGGGTGGTGAGGCCCGCAAGCCTGGATTCATAGTCAAACAGACCGGGGTTATTGATAAAGACTTGGCCATTCGCGTTAATGCTCAAGGCCGATAGCAAGGCAGCATCTACCGAGCCAGGGGTGGGCGGCAATATTCGCACCGTAAAGGTGTCGCCACTGTCCTGATCGACGAAGTTCATCGAGCCCAACAGTTGCATCGCCAGCGGGTTCTCCGTAATTGACACGGCGAGGGGGCTGAGAGCAGGGGCTTCATTCAAGTCGAGGATGGCAAGAGCGAAAGCGCGATCTACGAATAGGCCATTGGGGTCGGTGGCCCGCAAGATCACTTGATAGGCACCTTGGGCCTCGAAATCGAGAACGCCTGCATTAAAGAGCAACTGATAGTTGCCGGGGCTGCCAATGACCGAGAAGCGGGCCGCATCTGCACCTCCGAGGATGGTTAGGGTATGTAGATCTAAGCTGTCCTGATCGGCGACCGAGAAAGGGTTCGTAGCGAGCATACCGGTAGCCGCACCGGAGCCTAAACTAGCGAGCACGGTTAAGCCGACACTGGTATCAGTGTTCTCAGCGATACTCAGTAAGCTACCCACAAAAGCTGTAGGAGCTTCTGGCAAATTGACAATGGTCAGGCGGATGAGTTGGGTGTCGAAGCCGCCCACTCCATCGGAGACTGAAACCTGAACAAGATAGAGGCCATCGCCGTCTGAGTCGATGGGAGATTCAAAGTTCAAGCCAGCGGGCAAAGCTGCAAGGTTGAGACCCAGCGAACCTGTCGAGGCATTAATGCTAAAGAGTGCCGCATCGGCCCCACCTGTGATACTGTAGCTCAGGGCATTCGCCGTTAGGTCAATGTCGCTAGCGCTCACGGTCGTAATGATCGATGTACTGTTTTCAGGCAAACTTAAATTGGCGACGCCCGCTCCGAGGTTGCCGCCGCCTCCGTTCGAGGTGATGCTAGGGGAGTCATTAACGGGACTAACAAAAGTCGACAAGCTAATCACGCCCGAACTGAAGGCCACGGTGCCGTTGAATACCGATACGTCAATTAGGCTGCCGCTCATGAGAGGCGAAGAGTTATCAAGTAGGCGTAGCGAAAGGTTGCCGAGTGGCGTGCCGTTGTAGTTCGCTGTCGGCACAAAACGGATGAGATCGCTCGGGGCCAAGGCCAGCGCGGCAGAGTCAGAAAGGCTGCCAAAGTAAAGCCAATTAGCTCCCGCATCGATGCTGTACTGCCAAGCGCCTTCCGCGAGGTTCTGCGGATAGGCACGCACCGCAACGCCCGCGAACTGATTGCCTGCGGGATTGGCAGCGTCCGCAGCATCGGTAAACAGGCCGCCGAATAAGGTTAATACTGAGGCTCCTGCCGGGTTAAGTGCATCCTCGAGGACTGGCGCCAAAGCGCTTGCAATGCCACCAGCCACCGGTGCATCATTCACCGCCAGCACGGTTATCGGAATCGACAGGCTGGCGATGATGGCTCCCCCGGAGCCGGTGTTGCCCAAATCGTTCACGGACACATTGAGACTACTAGAACCATTGAAGTTGGCGTTAGGGGCCAGGACCAAACCATCGAGGGCCGCGTTCAGATTAGTGAGACTGCCGCGTACGACCAGGGCCGCCGAGCCGTTGGCTCCGCTGATGAAACTAAGGCCGGTCAGGTTGGCGAGGAACAGGTTGGAGTTTGCTGCGGCGAGTGTTAGTTCGACTTGGCTGCCGCCTGCATCGGCATCGCTTAACACGATCGAGTTACCGCCCGCCGTTGAGAATGTTTGAGACGTATCTTCGGCGATGCTCAAAGCGCCGAGTGCCGAGGTGATGTTTGGCGTGCTATTGACGGCAGAATAGTTGATCACCGCCGCCTGGGGTCCAAAACTAAGCGAACCGTCGCTTACCGCAATCGAATAGGCCGGAGCCATTTGCGAGCCATCGTGTATGAATCGAATCAGACCTGCATCAATATCGGCCTGGGTGAAAGACGTGATCGCCACACCTGACGAGGCCACGAACTCGAACTGACCATTGGTAAGCCCAGTGACGATAATCGTCAAGGCTGAATTTGGATTGTCGAAGTCAGTCGTGTTGATCTCAGCGTTGCTCAACACGAGCGATGCGCCTTCGGAAATCGTCAGGCTGTTGGCCAGCATTTGAGGCGCTGTATTGACTGGGGTAACGTCGAAGTTAAAGTTGCGGCTAACTAGATCGGTATCGACGCCCCCGTTCGACATACCGCCGTTGTCTTGTACTCGGAAGGACAAGCTCGCGTAACCAAGGCCATTGCCGTTCGTGACCGGTGTAAAAACCAGGTTGCCGGCCGCGAGCTGCGCGTTGGTAATGAACTGATTAGTACTCACGGCCAGGCCAGAAAGCGTCAGCGAGCCTTGCGTGGGCAGGGCGCTGATGAATACTCCCGCCAGGGCGTTTGCGGGCGAATCTGAGCTGTCTGTGAAGCCGAAGTCCGCCACGTTAAAGGTAAAGCTCGAAGGAGCGCCCGAGGTGTACTCCGCTATTGAGCGAGTTTGATTTGCGCCAGCGGGAGCGTCATTGACCGAGGTGACCGAAGTGGACAGGGTGATCAGCCCGGAGCTGAAAGCAGAGGTCGCAGTAAAGGCTGAAACGTCGATCAAGGAGCCAGAGGTGAAGGCCGACGAATTGTCGATCAGGCGTAGCGAAAGATTGCCGAGAGGAGAGCCGTTGTAGTCGGCGCCAGGGACAAAGCGAATAAGGTTGCTGGTGCCGAGAGCTAGTGCGGCCCCGTCAGAGACCGCCCCAAAGCCTGCCCACGACGACCCCGCATCAAGGCTGTACTGCCATACACCTTCAGACAGGTTCTGAGGGTAGGCGCGTACGGCAACGCCTGAAAACTGATTCATCGAGGCATTCGAGGCGTCCGCTGCATCGCTGAACAGGCTGCCGAATAGAGATAACACAGTGGCACCCGCTGGACTAAGCGAATCCTCAAGAACTGCGGCAAGCATTGTGGTGCTGGCCGTGGCAATCGGCGCATCGTTGACGGGGTTGATTGTCACCGGAATCGACAGGTTCGCGGTGAGTGGGCCACCAACACCGGTGTTGCCCTGATCGTCGAGGCTCAGGTTAATGGCGGCCGAACCGTTGAAGTTTGCTGTGGGCGCAAAAGTCAGACCATCAATCGCGTTATTAAGACTCGCCAGAGTGCCCTGGATGGTCATAGAGGCTGAGGCATTGGCGCCGCTTATGAAGGTCAGGCCAACCAAGCTCTGCAGGTTGAAGGTGCCGTTGACGGTACTCAGGGTGAGCCTCATTGATGCACCACCTGCGTCGAGGTCACCTAAGCTGATGGCATTGCCACCAGCGTTCGAGAACCCAATGCTGCCGTCTTCACTCATAGTGACTGGTCCGGCGCTATAGCTAACAAGAGGAGCGTTGTTGATCGCCGCGTAGCTTACGGTCGCGGCTTGCGGCCCTACGCTTAGTGCACCGTCCGAGACCGCAATCGAAAAGGTCGGAGCCAGTTGTGAGCCGTCGTGCACAAAGCGCACCAGGCCACCATCAACATCGGTTTGTGTAAACGCGAGGATCGCGATGGCGGGAGCAGCCACATATTCGAACTGGCCATGAGAGAGGCCGGACACTGAAATAGTAAGCGCCGAGTTCGGATTGTCCCAGTCGCTGCTGTTAATGTCGGAATTACTCAACACTACGCTACCTCCCTCGCTGATGCTGAGGGCGTTGCTGTTGATGACCGGCGCGGTGTTGACCGGTGTGACATGGATGGTCAAAGTACGAGATGCGAGATCGCTCTCTACCCCTCCATTAGCCGTTCCGCCATTGTCCATCACTCTAAAATTGAAGGAGGCGTAGTTCAATCCGTTGCCATTGAGCACGGGAGTAAAGACCAGGTTGCCGGCCGGTAAATCACTTGCGGTGATAAATTGGTTGCTTGTGACATTAACACCCGACAAGGTGAGGCTTCCCGAGCTAGGCAAAGTCGTGATGAATACACCTGCAAAGAGATTGGCAGGTGTATCCCAAGCATCAACGAAGCCAAAGTCAGAAGACCCAAAAACCATTTGCGTTGGACTGTCGGCCGTATTCTCAAACATTGTCCTGGCGCTGTTTGTACCATTTGGCGCGTCATTCACCGGGGTAACAAAAACGTCGACTTGATCAATCGCGCTGGAAAAAGATGTGATACCGCCTCTTACTGTGCTGTCTACTTTTGTACCTGCGACGCCGCTGCTTTGGTCCCAAGCGCGAATCGTCAGAGCGGAGGGTGAGCTACCGTTGAAGTTGGCATTGGGGGCAAAGTAAAGCCTTGTCGAGGCATTGTCTGCCAAAAGAAGCGAAGATGTGTCGTTGACTGTACCAATGGCAAGCCATGAGCCTCCATTGTCGGTACTGTAGTACCAAGTGCCATTGGTCACTCCATTTGAAATGATCGCAAGACCCTTTACTGCGCCACTATCGATATCCGTAATTCCGCCCGTAAAAGCGCTAATCAGCGATCCAACGGCGCCAATTGGTGCCCCAGCATCCTCGTATACTGTTAACGAGAGCGCCGTGTTCGACAATATTGGGGCGTCATTTACCGGGGACACATTAATCGTAACGGTCACGTCGCCAGAATTGAGCGTGCCGTCGGATGCGTGATAAACGAAGGTATCGACACCGCTAAAGCTCACAAGAGGTGTGTAGGAAAATGTCCCATCGACATTCAAGATGAAGCTGCTGGCATTGGACGGTCCGCTGACCAGAACCGAAGTCAAGCGAGGGCTGTCATTGTCAGTATCGTTAGTCAGTATTCCGCCCGACGTCGGAGCAAGCGTCGCCGCGCCTACGCTTACGAAGGCATTCGTCATGTTTAAATATTCGGCTTTTTGCCACGCAGTCGTTTGAGCAACGGTCGCGATGCGTGCTTCGTCTATCTGTCCGTTAAAGTAGTTCTTGTTTCCATCCACCCGGGAGCCCAGGCTGGTGATGCCAGACGGAGAATTAGGAAACGCTACGCTAGCCATCGAACCGCTAGATGTAGCAGCTTGGAGCGCACCATTAACAAAAATTTTGACCGTACTTGACGCGAGATCAACAGAGACGGAAATATAGCTCCAACTGCCGATACTGATCGGGTTGGTTGTGGTAGTGAGTTTCATCAAGGTTGAATCGTCTGCTCGAATTGAAACTTCGACATTCGAACCATTTAGTTTGATGGAAAAACGCGCCTTGTCACTGGCGGACCCACCATTGTTGATACTCGCGCCGATGAGTCCTTGATCGCCGCTCACGCTGTTTGGATTAACCCAGAGTGACAAGGTCGCGGCGCTCGATCCGGCCAAAAACGAGCGATTGTTGCCTAGGTTTATGTAGTCGTTAGTGCCATCAAATTGCGAATCAGTCCCGATTTGACCGGTCGCCGAAACTGGCCCGTTGACTGCCGTTCCGGTAATCGCGTTGGACGTTGAGTCAATGATTGAAATTCCGCTGTTGTTAAGGTGGTAAACCGCACTGTAATTACCGTTCCACACACTTGAGGGATCTTGTCCGGCAAGAGCTGTTGCATTGCCGTAGTACATTGAAATAGTGTCTGTGCCCGTCGTGCTGACGCTGGGAACGCGAACCCACACGTAAGAATCTCCGGCCTCGTTCCAAGTTTCGATTTGATAGGCTAGCGGTGTGCCATTAGCCGCGAAAAAGCGTAGATCTTGCCCTGCGTTTTGGGTGAAGCTATAGTTAATATTGCTGCTGTTGAGTTTAATCAATACAGGGAAATCGGTAAGATTAGTTGCGCCCGAAAAAGTGTTTCCGGAAAACAAGATTTGACTTCGATGGGTCCAATTCGTGTTCCACCAACTCGCGGTCAAAGATCCGTTTTCGTTCAAAGTATAGGTGTCGGGCGCAGCCACGGGCGCGTTGACGGCCGTAACGTTGATCGTAATAGCATCGCTATCTGTCGCACTGTTCGAGTCGGTTGATAGCACTGTTAATGTATCTGTTCCTGTAAAGTTGAGTGTGCCTTGATAGGTTAAAGAGGCCAACGCGGAATTGATCTGTGCCTGAGTACCGGCAAGTCGAAAATTACTGCTATTGTTCGCGCCAAAATTAATAGTGGCACCACCTGCCAAGCTTACGTTTAGTGTTCCGTTACTCACGCTAACTTGGGTCGTTGAAAGGTTTCCTTCGAGATCATTTACTGAAATGGTCGAGCTTCCGGTAAATGAGAGCACGCTATCCTTGTTGACGGTGCGTGTACTCGGGGTTGCGTTGAGTGGCGCGTCATTGACTGGCGTGATGCTTACATCAATCACATCAGTAAGCAAAGAATAGGCGGTCGCACCCCCTGTAAGGGTGGTGTCGCTCGAAGTACCTGCAATACCGCTTGTTTGATCCCAAGCCCGGACGGTGAGCGCGCTTAACGAGTTGCCGTTATAGTTGGCCAAGGGTACAAAGTATAGGCGAGTGCTTGGGTTGTCCGCGAGCAACATAGAGGAGGTGTCACTCACGACTCCGATCAGTGTCCAAGTAGCGCCATTGTCGGTACTGTAGTACCAAGTCCCATTGGTTTCATCGCTGGCTATGATCGCGATGCCCTGGGCGAGAACACCGTCCGGGTCGCTAAGCCCGGATGTGAATGCAGACACTAGCGAACCAACCGCGCCAATTGGTGCTCCGGCATCTTCTGTCATTGAGACCGACAAGACCGTGTTGGCAAGAACCGGAGCATCGTTAACGGCACTGATTGTGATGGCTAAATTATCACTATCTGTCGCTCCGGTAGTATCGGTACTGAGTACCGTAAGCACATCACCTCCATTAAAGTTGAGATTGCCTTGATACGTGAGTGTTGCAAGTGCTGCATTGATTTGCGACTGCGCGCCTACTATCGTAACGGTGCTACTGTTGTTCGCGCCAGCACTGATTGTCGCACCGCCCGCGAGACTAAGGAGCAGTTTTCCGTTGCCCACGGTAAGTCTTGTCGAAGCTAGGTTGCCGTTGGCGTCACTGACCGAGAGGCCGCTGATGGCAAACGAGGTATCTTCCGTAGCAGTCTGAGCGCCCGGGACGGTGTTCACGGGGGCTACATTGTTCACCGCAACTTGGTGGTCGGCGAGAAAGGCGAAATAGACGGGATTTACTAAGCCGCCATAACCACTCGCGACATAGTCGCCCAGGGAAGCGCCAGTCACGCCGTTATATTTTCGTATCGCGGCATTATTTTGGTCGCTGACGTAGAGGTTGCCGTCTGGACCAAAGGCAACACCGGTGGGGTAGGCAAGCCCGCCTGATCCGGCGGCCACAAAATCATTCATGTAGGCGCCGGTCACTCCACTCAGTCGCACTACTCGCCCAAAGGCAGGGTCAGGCACATAGATATTTCCGTCTGGACCGAACCCAAAACTTTCTGGATTGCTCGCCAGGCCGCCATTGAAAGTGATGTCACGCGCGCCCGTGGCGGGGTTAAAGCGGAGAATGTTGTTGTCACCCCGGCTGGTCACGTAAAGCATGCCATCCGGTCCAAAGTCCAGTCCGAGTGGCCGATATAAGTTGGCTGTACCGGCAGTGACGAAGACGTCAAGGAAGGCACCGGTTGTACCGTCATACCGCAAAATGGTTCCGCCATTATGATCTGCGACGTAGAACTTCCCGTCGGCACCGAATGCCATACCGGCAGGCCCAATCAGTCCGCCGGCACCGGGGCTTATAAACGTTCTGACCAACGTGCCATTGGGAAGATACTCCAGGACGTTTGAGGATGCGAGACCTGAAACAAATAAATGGCCGTTAGGCCCTTGAATGACTTCGATATGATCATTGAGGCCGTCGCTCAGCGGAGCCATGACACCGACGAAGGTCCCCGTCGATCCTGCGTAAATGTGAATATCATCCGTTCCAGACCATGAAGGCACAAGCAACTTGTTCTGGAACCACTGACCATTCGCATCGGTTACGGAGGCAGTGACATTAAAAACGAAACCATTGGTCGCCGGAGCGTAGACATGCGTAGCGGTCGTAGGATTGCCGGCGATGGTTTGAATCGAGCTATCGCCCCAGTTAATAGTCCACGAGGAGATCGTGACGCCGTCGACGTCCGTTGCGGATAGATTCAGAACGTAAGTGCCGCCCGCCGTCACGCTACCTGTTCCCGATAATGTCAATACCGGAGCGTCGTTCACCGGGCTTACGGTAATGGATATGACATCAGAATCGCCTGCGCCATTCGAATCTGAAGAGAGCACGGTCAAGCTGTCCGTGCCGTTAAAGTTCAGATTGCCGCGATAGCTTAGGGTAGCGAGGGCGTTGTTAATTTGAGTTTGTGTACCCGCTACTGTTAGGGAATTGCTGCCGTTAGTACCAGCGCTGAGTATTGCGCCCCCCGACAGATTGATGTTGAGCACGCCGTTGTTCACACTGAGCTGCGTAGTGGTGAGATTGTTGTCGGCGTCGTTTACGGACAGACCCGAAATCACTAATAAAGTATCTTCATTAACCATTTGAGCACCCGGTACAGAATTAACCGGGGCAACATTGGAGCCTGACACCACAATATTCATGGAAAATTCTGACGTGCTGCGATAGTTTCCCGCCACAATTTCTGTTGCAGTTGCGCTAAGGCGGTCGGTCGCAACAATTCCCCAAATATTACTGGTGAATATGTTAATCGCTGCGAATCCAGATCCATCGGTGGTCACGTTCAAGTACGCTAAATAATTCCTTCCCTCGCCATAGCCGGTGGGATCTTCAAGGCCCAATGGAGTTCTAAAAAATTCAAGACGGTAAGTCTTGTTGGCTGCGCTGCGAATTTCTCCGGTCAGAGTAAGCGCTCCGCCGCTCACGGACCCTGCATAAAGTAACGGGAAATTTTGCAGATTATTGGGTCCTGAATCTGCGTCTAACAGGTCATTTGGAGTGACACCGTTTTCAGAGAGGTCAATTCCCAGGCCTAAATTTGACAAGATGTTGTTACTAAGGAAAGTATTGTCGGTGCCCGTTGATGACTGTAGTGAAATGCCATTCGCACCGTTGTAAGCGATCGTGTTGCCCTCTCCAGCATTAATTCCACCGATCAAGGTAAGGTTGCCGCTCGTGAACAGGATGCCGTTCGAGGCATTTCCCAAGTTGAGGAGACCTGTAACATCGGTACCAATGAAGTTGCCTTGGACGATGTTATTTAGAGGGCTGCTCGGTCCGCCCACCACCACCCCATTGCCACTCATAGTCGCCGAGATGATATTGCGAGTACCGATGGCGCCTCCACCAATCGTGTTGTTCGCCGCGCCGTCCCAGAATGAAATACCTCCCACCAAATTCCCCACTGCGGCGGTACCTGCGGCATTTGTACCAATATAGTTGCCCTGCACCAAGTTATTGATAGTGCCTAAACCGACCATTTCGACGCCGAACCAGTTGTTTCCTGAAACGACGTTGCGGGCTGCGGCCGTCGTACCGCCCACAAGATTTCCCGACGAACCGGTGGACAACACGATGCCGGATTGCGCGCCACTTGCAGTGCTCCCGTTAACATCCATGGTTCCCGTGACGTCAGTACCTATATAGTTGCCTTGAATCGTGTTGTTATCACTGTTACTGACTAAAATGCCGGAATTGGCAAACCGATTGATCACAAACCCCCGAACGGTACTTCCGCTGGCTGTAGAAGTGAGTGTTAATCCGCTAGATGCACCGGCCGATGTGCCATTGAGCTCAACGATGGGTTGGCCAACGAAATCTGGCTCGCTAGAAGCATCTAGAATCACGGTGTCGGTGATTGAAGGTAGGGCTGATAGCGTGGAAATCGTATAGGCCCCATTCACTTTGGGCTGCCCAAGATTGAAGAAAATGTAGTCCGTTCCGGCATTCGCGTTTGCAGCGGTAATCGCTTCGCGTAGCGATATCAAACCGTCTGCTCCGCGATTGGCGGCGAGGTTTGTAATTGAGGTCATGCTGCTTGAGTCGGCCACATCACTTATCGTATCCACCACAATCACGTTGCTGCTCGCCAGTGTTGCGGCGATGTGTTGCGAATACTCTGACGTACTCCCGTAAGTCCCGCCCCCTAAGTCAACTGTTGCCGTGGCGCTAACCCGATCGCCTGCGTTGATCCATCTTGCTAGGAGCGGGCTAAAGGAGGCATTGCCTACGCCGTCGGTGCTTACATTCACGAAACCGAGATAGATGTGGCCCTCACCGTAAGTTGCATCCGCAACCGTCGGTCGACTTGAGAAGAATTCAATTCGATACGCCGTGTTGGTGTTAGAACTGAAGTTTCCAGAAATCAGGGTACCGTTATTGAAAACGGAAGCGCTCGAAAGCACGGGAAAATTTTGCAGTCCATTTGAGCCAGAATCGAAGTCAAAGCCATCATTCAGCGTAACACCGTTGTCATTCAGATCAACAGCGAGGTCTGCAGCCGTGCTTCCGTTTTTGTAGATGCTGTTTCCCAGGATGGATACGCCTGTACTGTCCGCTACGGTAATGCCGTCGAAAAAATTAAAGGCAATGATATTGGCCTGGTTGGGGAGCGTGCCGCCGATAACCGAGTTGTTGGCCGTTGAGCTGGAACCGATGTCGCCAATTCGAATACCGTCTGCGCCGTTACCAAGCGCGTTTGCACCATTAGCAGTTGTACCGATGTAGTTGCTCTGAACGATATTGCCTACGCTTGTGCCAAAAGTGCTCCCAAGAAAAATCCCTTGTCCATTATTACCAGAAATGACGTTACCGAGGATTTGGTTGTTATTGGCACTGCCATAAATATCAATACCATCTTGTAAGTTGCCTAGGTCAATTGTGCCGGTGACATCGGTGCCAATGTAGTTGCCGAGGATAGTGTTGTTGTTGGTGCCTGGTGCTCCGCCAATCTGAACACCGTCGCGTTGGTGTCCGGAGATGATGTTTCTGTAAACTACCTCGCTGCTACCGACAAATACGCCGCTGGCTCCGCTATTGATATTGACACCGTCTAATTGGGTGCCCAACACGGCCGTTCCCGCGTAGTTCGTGCCAATCTTGTTGCCGTGCACGTGGGCGCTCGTAATAGCCGAGCCCGAGATATTGATACCTCCAGAGTCGTTATCAGAAATTAAGTTGCCCTGGTCCCCCCAATTGTTCCCCACCCAATTGTCATTGCCCTGGATATTGATACCGTATCCGCTATTTCCTGCCGCGGTTCCATTACTTGCAACCCCGATGAAGTTACCGGTGGCAAGCGAACCAGCGCCATTTAACTGAATGCCATCGCCCGAGAAGCGAGTGATCGATAAGCCGTAAATATAGGCTGTGCCTGTTCCAGTACTGACGGTGATGCCGTCCACGCCACCACCACCAGCGAGAATTCCATCAATTTGAATCATAGGACTAGCGGGCGTCGTCCCGGGTTGCGTCCAGCCATTGATAACGATACCGGCCGTAATTGCAGGCAGGGCGGACGTCGGTGAAATAACGTGCACACCCGCGCCGCTAATGTTGAAATTTATAATGAGATTGCCACCCGCATACTGACTGGTGTTTGCGGCTAAAATGGCCTCTCGCAATGAAATCCCATCGCCTCCCGGGGTGGCTAGCAGGCTAGCGATTGAGCTGACATTTCCATTGACCGTATCGGTGGCGTTAGTCACCACCAAGTCTCCAAAGACTGCGCTTATATTGGTGGCCAATTCGGATGTGGAGCCGGTCACGGAATTGGTAGCCGTTGCCGTAATCTTGCTTCCGGGCGCGATCATCGGCATAGAGGCGGACGTGCCGGTCGCGGCATTAAAGCTTAAGTTGCCCGCGCCATCAGTGGTAAACGATCCGCTACCGAGGAAGATTGACGCATCGCCATGACCGCTCGGATCGCCCGCCGGGTCCGCATAAAAACTCAAGATGTAATTTGTGTTTGCGGCTCCGGCGAACGTGCCTGCCACGTAAACGGCACCGTCCCATCCATAAGTATTGTTTGTATAGGCGGCTGTCAATATTGGGAAGTTCTGTAGTTGATTTGGGCCTGTGTCTGCGTCGCCTGCATCATTAGGGGTCACACCATTTGCCCCGTTGCCACCAAGGTCAATGGCCAAGCCCGAGTTACCCCAAATCGTATTGCCTAGGATTTGAACGCCGGTGGTGTTAAACGCGCCTGAGTTTGAAATCTCAATACCTGTGACCGCACCGGCAATTTGGTTGTTATAAGCTCGGTCCTGGTTTCCAATCACCACATTACTCGCGCCTTGATCTGCGAGTATTCCATATTGTGCGTTACCTAGTACGGTGATGCCGTCGGCTGAGAGTCCGATTGCATTACCTTGAATAACTACCGCACTGGACCCTACTCCTATGTTGATACCACCCTTATAGCCTGGGAGCGTTCCATTGCCGGAAATGATATTACGGTCGGCTGCTAGGGCACTGCCGATAAATGCGCCCGCAGTGTCATACAGTCCTATTCCGTCTGCAGTATTGCCGTAACCAGAAGCGAGCATGCCAGTGGCATTGGTGCCAATGAAGTTACCGGCAATGGTAAGCCCAGTGACCTTGTCGCCAGAGGTTCCACCGGCGTTGATTCCGCCCCCACCAAAGCGATTGATGACAAGTCCACGAACCGTAGAGTTGTCAGCGGTGCTATCGAAATTGAGTCCGTGCGCGGTTGTTCCTGCCGATGCACCGTTCAGCTCAATTTTAAGCACGGCATTACTGCCCATCGCCAAGGTGTTGGCGCTGCTGCCCAATTGGCTATAGCCGTCAATGTTGACAGTGCCGGTGATCAATGGAAGCGCCGACAGAAGCGAAATGCTCTGGACACCTGTTCCTGGGATGTTGAAGTTAATGGTGTCTGCGCCGGCTCCACTGTTGGCGCTGATGATCGCCTGGCGAAGCGAGCCCGATCCAGAATCATTGGTGTTGATCACGGTGAAGGTTGCAAGCACACCCTTCCATTGGCGTTGCATCGCATCACTCAGAGCCAGAGCGGTTTGTACTTGACCGTAGTTATAGTCGAGGCTCCAGTCGGCGTCTTCGCCTGTGTAATTGTCGCTCGTCGACAAGTCCACGCCATCGGAGTTGCGCTCGGATGAATTGCCCGTTGCCTCGCTATTGGCCGCGATATCGCTGTGGGTGAGTGCGCCCAGACGGCTCAGGAAGAGTTGCCCTTGTGGATTGCTGGCGAGGTCACAGCCATAAAGAAGCAAATCTCGATTGCCCGTGAAGAGTGACTCTAAGGCCGCAACCTGCGAGGCTCGCGATTCGAGGGTTTCACTGTTAAGGAACCCATTTCCAAGCGAGATGCTGCCAGAACTGCCATGGGATATCAGATGAACCGCCGACCACCGCTGGCCTTCTGCAGTGATTTTACTGAGCTGATCGAGACCGTCTCGTGCACTATCGATGACGCGAATGTCGAAAAGGCGTTGCCTGCCTTCATTGTCTAATTGCTGATCGTGCAACAAGCTATCGATCAGACCCGACTGTGTCTCAATGACCGACTCATCAATGACCAGCAACTCGCGCTGAGTTTGGTCTTGAATAAGCGCTTTAGGCGTGTCGATGAGGCGTACTTCAGCGGCGGGTGCGTCGCTGGCGGAAAGGTCCGTGAGATTCTGAGCAAATGGGTTGAGATCGGCTGAGAAAAGGATCCGTGCTTCGAGCGTTTCGATCTCTATCCGACCCGCTTTTGACGTGTCGATGCGGCGTCTTGGCTTTTCAATTGCCAGACTAATCCGCCTTACCCATTTTTCAAGTCCTCGAAAACCCATGTTTTCCCAATCTCGACCTTTAAACCCTCATGCGCCTTTATTGCATTGATTTGCAAAGTCATCGAGTCTGACTCGCTCGGTGTAGGTTTTGAGCGTACGAATGGCGCCCTCGGCGCTTTGTGTCGAAATTTCCAGGAGGCAGTACCGTTGGTCGATTGACGAACGGTTGGCGCTTAAAAGACTGAGTGCGTATCCTCGACCGGATTTACGACACGGGTTATCGCGATCAACGGCAATCGAGGTTTTTTCAACGACGACTGATGTGGTAAAGAGCACCGTTCAAATCGTCCGACACCAGAATCGAACCATTCTTGAGGTTAAAAATATCCACGGGGCGGCCCCAATATCGGGTGCCTTGAAGAAACCCAGAGAGAAAGGGTTCCATCTGCGGCAGTTGACCGTTTTGAAGGGTGACCCTGACAACGTCATAACCGACGCGTGTTGGTGGGTGAGAGCCGTGCCTAGCGACGAGAATTGAAGGTGAACCGTTGCTGGGGGTTGTAGGATCGAACTTCATGCCCAGTGCGGCAACGTGGGCCTGAAGGCCAAACACTGGTGCAGTGAAGTCCGAACATGGCCTCTTGGCACCGAACGTCGGGTCGGCAACTCCCTTGTCATGACAGTAGGGAAACCCAAAATTCTCTCCGGTTTTAGAAATTTTATTGAGTTCATCATTGGGTCGATCGATACCCAGTCCGTCAGGGCCATTGTCGGTGAACCATAACTCTTTGGTCTGGGGATGCCAGTCAAATCCGACACTGTTCCTAAGTCCGCGCGCAACCACCTCGCGGCCAGTTCCGTCTGGGTTGCTTCGCAAAATGATGCCGTATTCGTCGTTGACCGCTTCGCAACTGTCGCAGGGTGATCCCACTGAAACATATAGCTTGCCATCAGGCCCAAAGGCCATGGTGAGCGAACTATGGCGCGCTTTATCGGGAAAGCCGTCGAGCACAACTCTTGGTGGTTTTAGAGTACCTAGGTTGGACTCCACTTCATCGAACCGCATGACCCGCGTGCGGTCGGAGACATACAAGCTGCCATCTTTGAAGGCAATACCTCCTGAAGGTGCCATTCCCTTGATAATGGTGCGCTGCTTGAGCACTTTGTCACCGTCCAACGTGAGGGCATACACGTTACCCGCGGTACTTCCCAAGAAGAGCGTTCCCTGTGTTCCCATGACCATGTGGCGTGCTTTTGGAAGGTCGCTAGCGAACAAGCGTACTTGGTAACCTGCCGGAACCTTGAGGCTTTGTAACTGGATGCCTTTATTTTCGTCGCGACGATCCTGCAAATAACCGCAGCTTGAGAGAGCCGCTATGCAGGTTAACGCAATAATCTTGAGTAAGCGTTTTGTAGACGAGACTGAGGCATTAAGAGCTTGATGTGACATGACGATTCCAAAAGCGTTTTTCAAACATTCGAGACATCGACTCCGTAGTGCGTCTCAGATTTACACGGGTAGCGTGTTAACTGAGCCTACTAAAGGAATGTTGACTTCACAGTCAGACAGCGAGAAAACCAGAGGTAGGCGATGTCCTACGGTCATCAATGCGTCGAACACGTGGTCAAGTTTTTGAATTCCTGCTTTCAGCCGAGAACAAATAAGGTTTCGGACGAAAGGCGTCGTGTGCTTTACCGATGTAACTAATCGCCCACGGTGATGTGGCAAAGTTCTCGGTCCACACCGGCGCGCTTAACGAGCGCCTATTGGGCCCTTCAATCGGTTTCTCCTAAGCTATTTATTTTTAGAGATTTTATTTTTCTATCAAGAGCTGGCACGGATATCGCTTAGGTAACAGCAACCGAAGCGAGTTGCCATCGACTCTCTTTGTTCCACAAACCTTACGAAGAGAGTACCTCATGAAAAAACTGATCACACTAATGGCTGGCGTTGTACTTTCAGCCGGTGCCCATGCTGCAACAGTCACTTTTACAGATAGTTTTGACCTTGCCACCACCAACTGGACCCACTTGCTTGGCGGTAGCCAATTCAATGCTGCATTGGGCACTCTGAACAGTGCAACCTTTACGTTTACAGACGATATCGTTCAGCGCATCAGAGGAGAAAATACTGGTGCAACCCCTGATACGCTAACACCTCTCGCGGGCGCTCAGTTTCAATTTCGAAAATCGTTGGCCACGTTGATAACCACGACACTCAGTGCCGCTGGCGCAACCTTTAACGCCACTGCTTTTGATGGTGTATCTGATTTCGCAGGCACTTCAGGCATAGATTTCGGCAACATTTTGATAAGCGCGACCGACACACTCACGCTAACTGGTGGTGCCTTGGCTTCGGTGATCGGCACGGGAACTCTCGGAAGCGCGGGGTATGACGTGAGAGCTTTAGGTCAGGGAGCGATCCAGACAGGAAATGGAAACTTGGACTCCTCGATTAGCACCCAGGCTCGCTATAACCTCACTGTGGTGTATGACTACACTCCAACTAGATCTGAAGTCCCTCTGCCCGGCACATTAGCTTTGATGGGTGGCGCCTTTGCTGCCCTAGGAATGATGCGCCGTAAAGCCATCAATGCTTAAGTTACTGGCGATCAGATTTGAGCATTGCATCGCCGGGCGATCTCGCTCACTATTTTGAGCGAGATCGCGTTGGCATTTTACGGTTAATGAAGTTCGTCCCACTTTTTGAAAAATCCAGTTTCCTTGTAAGCGAAGTGTCATATTGGGTGCGCCTGCCAACGGTGCCTGCCACTTGCCGATCGCAAGCTTGACGTCAAGAAAATGGAGAGGGGCCTTTCGCCTGCCGAGTTTTCAACTGGCTGGATTTGCGTTATGAAAACCATAAATCGGATCGACTCTATCTTGAACCCTGAAATACTGGCGGCGTGGTGATAACTCGACAAGAAACTGTGTTCCTACTCGACGTGGACAACACCCTTCTGGATAGCGACCAAGTCATCGCCGACCTTCGCAGGCATCTTGAACATGAATTCGGCGTGACTAGCGCGGGACACTACTGGTCGAACTTCGAGCGTTTACGCGACGAGCTCGGTTATGCTGACTACTTAGGCGCATTGCAGCGCTACCGTCTTGATAGCGAGACTGGACACGGAGATGACCCGCGACTGCTGCAAATGTCGACCTACCTCATCGACTACCCCTTCGCGGAGCGCCTCTACCCGAATGCGCTTGCCGTCATTGAGCACCTGAACGCCTTTGGCCGTACGGTGATCCTTTCCGACGGAGACGCAGTTTTCCAGCCTCGCAAGGTTCAACGCTCGGGTATTTGGGATGCGGTTTCCGGCCGGGTGCTGATCTACATCCACAAAGAGCAGATGCTCGAATCGGTACAGCGCCGCTACCCGGCGAAGCACTATGCCATGGTCGACGACAAACTTCGCATTCTTGCGGCTATGAAACAGATCATGACGAATCGCTTGACAACGATCTTCCCGCGTCAGGGACACTATGCACTCGATGAGAACATCCTGCATGCCTACCCCGCTGTAGACCTCGTCGTTGAACGCATCGGGGATCTTCTCGATGTCGATATTTCTGCGCTGTGCGTCTCGGCCGTGCTGCGGGAGTGAGTTCGGCGGAATAAAACTGGTGTTTACGTTCGAACGCTCCCGGGATGGGTTCTAGCCGTGATCCCCGTCTGTACAGCAATGAAAACAGCGCTGCATATGGCAATGCGCGACAAAGAAGCGCAGCCTCAAGGTCGGCGAGCTGCCGGAAAGGAGAGGAGTGAAGCACCTCCGCGTATTCGGCAAAGAGTCGAAGACGCGGTACAGCCCCTTGCACCCATCGAGCGCGGAACCGCATCAAGGTCCAGGAACGCCTAGGCCTTGGCGATTTTTACCGTTTTATACAGGGCCCCCAAGATTGACCTCGGTGACGTGCCGAGCGGAGCCGGTGCGACGTCTCCTATCCCGTTGGAAACTCAGAACCCGTTTCAGTCTCATATGCCGTTGGACAAGGCTCGGGCTTGCGATTCGCAGCAAACTCGACGACACTACCCAACCGCAACCAACCCGCAAGGCAAATGCGCACGACAAGATCAAGCCTAGTCTGGCTCCCACGATGACAACAAATGCCGACCAACATTGGGTGCTGTTCGATGACGCCTTGTCCGGCGGCCTTGCGCTGACGCTGCCCGCCAGGGTGAGCCTGTTGTCTGCGGTCCAGCTAAACCCGTTAAATTTCGGCGATCAGGTGCGGCCGCCGCTTAGCCCCGCCAACGCTGCTGGGGAAATTGCAGCGCTGGTTGCGTTGGCAACGGCGCTGGGGGAGTCACCCCACACGGTCTGCCAAGTCTTGGCTGACAACGTGCTTGCGCTGCTGAAGTCTGGGTCAGCCGGGGTCAGCGTTCTGAGTGTGCAAAGCGACGGCAGTACGATGGTGAGCTGGCCCGCGATCGCCGGACGCTGGCAGGCTCAAAGTGGCAGCAGCCGACTGCTCCTTGCTCTAGCCTCTCCCCTTGAACCCTCAGCTGAACACTGCTTGGTGGTGCCTTTTGTTATTGCCGGCAAAACGGCAGGGACGGTGTGGGCAGTGGCGCACGACGCGGCATTGGGGTTTGACGCCGAAGACTTACGGCAATTGCAGCATCTCGCACTCTTTTCATCGCCTGCCCTGCAAGCCCTAGCTGCGCGCGACTCAGCGCCGACGCAGCACCAGGCGACGCCGACACTGCCGCTGCAAGGCACACTGGATCGCCAGCCTACCACCTTCGACAGCCTGATCGAAAACGCGCCCTTCGGTGTTTATGTGGTCGATTCGCGGTTCCGAATGTGCCAGGCCAGCGCAGCGGCGCGCAAGGCCTTCGCCAGCGTTCAGCCGTTGATCGGCCGCAACTTTGACGACATCGTGCGAACCGTCTGGCCTGAACCCTTCGCGTCCGACGTTCTAGCCCACTTTCGCCGCACCCTGGACAGCGGAGAAGCCTACGCTGAGCCAACGGTGAGCGAAACGCGCAAAGACAAGCCCGACTCTGAGACCTACGACTGGACGATTGAACGCATTGTCATGCCGGACGGTGCTTTCGGCGTGGTCTGCTACTTCTACGATCTGACCGAACTGCACCAGTCCGCAGAAGCTTTGCGCCTGCGCACTGCGCAGTTCGAGACTCTGGTCAACGACGCGCCGCTGGGCATCTACCTGGTGGACGCTCATTTGCGCATCCTTCAGATTAACCCTCAAGCGCTACCCGAGTTTGGTGACATCCGGGACCTCATCGGCTGCGACCTGTCGGCAGTGATGCAGACCTTATGGGGGGCCGCGCGCGCCGATGCAATCGTAAGGCAGTTCCGCCACACGCTAACTACAGGCGAACCCTTCGAGAACGCGGAACTGATTGCTTTGCGCGCCGATCGCGGCACCACCGGGTATTACGAATGGCAAGTCCACCGTATCCCCCTGCCCGACGGCACCTACGGTGTGGTCTGCTACTTTCGCGAGATTTCCACGCGCGTCCACGCCCAGACCCAGATCCGTGACAGCGAAATGCGCTTTCGCGCCTTCGTCACTGCCAGTGCCGATGTCGTTTACCGCATGAGCCCTGACTGGAGCGAGATGCGCTACCTCCACGGCCGCAATTTTATCGCCGACGCCCATGAGCCCACTGCGCAGTGGCTGCAGGATTACATTCACCCTCAGGACCAAGCGCGCTTGCTGGCTGCGATCGACGTGGCCGTTGCGGCCAAGGGCATGTTCGCGGTGGAGCACCGCGTACTGCGCGTGGATGGCGAACTGGGCTGGGCACAGTCGCGCGCGGTGCCCTTGTTGGACGCAGATGGCGCGATCATTGAATGGATCGGCACGGCCACCGATGTCACCGACCTTAAGGTCATCGAGGCCGACCTCATCGCTGCGCTGGCTACCGCCCAGGAAGCTAACCAAGCGAAGTCGGACTTCTTATCGCGCATGAGCCACGAACTACGTTCACCGTTGAATGCCGTGTTGGGGTTTGCGCAGCTGATGCAGTCTGCCACGCCGCCGCCCACTGCGCGCCAGGACGAAAGTTTGGGCGAAATACTCAAGGCGGGTTGGTTCTTGCTGGGCCTCATCGACGAAATTCTGGACCTTTCAATGATCGAATCGGGCCGACTGTCCTGTGTGCTAGCACCGGTGCCGTTGGCTGAGGTGCTAGACGCTTGCCTGGCGATGCTGGAAGGGCAGGCTGCGGAGCGTGGCATTCGCCTTCGTCTTCCGCGCCTGGACGATGGTTGCGTAGTCATCGTAGATCGGACTCGCATTATGCAGGTCTTCATCAATATCCTCAGCAATGCCATCAAGTACAACCGTGATGGTGGTACGGTGCGGGTTCGCTGTGAAGCCGCGGGGGAGGGTAGAATCTGCATCCGCATTGAAGACAGCGGCTGGGGTCTAAGCCCCGAACAGCTGAGCAAGATCTTCCTTCCATTTGAGCGCCTTGGCCAGGAGGCCGGCGTGATCGAGGGTAGTGGCATTGGTCTGGCTCTGAGCAAGCGCCTAGTGGAACTGATGGGCGGCCGCATCGGCGTACACAGCGTTGTCGGCCAAGGCAGCGTGTTCTGGGTGGAGCTGAATGCACCGGGCGGCCCGACGTCGATGCTTGCAAGCTTTCCCGCGAACGCCCATGCCCATCTGCACGTCGCGGTGGCGCTGGGGCCCACAGCAGGCGGCCGCCGCGAATGCACCGTGCTGTGCGTGGAAGATAACCGCGCCAACCAGCTTCTGGTGCAGCGCCTGCTTGCGCGGCGCTCTGATGTACGTCTGATACTGGCTGGTGATGGACAGCGTGGTGTTCATCTTGCACACGTTATGCAGCCCGACGTGGTGCTGATGGACATCAACCTGCCGGGCCTGAGCGGACTGGAAGCGATGGAGCGTCTGGCTGCAGACGCAGCCACCGCGCATATCCCCGTCATCGCAGTTAGCGCACTAGCGATGAAGCACGACATTGACAAAGGCCTGCAAGCCGGCTTCTTCCGTTACTTGAGCAAGCCGTTCAATATTGACGCCCTCACCGAAGCGTTGGACGCAGCGTTGTCCCTGAAACGGAACGATCTGCCGGAGGTGCCCCCCGGGGCAATTGCCTCGAAGCCAGCACGCGACGCAACCTAGGTGTCGCACAAAAAAAGTTTCAGTGCTTCAAGGGAGCGTTAAAAACTTTTGGCATCGCCGACTATCGCCTACCTGGCGAAACCGGGAAAATGCTTTAGTCCTCTGCAGGATTGTACCCAGCTCATTCCTTTTGTAAACAATTATGTGTAGAATAGAGCATGACAAGTAAAGAGTTCAAGCTTTGGCTCACAGGCCAAGGCGCGACCTTCAAGGCTGGCAAAGTGTCCCATCTCAAAGTGCATCTCGGTGATAAGAGATCGGTGTTGCCTATGCACAATGGTGACATGAGAGTGGGCACCTTGAACGCCATCAAAAGACAACTTGGATTGAAGTGAGGTTCTTATGTACGCTTACCCTGTGACACTGACCCCTGACAAAACCGATGGCGGTTTTGTGGTGACCTTTAAAGATATTCCTGAAGCGATTACTCAAGGCGAAACGGTGGACGATGCGCTAGTGCAAGCAAAAGATGCGCTCGAAACTGCCCTAGATTTTTACTTCGACGAACGAGAGGCCGTGCCGATGCCTTCTAAGCCCAAGCGGGGACAGAAGGTGATCGAGCTATCGGCCAGCATGTCGGCGAAGGTGATTTTGCTCAATGAGATGATCGCCCAAAATGTGCGACCAGTGGAGCTAGCAAGGCGCTTAGGCACCACTCCCCAAGAGGTTAATCGTCTTACCAATGTGAGGCACACCTCGCGCATTGATGGGATTGCGGCTGCGCTTAAAGTGATGGGTAAACATTTGGAAATGCGAGCAGTTTAAAGTTTCGCAGGGCCTGGCCCGACGGGGCGAATACCGGAACCCTACCAGCTGGCGTTGCGATCTAGTTTTGGGTGCGAACGTGAGGACCTGAGTGCACAATCTAAAAATGCCGGTTGATCCAATTTCGCATAATTCTAGGGGGTGGTGTGTCCGACGAAAAGGTTGCCATACTGAAACATTGGCTTGTTAAAAAAATCGCAGACCGCCAAGACTTGGTTGACTTCACAGCAAATTATTTACCCGCAAAGTCGCATGAAATAAGGGTTTGAGGTGGTAGGCGATAGTGGCTTCGAACCACTGACCCCTGCCGTGTGAAGGAAGGAAAACGAGATTTCCTTGGACTTCCTTAGACCCTGTTTTCACTCTTACAAGAGCGAAAGTTAGTCTAAGGAAATCCAGGAAATATCATATAATGTTTTCATACTTTTTTCATACCTTGGGCTATGGCGAATTTTTCAAAAGTTTCTGAACGTGATCGACTGAAGGTTAGAAGAGATCCTTACTGGGCCAAAATTCAGAAGGGCTGCTATCTCGGTTTCAGGAAGATGACCCCCTCTGGGGGCACTTGGCTACTGCGCGCTTTCGATGAATCTTCCGGTAAGCAGGTGTATCGCCCTATGGGCGATTTTCTGGAAATTCCGGACCATCAACGCTACGATGCAGCCAAGAAAGAGGCAGAGGAATGGTTCAAACATCTCGGGCGGGGAGGGCTGGTCAAAAACATTAGTGTTGGCGATGCCTGCCGCCGGTATGTTGAAAGTATTAGGGACAAAAAGGGCGACAAGGCTGCTGATGACACGGATGCGAGGTTCACGCGATATGTCTATGGCTCTGAGGTCGCGAAAATTCAAATGCCCAAGCTTGCCCGCCGTCATGTTGAGACCTGGGTGAAAAAACTAAAAGCCACCCCAGTTAATCGAGGCGTTAATGCAAAAGGGCTTGCTCCTGCTGAGCGTTCTCCGTCAAGTGTTAATCGAGATATGACCGTGCTTCGGGCCGCCTTGAATAAGGCATTCAATGATGACGTCGTCACTACTGATGCTGCATGGCGTGTCGCTTTAACCCCGATTAAAAATGCTGATCGACGTCGAGATGCGTATCTTGAACGCAGTCAGCGTTTGGCGCTAGTTGAAAACGCAGCCCCGGGCGTAGGCATCTTTTTACGTGGCCTAGCTTTACTTCCGCTTCGCCCTGGCGCTTTGGCCGCTTTGTCGGTGTCTGATCTGGATAAGCGTTTGAGCGTTTTGAAGATTGGCAAGGATAAGGCGGGTAATGATCGGAAAATATTACTGCCCAAAGGCACCTTTGAATTCCTATCGGATCAGGCCAAGGGGAAATTACCGAGGGCGCCTTTACTTTCTCGCCAAGATGGTGAACGTTGGGATAAGGACGCCTGGAAGAAGCCTGTCAAGGCAGCGGCGCGAGCGGCTGGATTGCCTGATGCGATTACGGCCTACGCAATGCGGCACTCGGTCATCACTGATCTTGTGACTGGGGGATTGGATCTGATGACAGTAGCCCAGCTTAGCGGCACAAGTGTGGTGATGATCGAAAAGCACTACAGTCACCTGCGGGCCGATCATGCTGCGGCTGCTCTCGCGACCCTATCTCTTTGACCGAGACAATAGTTTTCCTTTTTTAGATTCCTTCTAATTGCGAGTCAAGGGTACTGATTGGTTGCTTCATTCTCTCGACATCTGATTCTAAGACCCAGCTTCGCTTTTCTTGTAAGAGTTGGTTGACCACCAAAACCATGTCCATCAGGTCGGCCACAATTTCCGAGACTGCGGCTCGAATCTGATCATCGGAGGTGTCCTTGGGAAATGACTTTCCGTTCTTGATCAAATTTGCCAGCCGCCTGAGCATCACCAGACGGTTACGCTCTTGCTTTGCCGAGAGATCGTTTTGACGAAGGTGATTCATCATCGACTGCTCCTGAAGCTCTCGCGGGGCCTTTGCGATTGTGATGGCCGCTTCCAGGCTCAGAACTCCTGATTTCACACGTTCAATTAATTGCGAGTTTTCCGAGGCTAAAATTTGTCTTGCCTTCACTGTAGTCGCTCTGGAAATTCCGAAAAGCCTAGCTGCCTCAAGCAATGATCTTGGCCGACGATCAATCTTTGCCAAAGGCATCGAATCTGGTTTCGCACTTGATTCATTGCCGATGTTCAGGATTGAATCCATAAGTGTGTGGTCGACTGCGGTCGAGGTTGGCCTTGGTAAGGTGTCAGGTCCCGCGATCCCATCTGAGGCATCTTTCCAGTTAAGGTCTGGTTTGTTGACTGGATGGGCGATGTTGTGAATGTCTGTCCGAAATCCACTCGTCATTTTGGCCAGTTGCGCCGCCACAATACCCTTTTGCCCCGCGGTCAAATGCCGCCGTGCGAGGTTGGTGGCGATTGCTACTGCGAAATAATCCGCGTTCGCGTCGATTTGGGTGAACTTGGGTTCCACGCCCGTCGCAAGGCAGGCGCGAAATCTGTTCCAGCCATCGATGACCTCGGTCCCACCTTCTGGCGTTAGTAATATCGGTTCACGCAAACCGACCTCCAAGATTGAAACCTTCAGGAGTTCAAATTCCACGTCGCTGGAAATTGGGAAAATCGCGGATAGATAGTGTCTGGTGTGTCAATGCGGGATGTAGCCAGGAAGGCCATCGGGAGCTGGGGCCTTGCGAATGGCAATGTTGACGCGGGTTAGGCTTGGTGTGCTGGTATAAGGTCCGTAGATGGCGATAACGCGCGGTTGAGCGCAGGTTGTAAAGGTGAGATACCGAGATGCCCGCGAGGCGCTTGTAGCGTGCGTCGCCAAAGAGCGCCCAGGCTCGCTCTAGCAGGACACGGGTGGTCGGACCCGACAGGGTATCGTGCAAACGGTCCATGTCGGCCAGCAAGCCAATATCGATCTCGGTGAAACGCCGAGAGAAGCTGGTACGGCTAGCTCGGCTGCGCGGTGCCACGTTCTGGGTATCACGGTACTGGCTGATGAGCCGAGCCAGATGGGAGCGGGAATAACCGCTTAAGCGCTGCATGTAGGCAAAGAGCAGGCTACGCTCGGATTTACATCGACTGGAATATTTAAAGCGCTTGAGCACCTTGCCCACAAACTGGCGGGTCTGGACTTGATCGGTAGGGCTAGAGAAGCTGACGTCGGCCGTGCCGGCCAAGAACTCACGAATTTGCTCCAAAGTGGCAAGCCGGGAATCGTTCATGTGAATCACCATGTTCATATGGTCGATCCAAAGTCGCTAGTTTGAGTCTCCTATCCCGTTGGAAATTCAGAACCCATTTCAGTCTCATATGCCGTTGGACAAGGCTACGATTTGACCTAAGTTTCAGAGGAGAATATGCTTACGCGCGTAGCGCGGTTTCGACTCTAGTATCTTAAAATGTGCTGAGTGAAAATCGGAACGCCGGTGCTTTGATTCGGTCGTTGATCTTGATCCGCTGGTGTTGGGTTTATGTGTTGATCGTTCGGTCAGCAATGATGCTGCTGCTGCTGTTTTTTTTGTGTCGTCGGCGGTTGCAATTTCGCCCCAAAAATTTGAAGAAAAAAGATTCGAATTTCCGTTGCATTAAGGTGCACGCCAAACAACGTTTTGAGACTTCCCGCCATCTTTGACGGAACAACCTAAAGGGTGTTGATCGCGGTCGATGTTTCGTAAATGCTAGGAAAATCGGCTACAACCCTTGATTAGCGGGGGTTTACGTGAATTGGCGAAATACTGATTCGCCATCTTTAACGGAAATTATTGCCATCTCTAACGGAAAACGACAGCAGCGCTCGATAAACTGTGCACGAAGGCACGCGCTTAGCCGCAAAAGGGGTGACATGCGGTGAAGCCGGGACGCAACTTTCACGAGGCAAGCTTTAGGAGGCTCCAATTTGATGGATGTATATCGCCGACTTCACAAATGAGTAGCAGAAAAGGCCTTTTAAATTACCTATCCCCCGCACACCACCAGGCAAGCGTTCGCACCCAAGGCCGAAATTGCCTTGGCCCAGATATCTGGTCAGAGTTAATATGCGTGTGACAAATCCCCTTCAAGACGGCACGCGAGCCGTAAGGTGAGCAGACATCAACCACCGTCCATTGCGCTTCTCGTAAATATTTGTGGTTAACGCGGTGTAGGTGACGACCTCGCCTGTCTTGCGCTTGGCGTTGACGACTTCCGTGCCCGTGACCCAACCTACGTTGTCTCGGACGACTGCCGTTGGATTTTCGAGTTTTACCGACAGCTCAGAAAAACGTTCAGCAACTCCCAGCCAACTCTTGCGTACCTCTTCCCAGCCGATTGTTATTTGCCGTGCGTTGGGATGGATTGCAATCACGTGGGGCTCCTGCAACGACAGTGCTTCAAGGGCCACAATATCAAGCCGCGACAGAGCCTCGTCGAACGCCCGGTTTACCGCAAGCATTTCGTCGCCCGCTGAAGCGGGCTGTGCGGCGGCATCTGCGCTCCACAGCGCAGCGCTGGCGAGTGAGGTGATGGCGTACAGAATATGGCGTCGGTCATGTTGCATGGTTTTCTCCGTTGATTGAAGGGAAGCCAAGTTTGGCCCTTTACGCGATCGCTATCAATGTCAAAATGCGATCAACAGTTGTCATTTTCGGAAGATCCGCATGTTGAATTCATCTCCTACGATTCTTAACGTCCGCTATGCAAACCCGCTTCGCCCAGGTTTCGACATCGAGGTCATGCATCTGTCAGATCTTTTGCACCGTGCTACCCCTGACCATTTCCAGTCGCCTCAACGACCCCAGTTTCACCTGCTGTTTTTCATCACCCGGGGAAATGGCAGGCACCTGATCGATTTCCGTGCGCATGCATGCCGCTGCGGTACCGTGTTGCATGTTCGACCCGGCCAGGTGCAGCAATACGTGACCGTTCCAAGCTTCGAGGCTTTAGTGGTTCTTTTCTCGCCATCTTTCGTGCCGTCAGATCATGAGCTGACACGATTGAGCGGCCACGACAGTTTGGTTGACCATGTGTTGTCAGATGGCTCCTTGCTTACCGTCGGCCCAACTGCAGCTCTCATAGGGCGGGAATTCGAGCAATTGTGCAGCGAGTACGGCCAGTTGGAAGCATCGCCGCTGAGCATTAGCCTGATAAGGCACCTGCTACAGGTACTGCTGTTGCGCCTGGCTTTGTTGTCGATCCCAAAAAATTCCGCTGCGCCGCCTTACACAGCGGCATCCCGCATGGTCGCGAGATTTCAACGTGAACTGGAGCGCCGCTTTACCCAGAGCCACAAAGTGGGTGATTTTGCGAGTTGGTTGAATTGCTCACCCAGGACTTTGTATTCCAGCTGCATGACGATGCGAGGTGTGGGTCCGAAGTCCCTGATCGAACACAGAGTGATACTGGAGGCGCAACGTCTGCTCGTGCATACCGCCTTGCCCGTCGACGGTATTAGCGTTGAACTCGGCTTCGACGAACCGGCCAACTTTACGCGTATTTTCAGGCGTATTGCTGGCGTAAGTCCTGGCAGTTTTCGCCATGACCGCCGTCGCGCGATGGATGTTCAATGACACACAAAAAAACGCAGACGAAAATTCAGAGATGCGCGCGCTGAAAGACTGGCCGCTCGACGCCTGTACCCAAATTGCCTGCGTGCTGACCGACATCGACGACACGCTGACCACCGCAGACGCCATCACGCCCGAGAACACGCTGTACCGCGACACCGACATCGTAATCGTGGCGAGCATCCAGACCTTATCGAGGCGTGGAGTGCCCGAGAACATCCGACTGATCGTGATCGATGAAGCCCATATTCTTTTCAAGGCGCATCGGGATCTGCTCGAAAAGTACAGCGCAGTACCAGCCATCGGGCTGACCGCGACCCCGCTCCGCAAGGGGCTGGGTCAGATATACTGCCGGTTGGTGAAGGGGCCGCTGATCGCAGATCTGGTTCACAACGGTTATCTGGTCTCGGTGAAAGGCTACGGCCCTGCGCAAGCGAAGATCGAGGCAGCCATCTCGGGTGTCGGCGTGAACTATCAGCCGGGTGGCCGGGACTTCATCAGCAAGGACTTGTCCAAGGCGATGAACCGCAAGGAACTGGTCGGCGACATCATCAGCACCTGGATGGCGAAGGCAGCCGGATTGCCGACCCTGGTCTTCGCGGTCGCATCGCACATTCGAAGGCGATCGTCGACGACTTCGCAGCCGAAGGCATCGCGGCCGAGCACCTCGACGCCTACTCCGACGGCGAGGTCCGCAAGGAGATCATCGGCCGGTTCAAATCAGGCGAGACCACGGTCCTGTCATCGGTCAACGTCCTGGGCATCGGGTTCGACGTGCCGATCGCCGCCTGCGGGATTCTGGCCAGGCCGACGATGAGTCTCGCGCTTCACATCGATCGAGAGGCTAAGCTATTCTGTCTCTGGTGCCATGATCAAACTGGCCACGGCTGTTCGAAGTGGTGCAGTCCTTGCAACGGCTGGCCAAGGCTTGTCGTTACCGGAGCGCCATACACGACGCGAGGACCCCGCACCTGAAGATCCGATGCATGACGCGCTATCGAAACGCCTAGGCAGTATCGAGTTGCCGCGCCTCGTGATGGAAATCGACGCACAAGTCAGATTCTCCACCACGCTCTTGAGACGAACCCCGCAAAGCACGGGCGAGGTGATGGCGGTCTACGGCGCGGTTCTCGCTCATGGCATGGGGCTTGACCGGGTTCAAGTGGCGAGGATGATCCCTGCGGCACCCCCGTCGACCTTGCGCACCATGATGCGGGTGCTGGAGGAGGAGGGCAGACTGACCGAGACAAACCTCTCTGTACTACAGTTCATGATTTAGCGTCTGACCCCCATGTTTGATCCACGCCCCGACAACAGTCTCGCAAACCAGCCTATTCACTAAAAACGGTGTTTCTCAGGGACGACCAGTTAATGTTGGCCGGCGACGATGTAATGCAGCCGACACCCTCAAATGCAGGCTCAGTAGCACTTAATCCTGGCCCGAGAGGGTCGATAGACGCAGTTAATCCTGGCCGCAAAACGCGCTGATTGCAGGCCCGGCGCTTTTGGAATGCAAGTCTCTACACCTAGTTGCCCTTATCCTTCCACCAAAAAATTCCCCGCTCCTGAAATACATGAGTTATTGGATTAATGCGAGTAGGGCTATCTTTCCACCAAAAGACGCCCCGCGTTTGAACTACCCCAGTAGAAGGATCAATGCGTGTGACGCGTGAGGGGGGCGTACCCGTACTGCTACCTCCGTCTCCCGTTACACCTTCGCCAGACGACCCGATTGAATTAAGCAGCGCGGACAAGGCCCATACGACAAGAGCGAGGTACGGGATGGAGGTGACTGCACCAAACAAGACCATCGGCGCAAGATACATCGGACTGGAGTTCTCGAAGATCAGGCAAATCACGAAAACCAACGGACCGAAAAGTATCATAACAACGGGTCCAAAAATCACTGCTGCGCCACCAGTGAAGATGCGCAGAAAAGCCGATGTTGTTATGCCATCGTAAATTATATACAGACCCCCAACGAATAAAATTACGCTGGCCAATACAGTAAAACTAATAATTGCAAATATATTCACTAATGCGTCGGCCAGTCCGAGTTGCTGAGTCTTGATAACCGTGGGCGCCAACGCGATGCGCCCGGCCGGCATGTGCAGAGAGTGAAGTTCCTCAGCAACCCAGACCAGTAGTGGTTTCACCTTGAGTTGTTCTATCTCTCGGTTGATGTCGACGCTCCAAAAAAAAGTTGGTTGCGAGCTGACGTGAACTGGCAAGCCGACATAAACATCTGTCAACGTCACTACGACAAAAAAGAAAAACACTGCTGCTCGTTTCACACACCCTCCCATCTGCCAGGCGGCCTCTTCCTTATTTGTTTTCCGGGGCAGCGTCGCCACAGAGTGCGATGAACCGAATCGCCAGATCGAAGCCCAAGTGTGGTGAGCAACGCTGCTGGAAACAGCACGCCGGAAAAGAGTCAATCGTCAACGTACCCTTAACCCTCACAAACCGGGCACTCACCGTCACCACCGCAGCGCTCGCAACTTTCTTCGGCGTCAAAAATGCTAACCCACCCATTGCCATGGCATGCGTTGCATTTCCCATTGCCGGATTGACCGATTACTACATCGCATTCATCACACACTGACGTATATAAGCCCATGGGACGCCCCTTACCGGCGCTGCATACTGCTATGTGTAGTGCCGGAAACTACAAACAAAGAGTCGCTAGGGAACGAGCCGGATGCACAACGCGAATCAATCCTGCGCCCAAAGTCCGCTAAACGCAAGTGGGCATTGGGCGCAGGCTGTCGGCTGATACTAAGCCGCTGGCACTGTGGGGGCTGGCGGGCCGGGTTGCATAGGGGTGGCCTGGTGCTGTGCTGGTGCTGTTCGAGTGAGTACCAACCACAGACCCCTGCTGTCTATGGGGGTCGTCTCAGGAAACGGAAAACAAAGCACGCCAAGAATTTTTAGATGCTCTTGGCTCTCGAAAACGAAGGTTTGCTGGACGGTACAGGCCGGTCAGTTGGTGTTAATGTTGGCCGGCGACGATGTAATGCAGGCCGGCGCCGTCAAATGCAGGCTCAGTGGCACTTAATCCTGGGCCGAGGGGGGTCGATAGACGCAGTTAATCCTGGCCGCAAAACGCGCTGATTGCAGGCTGGACGGTGTCTACCGGACAAATGCCGAGGGCGAACCCGAGTTCATCGAGATTCGCGCCCCGAGCGACGAGCAGGTGTGGGAAGTGTTGCAAAGAATCATCAAGCGCGTGATGAAGCAACTGGTTCGCCGAGGCATTTTAGTCGAGGATCAGGGCGAGACGTATTTGGCTGATGCCGACGATGATTCCGAGGAAGCCCGGACCCTCAGGCCACTGCATCGGGGTTCGTGTGTTTACCGAATTGCCTTCGGCCCACGGGCAGGCCAGAAGGTGCTGACGTTGCAAGGCGCTCTGCCCAGAGAAATAAGTGGCAAGCAGAAGTTATGCGCCAACCTGCAAGGCTTCAGCCTTCATGCGGGGGTGCGTTGCGGGGCTGGGCAGAGAAAGACCCTGGAGCGACTATGCCGCTACATTACCCGTCCAGCGCTCGCCAACGACCGGGTGCAGGTCAATGCTTCAGGCCAAGTCGAGCTGAAACTGAAGACCCCGTGGAGAGACGGCACGACGCATCAGGTGATGTCGCCCCTGGAGTTCATGCAGCGGCTGGCTGCACTGGTGCCAAGACCGAGACCAAGGCTACATCTGATTCGGTTCCACGGGGTGCTGGCCCCAAACGCCAAGCTGCGT